>JBIOXB010000048.1:0-82440 GCA_044869275.1 bacterium
CTTATCCAGCGCGCCCTCCTGATGGCATTCGTTATACCAATCCAACCACATTTTGAACAGTTTGGGTTGCGGACCGCCGACTTCACCGAAACGCGCCAAATCTTCACTGAGATAATAACTGGGCATAACACACCTCCGAGGTAAAGTTTTTTGGATCATTGGATTGTTGGATCAATGCCTTTCCATTCATCCCTCAATCCAATGATCCATTTGATTTTTATCTTATGAAACCAAAAGGACATGGCGAGGCCATGCCTGCTCAACGTTGCAGAGTTACAGTTGTTCGCGAATCAAACGTTCTGTCATCTGCTGTGAAACGGCGAAGCGGGCGGGGGTCTTTGACCGTATTGGCGGATAAAATGGCGGGAAACAGGAAAAGCAATATGCAGCAACAGGAGGTGTGGGAGGGCAGCAGAAAGAATCTTTTGCGCCAATCTGCACAACGCACGCAGCGCACGGTGCGCACGCGCCGCGCGCACCAAGTCTTCAATCGTGTCGAGGTCGGAGCGCACTTCCAACAACACGGTGCGCACGCCCAGACGCGCAGTTTCCAGCAATAAGTCTTCCTGCACGTGGCTGGTCTGCCAGCGGCACGTGGCGAATGCCGTTTTGAGCTTGGCCAGCGTCTCTCGCCGCGCCGCAATCAGATACACGCCGCCGTCAGCCGCCGAGCCCAGGGCCATCTCATAGCGCTGCAACAAACCGAAAGCCGCCTCCAAATCCGCCGGGGTTAGATCGACGCAATCGTTGCCGATCGCCACGACTTCATCGTAGCCCAGTTCGAAAGCGTCAATGAGGGCGGCAGTGAGGCGATCTTTGAAATTGCTGCCGCGCTGCACCAAAGTGCGCGCAATATGCGAGCAGCAAAAAGTATGTGAGGTAGCCGTGGTTGCCACCAGTACGGGATACGGCGTGGCGCCTGCCACCGCGAGCGCATGGCCTATCAATTCTTGATAAAAGGCAGCGCGCTCGGCCATGGATACACGCGCAAGGCGCTTGGCCCGCGCTTCCAGGGCCGGCGAATGTGTGAACAGCAGTATCGCGCGCTTGAGCGGCGGCGAATTGGCGTGAGAGATCATAGGGCGAGCATGTGTTTAGCTTAGAATATCGCCGACTGAAAATCAGAAAACTGAAAGAAATCTTTCACCAGGATCACCGCTTTTTCTGCGTCAAATTCTGCGCAGGTGTATAGGATAGTTGAAAGAAATTTCGCATTCGTCCACACCCCGATATAAATACCGGAGTCAATCAATGGCACGAAAGCATCAAATCCTTGATTGACGGCCTTGCCTTTGCCGCCGGTCTGGTGAATGATGGGCTCGCCGTAGGTCCGCAACCCGAGTCCTGTGGTAATAAGAGAAAAAAACGCTTTTAGCTTATCTTCTGTTACTTCTGTCTTGAAGTAGCCTTCGATGAGGAGACGTTTTCTGAATATGTCTGGAGCGATGCTGGTTAAGGGTGTGGTGTTCATGGGATTTTCCTCACATTTTCTTCAAAATCTGCCGTGGGCGCGTTCTTTGCCCGGCAAGATTTCCAGACAGGTGGTCCACCAGCCGGTGAGTATCGTTTCGACAAATTCCTGCGGCAATTCTTCTTCTTTCATCTCCAGCGCGAGGCGTTGATAGTCGTAGTCCAACGCGCGATACTCGATCTTCAATTCCGGCGTGAAATAGACAATGCTGTACCACACATTCGTGCGCCCCTCATTCTCGGGGCGGCCGATCACGCCAACGTTCGCGAACAGTTTTCCATTCGCCATGCCTCGCTGCCATTTGATCCCGGTATGGGTCGCGAGCACCACGTCGGCTTCATAATCGCGAAAAAGTTTTTCAAGAAAATGCACGGGAGTGGCTGATTCCCACAAAAATTCGTTGGTTTTGCGCGGCGAGCCGTGGCACAGCAGCACGCGCTTGCCGAATGATTCAAAACGAATGAGCGGCGGCAATGCACGTTGATAGGCTTTGAATTCTTCCGAAGTATGGGAGCGCGTGTAATCGTAACTGATCTGGGCAAAATAATTGTCGCGAGGATCCGTATAACCGCATTGGCAATCATTCAAATGATTGCCAATGCTGTGATCGTAGTTGCCCTGCACGACCTGCACCCTGCCTTCCACGAGCAAAGGATAAACGCGATTGGGATGAGGTCCGAACGCGCCGAGATCGCCCAAGCAGAAAATGGCATCGTGTGGAATCTTCAGAGCTTCTTGCAACAAAGACGACAGCGCCAGATAATTGTTGTACACACCGCCGAAAACAATGATGCGGCGGTAATCGGTTTTGCCGAGATGCATGAATGAGGGATTCGTAATTCGTAATCCGTGAGGCGTATTTTTTTACGCATTAGGTATCGCGCATGACGGAAAAATTACTGCAAATCGCTCCGCTCAAATAGCAGGTATAACAAGCTTGATGCTGCAGCGGGTAAGGTTGGAACGATTCTGTCAATGTATCGCCGAGACGGGCGTCGGGTTTTTCGATCAAAATCGGGCAGACGTAAACGCCGCGATCCGTGGCCATCCGGCTGTTGCTGCACAGCAGCAAATGATCATCATAACCTAGCATCATTTCCGGCGTCACGAATTCTTCCGCGGCATAGCCACGCTCACGCTCCGCTTCGCGGCCAATGCGCAGTTGCGGAAGAATTTTCAGACGCGGCCGGGTGTAGCCCAGGCCGGACAAGACTTCGCGAAATCCCGTTAAGACCCGCTCATGCTCGCCGTCCGGCCAGCTTTGCATGCACGTAATAATCGGCAGAAAACCGGCTTCCACCAAATTCTTCACGCCTTGCAGGGCGCGCACGAACGTGCCTTCGCCGCGAATGGGATCGTTGGTCTGCGGAGAGAAGCCATCGAGGCTGAGGCGCAACTCGAGAGAATACGGACTCGCCACGGCGATCTTCTGCAATTGCGCCGACACTTTCGGTGTGATCAACAAACCGTTCGACAATACGCTCGCCGGCCCGAGCGCGAGCGCGTCTTCCAAAATGCCGAGCAGATCTCGATTCATGAAGGGCTCGCCACCGGTGAAATAGTATTCCTTCACGCCGAGCTGCACCGATTCTTCGAGGTAGCGCCGGACTTGTTGCCGCGTCATGAACTCAAAGGCATGATTTTGGGGGCTGCAGCTGATGAAACAGTGCGTGCACCACAGATTACACACCGTGCCGCCCACCTGAAACCAAAGCGCATCGAGCTCGTACAGGGGCACCCGGGGCGAGCGTTCCGGGGGTTGCACCCATTTTACCGCCCTCGCTTCCATATTTCTTTCCACCGTAATTATGTCTTGATTCATGAGAGTACAAACTGTGTGAAAACTCGGGAGGCCGCACCCTGAGCTTGTCGAAGGGTGCTAAGTTCAAGAATCAGGCTTCGACAAGCTCAGCCTTCGACAAGCTCAGCCTTCGACAAGCTCAGGGTGCGTTGAAACCAAGCGTTTTCACACAGCCTGGACACACAAAACTTAAACTCAAATCTGTGACAACTTATTCCCATTTGCAAACGAATTCTCAAGAATTCAATGGCTTTTTAGCTTGCTTTTTGCGATAGATCGCTGCTCAGCACGAGATCATCTTTCACCTTTGCATTTCAGCTTGCGCTTGTTATATTTTGCGCTGGTGAGGATCGGAGTCTTGCTGAAGATACGAACACCCCCCTTCCTCCAGATTTCCTCCTCGACATTTACCCGGAGATTACCTATCAATTGTGATCTGGAGGAATCTTTTTCAGGCCAGAAGCAATACTGGAAGCTGAAAGAGATTCCTGCAGAATGGCATGAACGGTGGAACTTTCAGACTTCAAGGAGATCACGCAGCGATGGCTTCATCCGTGCGCAAAGTGGCGCTGGCCTATTCCGGCGGCTTGGATACTTCCATCATCATTCCCTGGTTGAAAGAGCATTACGGTTGCGAAGTGATTGCCGTATGCGCGAACATCGGGCAAGGCGATGAACTTGCCGGGCTTGAAGAAAAGGCGCTGAGAACCGGCGCGAGCAAATGCTACATCACCGATCTGCGCGAAGAGTTCATCGTCGATTTCATTTATCCCACGCTCAAAGCCGGCGCGGTTTACGAAAGCCAGTACCTGCTCGGCACCTCGATCGCGCGGCCCCTCATTGCGAAACATCAAGTCGAGGTTGCCGAAAAGGAAGGGGCCGACGCGGTGGCGCATGGCTGCACCGGCAAGGGCAACGATCAAGTACGCTTCGAGTTGACCTACAAAGCGCTCAATCCAAAACTGCGCGTGATTGCGCCGTGGCGCGAGTGGCACATTCGCTCGCGCGAAGACGCGATCCGCTATGCCCGGGAAAAAAATGTTCCCATTACCGCGACGTTGGAGAAAATTTACAGCCACGATCAAAACATTTGGCATCTTTCCAGCGAAGGCGGCGAATTGGAAGACCCGTGGCAGGAAGCACCGCAAAAGATATTCGGCCTCAGCGTCAGTCCCGAAGCGGCGCCAGATCGTCCCACGATCATCTCAATCGATTTTGAAAGAGGCGAGCCCGTGGCACTGAACGGCAAAAAACTCTCACCCGTGAACATGCTGGCAGCGCTCAACCAACTCGGCGGCGAAAACGGCGTGGGGCGCGTGGATATTGTCGAAAACCGTCTGGTGGGAATGAAATCACGCGGCGTTTATGAAACACCGGGCGGCACGATTCTTTACGCCGCGCATCGCGAGCTCGAAAGCCTGGTGCTCACGCGCCAATTGCAGCGCTTGAAAGAAATGCTCGCCCCGCGTTATGCGGAGTTGGTGTACTACGGCCAATGGTACACCCCCGAAAAGCAAGCGCTGGATGCTTTTGTGCGACAAACCCAGGAAATGGTCACCGGCACGGTTCGGCTCAAGCTTTATAAAGGCAATGTGATGGTCGCTGGCAGGAAATCGCCGCATTCGCTTTATCGCGAAGATTTTGCCACTTTCAGTGAAGACGAAGTTTATAATCAGAAAGACGCCGAAGGCTTCATCAATCTCTTCGGCCTGCCGCTGAAAGTGAAGGCCTTGATCGATATGGCCAGCGCGGGCGTGAGTGAGTTCCGCCACACAAAGTAAATAGTAATCAGTGAGCAGTAATCAGTTTTCAGTCACTGATTACTGCTCACTGATTACTGAATACTAAACACTTATGACCAGAACTATGCGCAAGAAGGGGATCAATCAAAAGACAGCAACGCCCTCACCAAACCCGACAAAAGTCTGGAGCGGGCGTTTCGAAACGCAAACCGCGGAGTTGATGGAGAAATTCAGCCGCTCGTTGGACGTCGATCGCGCGATGTGGCGGGAGGATCTCGCGGTCAATCGCGCCTGGGCAAAAGCCTTGCGCGCGGCGAAAATTCTGACCGCGGCGGAAGAACGAGCCATGCTGCGCGCGCTGCAAAAGATGGAAGAAGAATTTCGCACCGAGTGTTTTCAGTTTCATGCGGGCGACGAAGACATTCACGTCGCCACCGAACGCAGGCTGATCGAGCTCATCGGCGACATCGGAGCGAAAATTCATACGGGCCGCAGCCGCAACGATCAAGTGGTCACAGATTTCCGGCTTTATCTCAAGCGTCAAGTCGCGACCTTGCAAGAAGCCATGCGCCGGCTGGTTGGTGTCATCATCAAACAGGCCGAAGCTTCCGTCGATTTCATTCTTCCGGGTTATACGCACACGCAGCAAGCGCAGCCCCTGCGCCTGGCGCATTACCTGCTCTCTGCTTTTTTTGCGCTGCGGCGGCTGCACGAACAGGTGCAACAGTGTCTTGATCGCTTCGATGAAATGCCGCTCGGCAGCGGCGCGGTGGCCGGCACGGCGTTCCCGATCAATCGCAAGCTGCTGGCGCGCGAGCTGGGCTTCAGCCGGGTGATGGAAAACTCCGTCGACGCCACCGGTACGCGCAGCTTTTGCAGTGAGATGGTCTTCGTCTGCACAGATATCGGCGTGACGTTGAGCCGCTATGCCCACGATTTCATTCTGTGGTGCTCGCAGGAATTCGGCTTCATCGACCCGGGCGAGCAGTTCGCCACGGGCTCGAGCATGATGCCCAACAAAAAGAATCCCGATGCCTTCGAGCTGGTGCGCGGCAAGGCCGGTCATTTGCTCGGCTTGCTGGCCCAAATCACCTCTCTGCAAAAAGGCCTGCCCGCCACCTACAGCCGCGATTTGCAGGACGACAAAGTCACGGTATTCGCGGCGGTGCAGATCACGCACGATTGCCTGCAAGTTTTTACCGGCGCCCTGGCCACCTGTTGCTTTCGCAAAAATAGAATGGCCTCCGCCCTCGATAGCGGCTTGTTCGCCACCGACGTCGCGGATTATTTGGTGAGAAAAGGCATACCGTTCCGGCAGGCGCATCAAATTGTTGCGCGGGTCGTGCAACATTGCGAGCGCATTTCGTACCGTTTGCACGAATTGCCCATGAGCTTTTGGCTGGCGCTGCATCCCGCCTTTGACGAAAGCGTGAAGCAATGCTTTTCCGCGGCCACAAGCATCGAGCGCCGCAGTGCGATCGGAGGAACAGCGAGGAAGGAAGTTTTGAGGCAATTACAGCAGGCGAAGGCGTGGTTGAAAACGCAGCCAAAATAGCCGCTCAAAAGCAGCCGGCGCCGCTCTTAGAGTTTGGGCCTGCGGCTGGATTCCAGCGAGGCTACGTCCAGGTCTTTGGTGTAACGAGGCTCGGTGTGGAATATTACCGCATAAGCACCCACGACCAAATACTTAGCCCCGGCGTCGTTTAAGCACTGAAACAGATCTTTGAAGTCTGGGTTGTTCTGCATTTCGGCCTCGGATAAGCTCTACTTCCCTGACCATTTGCCAGGCAGCGGCAAAGCGAACGGCGGCGTCGATTTTTTGCCAAAACTCAAGATCGAATGAACGATCCTGTTGATCGCGCCGTATCAGACGCGACATGATGACACGCCCCGGGGGCGTTTCAATCTTCGGGTTTTTGTTACTTGTATTATGCATATTGAAATTTAACGAATCGTTTCGCCAATCACAAGGCACGATATGCCCTCCGACAAAATTTTTATCACCTGTGCCAAAGGCATCGTTCCTTTTTTGAAAGAGGAAGTCCTGGCGCTGGGCTTTCCGATACACGAGGAAATGCCGGCCGGCGTGCTCACGGCCGGCACGCTGGCGGATACCATGAAACTCAATCTGCATTTGCGCACGGCCCAGCGCGTATTGTATTTTTTGCAGGAATTCAAAGCCTACTCGCCGGACGAGCTTTATCGTGCCATGCTCAAGATCAAGTGGGAGGATTACATTCCTGCGGACGGGTACGTTTGCGTCACCTCCTCTGTGCACCACGACACCATCAAAGACACGCGCTTTGCCAATCTCAAAGCGAAAGACGCTCTGGTCGATCGCATGAAGAGCAAACGCCGCCAGCGCCCGGATTCCGGTCCCGCGCGCGATCGCAGCGTAGTCTTTTTCCATTGGCATGACAATCATTGCAGCGTTTACCTTGACACCTCCGGCGAAGCGCTGTACAAGCGCGGCTATCGCAGGTTGCACAATATTGCCCCCATGCAAGAGACGCTCGCCGCGGCCCTGGTTTTGGCCAGCGGTTGGAATGGCGCGACTCATTTCGTCAACCCCATGTGCGGCAGCGGCACGCTGGCCATCGAAGCCGCGCTGCTCGCGCTCGATAAAGCGCCGGGCCTGCTGCGCGGCAATTATGGTTTCATGCATTTGCATTGGTACAATGCTTTCGAATGGAACAAGCTGGGCAAAAAGGCACGCGAAGCAACAAAGAAATCGTTGACTTGCAAAATTGTCGCCACCGACCACGACCCCAAAGCCATTGCCGCCGCGCGGCAAAATGCCATCGCCGCCAATGTCGATCGCTGGATCGATTTCCGCGTGTGTGATTTTACCGAGACCCCCGTACCAGAAGGCGCCGGCGTAGTGATGCTGAATCCCGAATACGGCGAGCGCATGGGCAAAGCCATTGCGTTGGAGGAAACCTACGGCCGCATCGGGGACTATCTCAAACAAAAGTGCCAGGGCCATACCGGTTACGTCTTTACCGGCAACCTCGAGCTGGCGAAGAAAATCGGTTTGCAGGTGAAACGCAAGCTTCCTTTCTATAATGGCGAGATCGAATGCCGGTTGTTGGAATATGAATTGTATGAAGGCAGCAAAGCTTGAATTTATCGATCTGATTTCCAGATTTCTCAATGTCATTCTGAAAAATTCAATCTGTATGAAAACACGTTTTTGAAAGCTTTTCGCGTGCAGGCTTAAAATCCGTGTAAGATTTTTCCAAGCAAGCAAAAGATTTCGCCCTGACAAAGTCGAGAAGACCTCATGCCCGACAAACAACCACGGCGCGAAGAAATTCGCGCGATCTGGAACCAAAACGCCGATCATTGGGATGAAAAAATGGGGGAAGGCAATCACTTCCACAAAGCTCTGATCGAGCCGGCACAGAAGCGCTTGCTCAATTTGCAGCCGGAAGAGCTGGTGCTGGATATCGCCTGTGGCAACGGCCAATTTGCGCGTGAAATGGCCGGACTCGGCGCGCAGGTCGTGGCTTGCGACGTTTCCGAGCTCATGATCGCACATGCGCAGAAGCGCACAAAAGATCAAGGCGATCGCATCGCCTATCACGTCCTCGACGCCACCGATGGCGAGCAGTTGCAAGAACTGGCACAGTATCGCTTTGATGCCGCCGTGTGCACGATGGCGTTCATGGACATGCTCACGCTGGAGCCTTTGCTGCAATTTCTGCCGCAAGTGCTCAAACGGAACGGGCGGTTCGTTTTTTCGGAATGCCACCCGTGTTTTAATTCTGGTGAATTTGCATGCCTTCAGGAAGAGGAAGATTGTGAAGGCAAACTCATCTCGCGGCAGGGCGTGAAAGTTTTTGACTACATTCTACCCTCGACCAAGAAAGGCCTGGCCATGCGTGGCCAGCCTGCGCCGCATCACTATTTTCATCGTCCCTTGAGTATGCTGCTGCATTCATGTTTTCAAGCCGGCTTCGTGCTCGAGGCCTTGGAAGAACCCGTCATGGGCGAGCATGCGCGAGCGGGAAAGTTTTGGGATGCCGTTTACAAAAACATCCCGCCGGCATTGGTGGCGAGAATGCGTTTGGCATAGAAATCACAATACGAATTTGACCGCCGAAACTATCGTAGATATTTCAGCCGCAAACGGCTAGACTTTACGCATTAAGTTTTTGCGCAACGCATACGGCGCAAAATTGACTCAACCCAAGTTGCAACATAACAATTCTTCGAACGGAGCAGATTCATGGAGTGGCTTTTCGATCCACAAGTGTGGCTGGCATTGGTCACGCTCACGGTTTTAGAAATCGTTTTGGGCATCGATAATGTCATTTTCATCGCCATTCTCGCGGGCAAGCTGCCGGCGGCGCAACAAAAAAAGGCGCGGCAGATCGGGCTGGCCCTGGCCATGCTGACGCGCATCGCCCTGCTGTTTTCGTTGGTTTGGATCATGAAATTAACCCAGCCTTTGTTCACGGTGCTCGGTTACGAAATTTCGGGCCGCGATTTGATTCTGTTGCTCGGCGGCCTGTTTTTGCTCGCCAAGAGCACCCACGAAATTCACAATAAACTCGAAGGCGAGGAAGGGCAGGTTACGGCGCGTGTTGCCAGCACCATGACCAGCGTGATCACCCAGATCATATTGCTCGATATCGTGTTTTCCTTCGACTCGGTGATTACGGCCGTGGGTATGGCCAATCGCCTGGGCATCATGGTCGCGGCCGTGGTGATCGCGGTTATTTTCATGATGCTCTTTGCGGGCTTCATCAGTGATTTCGTCAACCGCCACCCGACGATCAAAATGCTGGCGCTGAGTTTTTTGCTGCTCATCGGCGTGTCGTTGATCGCCGAAGGCCTCGATCACCACATTCCCAAGGGCTACATTTATTTTGCCATGGCTTTTTCGGTGTTCGTCGAGATGCTGAACCTGCGCATGCGTAAGAGCCGCGCCGAGCCCGTGCATTTGCGCACGCCCTATGTCGAGGCCGGCAGCGGCGAGCAGGCGCGTTGAAATGCGACCGCCTTGAAGGAAGCTCCTGCGCTTAAAAAAATGCGGCAGGAAGTCTTTGACAACGCAACGATCACCAACCACGGGAGCGATCGATATGAATGAATTGCCGGCCGTCAAGCGCGTCGCGCTCGAGCACGACCTGGTCACCGTATGCAAGGAACTTATTGGCCCCTATGAAAACGTCAAGGAATACGTCACCACGGTGAAGGACTATCTCGCGCAAGCGCAAATTCCGTCCAAGCCTTTTCACGCTTTCGGCGTTTACTTCGACGATTATAACACATGGGCTTGCAGAAAATCAAAGCCGGCTCCACCGGCGGGCATCAAGTCGTGACCATGGAAGACGGTAAGGTCGTGTTTGAGATCTATTTGGAAATTGACGAGTAGCTTGACTGAGGACAGAAGTTCACCAAGCGTACTATGGAGAAAAATGAGCGAGACCAACAAACCAGAGATCGGAACCATTGGCTGGACCGATCTGACCGTTCCGCAAGCCGATAAAGTCAGAGACTTTTACGGTGCCGTTGCGGCTGGAAATTCGAGCCTGTAGAGATGGGCGGCGATGGCAGCGTTTGTGTTATCCAGTAGCGCGGTGGCAGCGCTCTTGCAGCCCGCTTGATTCGACTTGCAGTACAAATCAAAGATTAAAAAGGAGGAAAAATAGTAAAAAGCATTTTTGCCGTGATCATGGCTTTCGGCATCGTCAACATGCTGATGAAGCAAAGCTTTCTCTCCGCCACTGGCTTTTTGCTTGACTTTCCTCCGATGCGGCTCTATATTTTGTCTTATGGATGATCCGAAGACACGCAAACGCCCTCCGGTCGCGCCGGCGCGCATGAATTTTTCTTTGTGGTACCTCGTCCTTGCGCTGTTCATGCTGTTTGGCCTCTATCAGTTTTTCTCACGGAATGATTCCCAAACCCTCCCCTACAGCGAGTTCAAAAGATTTTTGCGTGCAGGCAAAGTGTTGTCCGCCGCGCTCACGCCGGAAGAAATTCAGGGTCAATTAAAGCATGATAGCAGCACGGCCGCGCTGGTGCAGGCGAACGACAGCATCATTTGGGGCGCGGCAACGGCTCCGGATTCCCTTGTGCGGATTCCTTTCACCACAGTGCGCGTCTTCGACCCCGATTTGATTAAGGAGCTGGAAGCGGCCGGTATTCCTTATGAGGGTAAAAACGGCGGTGCGTGGTGGGGGCAAAGCCTGTTCTTTTCCAGCTTGCTGTTATTTTTTTTGATCATGATGTTGTGGAGCTTGGTAATGCGGCGCGCCAATCCGCAGAGCGGGCTGATGTCCATCGGCAAGAGCAAAGCCAAAATTTATGTTGAAGGCAAAACCCGGGTTACGTTCAAGGACGTGGCCGGCCTCGACGAAGCGGTGGAGGAAGTGCGCGAAGTGGTGGAATTCCTGAAACAGCCGGAGAAATTCCGTCGCCTCGGCGGGCGCATTCCCAAAGGCGTGCTGCTGGTTGGCCCGCCGGGAACGGGAAAAACGCTGCTCGCGCGGGCCGTGGCAGGCGAAGCCGGCGCGCCTTTCTTTTCCTTGAGCGGTTCGGATTTTGTGGAGATGTTCGTCGGTGTGGGCGCGGCGCGCGTGCGCGATTTGTTCGAGCAGGCACAGCAGCGCGCACCCGCGATTGTGTTCATTGATGAACTTGACGCGCTCGGCAAGGCCCGCGGCATGAGCCCCTTCTCCAGCCACGACGAACGTGAACAAACGTTGAACCAATTGCTGGTGGAAATGGACGGCTTCAGCGCCAACAGCGGTGTGATTATCATGGCCGCAACCAACCGCCCCGAGATTCTCGACATTGCACTATTGCGCCCGGGAAGATTCGACCGGCAAGTGGTGGTGGATCGCCCGGACATCAACGGCCGTGAGGCGATTCTCAAAGTGCATGCGCAAAAAGTCAAGCTCGCTCCGGAGCTGGATTTGCGTGTGATTGCCGCACGCACGCCGGGCTTCGTCGGCGCGGATCTCGCCAATATCATCAACGAAGCCGCGTTGCTGGCCGCGCGCGAGAACAAAGACCACATCGAGAAGCAGGATCTCGAAGAAGCCATCGACCGCGTGATCGCGGGCTTGGAGAAGAAGAATCGCGTCCTCAACAAGAAAGAAAAAGAAATCGTCGCCTATCATGAAGCCGGTCACGCCATCATTGCCGCGATCCTTCCGGGCGTCGACAGCGTGCATCGTGTGAGCATCATTCCACGCGGGGTGGCGGCTTTGGGCTATACCCTGCAGCTTCCCACCGAAGATCGATATTTGATGACGCGCTCGGAATTGCAGAATCGCATGAAAGTGCTGCTCGGCGGCCGGGTGGCGGAGGAAATCATTTTCAAGGAAGTATCCACCGGCGCGCAAAACGATCTCGAGCGCTGCACCGCCATCGCGCGCAGCATGGTGACGGAGTACGGCATGAGCGCGCGTCTCGGTCCCTTGTTCTATGCCAAGGAAAAGCGCAACCTTTTTCTGGGCGGGGAATTTGGCGGCGAGCAACACAGCGAGAAACTCGCCGGTGAGATCGACGCCGAAGTGCGCGACCTCGTCGAGGACGCCTATCGCGAAGTGGCACGCCGGCTGAAAAAGAATCGCGACAAGCTCGAAGCGTTGGCCAAATTGCTGCTCGAAAAAGAAGTGGTTGAGCGGGAGGAATTGCTGCAGCTATTGGATAGCAGAAGCCCGCGCAAGCTGGACGGGAACGAGCGTCATCAAAAATAGCGCCGTTTTTATTGGGTGGGGGTGGAATGATCACTTGCTCACAGGGAAGAAACCATGGGAAATTTATTATGGTTTCTGGCGCTCATGGCTACACTGGCGATGGGTTGCGAGCATCAAGCCATCACGTTTTCGCATGATGGTTTTGAGCCGATTCAAGAAGATTTTAGCGACATTGCCATTCCGCGAGCGCGCTGGCAAGCTGAGAAAATTAAACAAGCGTATTCCTTTTGTGGCAAGCGTGAACGCTCGGCAGGAGGCGAGCACGGATGCATGAGGCGAAATTCGCGCATTTGTTCCAGGAGGCAGTGAGTACATTTGAACCGGACCAGAAGAGGAGATGCCGTGCCGATATCATCCCTCTCGCCCTTTGTGCACTTCTTTTGAGTTGGAATAAAGCTTCGGCCGGCGACCAGAATACGCGCGGCCAAACCTCAGTAAATTATTCTTCCACTCCGGCGTCGTTCGCCACGAATCATCTCTGGCTTACTCCGCCGCGCGCCGCTCGATTCAGCTTGGGCTTTGAGACATACTCGCATTGGCAAGCGCCAATTTCGGGCCTGCGGGGAACACTGTATCGCCTCGGCAACCTGCGCCTGGATTTCGGCATCTCTGCCAACGTGGTTTTTCAAATCTACGGGCCGCTGCGGCAGATGCTCGATATCGATAGCGCCGCCTCCACGCCGGTTCCCGGCATGCCAACCTCGGGCACCACGAGCGACGCCGGCGATTTTTCCGTCGCGACAATTCTGAGGCTGTGGGAGAACCGTCGAAAGGATTTTGCTTTTGGCTTGCAGGTTGAAACCCGGCTGCCGAACTCTACGCAAAGGAAGGGAATTGGCACGAACACGACGGATATCTTTCTTGCCGTTCTTGCCTCAAAAAAATGGCACACGGGCATTCTCTTCGGCGAGCTGGGCATGGGCATTTTGACGGCGCCGTTGGAAACTGACGTGCAAAACGATGTCTTACTTTACGGCATGGGTGCGGCCTGGAAGGCGCGCCCACGCGTGCAATTCTTCGGAGAGATCAACGGCTATTTGACCACGCGCAATATTATTCCGGCCGGCACAGAAGCGCGCGGCATGGCGCGCGCCGGCCTCGCCTGGCAATTCAATTCCTGGAGCGTGGAAGCGTGCGCACAGCACGGCTTGACCGACAATGAGGGAGAATGGGGAGTTCGCGCCAACCTGGTGCGAGGGATTTCCTGGTAGATTTCGCAACCAACACTGAAAGTTCTATGCTCCAATCACAGTATCTTTTCGCTTATGCCGTGCTCATGCTGGTGGCTGCCCTTGGCCTGTATGGACTCGATCACTGCTCGCAGAAAGGGAAAAAGTATTAATGCTGGCTGGCCATCTCGCCGTGGGGCTCGCACTTAAAGCGCGTTATCGCGAAGTTCCACTTCTGGTTCTGCTATTTTCGGTTCAACTGTTGGATTGGATCTGGCTCGTGCTGGCCTGGCAGGGGGTGGAACATTTTCGCATTTTCTTCGCGACCCAGGGCCCGCTGCAGCTCGATCTTTACGACGTGCGGTATTCGCACGCGATGTTCTGGTCGGTGTTTTATGGGGCCGCCGTATTCATCCTGTTCGCACGCGCCGAAGGCCGGCGCCACTGGGCTGTGCCACTGGGTCTGGGCATTTTCTCGCATTGGGTGTTGGATGCCATTTGGTATTCGGATCTGCCTTTTGCGAACTTTGGCCCGGAGCTGCGCTTGGGGCTGGGCTTGAATTCCCTTTCGCCTTTTTTGACACTCGGCCTGGAAGGCGGCCTGGTGATGTTGTGCTGGTGGATTTATTATCGCAGCCGGCGAGCCATGGCGTCTGGGGCATTGCCCCTGTGGCTGAGTTTGGGATTATTGGTTCTAATGCTTTTTTCAAATCAACTGCTCACAAGCTTTTCGAAGTAATTTTACCGCCAAAGATAAAACTATGTAACGGATGAAAACTTCCCGCCCTTCATTCGTATAATCTCCAACTGTTCAATACAAACTTGCAAAACTATGCTGTTGTAGCAAAGTTTTTGGTTGCGGCCCTGCAACGCTGCGTAACTCTGTGCTGAAAAGGGTTTTCATGGAAAATAGCACCATCTTATCCGTTCAAAATTTGACCAAAGCTTACCGCAGCGGCGAGCGCACGCTCACGGTGCTGCGAGAGGTATCTTTTTCGCTTGCCGCCGGCGACGCGTGCGCCATTGTCGGCCCTTCCGGCAGCGGCAAAACCACTTTGCTGGGATTATGCGCGGGGCTTGATCGCGCCACTTCCGGAGCGGTGTTGCTGAACGGCGTGCCGCTCGATTCCTTGAATGAAGACGTGCGCGCACGCTTGCGCAACGAACATGTCGGCTTCGTGTTTCAGAATTTCCAGCTCATTGCCACGCTCACGGCCTTGGAAAATGTCATGGTGCCGCTGGAATTGCGCGGCGACAAAGACGCGCACGCCCGCGCCGTGCATCTCTTGCAGCGCGTGGGACTGGAGGATCGCCTGCATCATTATCCCGTGCAGCTTTCCGGCGGCGAGCAGCAGCGCGTGGCGCTCGCGCGCGCGTTCAGCAATCGCCCCAAAATTCTTTTTGCCGATGAGCCCACCGGCAACCTCGACGCCGAGACCAGCGAAAAAGTCGTGCATTTGCTTTTTGATTTGAACCGCGAGGCCGGTACCACGCTGGTGCTGGTGACGCATAACCTGGAATTGGCCCAGCGTACGCAACGCATCATCCGCCTGAAAGGCGGGATGATCATCTCGGATGAATCGACCAATGCTCATTTTCATATGTCGCGCGATAACGTAAAGGAAGTGTCACACTGAATGAATCTTGGCAAACGTGAGCACGGGTGCGAACGCGCAACAGGATTCAGACTGTGTGAAAACGCTTGGTTTCAACGCCGGCTGAGCTTGTCGAAGCCGGATTTTTGAACTTAGCACCCTTCGACAAGCACCTTTCGACAAGCTCCCTTCGACAAGCTCAGGGTGCTGCATTCCCAAGTTTTCACACTGTCTGATTCATTCTGAATCACAGGAAAATGCCCAAATCAAGCCGAAAGTATAGCGCCCAATCGTCCTGTTGCAGGAGAAGAGAATGATCGCGAAGATAGATAAGAATCATATTTATCCTGCCTGGCTTCTCCGTATGGCTTGGCGCGATGCCCGCACGCATCGCAAGCGCTTGTTGCTGTTTACCTCCGCGATCATTCTCGGCATTGCCGCGCTGGTGGCGATCAACTCCCTGGGCGAGGATTTGGAAAGAGCCATCGATGAGCAAGCCAAAACGCTACTGGGTGCGGATCTGCAAATCAGCAGCCGCCAGCCCTTCAGCGCTGAATCGGAAACGCTGTTCGATTCACTCGGCGGCGAGCAATCGCGCGAAGCGCGTTTTTCCTCGATGGTGTATTTTCCCCAAAGCGGCGGCACGCGTTTGGCGCGCATCCGCGCGGTACAAGGCGATTATCCCTTTTACGGTGCATTCAAGGTGATACCACAGGAAGCCGCCTACGACTTCAAGAATGAGCGCCGCGTTTTGGTGGAAGAATCGTTGCTGATGCAGTATGACGTCGCCGTGGGTGATTCCCTGAAAATCGGAGATTTGATGTTTGCCATTGCCGGGCGCTTGCAAAGCGTCCCCGGCGAAAGTGCGGCGGATGCCTTCATCGGCCCGAGGGTGTATTTGCCGCTGCGCTATATCGCGCAAACCGATTTGCTGCAGCGCGGCAGCCAGGTGAACTATATTGTCTATTTCAAATTCGCCGGAAATGTTGACGCCGAAGAATTCGTGCCGCGCCTCAGGCCGCATTTGGAAAAATACCGCCTGCGCCACGAAACCGTTGCCAGCCAGAAAGAAGATCTTGGCCGCGGCATGAAGAATTTGTACCAGTTTCTCAGCCTGGTCGGCTTCATCGCGTTGCTGCTCGGCTGCATCGGCGTAGCCAGCGCGGTGCACGTGCATATCAAGCAAAAGCTCAATACCATTGCGGTGCTGCGCTGCCTGGGCGCGAGCGGCAAACAGACCTTTCTGATTTTTTTGATGCAGGCCGCGGCCTTGGGACTCGCCGGAGCGTTGCTGGGCATTGCTCTTGGCGTTTACATTCAAACCTGGCTGCCGAGAGTCTTGCATGATTTTTTGCCGGTGGCGATCCAGGTTCGACTTTCCTGGCGCGCGATGTTGGCAGGATTATGCCTGGGCTTGGGCATGACGCTGCTCTTCGCATTATTACCTTTGCTGCGCGTCCGCGCCATATCACCTTTGCTCACGCTCAGATCGTCATTCGATGGCAGCCAGAATTCAAAAAGAGATTTTTGGCGCATTCTCATTTACGCGCTGATCACTGCCGGCATCATTCTGTTTGCGCGCGCACAGGCCCGTGATTGGTTCTTCGCCCTGGCCTTTACCGCCGGTCTGGGCCTCGCTTTCGGATTGCTGATTGCCGCGGCCAAACTGCTGATGGTTTCGGTCAAAAAATTCTTTCCCTCCTCGTGGAGTTATATCTGGCGGCAGAGCCTGGCCAATCTGTACCGCCCCAACAACCAAACGCTGACCATGATTTTCGCGCTGGGCTTGGGTACGTTTCTGATCACCACACTCTTTCTCGTGCAAGACACATTACTGCGCCAAATCTCGCTCTCCAGCACGGGCGCGCAGCCGAATCTGGTTTTGTTCGATATTCAATCCGACCAAAAAGAAGCCGTGGCGGATTTGATCCGCTCGCTCGATCTGCCGGTTTTGCAGCAAGTGCCGGTGGTGACGATGCGCCTGGAAGCCCTCAACGGCCGCCAGGTGCGGGCATTGCAGAAAGACAGCACCTCGGGCATCCCCGGCTGGGCGTTGCGCCGCGAATATCGCAGCTCGTATCGCGATTCTTTGAATGACAACGAGAAACTGATCGCCGGCAGCCTGCAAAGGCCCGGCAACGGCCTGGCCGATACCATTCGCGTCTCGGTGGAGGAAAGCATTGCCAAATCGCTGAAAGTGAAGGTCGGCGACGTGCTGGTATTCGACGTGCAAGGCGTGCCAGTGACCACCGTGATTGGCAGCTTGCGCGAAGTGAATTGGCGGCGTTTGCAGCCGAGTTTTTATATTCTTTTTCCCTCCGGCGTGCTCGAGCAGGCACCGCAGTTTCATGTGCTCGCGACGCGCGTGAGTTCGAGTGCGCAATCGGCGCAATTGCAGCGCACGGCGGTGCAGCGCTTTCCGAATGTCTCGGCCATCGACTTGACCCTGGTTTTGCAAACCGCGGACAATATTCTCAGCAAAGTCGCATTCGTGATTCGCTTCATGGCGCTGTTCAGCATTCTCACCGGCCTGTTGGTCTTGGCGGCTGCGGTGATCACCAGCCGCTATCAACGCTTGCAGGAAAGCGTGCTCTTGCGCACGCTCGGCGGCAGCCGCAGCCAAATTCTGAAAATCATGACGCTGGAGTATTTGTTCCTGGGAGGGTTGGCAGGACTGACCGGCTTGCTGCTGGCGCTGGCCGCGAGCTGGGCCCTGGCGCATTTCGTTTTCGAGGCAACGTTTATTCCCGCATTGCTGCCCTCAGCGCTGGTGATGCTGGCGGTGATTGCGGTGACGATTATTTTGGGGATGTTGAACAGTCGCGGGATGATCGATCATCCGCCGCTGGAGGTGTTGCGGGCGGAGGGATGAAAGTACTGCATCAATCAAACAACTTTTTCGCCGCGGCGAGCACGTGCGACACGATTTCCTGCAGCTTGCCTTCCACCAGCGCGCCCGACGCATAGGGATGCCCGCCGCCGCCAAAAAGGCTGGCCAGGCCGTTGATGGCATATCTGCCCTTCGAGCGGAAGCTGATTTTGACTTTGCCTTCCTTCGTTTCCAAAAACATCAAGCTCAACTCCACGCCCGCGATGGTGCGCGGGAAATCGGAAAAGCTTTCGGTGTCCAAAACGCCGGTGTTCGTCGTTTGCAAATCTTGCTGGGTTACCACGAACCACGCCAGCCGCCCGTCCTTTTCAAAATGCAGATTGCCGAGAATATGCGCCAGCAGCTTCATGCGCTGCGGCGGCTGGTTTTCGTAAACTTTTTGATACAACTCATGCGGTTTCACACCAGCGGCAACCAAGGCCGCCGCGACTTTGAACGCGCCCACGGAGGTATTGGAGAAGCGAAACCCTCCGGTGTCCGTCATCACTGCCGTGTAAAGCGCCTGCGCCAAGCGCTCCTCGAGACGGGCACCAAGAGAGATGAGCAATTCATGAATCATCTCACCGGTGGAAGAAGCGGGCGGATAAATGATATCGAGATCGACAAACGGTTCTTCGCTGGGGTGGTGATCGATGCAGATTTTCGGGACCGGCAAGGTCCGTATCAATGTGCCCAGGTCGCGCAGCCGCTTCCAATCGCTGATGTCGAGAATGAAAATGGCATCGCTGGCGCGCACGAGATCGGCGTGCTTCTCCTGGGAGAACAGCTCGATTTCACCATGCGGATCTAGAAACGCGTAATTTTCCGGCGTGGCACTGTGATTGAAGAGGTGAACCTTCTTGCCGATTTGTTGCAGATATTCGGCCAACGCGATTTCCGAGCCGATGCCATCGCCGTCGGGATTGACGTGCGTGGTGAGAACGAAGGTTTTGCCGTGAGCTAAAATGTTTCGTATCTGTTGCAGGGCGGCTTGTGGGATCATCATAAAGGATTGATTTGAACTTTGCGAAAACCCGTGTTGCCGTTCTTGTCCGATACTTTCACCGCCAGAACTTTGCCGCGGGAGTGTTCAGGAAGAGGCAAACGGTAACTTTCTTCTTTTTGATCCGAAACCTGATCGAGGGGATAGGCCAGTTCCCACTCGCCGGCGTCGATGCAATAGCGCGCTTCCTGCAACGGTGAGAGGCGATCGCTGGCGGAAAAGCCGGCATAGAGCTTCTGATTTTCCATTTTGATTTGAAGCGCGCCGATTTCGGGCGGGCTGTTGTCGATCACGAAGATCTCGCTGATCTTTTCGTTTTCCAATGCCAGGTCCGCGGGGTTGCTGGGGCGATCGGAGGCGGTAATGCGAACTTGATATTCGCCGTCAGGCAGTGCCTGGCTATCCAGAGTATAAACCAGCCCGTGGTAGTTTTTCACCAATTCGCGCCAGCCGGATTCGCCTGCGCTGCGAATTTCAAGGCGAAATTCCAGACGATCGCTGTTGTCGTCGCGCACCTGCCAGCCCAAGGATTGCGCACCCTTTTGATTGATTTTCCTGCCGGCCAGCGCCTGCTGGCCGCTGTCATTCATGGGGTTTTCGGCTTGTTCATTGACATGATTAGCGGCATTTTCTTTCGCTTCTGGAAATGACGCGCCTGGCTCATAGATTCTGATTTGCGCGATTTCCGGCCTGACGTTTTTTTGCAAATAAGAAACCTGAATGCGTTTCGCCATGGCGTCGCGGCCCGAGAGCATCACTTTCCATTGCAAAAAACGCGAAGGCGATGATGCCACCACCCCGCCGGAAGGCGCCGGTTTGACCGCGGTCCAGTCACTCCACGTCTTGTCCGGTTTCCCCGTATTGCCACTGCGCGTGAAGAATTGCGCTGCGCCCGCGCTTTCCCAATTTAGCGCGCCCCAGTGTGAGGGTACATTGGCGTCCAGGACTTCGGAAACATAATCGCCGTTGCGTCGCTCGCCTGCGCCGAACACATAAGCGGCGCCAGGATTGGCCGTGGTCAAATAAATCGCACCTGAGGCCGTTTTCAGAAATGAGGTAATTTGGCTGGGCTCGGCTTGCCAAAGCAGCGTCGTGGTTTCATCATCTTCGAGGCGGTAGATTTTGCCCTTGTCGCCGGTGCCGATGAGTAGTTTGGGCGTGGCGCCCTCGAGCAGTTGCAAGGCATGCACGCGCTCGGAGGCCGAACTCCAGACCACTTTAACCATGCCGGTGTCATCGAGGAGATACACCGCGCCTGTGCCACCGGAGGTTTGCGCCGCCGGGGCCGTGTGCTCGGGAGGCGCCTCACCTTCCTCACCTGCGCTGATCACGATTACGTTTTCACCCTCTTCACCTTCCTGCACTTCGCCGGTGCTGGCCGTGGCGGTGGCACCAGGCGCTGCGCCGGGAAACACTGGAAAAAAGGGACCGCCACCGGCCGCGGCTGCATAAATCGCGCCCGTAGGCGACAACAGGAGGCGGTGAATTTCGTCCAGCGGCGCGTCGTACATCACGGTTACACTGCCGTCACCTGGCAGGCGATAAATATAGCCGTTGCCGCTGGAGCCGGCATAGAGTATCTGGTTGCGGCCATCCCAGCACAGCGAGCGGATATGTTTCTCTTCGCTTTCAAAGAAGATTTTGGCCTCACCCGAAGCCGAGACTTGATAAATGCGCGCGGGCTCGCCGGTGGCAACAAACCATGCGCCGTCTTTTCCCGGTGCCATCGCCCAAATGTATTTCGCCTCGGGTTTGAAAAATATCTTTGCCGGCTGGTTCGCGCTGCGGCGATAAACTTGCCCCTCGGGAGAAGTGGCGATGAGTAAACCGTCGTTTTGCGGTGCAAGCGCGAATACCGCGACTTCTGCGCTGGTGAAAACTGTGTCCGCGCCTTGCGGCCGTACGCGCAATACCACAGCGGGGTTGCCGCCGCCAATATAGACTTCACCGCGTGCTTCCGCTGCGCACCAAAGATAAGGAACCGTGGCGCGAAACAATTCTTGCGTGGGGGGTGCGAGCTGGAGACGGCCGAAAGCGTCGAGTAACACGCCATGCGCCTCACCCCGGCTCAATTGTTCCTGAGTGAAATAGGTCTTGAATTGCGGAGAAGCGGCGAGCATCATGAGGGCTAAACACGCGACAACGATCAAGCTATTCTTGTGAATCTGCATACTCCGTCCGTGTGAGGTCCAAATTTATATCGGAAGTTTTTGCAACACTTCAGCGCCAGCCTGCCCTTCCTGCCTGCGCAGGAATGACACCTGAACAGTTACGATTTTTTTTCATTGCAAGCGCAAGCGAATGATCTCGGTTCCGGAAACGGCGTAAGGCCCTGCCGGCTGCCGGTTTTGGGGAGAGGATTCCGGAATGTGAACTTGCTGGTGCACCTCCGCCAAAACCCGCTCGCGCGCCGGCAAGACGCTGCCTTTGGCGTTCTGCGATTGCAGAATCGCGTAAGCCGTCGGTGGCAATGAGGCCAGCTCTTCACCCTCAACGACGAGTCCGCGATCGGGAGCCCGCAGTTGAAAATAGATTTGATCGCCGCGCCGCTTCGCGTTCAGCAATTCGGCTAATTGCGCGAAGTTGTTTGGAGCGAAACGCCCGGGCAAGGCGCGGTAATCGAGCTGCGTGAGCTCGCGGCTGCCGCCCACGACGACGGAAAGATACGGCCCGGTTGTGCTTTGGGGAACGACCAAGCTCTGTTGCACCAAAACATTCGCGCCACGATAAGCTTGCACGCGCGCAGAAACTTTGATCGTGTCGCCCGGCTGCGCCACGCTGCGATCGAGCCAAACCTGTTCAATGGTCGCGCTGCGCCAGCCCGGCAAGGAGGTGAAATGCAGCTCGATTTCCTGCAAGGTCACAGGCGGAAAGCGGCTCGCCATCACCGCGCCCAAGGCCGAGGCCACTTCGCCGGTGGCCTGTGCCACGCCGCTCAGATACCCGAAACCTGCAATCGGCGTCATGCCCGCGTAGAAATTGTCGAGATTGATCTTTTGCCCGTCTTGAAAACGCAGCTCGCCCTGCAATAGCAGGCTGTTTTCGCCGTTCGCCAGGCGTGCGGATTGCAAGGCATTCATCATGACCACGCGCAGAAACAACGGCATAATGGTGCTCAACGTGCGCTCGCCGGTAAACTGAAATTCAAACCGGCTTTCTTTTCCCCCTTCGTCCGTATAGCGCACGCGCATCGGCATCATACGGGGTGTCGCGCCGATTTCACCATAAATGCCGGTGGTACGATCCTGTCGCAAGGCGCCCAACAGCAAAGCGCTAGCGCCCATTTTGTAGGCGCTATATTCGCTGGGCACAACCGTCAAAATTTTTGCCAATGAAATGGGAATGTCGATCGGGCCATTGCTCATAAACGGGTGGCCGAAGGCCAGCACTTTTTTTTCGTCGCGATAGGTCAACGTGCCGATGGCTTCGATGCTCATATCGCCCGTGACGATCAGCGCGCCAATCGCCGCGCCGGGCACGAAATCCTTGACACTGACGCTGTCGTTCTGCAGCCGGCCGCCGCTGACCGCCATGAAGCCTGCGGGTCGCAAACAAGCCTCAATCTCCCGGAGCAAATCGGGATGAATTCCAGAAAAGGACAAAGGCAGAGTGAGAGGCTGCAGGGCGGCATTGCCAATGTTTTGTCGCGCCAATTGTGCCGGCGAAAAGTTTTCCCAGGAAACGTCTCGCAGGCGCAGTGCCATTTCCAAGAATCTGTTCTCTTGGGAGGAAAAATGCACGGTTGCAAGCTCCTGCCCGCGCGCCGCCTCACGATCGAGAATCTCCATCATCTCGTGAATCGGCGTAATGCCTGCAAGCGGCTCTTTCATGAACACGCCCACCGAATATGACAAGGCGCCCGCCAGTTTACCGTCGAAATAGATGGGGCTGCCGCTCATGCCCGCAGCCACGCCGGTGAACTCTGCTTTTTTTCCGCTGAGACGCACGAGAATGAGGTTGCGGCGGGGATAGAAGTCGCGAAGGAGATCGATGACTTCGACGTCAAATTCTTCGGGGTGATAGCCGCTGAATACGGTTCGACCCACTCCGCGCATGCCGGGCTTGATTTGATCAAGTGGCAAGAGTTCCTGCGCGAAAGCGGCAGCAGAGAGCAGGAGGAAAACAAGGTAAAACTGCAACGATCGCATTGTTCGCCTTTGCATAAAATGAATACGCAAAGTAAATGATTCGCTGCAGAATTGCAATGAAAATCCTCCGGATTTCACTGGCCAGTCTTTGTTCCATTCACGGGTTTCGCCTTAACTCAGGGCCAGCGACCGGTCAGCTTTGTCCTCCAAAAAAAATGGCGCGGTCACCTTCCATGGGTTCCCGCGCCAATATTCCGGTGCAGTGCAGAGTTGTAGTTCGTCAAAAGCGCGTGCTTGCGCTTTCGGGACTTCCATGCCCCGTGGCTCGTGCTTGAGCCTCATTCGTCGTCACATACCGCTTGGTTCCGAAATCGCATGAAGATCACCAGGCAGAAAACAGCTTCCTCCCTGAAACTGCGTGCGAGAACAAGCCACAGCTGGCTGTCGCCTTCCGCGCATGACTCCTTGGCTGCTTGCCTGCCAGCCCAATTTTTCTGCGTGCCGGTCGCGCACGATGTCGGAGCCGAATGTCACTTTCATGAGATGGTTTGGAATCCATTCCGCCTCGCTGCATCCTCGTGCCGTCCTGTTCGCTGCGCCGGCGTTTCTTCCGGCGTTGGAGCCGGCCGATCGCCTGTTCCGTGTGTGGATTCGATTTTGTAAGCGAGGCCACGGCGTCATTCAATTCTGTAAAACCATCGAATGGCGCAGGTGTATCCTCTCATGATCTGTAGATTCTGATTCTATCTTAATACACAAATCATGCCACGCCGTTTCACCGGCGTTTTGTTTTTGAGAAAAACACTTCGCCTTGAAAAATCAGGTACCTGCGCGAAGAGCATCGCATACCATCGCGCAGATTTTGTAAATCGGTGCGCAAGATTTTCGTACCGATGTGAAGCAGGCGTGTTTCAATGTGGATGAAATTCAGACGGGGGCAAAGAAAAGCATAAATGCCGAGGGAATGGCGGGAAAACTTCTCCCGCTGGCAAGATAGATCATCGAGGCGGAAGCGGGCCAGGCAGAGATCATGAAATTCAATTCACCTTGTCCGGCGCTGCGGAAACATGCTGCGTGCGCTTCGCATACATCTCATCAGGCATGCGGCACGGCAGGCCGCCTTCTTGCATTTCGCAATTGTCCCACAGAGGGCATTGGATGGAGCAGATGCGGCCCTCAGGGCTGTTGCGGCCTTGCAAGTCGAGCAGTGGAAGAATCGTGCGCGTTCTTAGTGAGCGATAGCGCACCCGCTCGCCGAGGATGTTCTGGCGTACCATCTGCAAAAAGCGCCGGCGGTTGTCTGAATCCGCCGTCAAAATGTCACCTGGCGACATCGAACGCACAGCCTTCGCGATGTTCGGGTCGTAAGTCATGTATCCCCAGAACTCGAGGCGCAGGCGCAGCATATCCTGCGTCGCGATTTGCAGGGCCAGGCCCTCGCGTGTTTCGCCCAGATCGAAGACGCGGTTGAGAATGAGCTTCGGCGAAAAGTCATTGAGCAAGCGGAAAAAGCGCATGCCATCGCGCACACTTCTGCGCTTGACTTCCTCGCCGATTTCCGTGAGCAGGCGAAAATCGTGCGCGTGCGTCGGATCCTTGGAAAGATCGAGCAGCTCCAGCACGTCCGGCGCCTCGGCGAACTCACGGCGCAGGCGGCGGAAGACCGCGACTTTGAGAAAGTTGAAACATTCCTGTATCGAAGTAGGCTCGGGGTTGGCGACGACAATGGGAACGTCGCCCGCGTTGAACAAGTCGATTTCGTTGATCGACATGCCCGCACCGATATCCACCACGATATATTCCGCCAGCAAGCGCTGCAGATGGCGGATCAGTTTCAGCTTTTCCCAATGCTCCAAATTCGCCATGCCGATGGTGCCGGGCGAGCCGCAAATGATCTGCAAGCCGTCGAAGGGCGAAGCCAACAGCAGCTCGTCCAGCGTTTTGACCTTACGCGCGACGAAATCGAATAGGGTTTTCTCCGGGGCATAAATGCCCATCACGGTGTGCACGTTGGCGCCACCCAAATCCGCGTCGAGCAGCACCACGCGGCGGCCGGCTTCAGCCAGTGCGATGGAGATGCTTGCGCTCACCATGGTTTTGCCGATACCGCCCTTGCCGCCGGCGATGGCAATCACACGCGCCGAGCGGCGCGGGGCTTCCGGTGAATCAGAAGCAACTTCGGTGGCGGAAGAGGGATACTGCGTTTGTCGTGTGAGCCGTTTGAATTCCATTTCAAATGACGAGGTTCGGGGTGAAGAGGCAATCCTGCTTGGGTATAGGCTGTTCTCATGCCGCAAGGTAAACTCATGGAAGAAATTCCAGGCCTTTTCGCGCGAAATCCCAACAAAGTTCAGCGTGAAAAAAAGCGGCATGCTCTGGTTACGATTTAGTTACAGGCAATCGCCCTCGTTTGCGCAAGCCTCACGCTCAGATTCATCGCGCTTTCGCAAGAAAGCGACAAAACATTGCCGGAATTTAACATGATTCAGCCGGGGAAGGGGTTTGCTGGCAGTAGGGAACGGCCATGGCCAGAGCCGGGCGGAGCCGGAAGTGGAAGCGAGAATTCAGAGCGACCAAACGAGGGAGAGCAAAGTGCCGCCGGCCATGATCGCGATCGCCAGCCAACGGTCCTCTGAAACGTGGTCGCGAAAGTACAGCACCGCGCTAAAAAAGGCGCACATGGAGATGCGCTCGAAGCGTTCGCCGAGGTCAAAAGCCGCCATCATCACCGTCAGGGTCACGACCAGGAGCAGCAGCAGCAGGCGAAGCCCGGAGCGGGAGTTGATCCACGCCAGGATTTTTTGAGGGTTCATATACAAAGAGGCCACAGAATTTCAACCGAAAGGTGCCGGACTTCTCTTCGCATGCTGCGTTCCGGACGAGCCTAGAGATAACCCAAATTCTTCAGCTCGTTCTCCCGGTCGCGCCATTTTTCCTTAACCGCCACGAACAGTTCCAGATAAATCGGGCGGTCGATCAGCGCTTCGATCTCCTCGCGCGCCATCTTGCCCACCTGTTTCAACGCCGCACCGCCTTTGCCGATGAGAATGCCCTTTTGCGATTCGCGCTCGACGTAGATCACGGCGCGGACGTAGTCTTTGTGCCCCGGCCGCTCGATGAATTCTTCCACGCGCACGCTGGTGGAATACGGAATCTCTTCGCCATAGCGCAGAAAGATTTTCTCCCGCACGATTTCCGCCGCGAGAAATCTCTCCGGATGATTGGTAACCTGATCCGGTGGATAAAAAGCTTCGTGCTCGGGCAGATATTTTTCCAGCGTCTGCGCCAGTTCTTCCACGCCGTCTTTGTTCAGGGCGGAAATGGGAACGATCTCTTTCACGTTCGGCTGGTCCTTGAATGCCGCGATGGCGGGCAGCAAATCCTCTTTTGCGACTTTGTCGATCTTGTTGAGGGCGACGATGATCGGCCGGCCGGTGTCGGACAAGCGCTTGAGAATTTCAAGATCAAACGGCCGTGGCGGCGCCTCCGGCTCGACGAGAAAGAGCTGCACATCCGCCTCTTTCATCGCGGCGTGCGCCACACGCACAAAAGTTTGTTGCAAGCGATAAGTCGGCTCAAGCATGCCCGGCGTATCAAAAAAAATTGTCTGGCTGCGCGGCCGGTTCAGGATGCCGAGAATCTGCCGGCGGGTGGTTTGCGGCTTGGGCGAAACAATGGAAAGCTTGTACTGCAGTAAAGCATTCAGCAAAGTCGACTTGCCAACATTGGGCTGGCCGATGATGGCAATGTATCCTGCACGAAAGCAGCCGCCCTCTTGGGTTCCGGAAGCAGTATCCAACTATTTCTCACTCACGGCTTAGGGTACCGGTTGGTTTGAGCGTCCCTGCAATGCCTCGACCCGCCGGCCCTGGCTGGTCCGCGAACAGCATGTTGTGCGCTGCGCTTTCCAATTTCGCTCAGGAAAAGCGCGCGACGTCTACAAAATAATATAACGAACAACAGTGTTGTACCGGCAGAACGCGGTTTCGCCGAGAGTCTTTAAGATTTTTTTGAAGAATTTACATTGCGCTTGCCTGGGCTTTGATTTCCGGCACGGCGGCTTGATGCGTGGCGGCAAGAAAGAAAATCCATAGCACGCCGCATAGCACGGTCATCAGCACGGTCACAAAAAGGGATTTCTTCACAACTCCTCCTGCCTGAGTTTCAATATGCTTTCGCGATCAAAACGCGCTGCGCCGAAGGCTTGCCCGTGATCAGGCACCTGCCCGATTCTCTCTCGCCTTCCAGCGGAATACAGCGGATGGTGGCCTTGGTTTCTTCCTGCAAGCGGTCCTCGGCCTCGCGCTCGCCGCTCCAATGCGCCCAGAAAAATCCGCCGGGTTCTTCGATTTCTTTTTTGAACTGATCGTAGTCGTCGATGATCTTGGTGTTCTGCTCGCGAAATTCCAATGCGCGGCGGTACAAATTGTTTTGAATATCATCCAACGTGCGCTGGATTTCCTCGGCCAGGCCGTTCTGCGTCAGCACGCGCTTCTCCGCGGTATCGCGGCGCACCATCACCACGTTGCCGCTTTGCACGTCTTTCGGCCCCAGCTCAACGCGCACAGGCACGCCGCGCTTTTCCCACTCGTTGAACTTCCAACCCGGGCGGTAATTGTCACGATCGTCCAATTTGAACGAGAATTTGCCTTTCCATTCTGCGACGATTTTTTGCGCACGCGCCATTACTTGCGCTTTCTCGCCCTCCCCCTTCCAGATGGGCACCAGCACGGCTTGAATGGGCGCAAGCCGGGGGGGCAACACCAGGCCTTGGTCGTCGCTGTGGGTCATGATCAACGCGCCGATTAGACGCGTGGAGGTACCCCAGCTCGTGGCCCAGACGTATTCCTGCTTGCCCTCTTCGCTGAGATAGCGCACGTCGAAGGCCTTGGCGAAGTTTTGCCCGAGGTGATGCGAAGTGCCGCCCTGCAACGCCTTGCGATCTTGCATCATGGCTTCGATGCAATAGGTGTGCAGCGCGCCCGCGAATTTTTCTTTTTCGGTTTTGCGCCCGGGAATCACCGGCATGGCCATATACTGCTCGGCAAACGTTTTGTAGACTTCCAGCATCTGGCGCGTTTCTTTTTCCGCTTCGTCGTAAGTGGCGTGCGCGGTATGGCCCTCCTGCCACAGAAACTCGGTGGTGCGCAAAAACAATCGCGTGCGCATTTCCCAGCGCACCACATTGCACCATTGGTTCATCAAGATCGGCAGATCGCGATAGGACTGTATCCATTTGCGGAACATCGACCAAATAATGGTCTCGGAAGTCGGGCGCACCACCAGCGGCTCTTCGAGTTTCTTGCCGCCGCCGTGCGTCACCACGGCGAGTTCGGGCGAAAAACCTTCGACATGCTCCGCTTCTTTATGCATGAAGCTTTCGGGAATAAACAAAGGAAAATACGCGTTCACGTGGCCGGTCTCTTTGAAGAGGCCGTCCATTCCCGCTTGCACTTTTTCCCAAATCGCATAACCGTGCGGCCGGATCACCATGCAGCCTTTCACCGGTGCGTGGTCGGCCAATTCCGCCGCGGCGATGACGTCGTTGTACCAGCGCGAATAATCTTCGGAACGTTTCGTGATCCGTTGCGGGCGTCCTGATGGTTCCGTTTGTGTCCTGTCGTTTTCCATGTTCGGTTTCGATCCATGCATAAATTCATCGTCCGAGACGGGCTGGGTCTGCGATCAGCCACCTATTCTACCGTTGAAACGTGTTGCTGAGGCCCGCAGGACAAAAAAAATGGACAGTGCCCAGAAAGCTCCACGGTCTGTCCACTCGCCTGGTTTTGAGCGATTTAGTAATATATCATTCATTCAAAATTTTGTCAAGCCGAATTTCCCGGATTGACAGATAGTCTCAAGATAGAAATTTTGGAGAACAAAAATACACTAATTGCCAATTCATGGGCTTTCTTATCAAGCGGGGTCGCATGCCTCACCTTATAATTTGCTGCAAGATGGGAAAACGGAAGGGAGCATTCTATTTATCCGGAGTGGGACAAAGCAACTGAACTCTCACAGAAACAAAGTTGAATATTCAGTGAGAGTTCGTTGTATGGCGGGCGATCGGTTTTCAGTTTCCACCCATTCTTGGCCTTGGAGCCCGCTAGCCCCAAGTTTTTCAATTGATGGAGTGGCGCAGCAGCGTTACAATTTCAGGAAAGTGCAATAGCGGCGGTAATTTTTGCCTGGGCTTCAAGCGCAGTTCCCGCGCCGCGATCTCTCCCACTTTTTTCAAGAAACTGCTGGCCGCCGCGGTCTTGTGCACGAGATAATTCACGCCCTGGCGGCACGCCTCGTCGGTCAGCGTACGTTCGGTATTCGCCGTTACCATGACCACGGGCCGGTGCCACGCTTGAAAACGCAGCTTTTTCAGCAAGGTTAAGCCGTCGAGATCGGGGAGAGCATAATCGAGAATCAGCAAATCAATTTTCTCCCTTTGCAGGATGGACCAGCCCTCATAGCCGGACTGGGTCACACGCAAGGCGACCCAATACGTATTGAGCTCATGTGCCAGCAGTTCGAGGTGATCGAAATTGTCTTCGATTACCAAAATCTGCGGCAGCGGCGCCGTTTTCCCTTGAGCGACCATACACCCACTTTCTCCTTTCACGATGTCGTTCATGCTGTGGTAAGGTATTTTTTGAAAGCATAGAGCCGGGATGATCAGTTTCTCTGGCGCATCACCTCCTGACCGACAAGGCCAGACCCTCGAACAAAAGAATCTCGAGTCACTTTAGATTTTGAAAAAGAAGGGTCAGTGTAGTCATTGAGCTTTCACCTGCACATGAGGTTCGTCAGGCCAAGTGATCTACGAACGATCTGGACCGCAAAAATTCTGTTTGGAGAGCAGCATCCCAAACGGCAGATGCGCGAAGGCGGGTAAAACTAAAAATGCCGTGACTCGTCACGGCACACGCGTGGGCGATAGTGGGATCGAACCACCGACCTCTGGTATGTGAGACCAGCGCTCTAACCAGCTGAGCTAATCGCCCTTGTGAATTTGCCGGAAGTTTTTATCTTCAAACACGGCCCGGGAGCTGATAGGCAATTTCGATGCATCGATTTTAACAATTGAGGAAGCAAAAGTCAAGGAATTTTACCGCCATGATTTTGACGTGCGAAGACATTCGAGCGGCGGCGAAGCGCTTGCAGGGCGTGGCGCATCGCACACCGGTGTTGACTTCTTCTTATTTGAATCACCGCACCCGGAACCGGCTCTACTTCAAATGCGAGAATTTCCAGCGCGTGGGCGCCTTCAAGTTTCGCGGGGCATACCATGCCATCTCACAACTGCAGGAAGCAGAGCGCCGGCGCGGAGTGGTGGCATTCTCTTCCGGCAACCACGCGCAGGGCGTGGCTTTGGCGGCCTCGCTGTTGCACGTTTCCGCCAAAATCGTCATGCCCCTCGATGCACCACCGGCGAAATTGCAAGCGACGAATTCCTATGGCGCGGAAGTGGTCTTGTACGATCGCTATCAACAGGATCGCGCCGCCATCGCCGCAGAGATTCAGAAAAATGAGCAACGCGTGCTGATTCCGCCATTCGATCACCGCGACGTCATTGCCGGGCAGGGAACGGTGGCGTTGGAATTCTACGAGCAAGTGCCGCAGCTCGAAATCTTGCTCGCGCCGGTGGGCGGCGGCGGCTTGATTTCCGGCTGTGCACTGGCGCTGCATCATCTTTCACCGCAGGCCGAAATCTACGGCGTCGAAGCGGAAGTGGCCAACGACACTTTTCTATCACTGCAAAAGGGCGAGCGCGTGACCATTCCGGTGCCTCCCACCATCGCCGACGGCATGCAAGTCACCAGCCCGGGCGAGATGACGTTCGCCCTCATGCGCGAGCACCTCGCCGGGGTGTTGCTGGTTTCCGAAGCAGAAATCAAAAACGCAATGCTGCTGGTTTTGGAACGCATGAAGATTCTGATCGAACCGACGGCCGCGGTGCCGGTGGCGGCCGCGCTCAAGAATGAAAAGAGCTGGAAAGATCGTCATATCGGTGTCGTTTTGAGCGGCGGGAATGTGGGATGGGATAAATTGAAGTTATGCTTGGAGGAGAAATGGGCTTAGAGGCAAAGATCTGTCCGTGAGAGATGCCATCCGAGAGCGTTTAGGGGAAATCCAGAGCATTGAAAGTGAATTGGCGCGACTGCAAGGCAACAAGATAAACCTCGAAAGTAATGCCGCACCTGTTGAGGAACTGGACAAATTATTTCAGCAAGCGCTTACCGAGGTATGGCGATAAGAAGAAATTTGCGAAGAAAATTTGGGCACTTGATCGACAGCCTGGCGTGGCTTGGCATGCACACCATCGCGCGGCGGCAGGAAGGCAGGGTTCGGCCTTTTTTTCCAGCATACATTCAAGGCTTGCCCTCCGATCCGGCATTTTTGTTTCCAATGCCCACCGCGCCAAATCAGGCCGAAATCAAATATACGCCATGGCAAAGCAAAAGTCGACATTGGCGGCGCGATTTTTCTTTTCCTTCCGCGCGACCTACACCTCATTCGGAAAACAATGCGGTCTTCGTGCGCACCTTTGCCTCTCAAAGAGGCGGGCACGAGCCGGCCATGATCATGCTGCACGGTTTGATGAACGTCTCTTTGATCGCTTACCGCCCGTTTATCCATGCGGTGCTGGCGTGTGGGGCCTGCGCCTATGCTATCGAATTGCCCTATCACCACCGCCGCACACCGGCCGGCTCGATCTCCGGCGATCTGTTTCACACGGCGAATCTGGAAATGACGCTGCACGCCGTGCAACAAGCGGTGAGCGACACGCGCCGGCTGATCGTGTGGCTGCGCCAGTCCGGTACGCGGCACATCGGCATTTTGGGTTTCAGTTTGGGTGCCTGGATCGGCGGGCTGGTGGCCTGCTGTGAGCCGGGGCTGGATTTCGCCTTCTTGGGCATGCCACCGAATCATTTGAACCATCTCGTCTGGCATACCGCGCTCGGCGCGCAACTGTGCCGCCGCTTCGCGGCGCAGGGTTGGGAAGAAAAATTCACGTCGTCATTTTATGACCAGCTCGATCCCAAAACCTATTCGCCCCTGTTGCCGCCGGAAAATCTGCACCTCTACGCGGCGGAATTTGACTCGCTGATCGCGCTGGAGCATGTGCACGCGCTGCGCCGGGCGTGGGCGATGCCGGCTTTGCGCATTTATCCGCACGGCCATCTATCGATAATGCTTTCGCGGCAATTGCATCGCGACTTTCGCGAGGATCTCCGGCGGCAATTGGCCACTTGCCGCGCGTTTTCGGTCTCGTGAACGCCAGGGCGAGTTCACCTGCCGCTCTTCATCTCCAGTGATTCTGGCATGCGCTCCTTCTCTTCGCGTTTTTCGAGAATCGCGGAAACGATCAGGGCCATGCCGACGAAAATCGGCACGAGAGCCAGCGCGATCTCTGCGCCGAAAGGAGAGCGCACGAATTCTTCAAAAACCTGCGCCATGAAAATGGCCAGACCCAGCGCGATCGCGACCAGGCCGTACTTGATGCTGTTGAGCGAGCGGTTGCCGGTGCTGGAGAATTCCAGTTTGCTCACGCCTTTGTCGATCATACTCATGCGCTGGCGATGCTGCAGGATCTGCACCACAATAAACGCCACCGCGGCGAAAAAGCTGATCGGGATCAAGATTTCAACATGCGACATAATATCCTCCGTTGATGAGAGATTGCGCTGCGCTTTGGAGATATCCGAGAGTTGTACGGCGCGCGCCGTCAGGCATGCGCTGTTCTCATAACGTATTGATCGGGGATTTGCTCAAAATGTTTCACCGCCCCAGAAATATTCCGGTTTGCGAAACATTTTGCCGGTGCGGCGGGTCATAACGATTGTCACCCAATCGTGGAATTCCGTCTGATGGAACCTGATCACAAATTGGTTGCACGCGTTTGCAGCGGCGAACGCGAGGCGTTTGCGCAGCTGGTAGAGCGCTATCGCGCGCGCATTTTTCACACGACTCTGCGCATGCTGAAAAATCGCGAAGAGGCGGAGGAGGCGGCGCAGGATACCTTTTTGCGCGCTTATCGCGGCCTGCCCAATTTTCGCGAGGAGGCCAGCTTTTCCACCTGGGTTTACAAGATTTGCTATAATGTTTGTTTGAGTTATCTCGAGCGCAAGAAAATCAGAGCTACGGTTTCCGAAGAAGAATTGCTCGATCTGCCCGCTGCCGAGACACCGGAAAAACTGTTTGAGAATCGCGAATTCGAAGAACTCGTGAGCCACGCGCTGGCGGCTTTGCCCGTCGTTTATCGCAGTGTGCTGGTGCTGTATCACACGCAGCATCTGAGCTATCAGGAAATCGCGGAAATTACCGGGCAGCCCATCAACAGTGTGAAAACCCATCTTTTTCGCGGGCGGGCGCTGCTGCGACAACACATTCTAAGCGTGCAGCCGCAGGAGGAGTGGATGTCAATGGTTTGATTGCAGAGTGCTGCTTTGAGTTTTTCAACAAGCTGTTCAGTTCAACCATGGTTTTCCTCATGAACTGCCAAGCCTTTCGCAAATTTTTGGATGAATCCGAGAGCGCCGCCCGCGTACAGGATTTGCCATTGCCGTTGCAGGAGCATCTGCACGGGTGTTTTTTGTGCCAAAGAGAATGGCAGCTCCATCAACGCCTGTTTGACGCCTTGGCACACGAGCCCGATTATCCCCCAGCTCAGGCCTTTGTGGCGGCGGTGATGGCCAGGCTGCCGGCCGCGCCGTTTAAGAAGCGCCGGTTTGATTTCGATACGCTGCTCATGCTGGCGTTGGTTCCGGCGGCGTTCACGGCCTTGTGGTATTTGAGCCGGGCGTTCTGGCCGCGCCTGATCTCGCGGGAAACACTGGAAACGTTTTATGGCTTGATCGAAAAAATTGGGCGGGATTTTCTGCGCATCACGTTCGGGAAGATGCAGGAGATGATGATTCACACCTTTGGTCAGGACATGGTGGCGCAGGTGGGGCAGGTGATTTTCATCTCGGCGGTGACTTTTTTGGTGGCCAAGAGCGCGGTGTTGCTCGAGAGCCGCATCCGCCGCAGGTTAAACGGATGAAAGCACCGCATCCCTCTCAAAGTCCCCCATACGCCCCCCCGTCAACCAGAAACGTGCTGCCGGTAATATAACTCGCACGCTTGCTGGCGAGAAATGCCACGAGGGAAGCCACTTCTTCGGGCCGGCCCATTCTGCCTAACGGAATGCTGCGCTCTAAGCGCTCGACGGCTTCCTGCAGGGTGATGCCTTCGCGCTTGGCCTGCGCTTGCATGATGACGTTGACGCGGTCGGTAAGCGTCCAGCCGGTGCCGACGCTGTTCACGGTGATGTTGCTGGGCGCCAATTCCAGCGCCAGCGATTTGGCGAGGCCGCTCACCGCGCTGCGCAGGGCGTTGGGAATGACCATGCCGTCGATGGGTTGTTTGACCGCGATGGAAGTAATGTGAATGATGCGCCCCCATTTTTGTTTTTTCATGTAAGGGATGGCGGCGCGGCAGAGATGGATCACGCTCATCAACACCAGCTCGATGCCCTGCCGCCAATGCTGGTCTTCCACTTCGGGAAATTTTCCGGGCGCGGGCCCGCTGGCGTTCGTGACCAGGATGTCCAGCCCGCCGAATTTTTTCACGCAACTCTGCGTAACGCGCGCGACGTCTTCGGGCCTTGCCACGTCTGCGACTTCATATTCGACCTTGCCTCCGCCCAGCGCGCGGATGGCATCTGCCGCTTGTTCGAGCGCCACCACGCCGCGTGCGCACAGCATCACGTTCACTTCTTCTTGCACCAAAGCTTCGGCGGCGGCGCGGCCGAGGCCCTTGCTCGACGCCGTTACCAGCGCGGTTTTGCCGCTAATGTCAAGATCCAATTGCCCACCTCTCTGTACCCGTTGCGTGGATGCTTTTCCTGCTTTCCGGTGAAACGCTTCCTCTCCTTTCGGGAAGCGCTACCCCCTGCAAAAAAGCCGCGTGAATTATTTGATTTCCGGACCCGCGCTCCAGTCATAGCCGATCATTTTGTCGTCGTGCGGAAGGCGTCCTTCTTCGGCAGGGTCATAAATCTTTGAAGTAATGTAAAACAAATGAGTCGCGCCGCTCAATGCTTTGCAGCCATGCGCCACGCCCGCGGGAATCTTGACGATCTGCGCCGGATAGTTCTCCCCTAAAAAGATCGTCTGCAATTTTCCCGCTGTCGGAGAATCGCGGCGTTTGTCGTACAACGCCACTTTGAGATTGCCGACAGGCACGTACCACCAATCGATTTGCGTCGGGTGAATGTGCCAGGCCTTGGCCACGCCGGCGTACATCAGCGAGTGGCTCCACTGTGCAAAGCCTTCTTTGAAAAACTCGTCCGTGTTGCGAATCAGTTCACGAAAAAAACCACGTTCATCGGCGTGCGTCGTGAGCGCTTTCACTCTTACGCCTTCAATCATGCAAAGCCTTGCCGGTTTGGAATTGGGAGGTGCGCTGTTTAAACAATTTCGGACGGGAAATGTAGAGAATCAACGTGCGGGAAGCAACCGTTTTTTTGCGGCAGGTGCGTGCAACGAAAAGTCGAGCGTGCGGTCCGCGCTCTGGTGCGTGCTTAAATCGGTGATGGTAATGGTCAGACGATATTCTCCCGGTTCCGCGCCGGTCAGCTCGAGGGCATGATACAGCTTTTCCTCCGGCGCCGTGCCCCGTGTTTCAAAAGAAGAAGCAATCACGGCTGGCTTGGCGCCCGCGCCAAACCAACGGCCCAGCGTTTTGAAGGCGCCGGCGAAGAGGTCGCGCTGCTCCACCACCGGCGCGACTTTATTTTCCACGCGAAAATACGTTCCGCCGGCTTCAGCCGTAGCGAGATTGTACACTTCGTAGTAAACATAGATCGGTGCGCCTACCTCAAATGCGCGCGACAGGCTGGGAATAACGCTGACCTCACCTTTTTGATAAAGCACCAGTCCGGGCTGCGCCTCTGTGACCTGCCGGGCGAGCAAGACACTGCTCATTTGCAGCGCCCCGGCCGAAAACCGCTCGACGGTAATGGCCTGGCGTTCGCTGCCGGAGCGCCCCGAGCCCGGCTCTTTGGCTTCCAGTACCAGATTGAATTCGCCGGGAGGCGCGCGCATCGTCCAACGCTCGATCAATAAAGCCTCGTCTTCGCCGGTATTTTTGAAGCGCAGGCGGCGCTGCTCGCGGCGCTGCACGATCGGCTTCCAATTCGCGTCGCATAAAAACAGGCCGCGCTGCAACGCGAAAGCGCTCACCGTATCTGGGAGGAAGCGGGTCTCGAGATCCGAAGCGTGCAAGCCGTAATAGATCTCCAGCAGCGTGCTGTCTGCCGCCCCGCCGCTGGCCGCGGGCGCGCGAAACTGCGCGATCACGTGCGGCAGCTCGAGAGGCCGGCCCCCGCCGTGTGGAAAATAGAAGCGCTCGGGCTCTTTTTCAATTTTGGTCTCAAAGAGGTTTTTGCCGTCGAGATTGGGATCGAAGCTCCACGCGAACACGTAGTTCTGGCTCATGGCGCGGTCTTCGTAGAGCATGTAGAAATCGCCGTAATCCCACATTTCTTTCGAGGCCAGAAACGTCACGTGCCCAGAGGGCGATGTGCCCAGGTCCGCGGGCGTGCGCGTGCGGCTGCGCGGAAATCCGAAACGGATCAGCGTCTGGCCGCGGTCACTCTTCCAGCCTGCCACGCCTTTCAGCGGCTGGCTGAAGCGCAAATTGGCATAGGCGATCCGGCTGAAATGTTCCATCAGCCGTTCGTTCACCGTGGTGAGAAAAAGCGGATCGCGCGCCTGCCAGAAACGCGCCGCCATCTGTGCGCGCCCTTCTGTTTTTTGTTTCATATACACGCGCAAGGAATCCGGCGCGAGCACCGTGGCAAGCGAATAGAACAATTCGCGCTCGACGAGCGACATTTGCGCAAAGGCCCCGTCGTAGGCCTGCTGCGCTTGCTCCATTTGGGACAAGCGCGTGTAGGCCAATCCTTGCAGCAATAAAAGATCGACCAGGCTCGGCTGCGGCAGGAAGTTGTTTTCCTCCGGGCCGGCCGGGCGATCGGCGTTGATGGTGAGCGCATCACGCAACAAATCAGACATTTCTTGAAAACGCTCCGCTTCGAAATACAAGCCTGCGAGCCGGTAATACGCGCCCAGCAACAGAGGATCGAGCGCGATCGCCGTGCGCAGCAGGCGCTCGGCTTCAAGGTAATCTTCCACCGCAAAGGAGTAAAACGAAATGGCGGCGTTTTCATGAAAGCTCACTTTGTCACGGTTGCGCAGCATCTCCTCTTCGGCAAAGAGCGCGAGCTGATAGTAGGGCCGGCCCTCGGCGGGATTCAATCGCATGATCTTTTTCAATTCACGCCGTGCGCAACCGAGAAAATCGCGTTGTACGTGAAGCTGGGCGAGAGCATAGCGGAAGGTGGTATTGCGCGGCTCCAAAGTAACGGCGCGCTCCAAAGCTTCCAGCGCGTGCCTGCGGCCCTCGAGCGTGCCCTTTGCAGCCCACGCCAGGCCGAGTTGATGATAACCTTCGGCGTTGCGGCGGTCCCAGCGCGTCACTTGGTCGAGTTTCTCGATAACCCTGGCGAGTGGCATGGAATCGCGTGCGGCCAGGGTTTCGCGCAAGAGCTGCTGCGCCATGGCGCTTTTGGACGCTTGCCCGTCGCCGGATGAAATCGCGAGGGTGGCAATTGTCAGCAGGGCGATCATGGGGGGAAATTAAGAAAGCAAAGTTGAAAATCAAGGCTGGCGTGACGAACATCATCAAATAGAATTTGCACAACGACGCAATCCTAGAAGAGGCCGACCAAGCAGTATGCGCCCTCATTCTATTAATAACACCATGGCCAGCCTGCTCCTTTACTTCGGGCTTTGCTTCTCCAGCTCCTGCCCATAAAGATAATACCAATCTTCGTAATTGTTGAGCATATCGCGCAAGGCGTTGACCGTGGCGGGGCTGAAAGTCTTTTCGACTTTCTCCCATTTGTCGGAGAACAGGTGAGCATTTTCCGCGCGGAGATATTGCACGAATTCCAGGAACACCAGGGCAGGATTGGCCGGGCGCAGTTTGAACAGCTCGTAAAGGCTCGGGCTGGCGTCTTTATAGATCTTCTCAAATTCGCCCAGCGCCAAAAGATGCGCGGAACGGAGTTCCCGCTTGCGCACAGCCCAGGCCCGCGACTGCAGCAGGGCGTCGACCAATTGCCGCTGGCTTGGCGTCAATTGCCGGCGCTGCAAATCTCCGCTGCTCACTTCGTACAACAGCTGGCCGGCAAGGCCGCTTTCCGCAAGCAGGTCGGCGATTTCATTATAATTCAAGGCCGGGGAGGAATTGTCACGCGGCATTTCTGGCATGCGCAAGCCCACGCCTCCGCGCGCACGCAGGGTGTCGCGCGAGACGACGGACTGCAAACGCAACCCGGGGCCATATTCCCGCGGTGGAGGTGAAGGAGGGGGAGTGGTACGCATTGGCTCGGTTGTGGTCTTCGGTTCTGGGGTTTCTCCTTTCCAATATTCCACAAATTCTTGCGGTGCGAACAAGCGACCGTCTGCCATACGCACGCGCGCGAGTTGGGCGAGCGCCATCATTTCACCGTGTTCATAAGCCTGGCGCGCCGAGGCCGCGCGAAAATAAATCTCGCCCTTCCAAACGTCATAGACCGTGGCTTTGATTTCTTCGCCGTCTTTAAGGAACAAAGTCACAGCCTCTTCCTGCGCCGAGGCCGGACGAGTGAGGATCACACCAAGCGCAATGAGAATTCGATACAAAGGGCGGGACATAGTGATGCGGTTGAGTCTAACAGCTTTCGCATTTTTGTGGTTCGTTGTCAAGGCAACCGTCGCAATCAGGAGGAATCCTTTTGGACTCGAGCAGTGGTTATTCCGAAAAAGACTCCTCCTGCTGGGACGGGCGACCACCAGAGATCAGAACCGGAATGCGATGGTCGCGAGAGCTTTATTGATCCGGATTTTTTCGGAAACGGGAATGACATCGATGTCATTGCCCTGGCCGTCGCCGTAATCATACAGCGGCGCCTTGTATTCCTGCCATTCGCCCGTCATCACTGCCAGATCGAGCCGCACTTGTTTGTCCAGGAAAATGCCAAGGCCGGCGGTGAAGAACTCGTGATTGGCGTCTTGCGGCACCTCGCTGATATTGTAAAACTCTTGAAACGCTGCTTTGCTCAAAATGGTGGGATCGTAATAGTAGCCGCCGCGCACTTGCCAGTCGATGAGCGGAATCGTGAACTCCGCACCGAGATGCAGGCGCAGGGTCTCGCGATACTGCCGCCGGATGCGATCGTTGGCCTCACTTTCCGAAAGGCCTTCGATGGGGGGCTCGGTTTTGTAACGCACGTCCGACCAATCATTGTATTCCACAGCGCCGGCCAAGAGCAAGCCGGCGAGGTTGACAGAAGCGCCCGCGCCCAGGGCAATAGGTGAGCTGATTTTATACTCGTAACGGCCACCCTCTTCATACGTGCCCTGCGCGCCGTCATCGTCATTGGTTTCTTCGTACGTGCGCCATTGTTCTTTGACCGTCAGCGTGGTGGGGGTGGCGAGCGTGACGCCCAAGCGCAACAGCGAAGAAGGATGATACATCGCCGCCAGCTTCACATTGTAGCCGGAATAATCCGATTGAATGGTGTCGTCCGAGCGGAAATCATTGAAGGTGTAAATATTGAATTGATCCTTTTCGATGAAGCTGTATTGATACTCGTTTTTTCCGGTCCAAATGTTCAGCGCGCCGCCAACGGAAAAGCTCGGGGCAATTTCACTCGCGACTGCAACCGTCCAGTTGTTCAAGGCACCTTCTTCCACTTCGCTCCAGCGCTGGCTCACGGAGTCGCCCGGGCTGCTGTTGAACCAAGAAAACCCGAAATTGCTGTCATAGGGGTGGACGCGATTATAGCCCAAGGACAAGACCAGGCTGCCGCGATACGTGGGAATTGGATACGCGAGGCCAACGCTGTTGAAGCGGGTATAAGTGTCTTTGTCGGTGAGCGCTGCCGCGGAGGCGGTGACCTCGTCGTTGAATTGTGTGTAGCTCAATGAGCCAAAGCCTTCGATACGACGTATTTGAGTGAGCGCGGCGGGATTCCAATACGTAGCACTATAATCGTCGCTCACACCGATATACGCGCCGCCCATGCCGAGCGCGCGCGCGCCCACTCCGAATTCAATCCCACGCTGAAAAACTTCCTCTTGTGCTTGTGCAGCGGCGGCGGACAGTATGAACCCGAGAACGGCGGCCGAAAGGCCTTTGCGCGCGGCGGCTCCGCGATGCTTTGTCATGATCCTCTCCAAATCCTTTAAACGGCTTTAAAATCGTTTACCAAATTCTCCCAAATATATTCTGAATTCCGAAATCTCGAAGCTCCGGGACTTCAGAATGACGGAAATTTCTTGACTTTCAACTCTTGGAACGTCGCGACGAGCCGCTACTGCTCGAGCCCGAGGAAGAGCCGCGCGTCGAGGAGGAGCTTCCCGAAGAAGAAGTTGAGCCGGAGCTGCCGGAGTATCCGTGCCCGGAGGAAGAATTGCCATTCGATGAACCGCGGCGCGAAGTGCCACTGTCGCGCGCCGGCTGTGATACTTTCTCAGTTGGCCGTGAGCGCCTTTCGACCGCGCCCCGGCCCGAGTTCTTTTCCCGCGTACCCCGCGCCGGTGCTTTTTCCACCTCGGGAGTGCGCGCTGGTTTGGCAACCGCGCCGGTGCCTATGGTTGGCGTGCTGATCGTTCCTCCGGTCTCCGGCACCGGTTCCTGGCGTGTCACGCGCCGGCGATCAGTAGCATGATCATCTGTCCCACTGCCACCGGTCGTTGCCACCGGCTCCGCAACTCTCCGTCGTTCGCGGCGATAACTGCCGTCTTCACCGCGTACATAAATTGATTCCGCCGGACGGCTCAAACTGCCGCGCTTGGCGATGGCGCCATTGCTCGGTGTGCCTCCATTCCGCTCACGATTGGTTGAGCGACGGGAGAACGGACGTTTCTCAGGTGTATAACCGCCGCCGCCGTGAGGATAAGGGTCATAAACTGGATAGTAAACATAACCTGGCCGGCCCCACGGCGAATACCAATAGCTTGGCCCACATCCCCCCCACCAAGGATCCCAACCCGAACCACACCAGCCCGGTCCCGAGAAGGGGTCATACCAATAGGGGTCATAATAATGATAGCCGATGCCGACATACAAGCCGGTGGGAGGATAGCGATACCACCACGCATCCCATGGGTCATACCAAGGGCGTCCATAGTAATAGTCGCTGTAGTCATAGGGGTAGGTGACTCGGCGGACATCATCAGTGCGCTGATCCTGCACTTCTTCAACCGGCTCCGTGGTTTCGGAGTATTCCGGCTCACCTTCGCCACGATCCGGGCGCGCTACTTGCGTATAACAGCCATTCACCACCAACATGGTGATAACTGCCGTTACAGCCAGCACTGTTGAGCTTAATTTCATGGCAACGAGCCTCCTTTTCAAATCTCAGGCGTTCGTTGAAAGTGGTTTCGTCCAATCTCAGCCAATTTGTTTAATCGCTTTGGGATGAATTGTGTTCCCAACTTTTTTTAAATACAAGCATTATGCCATGGCAGCAACTGGAGAAATCACAAAAATGAATGGAAGTGAGTCGCCATAAACTGTTTATTTGAGATAGGGGATCTTCACCTCATGACGACTCGTGTAGTTTCGCGTGTTAAAATGACACGTGCTTGTAAAAATCATGAACAATGAGGCCAATCCAGTTTCATTTCTTCACCCATTCTGGCAGTTTCTTCAGCATTTTTCTTAACGCCGGCTCGGAGACGGTAGCCATGGCCTCCTGCAATGACAGCCATTGCCGCGTGCGAAAATCAGCATCTTCCCAAACTTTGAAAACTTTAGTCACGCGCAGCAGATAAACTTGTACCTGGCACTTGCCGTCCCACTTCTCATACGAGTATTGACCGATTTTGCGTTCATCCACGATGCCGCTGACGCCCGCTTCTTCCAATGCTTCCTTGGCGGCCGATTCCGCCGGCGAAAGATCGTGCTCGATCACCCCTTTGGGAACGATCCAGCGGCCTTTGCGTGTGGTGATCAACAGGATTTCTACCTTGCCCTTGTGCGCGCGGTAAGGAATGACGGCGGATTGCCGATAGAGCCCGTCAGAATAGCTTGATTCCGTCATGTTGCTAGTCAAGTTGGTCGAATCAGCTCTCATGCCACCTCGCCACGCCAAGTCTTAGGGAACTTCCACTGTTTTGGAAAGCAAATTATGATTATTTTGGGAAAAGTCAAGCTACACTTTCTGCGGCGATGATTGGTTCTTTTGATCGCGGAATCAGTTTTGGATTTGGCGCCTCGCTTTCGAAAATTTGGCAGAATGAAAAGTCTCGTAAAACCCGGCATAAGCTCGCGCGTGGCTACGTCACAAACGGACATACATCCGAAACTGCGAAGATTGCATGCGCAATATCAGCAAGCCGCTTTCAATAAACCGGCCTCCGAACACACGCGCCGCGCGTTTGCGCGCGCGGAAGAACTCGCGCGCACTCAGGGCAGGCCGCTGATTTTGGATTCCGGCTGTGGCGTGGGCGAAAGCACGGTAGCACTGGCAAAGGCGTTTCCCGATCATTTGGTGTTGGGCATTGACAAATCCGTCGCACGGTTGAACAAGCATCATGCCTATCGCGATCTACAGATTCAGAATTATGCCCTCCTGCGCGCGGATTTGGTGGACTTTTGGCGGCTGGCCGCCGCACACCAATGGCAGGTCGAGCGGCACTATATTTTGTATCCCAATCCCTGGCCCAAGAAAGAAGCGGTCAAGAAAAGATGGCATGGCCATCCGGTGTTTGCCGATCTGCTCAAGCTGGGAAAGTATCTCGAGCTGCGCAGCAATTGGAGGATCTATGTGGAAGAATTCGCCTACGCGGTTTTTCTGTGCACCGGCAGAAAATTCGAAGTGACGTCCTATGCGCCCGCGCCGCCGATCACGCCGTTCGAGCGGAAATACCTGGCGAGCCAGCAAGAGTTCTATCGCTTGGTGATGAGTTAGCCGGGCTATTGTAATAAAACCAGTTTCTTGACCGCGGCAAACCGTTCCGTTTGCAGGCGGTAAAAATAAATCCCGCGCGCCACGGGCCGGCCCGCGCGATCCAAGCCGTTCCATTTCACCACCCGTTCTCCCGGCGGCAACAAGCCTTCCTGTAAACGAATGATTTCCTGGCCGAGCGTGTTGTAGATTGCCAATTGCACGGTCGCCGCTCCGGGCAGAACATACGCAATGCTGGTTTCGTGCAGCATGGGGTTGGGATGGTTCTGCCGCAATTCGAACGCGACCGGCAGACTTCCGTCCACTTTTTCTTGCACAGCAACCATGCCGCTCGTGACCGGCAAAACCAGGTGTGACGGTTGCGCGGCGTCGAGATAAATTTTGTTGGTGGCCACGACGGTATCCTGCCCCACGCGGAAAGGGTTGCCGCTGTTGGGATTGGGATCGAAACGCGGGTCATTGCTGCTGCTGACCGCCACGCGCAGGCGATGCCCGCGATTGAACAGCATTGCCGTTGACCACAAATCAATCTCGCATTCATAAATCGAACCCGGCGAGAGCAAATCTTCACGCGAGGTGGAAAGGCGATGCCGCGCGCGCACCGCGCCGTCGGCGACCAGCATCGACCGGCCGTCGGGATACACGTCCGTCAGCTTCGCCATGAAATCCGTGTCTCGCGCCGAGGACGAGAACCAAAGTTTTACCTTGAGCGCGCCAACCACTTCCAGCGGCTCGGCCAAAACCGGTGAGGTGAAAACCAACACGTCGGCCCGCGCTTCGGTTGCGCGTTGATCGAAAGGCCCGGCAGGCATTGAAAGGTTCTTGCCGCCCACAGTGGGCACGGTTTGGCGCGGATCATAAACATAACTTGCAAAAGAGGAAGCTGCCGCCGGCCGGCTGGGTTGCAGCCCGCCACCGGCGTGAAAATAAAACGGAGTGGCTTGCGCTGCCGGCGGCCAGTCTTCCGCCGTGCGCCAGTCGTTTCCCGGCGCGCCTTCTTCAATCGCGCCCATGAGGTAATATTTCACCGCCGGTTCGGACATGACGCCGTTGTCCTTGCCGAGCAGCCAGTAATCAAGCCAGCGGAAGACTTCTTCCAGATCGTTGAGCTTGGAATTTGCCGGATAATCCAGCTCGCCCTGCCGGGTCTCACGCCACCCGCCATGCGTCCAGGGGCCGATCACCAATTTTTGTCTGCCGCGCGCTACCTCGCCACCGAGATGTTGCGCGCCGGTGAAGGCTTCGATCGTGCCCTGCAAAAAGATGTCATACCAGCCGCCCCAATGATACATGGGCACATTCACCACGGGCCAGCGCGTTTTCAAATCAAGGCGCTGCCAGATGGCATCATAGCGCGGACGCCCCACCACGAACGGCAGCAAGTGTGGGTTGTCTTGCGAGATTAACCACTTTTCCACCAAGTTTTTCAAAAACACGCCGCCGGGATAAGCCGCTTGCGCATACATATCAGTCGCGCCGACGGCCACGAATTGGCACACGAGATGGGGCGGTGCGCTGCCGGCGAGCATATACTGCGTAATACCCAGGGCCGACGCGCCGAAAGTGCCTACCTTGCCATTGCTCCAGCTTTGCGCTGCGACCCACTCCACCGTGTCGTAGCCGTCCTGCTTCGCTCCCCAGCCGTCGTCCAGAAAAAGGCTGTCGATGCCTTCAGAAGCGAAACGGCCGCGCGTATCCTGCGTCACCACGGCATAACCCAGGAGGGTCAGAAAGCCGAATATCGCTTCCTCGTCCGGATCGACGTTTTTGCCGTAGGGCGAGCGAATCAGGATCGTGGGCCATTTCCCGGGAGTTTCGGAGAGATAAACGTCCGTGGCCAGGCGAATACCGTCGCGCATGGTCACCATGAGAGTGGTTTTGATGTAGGCGGGCAGCGGCGCAGCAAGGAGGCACAGCCAGCAGATGCTGTAGTGAATGATCTTCATTTTCACTTTCCATATACTTGATGAAATTCCAAGCGAGCAGTCTTCCTGCTGTGAGCATGAAGAAAATTCCCCTTCGAAGTCAATCTGTGTCAGAGAACAGCCCGGGGTGCGAACTGGTTAAACGATGGGCAGCGCCTCCTTTTGCTTAGCAAAATTCTTCGTGAATTGCAAGCAGAAGCTGAAATTGTCCGTCCGGCGCTGGCATTGCTGCCAGGCGATGGGGAGTCCAGTGGGCAGAAGGAAAAATTGGAAAATCTGAGCAGTTACTTGCAGCGTGAACGGAGGAGGCCGTTACTTTCCAAAGAAAATCGAAAAATCCACCCACGGCACGAATGGAAAACCGTTATTACCCCAGAATTCGTCCGAGCTGACCAGGGCCACGTCAACGGCCAATTTTTCGCCGAAGAAACGCACACCGCCCGAAAACATGAATATGTTGTTTTCATTAGTGAAAAGCCAGTTTTCGGTCAACACCTTCGCGCCGCTGGAGACCTGCACTTCACCGCCCAACAGCAGCACGGGGTGGGTATCCTCGTTGGCAACGAAAGGCATGCCCACGCCCAGCGTCACGCTGCCGCGGCTCGATCCGAATGTGCCGACACCATAGCCCAGGGCGGCATCCTCTCCGCCTTCAGGAATGGCCATGTACAAAAGCCCGGTGGAGAATGCAGCGTGAGAAGAAATCGGAAAGGAAAGTTTCGGGCCGAAGTAAGCGAGCTGCGAGGAAGCTCCGGGCACCAGCGATATGCCGCCGCTTATGGCGATATTGTCGGTAATGCCCACCGCCAAAGTTGGAAAGAAGAGAAAATAATCGGCAAAATAAGCCTGGCCGGCTTTGAGGCCGCGCCCGGTGGGCGCCAGCAGCAAACGTGTGCTGTTGGGGTCCTGGAGATAGTATTCGCCGGCGACAATCTCGCCGGACAAGTCTTCGATGAGGTCGATTTGAGCGTCCGGCAGCGTGACTTGAACGCCGCCGGGCGTTTGCACGAATAAGGTATCGGTTTGTGCGCGCAGCAAAGCTGCATGAATGGCGCTGCCATCGCGCAAAGCGATTTTTTTGAGCCTGCCGCGTTCCTTCCAGAAGTGATCGGCAATGGGATAGACCGCGACCGCAGGCGTCCCTGCGTTGCGTGCTGAGGCTTGAACGCGGGCATCGATTCTCGCCAAGAATTGACGCTTACTCTCCGGCGTGAGTGCAATCCTTGCCCATTGCGCCCCGGCGGAATCATTGCGCAAAACGTGCAGAACAAAATTTCGTTCGCCATTCTGCGCGCGACCGGCATATAACCGCGCCGCGCTGAATCCACGGACCGCGCCAAAGAGATTGTAGCGCGCGTTTTCCTGCGCCTCCACCACCTCGCCCAACTCCGTGTGAAAAGACTGCACGTGCTCCTTCGAGTCCTGGGCAAATACCCCGCTCGCCGCCATTCCCAATGCCAGGATGGCGATCCCGGCGCGGATCGATCGTGTGTTCATGTTGAGATTCTCCTCGGTTTTGCGCATTGCTTTTTCCACCTCACGTATCATGGCGGAAGGAATTCATGAAACCCGTCTGGTTACTTATGGTATTGGACCACACCAGAAAGTCCATCAACGGGAGTGCCAAAACCATGGCCAGAAGGCGGAAAAGGGCGAAAGGCTCAAATTCCAAACCGGCGTGTAAAGGCATTGGAGAAAATTGCCTCCGGGTCCAATTGCCGCTTTGTTTCCAAAATGTCATTCCAACGCTCATATTGCGTCTTGAGGTATTCTTCGCGTAGCCACATGCTCTTTCCCCAGTGGGCGCGGCAGTGATGGTTCATCACCAGATTGGAAATCTGCTCCAGCAGGCGCGCGTTGTTCTGCATAAAAAAAGCCAGCCAAAGTGAATCACGCTTGTAGCAGGGGCTCAATAAGAAGTCTTCCTTTCCTCCGCATCGTACGCCCACCGGCAGCGAAGGAAAAGCCCTGTGCGCTTGAAATAACTTGTCCAATTCCAGCAGCAGGCAGGCGGCGTTTGCCAGGGGCACGGCAATCTCGACTTCCAACGGCCGTTTGAGATTATCTTTAAGATACCCGCTGACCCGCCCATCTTCTCCAATGGGAGCCAGGATCTCATCCCAGTCGCCCACGATGGATTCCTGGAACAACTTTTCCGGGAACAGGCCGGGAAGCGGGAGCCTGTTGCACATCATGCAGATCGAGTCATTCTTCAAGTTGAAGCGCTGCTCGCGTTTTCCTCCAGTTTTGTTTGCTTCCGTCGGCTGCGCCTTGTACAAAAGGACATTGCCGGCCGAGGGAATCCAGATGGCACTGAGATACCGCCACCGCCGGTTGACCTCATCCAGTGAATGAATGAACTTCGCCAGCGAGACAATCTCCTTTTCCAGATGTAACCGGAAGTGAGGCACGCAGCGCAGCGTGACTTCGGAGATGATACCGAATATCCCAAAGGAGATTCCGACATAATCAAAGAGCTCGTCCTCCCTATGAATCAGCCTGAGGGTGCCGTCGGCGAGCACAAGCTTCATCGCGTGCAGCGAGCTGGACATCGATCCATAATGCACCGAGCCGCCATGCGTGCCGGTTGAAACTGCCCCTGCCACTGTCACGCCCGCCCATTCTCCCAAGCTGGGCAGCGCCAGCCCGTTTGCTTTCAGAATCTGGAACAATTGGCTGAGCTTCATGCCGGCTTGAACCGTGACCAGATCACCGTCGATGGAGATGAGCTCATTAAGCGCGCCGAGGTCGAGCGAAATTCCGGCCGTATGAAAATTTTTGTTCTTCGACCCCATGCCGCCTCGCGGCCTGATCGGAATGTTTTGCGCTAACTCGGAAAAGTACTTTGTACGGCTGTAATGGTTGAGCTGATCTATATTCTGTGGAACGCTCTCTTCGGTGTAGACGTTGTCCGGCGTGCACGTCGCCGCATAAACTGAAATCGAACTCACGTGCACGAACAACCCGCATCTCGCTGCCGCGGCGTGTTGCGCCAGCCGCTTCGTGCCCAACACGTTGACGGCGTAGCTGCGCTCGTAATCGTGCTTGGCCATCGTGGCGGCACAGCGCAAAACGGCATCCGCGCCCTGCACCAGCTCAGCAAGTGCAGCGTCATCTGCAAGACCACCGAGTGAGACCTCGCAGCCCTGGCTCCTCCAATGACGGCTGATTTCGGATGCGCTGCGAAATAGAGCCTTCGTGCGGTATTTGCCTTGCAGTTCCTGGAGCAAAGCCTGGCCCAGACATCCACTCGCTCCGGTCACGCAAATGGTTTTCATGGGCGCGCGTGTTGGTTGAGCTTCGGAGAATTGGGACGGGTGTTTGGCGGCCGCCGAGGCGACACGACTTCTCAACAGCCTTGCACCGTGGCAACGTTGATTGCTGAGATTGCGTTAGAGCAGATCAAATAGAGTGCCAAGCACTGCGGAGTTTTGAAGGGAGGCTATCTGTGGGCAGAGTTGTGATTTAGCGAAAGTGAAGCCGCACGTGGATGGTGTTCTCCAGCGGCCACATCCTTCGCTAAGAATAGCGAGTCCTTGCGGTGATTGTTTGCGCAGGAGTTGGGCTCGCTGAAACTCGTGTCCAAAGCCGGAGCCGGCATGGATCGCGGAGGTTCGATCGCGGCCCTTTTTGCGGAATGAGGTGTGCAGCGAAACAGGGGATACCGGCTATTCGAATTGTCGTGTCGCATTCCAATGCCGAATGTGTTCGATAATATCGCGCGTGTCCGTGCCCGGGCCGAAGACCCGGCTCACGCCTTGTTGCTCGAGCTCTTTCGCGTCGTCGGGCGGAATCGTGCCGCCGGCGAGCACGAGCACGTCCTCCATTTGATTCTTTTTGAGCAAGTCGATCACGCGCGGCATCAGCGTCATATGCGCGCCGGAGAGCAAGGAAATGCCGACGACGTCCACATCCTCCTGCAATGCTGCCTCCGCCAGCATTTCCGGGGTTTGGTGCAAACCGGAATAAATCACTTCGAAGCCGGCATCGCGCAGGGCGCTGGCGATGACCTTCGCACCGCGGTCGTGGCCATCGAGGCCAACCTTTCCCACCAGCACTCGAACTTTGCGTTGCATAGTATTGCTCCACGAATGGTTTGCCAATCCTACTTTTGCTCGTACTCCTACTCCTACTCTTGCTCCTACTCGCTTTGGGAAGGCGAAAAAACGAGTAAGAGTTAGGGGTGTGAGTATGAGCATGAGCTGGGTTGAGTTAAGGTGCAACCTTGGTCAAAACACCGGCTCTTCCCGCCAAGTGCCGTACACGCCCTTTAACTCGTTGATGATCTCACCCAACGTGCAATAGGCGCGACTGCAATCAATCAATGCCGGCATGACATTGCGATTTTCTTGAGCCGTTGATTTGAGCTGCGCCAAAGTTTGCCGCACCGCCGTGTTATTTCGTTCCTTGCGCAGTTTGGCAAGATGGCGCTGCTGCTCTTTTTCCACGGTGGTATCGATTTTTAAAATCGGGATCTCGAGCTTCTCGTCCGGGTCGGCATAGGCGTTCACGCCGACGATGATGCGCTCTTTCTTTTCGATCTCTTCCTGGTACTTGCGCGCTGCTGCCGCAATCTCGCGTTGCATAAAGCCTTGTTTGATCGCGGGAATCACGCCGCCGAGCGCGTCGATTTTTTCAAAGTACTCCTCCGCCTCGCGCTCCATTTGCGAGGTGAGATGTTCGATGAAATACGAGCCACCCAGGGGATCGACGGTGTTGATCACGCCGGTCTCGTGCGCGAGGATTTGCTGCGTGCGCAGCGCGATCTTCGCGGCCTGTTCTGTGGGCAGCGCCCAGGTTTCATCCAAAGAATTGGTGTGCAGCGATTGCGTGCCGCCGAGCACACCCGCGAGCGCTTCGATCGCGGTGCGGATGATGTTGTTCATCGGCTGCTGGCCGGTCAACGAGCAGCCCGCCGTCTGCGTATGAAACCGCAGTTTCCACGAGCGCTCGTCTTTGGCGCCGTACTTTTCGCGCATGCGGCGCGCGTAAATTCTCCGCGCCGCGCGGAATTTGGCAATCTCTTCAAAAAAATCTAAGTGTGAATTGAAGAAGAACGACAGGCGCGGGGCGAAATCGTCGAGGTTCAGGCCGGCTTGCATCGCCGCTTCGATATAGGCAAAGCCGTCGGCGAGCGTAAACGCCAGTTCCTGCACCGCTGTGCTGCCTGCTTCACGAATGTGATAGCCGCTGATCGAAATGGTGTTCCATTCCGGCACATGGCGGGCACAGTATGCGATGGTGTCCACCACCAGCTTCATCGAAGGCTCGGGCGGGAAAATGAACTCTTTTTGCGCGATGTATTCTTTGAGAATGTCGTTCTGCAGCGTGCCGCGCAATTTGTGCTGCGGCACGCCCTGCTTTTCCGCCACGCAAATATAGAACGCCAGCAGCACCGCCGCCGGCGAGTTGATGGTCATCGAGGTGCTGACTTTGTCGAGTGGAATGCCCTCGAACAGTATTTCCATGTCGCGCAAAGAAGAAATGGCCACGCCGCACACACCCACTTCGCCTTCGGCATGCGGATCATCCGCATCGCGGCCCATCAACGTGGGCAGATCGAAAGCGGTGGACAACCCGGTCTGGCCATGTTCGAGCAAATATTTGAAGCGCGCATTGGTGTCCGCGGCCGTACCGAAGCCGGCGAACTGCCGCATGGTCCACAAGCGCCCGCGATACATGTTGGCGTGCACGCCGCGCGTGTAAGGATACTCTCCGGGGAAGCCGATATCGCGCTTGAAATCGAGCTGCTCGATATCCTCCGGCCCATAGAGATCGTGAATCGGCACGCTGGAGGTGGTCATGAATTTGCCGGGGCGCTCTTTGAGCTGCGCGCGCGTTTCTTTCTCCCAGCGTTCGCGCTCGTGGCGATTGGAGGTCGGGTCGAGAGACATGGTCAACTCCGCGGGTTATGAGTGACAGCCAAGGCTTTGTGTTTTGAGTTTTTCGTTTCCGGCCTATCCGGGTTAGGCCGTTATGCGAATCGAAGCGCGGTACTTCTTCATCAACTCCGCCGCGATGCGATGCGGCGAAAGCCGCTGGTCGTTGAAATTCATCAAACTGTCGTGCAAGAGGCGCCGGGCTTCTTCGTCCCAGAATTCTTGCTTGAGCTGCCGGCTCACCAGGGCGCGCACGGTTTTTTCGAGGCGGTCGCGGCGCTTGGCTGACAGGCGGCCGTCTTGTTCATTGAATGCGCGGTGGCTGCAAATTTTTTCCCACAATTCCTCGAGGCCCTGGCCGTGCACCGCGATGGTGGAAAGCACGGGCGGAGGCCACGGCGCCGCCGGCCGCAAATGCAAGATCGCCTGCAACTCGCTCAGGGCGCGCGACGCGCCCTCGCGATCGGATTTATTCATGACAAAAATATCCGCAATCTCCATCAGGCCGGCCTTCATCGCCTGCACAGCATCCCCGCTTTCGGGCACGAGCACGACCACGACCGTGTCAGCGGCTTCGACGATATCCAATTCGGACTGGCCCACGCCCACGGTCTCATAAATGACGAAATCCTTGCCGAAGGCATCGAGCACGTCACCCGCCTCACGCGCTTTTTGCGACAGCCCGCCGAGCGAGCCGCGCGTGGCCATGCTGCGAATGAACACGCCGGCATCGGTGGCGAGATCGTTCATGCGCACGCGATCGCCCAGGAGCGCGCCGCCGGTAAATGGACTGGTGGGATCGACCGCAACAATGCCGGCGGTGAAGCCGTTCTTGCGCAGCAGCTTGGCCAGTTGATCCACCACCGAGGATTTGCCCGCGCCCGGCGGGCCGGTGATGCCAAGCCGGTAGGCGCGGCCGACCCGGGGATAAATGGCATCCAAAAGCTCGGGCGCGCCGGGCGCCTCATTTTCAACGGCAGAGATAATTTTTGCCAAAGCCCGCCGCGAGCCGCTGGAGAACTGTTCGATCAGTTTATGATTGAAGGGCATCTTGTTGTTGTTTTGCCGCTTTCACGTGTTCGGTGTGTTTCGTGGGAAGTGAGGCGACAGATTTGGCATCTGGTTTTTGCAATTCCCACAACTTCGCATACTTGGCGAACACATATGCGGCGGACAATCGCGCCAGGATGAATCCCGCCATGCCATCCAGGAATCCCGTTTTCAAAACGTACATGCGCAGAAAAAACCAGGCGGGCCGCAGCCACAAATCCCACCAATGAAATCTCCGCCCTCCGCGTTGCAGCTCCTCTGCTGCCAGCGAAGTATAGCGATTGAATTTTTCGAAATAGTGCGCAAGATGAGGATCGGTGAAATGCAGCAAATGATTCTGCAAACGCCCGATCTTGCCCTGGATTTGCACGCCCTCATGCACGGCGCGGTCGTTGAAGCTGGCGTCTTCCCGCCGAAACAATCGCACAACATGGCCCGGATACCAGCCGCCGTACACGATCCATTTTCCCAGGAAATTCGCCAGCCGGGGAATTTCGTAACCTGCGCACGAAGGCCGTTGCGCCAGCATCCCGCAAATTTCGTCGCGCAATTCCGGCGTCACGCGCTCGTCGGCGTCGATCCACAACACCCATTCACACTCGCATTGCGCCAGCGCAAAGTTTTTCGCCGGCGCATACCCTTGCCAGGGGCGCACAAAAGTCTTATCGGTGTATTCCCTGGCGAGCTCGGCGGTGCCATCGTCACTTTCCGCATCCACGATCACGATTTCTTGCACCCAATTCAACGAGGCCAGGCACTCGGGCAGATTGTGCGCTTCGTTTTTGGTGATGATGATGGCCGAGAGCCTCGGGGCCTCTTGATCCTCTTTCGTTTCCGGAGAGGAGAGTACCGCCGGCACTGGCTTGTCGAGAGTGAAAGTGCTCATCGGGAAGCAACGTTTGCGCGTGCTGATGCCTTGCCGCGGCGCTTTGCGCGTTTCGAGTTTTCCGCGAGCTTTTGTTGCAGCCAACGATTGACCAGTGTTTCGCAAGAGATGCCGCGTTGCCGCGCGACTTTCGCAATCTTTCCCGCCAGTTCCTCTTCCAGCCGGAGACTTTGGGGCGCGGGAGCGACGGCCACGTTTTTGACTTCGCGAAACTCTTCAAGATAGTCTGTCAAATCGTGTGTGTCCCAAAACTCCGCCGCCGCTTCCATGCTTTTGAATTGATCAGGAATCACGTCGCGAGCCTTGGACTTGACATTTTTTCTGGCTCGAATTTCAGCGTTTGACTTTTGCATAATACTTGCGCTCACTTTTGGCATTCACACCACCATTTCAAACGTTGATGCCGGCGTTGCAGCAACCCGCCTCGATTCTGTGCTGCTCATCGCATGTATTTTCTGCACCGCCGCGACGATCCATTCCGGCTTGAATTCCGTCACACAAATCGGGCCATGGGGCATGTCACAGACCTTTTTCCAGCACGGCGCGCAGGGCAAGTCGCGAATGATTTTCACGCCGCGATCGTACAAATCGATCTCCGCCGCGCAAGAAAGCCCGAACCACGCGACCACGTGCTTTTTCAATGCGATCGCGAGATGCATGCCCAGCGAATCGCCGCTGACCACGAGGTCCGCGAGGTTCTCCAAAATCATGCCCTCGCGCAAACCCAGGGTGGTCGGAGTGGGAATGGCGAAGCTGCCCGTTAGTTCGGCGAGGCGTTGATTGCGTTCCGTATCTTCGCGGCCGCCGAGCAAAATGAATTTTGCCTGCGGGTAGATTTCAGCAAGCTGCCGGATGGCAGCAGCCTGGGTTTCGATTTCGAGCTTCTTCAGCGAAAAAAGCTGCGAACAGCCGGTGTTGAAACCGATCACCCAATCTGCTTTTGACAAACCCAGCTCGCGGCGCCAGCGCTCGCCCTTGGCCCGTTCCGCTTCGGTCACCTGCAAAATATATTCGTCACGGCGATAATCGATTTCCCAGGCTTCCCCGAGCATGTCGTTGCCGCTGCGGCGATTGACGCGAAATTTGAAGTGATCGTCTACGCCCAGGCGATAGAGGTATTCCGCTCCCGCATTCAACGGAATAATCGCGCCGTTGGCGTTCAAGCCAAAGCCGCGCTTGCTTTCCGCGTTCACGAGATTCATGAACCCCGCGGCGGGACGGCTTTTGTCGGCATTGAGCGCGATTTCAAAACGCTGTTGCAGCAGCACCATGCGGTTTTCATCATTCCATTCCACAAGATGATCGATGAGCAAATTGTTTTGCAGCAGCGCCAGCGCATTGCCGCGCGTGATCCAGGTGATGTGGCTGTCGGGGCAGGCATGTTTGATCGCCGGCAATTGCGCCGTGGTCGCGAGCACCGTGCCCAGCGCGTCGAGGTTGACGATCAAAATGCGCGTGCCCATGGGAACGCGATCCTGGCAGCCTTCACATAATTTGAATGGCACGCAGGGCTTGTAGCCGGTAAACAGACGGCAATCCGGAACGAGGGTTTTGGGTTGATAAGATTGTTTCATAACGATTGAATTTTGCCACGAAACTTAAAGATTCGGGCTTTGAAGTGCAAGGGGAAAGTGGGTGTTTGGCCCGTGGATGGTGGATGATAGATCGTGGGTAGAAGATAGATGATCGATGATCGATGATCGAGGATCGAGGATCGCAAACCTGAATACACTGCACACCGTTATGTTGAAATCTGTATTTAGAAAAAAGAGATTGTTTTGCATACAAATCTCGTGTATCCTTTTGCAGGATTTTATGGAGAAAATCATGCTACCGGAGCTCCGCGTTTTGCCGCTGCCCACGCCGTTTCCCGTGGGGCCGGTGAATGTTTATCTGGCCGAAGGCGAACCGTTGACGTTGATCGATACCGGCCCAAAGTACGAAGCCTCGCGGCAAGCGTTGCAAGCGGGATTGGCGTTGCACGGTTATCGGTTCGATGATTTGCAGCAGATCGTATTGACGCATCATCATGTCGATCATATCGGTTTGGCCGCAAAAATTGTGGCGCGCTCGGGCGCAAAAATTTTGACGCACTCCTATAATTTGCCCTGGCTCGAGAATTTTACAGAAAGATTCGACACCGACGCCGGCTTTTATCGCCGGTTTTATGAAGCGAATGGTGTGCCCCCGGAGACCATCGCCGCGATCGCCCGGGTTCGCAGCGACATTTCGCTGTTCGTCGATCCGTGCGGAGGTCGCGTCGACATTCTCGCAGAAGGAATGAAAATATTTTTGGCGAAACGAGATTGGGAAGTCTTCCACACACCCGGGCACGCCGGCGGGCTGATTTGTTTGTGGGAAAAGGAAAGCCGGACGCTGCTCTGCAATGATCACTTGCTGCGTGACGTTTCGTCCAATGCGATCCTGGAGCCGCCGGCTGTTGCGCATCAACCGCGGCCGAAAAGACTGGTGGAATATCTGCATCACTTGCGCCGAATGGCCGAGCTAGATCCGCAACTGGCTTTGCCCGGGCACGGAGAAGCGATTTCAAATTTTCGCAGCCTGGTGCACGAGCGCGTCAATTTTCATCATCTCCGCGCGCAACAGATCTATGAAATGCTAACCGAGCGCCCGCGCACACTGTGGGAAATGACGCAAGCGATGTTTCCGACTTTGCGCCAAGGCATGGATTGGTTTTTGGGGCTGTCGGAAGTGCAGGGGCATTTGGATTGGCTGGAGCAGGAGGAGAAAATCAAAATGATTCAAAATCGATTTGTGGAATGGCAACGCATGTAGCTATTTTTGTCTCGTATTCTGCGACAGCCTGATTCGCCGCAATGACAGTGAGCTTCCAAGCTCGTAATAAAAAAATTATGCCTGAAAGCATTTGCTGTGAACACTAACTAAGGTAATCGTTTCTCATTTAGAGCATGGGAGTCACTCCATGGATTACCGCTTCTGCCCGATGTGCGGGCATGCTCTGGAGTTGCCGCCGAATGGAAGAAAGGATAAGCCGCGATGTCTACACTGTAACTTTGTTCACTACAATAACCCAAGAGCCTGCGTCAGCGCCATCATTCATCGCCAAAATGAAATTCTCTTCGTGCAGCGCGCGCACGAGCCGTTCAAGCATTATTGGGATTTTCCTGGAGGGTTTTTGGAAGCGGGAGAATCACCGGAAGCGGGCCTGCGGCGCGAGGTGCGGGAGGAGTTGCAGATTGAGATCAATATCTTAAAGTTATGGAAGGCTTATGCGGATACTTATGGGCCGGAGAATACGCCCTTGGTGATTATTTATTATGTTTGTACACCAGGAGAAGGCATGATTCACCAGCAAGAGGAAATTGCGGACGTGCGTTGGTTTACATTAAACAAACCTCCAGAGAAGCTGGCTTTCAACCATATTCCTTCTGTGTTATCAGATTTGAGAAAGCAGTGAGCATCACGCGGCAGAAAGCTAGAATGTTTTGGTCCCAATTTTAACTGCTGCAGAGTGGCAAAAATCAGAGTAGTGTCATGCTTGAAGGTAAAGGTGAGATCGAAAACATCAGAATCGTTTATCGGCGAGCTTGTGAAAAAACCTCGGGCTTCAAAGATTCGAAACCGGTATTTTCGTCGAACTTGCCAGAGCTGGGTGAGCCAGATTGGAAGCTGTTCTGGTTTTGTGAGGCGGTAGATGCCCGTTTTGACAGAAAGACTTGTTGAGATTGCTTTTTGGAGTGCTCGTGAAGCTCAACGAAAACTTTGCAAACTCTCTCCACCTGCTCATTTGAAAGTTTTGCATGCATAGGTAAACAAAGAACCTGATCGGCCAAAGTTTCGCTGTGAAGCAATGTTATATCATCAAAGTTACGGTAGGCTCTGGTTTTGTGCAAAATGGGATAAAAATACCTTTTGTACTCGATATTTTCCTCCGCAAGCCGATGACAGGCTTTTGCAGTATCTATCCCGGCTTGATCGGAATCAATTCGAATCGCAAAATTACAGTAATTCATCTCGCTTTCTTCGACCTCTGCTTGGCATGAGACCCCGGAAAGATTTTGCAGTCCCAGTTTGTAAAGTTCCGCCAAGTCGTGGCGTCTCGCAATATTTGAATCCATCTTCTCGAGTGCCTTGAGCGCCAAGACGGCATGCACTTCGCTCAACTTGCCGTTATAACCATAAAAAGGGCAGTCACTTCGATCCGGCGAATAACCGTAGTTGCGCATGCAAACAATTTGATCTGCCAACAAGTCGTTATTCGTTGCAATAAAACCGCCCTCGCCGGCGCTGACGATTTTAGTTACACTCATGCTAAAGACCTCTGCGTCGCCGCGAGAGCCGAGATATTGGCCCTGGTATTTTGAGCCCATGGCCGGCGCTGAATCAAAGAATAGTTTGATCTTTTCCTTTTTAGCTAAATTTTCTAATTGTGCAATTCTGCAGGGGTTGCCAAAAATATTGACGGCTAAAATGGCGGAAGTACGATCATTGATCTTGGCAAGGAGATCTTCTAAAGAAATAGTGAAGGTTAAAGGATCAATATCGACAAAGCGCGGGATTAGGTTTGCATGAATAACGGCATGTGCCGTGGCGGGAAAGGTGAAGCTCGGCAACAACACTTCCGACTGTTGCGGCAAAGTTGATAAAAGTACTTGCAAGCCAGTGGTGGCATTGGGAACAGTTAGAATGTGCCGGACGCCAAGTTTCTGCTGAAGCCTATGCTCCAGCAGTTGTGAGTATTTCCCAAAATTTGAAAGTTGACCGGATTGTAATATCTCGTTGAGATCGTTTTGAATTTCTGATATATTTTCGCAGATTACGGGATAAGAGAATCTGACTTTTTCCGGCTGCCCCTCTTTTCCATTTGCCGGCTTTCTGCAAGCAAGGGAATCGCTTAACTCAGATTTGTGGCCATTGGCAAACACATCTTTGGAGGCGATTGGATACCGTAACGTTGGTTCGCATCCATTTGTAGACTTGTCTCCGGATGCGAAAGATTCCAAGAGCCCGGCTTCATGTCCATTTGTATCTGCAGCGATTTTCATACGGAGACTCCGTCTCGACAAAAATTTTCTACTCGATCCTTCGAGCCCACCAATTAGAAAACAAACTATTTCTGGCGTATTATTCTAGCCGCGGTCATGCGAAAGTGCAGAAAATCTGCAAAAATGACAATACATTCAAGCGGCAAAAAGGATTTTGGCAGATAATGACAGATCGTTTACATTATAAAAACTTCCTTGCAGAAGATGACCATGTACAACGCGACAGATAATGTTTTGCCACAAACACCGTCTCATCCCGGCTTGAGATTGGCCAGGCGTTTTGGCGATCTGGTGGCGAAAAGCGCCGACTTGCCTGACATTCTCCAAAAGTTGGTCGATGACGTCGTGGAGCACTTGGGGTTCGAGATTTGCGCGGTGATCTTGCGTGACGAGGAGAATCCACGCCGGTTGTACATGGCGGCGGCTCACGGGCTGAGCGACGCGCACCAAAAACTATTCAACTTGACCATGGGAGAAGGCATCACCGGCCGCGTCGTTGCAACCGGGGAGTTACAAATCGTGCCGGATATCCGCAGCGAGCCCGCCTATCGCTATCCTGGCATTGCAGCCGTGGAGCGCTTGTGTGCCATGGCCAGCATTCCATTGCAGCATCAAAAAAGCGTCCTGGGGGCGCTCAATATCTACTCAAGCCAGGCGCACGTCTTTAGCGAAGACGAAATCAATCTCCTGATTATTCTGTCAGACTGGACCGCATTCGCCCTGCACCACGCCGAGAAGCGCGAGGCCAAAGAACAGCGGCAAAGGAAATTGATCGAAGAGATCATCCTGCAGACGCAATCCTTTCACGTGTTGGACAAAATGATCGCGTGGGTTTTGCAAAAGAGCGCGGAGTTGGTGCGCGGCGATCGGGGCTATATCGCCTTTGTCGATTACGAGAAAAAGCGCTTTTTCCCTGTGTTCGCGCACCAGCGCAAGGTGGCCAACATTCTGCGCTTGCGCATCGGCTCGCCCCACGAAGGCATTGCCGGTTCCGTGGTGCGGCGTGGACAGGGCGAGATCATCGACGAGGTGAATGCCGATGCTCGCGTCAAAATAAAGGGAGATCGTCACATCCAATCAAAGGTGCTGGTCCCCTTGCGCTATCAGAATCAAGTCATTGGCCTCATCAGCATCGACTCCAGGTGCAAAGCGCATTTTCACGAGCAGGACCAAAGAAACTTGGAAGTACTGGCCGGACATCTGGCTTCGATTTTTCAAAAACAGAAGCTCGATCAGGCGTTTCAAGCGCTGGGCCAGGCGTTTCGCACGATTCATGATCTCAATGAAATTTATAGTACCGTGGTGCGCTGTGGGGCGGATTTTGTAGGCACGAACGCCGTGGCGCTCTGGGAAAAGGACGGCAACGGCGGTTTCGTTTTGCGCGCCTGCGTGGGATTCGAAAAATTCAAGGCAAGAAAACTCAAAATCGCGTCAGACAAGGGTATTATCAGCCAGGTGATCGCGCTGCAAGACGTGGCCGTGATTGAAAACGTGAGCGCGAACAAAGAATATGTGTATCCGGAAATGCTCGCACACGTACGGCCCAAATGGCTGGTGTGCATCCCCATTTTTTTCGGCAACGAAGTTTTCGCCGTGCTGGATGTTTATTCCCGCCGGCCGCACACCTTTTTCGAGCAGGAGATCAATTATTTGAAGGCCCTGGCGTTGCAAGCCGGCGTGGCGATTCAAAACGCCAAGCTCATCGATCATTTCAACCGCATCGGCCAGAGTATTACTTCGTCCCTGGACATTAAGACGATTTTGGCAAACATCGCGCGCAGTGCCCTGGAAGTGCTGTTTGCCGATCCGGTGACCTTATTCCAATATGATCAAACGACGGGCCGCCTGCTGCCACCGCCGATTTACGCCGGCGAATTGCTGGAGAGAAAAGACTACGTCGAAACTTTCGTCTTTACCGGCCATTCCTTTGCGGAGCTGATCATCAAGAACGGTGAAACCCTTTATCTCGAAAGCGACATCGATCTTCACCCTTTAATGGTAGAAGTGAAAAGGCACGAGCATGCGGGCATGGCCCCGACCCGGTTCCACGAGCGCGAGCGCATCAAGTCGATGGCGGCACTCGTGTTGAGAGTCGAAAACGAAACCGTCGGCTTGATGTTTTTGAACTATCGCACGCGGCAGGAGTTTTCAAATATTGAAAAAAAGATCATGGAGACTTTTGCTTCCCACGCCGCCATCGCCATAAAAAACTCGCGCCTCATCGAACAATTGCGCAAGAAGGAAGCGTTTCTGCAGAACGTCGTCACCGGAGTGCCGGACCCGATCATTGTCACCGAGAATAAATTTGAAAACGGGGCACGGTGGTGGCGCATTGCCATGGCGAACCAGGCAGCGCACGAAATGTTCGGCTACGATTTCGCAGCCCAAGAGCTGCTGGGCAAAAACGCCCGCACGCTGTTCGGCGAGCAATTGCCGCGTTTGCGGGAGGCGTTATATGAAAACGACGGCGAAGTCGCGGACTTCGAAACCTCCTTTCTTCATAAAAACGGGCTCCCGATTCCGATCAGCTTATCGACTTCCGTGCTGCAAAGAAACGAGCGCCATCGCATTCTCCAGACCATCAGCATCGGAAAAAACTTGACCAATCGCAAGGCTTTGGAAAAACAGCTCGATCATTTGAACCGCGCCACCATTGCGTTGTTGGGCGCACGCACGCTGGAGCAAGCCTATGACGCCATCTTCGAAAATTTGCGCCAGATCGGTTATGACAAAGGCATGATCGCTTTGGTGGATGAAGTCTCGCGCAACCTCGTCGCGAAAAGAGCCGTGGGCGAAAAATGGAAAAAATTTATGGGGGCCGCCAACATCGAATTAGACAACAATCAGATTTTGGCGCAAGTGGTCAGAAAAGGGGAACATGTACTCGTGGAAGACTGCGGCAACGATCCGCGTTGCGACGTTGCGCTCACACGCCTTGCCGCGGTCAGGTCGCTCTACGTCACGCCGTTGATCGCGCAGAACAAGGTCATCGGCGCGCTGCAAATTGATCTTTCCGACCGGCAAGACTTGCTCAAGGGCGACAAATACTTTCTGGCGGAAAGCCTGAAAATTCTCTCCGGCTTCGCCAATCAAATCGCCGTGGCGATCGAGGCCGACCACCACAAGATCACCATCGACAAGCTGCGGCTCAAGCTCGCCGACGTCGGCCACGAATTTCGCTCGCCGTTGCACATCATCATCGCGCAGCTCGGCGGCTTGAACTATCATCTCGCAAAAAAACAGAGTGAAGATCCGCACATGGCAGCCACCTTGCGCATCATGGAGGAAGAAGCCTTTCGCGCCACCCGCCAAATGACGAACACGCTGTTTTCCACGGTGCAGTCTTTGGATGCCATGGGCATCAATCTGGAAAAGGGCTACATCAGCAGCACGATCAAGCTCTGCGCCAGCCGCTTTTTTGAAACCGCGGAAAAGCGGGGCATACGCCTGATCGTGTTCGACAGCATCAAAAAACTGCCGCATCTGTATTATGATACAACCAAATTGGAGCAGGTCTTCACCAATCTGCTGGACAATGCGGTGAAGTATTCGCATTTCAACCAAAACATCGAGATCAGGGGCCGGGAGGTGGGCAGGAAGATCGAGATTACGGTTATGGATCGCGGCCTGGGCATTCCGGAGAATCAATACGAACGCATTTTTCAAGGCTTCACGCGCAGCGAAATTTTGGACGGCACGCGCTACATTCCGGGAACCGGGCTCGGCCTCACCATCGCGCGAGAATTCATCGAACAACACAAAGGCAAAATCTGGGTCAAAAGCACGGCGTTCATGAAAGACCCGCGCAAGATTCGGAACTTCGAAGGCTACGAAACTACTTTCTTCGTACTTCTGCCGCTCAATCCCAAGGAGGTCTAGGAACATGTCGAAACGCGTTCTTTTTGTTGACGACGAGGACTGGAGCGTCACGCCTTATTTCGAAAAGCTGCGCGACCATGGTCTGATCGTGGATCTGGCCGTGAACGGCGACGAAGCCCTGGCGCGGCTGCAGCAGAACCGCTATGATTTGGTGGTGTTGGATATCATGCTGCCGCCGGGGGAAAAGATGGGAGAGAACGTCGAGCCGCGCAAGGCCGGCGAAGTGCTCTTGCGCCGGCTGCGTGCCGGCGAGCTTCCCAATCTCAAAACGGCCTCGAACGTTCCCGTGGTGGTGCTGACCGCGGTGACCGATCAAAAGCTTTCGGAAAAAATTCAAGAGCTGGAAGTCCAGGAGATTTTTCAAAAACCGGCGTCGTTCACCGAGGTGACCGATCGCATTTTAGATTTATTGCAGTAGCAATAGCACCAGACGAACGCACAGCACCAAACGGGCCGAAGCGACTTGCGCGTGACCTCTCACGCATTATTTTTCTAACATGATGCTGAAAAACTCTTTTGATGTCATACCCGCGAAGGCGAGAGGCAGGCCCAATATCTGAGCCCCAACGGGGCGAAATGGACAGGCTTGGGATCGTCAATTGGTTTCATCACACCTTCTTTCGCCCTTTCAGGGCTAAAGAAACCGTTGTGGTTCGCGCTTACCCAGGGCGTTGCCCTGGGCTTGGCTTATTTTGCCCCTTCGGGGCATGTGGTTCATCTCTACCACAGCGTTAGGTTGACGCCTATGCGCTTTCGCGGAAATGACAAATCCGACCAATTTGAGACTTTTTCAGCACCCGCCAAGGCGTAAAACTTTGGGTGTAAAAAATTCTCGCGAAGACGCAGTTTATAAAAGAATATCTACTGGCTGTGGACCCGCAGTGGGGATATCCGTAAATGACAATACTCGAAAACGAATTCGGCAAATTCGTCGAAAAGCATCCGGCGATTTTGTCCGCGGTCGTCAACAGTTCTTCACTGAATCTCGAGACGCTTTGGAGTTTTCTCGTTTACATATTTGAGCTGAACTATTTGGCGGTGTTCGAGACCGAGGACGGGGTGCATTTTCGCAAAGTTCATGAAGTGGCAAGAAACCTGCATAAAGAATTGCCGCCGCAACCGGCGCTGGAGGCGATGATGCAATCCGCTTATGCCTGGCGCAAGCCGGAATCGCTGCAGAATGAAGCAGAATGCGGGCACGAGCAATGCGCGGTGCAGGCGGTCGCGGCGATTCCGCTGACCCTCGCCGCGCAACACAAGATGTTGTTGATCTGCAAGCAGCTCACCATGCCGAAGCAGGAAGTCGTGCGCGGATACGTGTTCAACAGTTATGAGCTGCAACGGTATTTGACGGTCATCAAAAACTTCCTGCGCGTGGCAGAGCAGCAAAAGCAAATACAGGGCGATCGCAAGAAAATCTACATGGGCAAGGCGGTGGCGATCGCCAGCGGTGTCTTCGGCTCGCTCCAAGCGCTGCAGGCCATCCGCGATCTTTTTGGCAACTTGGGACCGCCGGAGATTCTGAAAGGATTGGTTACGATTGCGTTTTTGGCGTTTGCCGTGATCGTTGCTTTTCGTTTGTCGCAATCGGACGAGCCGTTTCAGTTGTTGTAAGATTTGCCAGCACTTCCTTATCATTTGCATTTCCCGCCCTGCGTTTCTATATTTCGAAAAATCGTAACCATTCAGAAGTTTTTTGAGAAAGCAAAACGATTACGGGCAAAACTATTAAAAAGCTTTGGACAAGATGATTTAATGGCAAAATGATTTCAAATCATTTTGCCATTAAATTATCTTGCCATAAAACGTTTAGGTTTTTTCTGACTTTTGTTGCCAATTTCCCATTATGTCAAATGTTTTGCCTGTCATTTTTCTCCTGAATAGTCACGAAAAATCGTCATAGATGATGAGTTATGGAAATGAGACTTCCGGGGACTATATGCCGCGCCCGCTTGCAGCTTTTGTGATTATTCTTCTCGTTTTTTGGGGTGTTCATTCTTCCCTCGTTCACAGCGCGCAAATTGTGCCGGATTCTGCGCGCACATCCTCGCTCGCAGCAATAGCCTCGGTTCGCGATACCTCCCTCTCGCACAAAACCGCAGTAAAAGATTCAACCTCCTGGTTTGAAAAACATCCGGCGCTGACCGGTTTGTTCGGCGCGATTATTGGCGCTCTCGTAGCACTGCTCGGATTGCAAACGATTAAGAAAGCGAGAAAATTTGCGAAAGCCGCAAAGCAAGGTGAGCTGGAAGCTGCGCATGAGCGCGAAAAAGAAATTCAAATTCAGGCGCAAGACGAGATCGAGCGCCGCTATCTGAACGGCGTGAAGAACGAGCACGATTCCCTCAAGCTCTACGGTTTTCAATCCCGCGTAAATTTGGACGTACGCACGCTGGAGGTGTTCGTCTCTCTGCGCTTGATGCCGGAAGAGCGCGCGGACGAGATGCGCGCTTGGGCGGAAAGAGATGATGGCCGTGCGCTTTCGCCCGAGGAAGTCTTGCAGCGCGCCGCGCGCAAAAAGCGGCTGCTGCTCATCGTGGGCGATCCCGGCTCCGGCAAAACGACCTTGTTGAAATACTACGCTATTTCCTGTTTGGAAGAGCCGGAGCGCAAGCGTCTGGGCCTGCCACAGCCGCTCATTCCCATTCTGCTGCCGTTGCGCAAGGTCGATCCCAAGCTGCCGTTTTGCGAGGCGCTGAGCGCCTGGGCCACGCGGCGCAACCGGCCGGTGACTGCTACTTTGTTCGATCAATGGCTAGAAAAGCGCGGCGCGCTGGTTATGCTCGACGGCCTCGATGAAATCAGCGATCTCGGCAAGCGCCAGCAGGTGTGCGAATGGATCGACAACGCCGCGGATTATTACGGCCGTTCGCAGTTCGTCGTGACTTCTCGCTACACCGGCTATCGCGTGTCCGAAGGCATCGCGTTGCACGCCGATCATTTGCGCGCGGACGTGCTCGATCTCGACCCCGGCCAGCAGGAAGCCTTTTTGAAAAACTGGTTTGCCGCCATTTACGGCAGAGAGAGCGAAGATGCGGATTTGACCGCCGAAGCCCGGCAACGGGAAGCTGCCGCCCAGGCGCAGGATTTGGCAGATGCCATTGGGAAATATCTCACACGGCCCGAGAATGAGAGCCTGCACCGGATGGCGGGCACGCCGATGTTGCTGCAAATCATGGCGCTGTTGTGGAAGGAGTATCACAACCTCCCGCCGGCGCGCGCGGCTTTATATGAAAAATGTCTCGACTATTTGCTGGATTATCGCGACCGCGATCGCGAGAAGGAAATCATTCCCCTGCTGCCGGCGGACGACGCCAAGATCGTGCTGCGGCCCTTGTGTTTGTGGTTGCAGGAGATTCGCAAAAGTGATGAAGTCACGGCGAAAGAGATTGCCGCGCAAATCGCCGGCCTTTTGGAGGAGGTCAAGCCGGGCTCGAAGCCGGCGGAATTCGTCAAAAACCTTTGCGTCCGCGCCGGCATTTTGCAGGAGCTGGGCGAAGGTAGTTACATGTTCCGCCACAAATCTTTTCGCGAATATCTCGCCGCAACGCATTTGGCGGAAGAAGTGAAGCGTGATCCGGCCCGCGCCACAGTGCTGGTGGAAAATTTTCACGAAGGCTGGTGGCGGGAGACCATTTTGTTTGCCTTGAGCCTGCCCAAGCCCGTGATCTTTGCGGATTTCTTCACGCGTTTTTTGCCGCATGCCGGCAACGCGCCCAATGCCCTGCCTTTGCTGGAGCTGGCCATCAAAGAAGCGCGGCAAAAATCCATCGAGCCTTTTGCCGCATTCGTGCTCGATCCGCTGCAGGATTGGCAAAAGCGCTACAATACCTTGCAATGCCTGCGCCTGATCGCCTCGGAGCCAGCCAAAGACTTGATGCAGCGCGTCTGGGATCTGGAAAAACACCGCGAGCATCAAAACCATGAAGGCCGGCGCTTGTTACAAAAAGCCGAAGAGATTTTGATCGAATGGAAACTTCGCCGGCCGGAGCCACTGCCTGCGCCGGCGCACGGAACGAAAGTGAGGGCTCATGTTGCCCAGTCTGAGTATTTGCCGGCCTTTGAATTGGCACAAATTCAGTCACCGAGCTGGCGCAATCCATTCGAATTGGACTCGGAGTATATTCTCATTCTCGGTGGCAAATATGAATTCTCCGTGACCAATGCAGAGACTGTCGTGCCGGATCTTTACTTCGCCAAATTTCCATTGACCAACAAACTCTATCGCCGGTTTGTGGACTATCTCGCGGACCAAAACACCGAAGAGATTTTCAAAAAATTGCCGGTGGAACAATTTGCCCAAAACCTGCTGACAAAAGCGACAAAGCTCGAAGGCCTAGCAGATTATTTGGGCAAAAATCCGCGAGCATGGCATGTTAAGCTGCGGTCGCGCCACAACGACGAGAAGCGCTTCAATAGCGACGATCAACCCGTGGTGGGCGTAAGCTGGTATGCTGCGATGGCGTATTGTCAATGGCTCACGGAGATGCAAAAGGCAAACAGCTGGGAGCAGAGGGCGGAGGGCATAGCGCAGAGCGGGCATGCACAAGAGGTTTATCGTTTGCCCACGGAGGCGGAATGGGAATGGGCGGCGAGTGGAGGCAAACGCGAATATCCTTGGGGCAATGAGAAGCCAGATGAAAGGCACGCAAATTATGGCGGGAGAGTCGGCCACACTACAGCCGTGGGTGCTTATCCCGCCGGTGCAACTCCCGAACCCGAAGGCTTGATGGATATGGCAGGCAATGTGTGGGAATGGATGGAAAATCGGTATGATAATAACAAGGCTGCGCGCGCTCTTCGTGGCGGCTCGTGGAACGATGACGCTGACGATCTGCGCTGTGCCGCCCGGGGCAGCTGGGGCCCTGATTCTTGGAACTACGTCATCGGTTTCCGTGTGGTGCGCGCCCAGTCCGTCTTTGATACTCTGAAACTCTGACGATCTGTTACTCTGAAAAGCCGGCGCGGCACGCGCTGGCCTCGAAATTTTTTTCGAACTGCAGGAGGTACTTATCCTGACTATGTCAGATTCATCGCTGAGACGCAGAGTGCGCTGAGAATTCAGGCCAATCCCACTCTGCGAACTCCGCAACTCTGCGGTAATTCTTGGAATGTGACATAGTCAAGTTATGAAGGAAAACGTTGAGAATCGCAATCATTTGCTGGCTTGCAGCTCTTCTCGAATGACGCGCCGCAACACGGTTTCCAAAGCGCTCGTGCGAATTTTTTCTTTGAGCGCTTCATTGATCAGAGTTTGAAAGCCACGCCCGCCAGCTTGCGCCTTGAAATAGGCGAGAACACCGGCATCAAGAGCGAGGCTCACACGCACTTTTTCTCGCGGCAAAGGTTTTCTTCCGAGACGCAATTGCGCACGGGCCATCTGTTCTTCCGTCACCTCCGGAATTTCAGAAAGGTCGATATCCTCGTCGCGCATTTGCGCCAAGCTTTTCCAATCAGCTTGAGAATCCCTTGTCATAGATTTTTTGCTCATTCTTGGTAGCCTTTCGCATGGAAATGATCCGAATTTCGCGCTCACTTTCAGTATGCGCAATGACCACCACCATCTTCTGCTGCTCCAAACGCCCCAGTACCGATTTGTAGTCGCTCGGAAGCTGGCAAATGTGGTTCATCAATCTAATTTCTTATGAACACGGCTTTAGCAGACGCGCATGGGCAATCACTTCCCCCCACTCCTGCACAGCAACTGAATGCCCTCACCAATCCGGTATTTTCCCGGGATGGTGACCGGCAGCCTGCCGGTGATATCGATCGCGCCGAGCAGCGCTCGAGCAATCGCGCGTTCCCCGATCTTTGCGCCATTATAGGGCGTCATTATCACCGCCGTTTCCGGCAATTTGCCGATGACATAGGGATCACCAAAGGCCGCGGTGATGACGGGTTTGGGCAAATCGCCCAGCCGGGCAAAAAACTCCTGCAGCGCCGGGGAGAAACTCGGTTTGCCTTTCCACGCGCCAATCGAGAGATAAAGCCCCAGCAAAATAACGTCAGCGTCCTCGCCTTGCAGGCTCTGCTGAATCAGCTCGCGGCTCGATTCATTCGACAAGCGCACCAGTGAAATCGCCGGGAGACGCGACTCGAGATGCCGCTGCAATTCCCGGCCGAACTCGGAATTGGCCTCATCCGAGACCACCACCATCTTCAGGCGCGTGTGCGCTGGCAAAGGCAGCAGATTATGCTGATGGCGCAGCAGCGTTACCGCCGCGTTGGAGATGCTATCGGCCAGCGCTTCCGTCTCCGGCGCGGCCACGATCTCGGAAATCTTTTCAACTTCCACCACACGCGCGCGCTCCAAACCGAGCCATGATTTGACCGCCAAAATCCTGCGCACCGATTCTTCTAAACGTTGCATGCTCAGGCGTCCCGATTGCACTGCATTGCGCACACTGTCAAAGGATTTTTGAAAATCCGCGGCGATGAGAAAAACGTCCGCGCCGGCCTCAAGGGCGAGTACGGCGGCCTCTGCCGCGCCATAATGATCGGTGATGCCCTGCATGATCATGCTGTCGGTCAGAATAATGCCCTGAAAGCCAAGCTGCTGCCGCAGCAGCCCGGTCAAAATGGGATAGGACAAAGTCGCGGGCCGTTGCGTCGCGTCGATTTGAGGCAATGCCAGATGCGCCGTCATCACGGCCCTGGCGCCCGCGGCAATGCCGGCTTGGAAGGGCACCAGCTCGACGGCGCGCAGGCGCTGCGCGTCAAACGGCAGGACCGGCAGCCCCATGTGGGTATCTTCCGCCGTGTCGCCATGGCCGGGGAAATGTTTGAGCGTGGCGATCATGCCGCCCTCCTGCAAGCCGCGCACGCACGCCGCGACAAATCTCGCCACCTGCGCCGGGTCTTCGCCAAACGAGCGCGTGTTGATGATCGAATTGTCGGGATTGTTGTTTACATCGGCGACGGGCGAGTTCGTCCAATGAATGCCCACCGCGCGCGCTTCACGCGCCATGGCGCGGCCGAACGCATAGGCGAATCCGGGATTGCCGGTTGCGCCAAAAGCCATCATCGAGGGAAAGCCGGTGCCGCCGCCGGCAACGAAGCGCGGCAATTCCGGCATGCGTCCGCGCACCCACCACCAGGGCGTCGCGTACGTCAGGCCGTTCTCGAGATCGGAATTGATGAGCAGCGGGATTTTCGCCTCGCGTTGCAGCGCGTTCGTCATCAACGCGATGTCGCTGAGCGTGCCGCCGCCGAGAATGAAAGCGCCCACGTGATAGCGCCGCACCATCTCCAGCGCATAGCGGTAATTCGGACTTTGTTCGTGACTGTAAACCGCGACGAGATCGGCGACGAACAACTGCCCGATTTTTTCTTCGAGCGTCATGGCCGCCAATGTCGTTTCGACCCAATTCGGGTCTTGCGCCCAACCTCGTGCGGTGGACATCAGCAGGATGACGGCAAGAAATATTTTTTTCATGTTTTGCAGCGCTCAAGTTAACGAGCTCGAATCAAAGGAGTTTAATCATTTTGACTTCAAGTATTTTGACTTAAACATTCCATTGAAACATTCATATTTTTATTCTATCCGTGTTAATCCGCGGCATCCGTGTCATCCGCGTTCAAAAGAATAACCAGAAAACTTTCAGATCATATTCTGAATAACGTAGCGCCCAACAGTATTCAGACTGTGTGAAAACGCCTGGTTTCAACGCCGGCTGAGCTTGTGGAAGCCGGATTCTTGAACTTAGCACCCTTCGACAAGCTCAGGGTGCGGCATTCCCAAGTTTTCACACAAGCTGATTGCTGCAAAATATAAACTACAAGAACGCTCCCGCAATTTCAAAAAGAATCTAAGCAAATTGTATTTGCATGCAAGCACTCTTTGTGCTAATATATTGACGGCTGTACCAATCCCAGCGGCCTGTTTGCCCGCACTTGATAACATCGGATTCGCCGACACGAGGCGTGGACTTGGCGCCGCTGGAAAAATTTGAAACGATGACGCACACCTTTTCGATAGTCTAGTAAGAGAGCAGTGCTTTCGGTGACGGCAAGGTGCGTGACTTTGATCAGCGGTAGCAAGAGTTTTTTTATTCACTGTGTTCAAACGATTTGTCTGGAATGCTGACAGTACCGTACTTCAAACAAAATCGCTATTACACATGTGGTCCTGTCTGTCTGCGGATGGTGCTGGCTTATTGGGGTTACGAAACCGACGAAGTCAGTTTAACCATATTGTGCGGCACAGATGTCTTCGGTACTTCGGCAAGGCACATGATGAAGGCCGCCCAAAATTTGGAATTCGAATGTGAGTATCGTTTCAAAGCATCTTATTCAGCGTTGGGCGCGGCACTCAGCAAAAGAATACCACCAATTGTTGCGGTGAACCCAAATATTCTTCATGCCAGGCCTCAACGGCTTTATGCCAGGCATGACATTGTCTTGCTTGATATCACTCGAAGTGGTATCTTATATCATGATCCCGAAGCCGGCGCCAGCCTATCTGTGTCACCGGCCATCTTCAAAGAGGCATGGCAACAAGCGCAAAAGGAGGTAATTCTAGTATGGCCTACCCAGCAAATACTTACCAGGATATCAAGGAAATAACCGGCCAGTATCTTTTAGAAAACATTGGTGAGATGGCGGTCACGGGAACAATTCGTTACCAGCAAGAACGCCGGCGCTGGATCGTGTCGGTATTGTGTGAAACCCTTCGCGGGGTTTTGCCCGCCGGTCGTATCGAGCTGGACGATGATTTGAACCTCGTTCATGCCACCCCGCGCGCGGATATGACACGCGCCGTTGAGGAGCAGTTGCGGCGCTTGCCTTATTTCGTTCTCGCGGATGAAGAAGAGCTGAAAGCCAAAGGTCTCGAAGTCATTACCATTTGACCCGCGAGCATTGAAACACAAACTGGCATAATCATCTGCTTCCATGACCTCTTCCCAAGCCCCAACCGAAATCGCCAAGCTCCGCGAAGAGCTGAATTATCACGCGTATCGCTACCACGTGCTCGACGATCCCGAAATCACCGACGCGGAGTACGATCGCAAGTTCCGCAAGCTGCAGGAGCTCGAAGCAAAATTCCCACAATTGGTCACGCCGGATTCGCCGACGCAGCGCGTGGGCGCGGCACCATTGGAAGAATTCGAAACGGTGACGCACACCATTCCCATGGTCTCGCTCGACAATGCCTTCGACGACGGCGAAGTGCGGGATTTCGATCAGCGCTTGCGCAAGCTGCTCGAATCGGATGAAATCGAATACACCGTCGAGCCCAAGTTGGACGGCGCGGCGGTAGAGCTGGTTTATGAAAAAGGTCTTTTCATAGTAGGCTCCACACGCGGTGACGGTTTCACCGGCGAGAACATCACGCAGAATTTGAAGACGATCAAATCTATTCCGCTGCGGCTCCGTGGAGAGGGAAAAAAAATTCCCGAGCGCCTCGAATTGCGCGGCGAAGTTTTTTATCCCATTGCCGCCTTCAAGAAGCTGAATGAGCAGCGCCTCAAAGCCGGGGAGGCGGCTTTTATCAATCCACGCAATTCGGCTTCGGGCTCGTTGCGGCAGCTCGATCCGAAGTTGACCGCCGAACGGCCACTGGATATGTATGTCTATGGCCTGGGACAAGTCGTCGGCCACGATTTCAAAACGCAATGGGAGGCTTTGGAAGCTTTCAAGAAATGGGGTTTCAAAGTCAATCCCATTTCCAAAGTCTGCCGCGGCGTGGAAGAGGTCTTGAAGCATTATCGCAAAATCGGCGAGATGCGCCACTCTTTGCCGTATGAAATCGACGGCACCGTGATCAAAGTGAATGACTTCGCCTTGCAGCGCCAGGCCGGCATGCGCACGCGCAGCCCGCGCTGGGCCGTGGCCTACAAATTCGAAGCCCAGCAGGAAAGCACGCAGATTCTAGACATCCAGGTGCAGGTCGGGCGCACCGGCACCATCACACCGGTGGCCATCATGCAGCCCATCATGGTTGGCGGCGTCACCGTCACCCGCGCGACGTTACACAATGAAGACGAGATCGAACGCCTGGGCGTGATGATCGGCGATTGGGTGGTCATCCAGCGCGCGGGCGACGTCATCCCTGAAGTGGTGAAAGTGATCGAAGCGAAACGGCCCAAAAACGCAAAGCGATTTAAGTTTCCCAAAAAATGCCCGGTGTGCCGTGAGCCGGTGATTCGCCTCGAAGGCGAGGTCGCGCACCGCTGCCAGAACATCGATTGTCCGGCGCAATTGAAGGAAGGCATTCGCCATTTTGCCTCGAAATTGGCCATGAACGTCGATGGCCTGGGTGAAAAACTGATCGAGCAATTAGTTGACAAAGGGCTTGTGAAAAGCTATGCAGATTTGTATTTTCTCAAGAAGGAAAAACTTGCCGAGCTCGAGCGCATGGCGGACAAATCCGCGCAGAACATTGTCGAGGCCATAGACAAAAGCCGTGAGGTGGCGTTCGATCGTTTTCTTTATGCGTTGGGCATGCGGCACGTGGGCGAGCACATGTCGCGCGTGCTCGCAAAGAAATTCGGTTCTTTGGCAGCCCTGCAAGCGGCAGACGCCGAGGCCTTGCAGCAAATTCACGAAGTCGGCCCGCAAGTGGCGGAAAGCGTCACGCGTTTTTTCAAAGAGAAGAAAAATCTTGCCACCATAGCGAAGCTGCTCAAGGGCGGTGTGAAAATTCGCGAAGTGGCCAAGCCGAAGGCGGCGGATCAAAAATTTACCGGCAAGACCTTCGTCTTCACCGGGGCACTGGAAAAATTCACGCGCGAGGAAGCCGAGCGCATGGTGGACGAGCGCGGCGGCCGCGCTTCCGGCTCGGTGAGCAAGAAAACGGATTTTGTCGTCGCCGGCCCGGGCGCGGGCAGCAAGCTGGAGAAGGCGCGCGAGCTGGGGGTCGAAGTGATTTCGGAGGAGGAGTTTTTGAAGATGGTAAAATAGCAGTAGTGATATCAAAAGCGGAATTTGATTAGCGCAGTGTCACCTTGAAAACTGTACCTTTATCATGTCATTCTGAAAGAATCTTGGTTGAATCAAGCACTGTGGTTATGCTGCACAGGATTCTTTCTGAATGACAGTTTATGAAGGGGTACGAAGATTAAGGTGACAGCGCACTAGAATCGTGGGCTGATCATGAAGTGGAAAGAATGGAAAGAATTCGCCAGTAACGAGGCTTATTGGCGGAAGCATGAGGAAAAAGGGCTGCTGAAGGCGGAGCATGTGCGTGATTACGTATTGCGGCTTTGGTTTGAAGAGGAGTTGGATGTCTCGATTTATGAATTGGATTTTTATCCTCTCATTGTGGAAGATAATCCGGGCGGGGTATTTGCATCTTTGCGCGACTTAGAAAAGTTTAGTTTGGTGCAAGGCGAATACGCGTTGATTTGGCTAAAACCTGAAACCGGAACTTATGATGATAAGGCGATCGACATTGCCCCGGAATGTGTGCGGTTTTTTTGTGAGAAATATGGCAAAAAACTAAAACGTTCCCGGCCGGCGAGGATATTGACAAGATTGACTCGCAAGCATGCTGTCGCGGCGTGAAGATTCGCGAAGTGGCCAGGCCGAAAGCGGCGGATCAAAAATTTGCCGGCAAGACCTTCGTCTTCACCGGTGCGCTGGAGAAATTCACGCGCGACGAGGCCGAGCGCATGGTGGATGAACGCGGCGGCCGCGCTTCCGGCTCGGTGAGCAAGAAAACGGATTTTGTCGTCGCCGGCCCGGGCGCGGGCAGCAAGCTGGAGAAGGCGCGCGAGCTGGGGGTCGAAGTGATTTCGGAGGAAGAGTTAATGTGTGCGTGTTTTGTGAGGGGTATGGCAAAAATCTGAACGCTCCCAGCAGGCGAAAACATTGAAAAGAACAGCCTGGGGCCATGTTACAGGCGCGTGAGTATGCGGCCTTTCGAGCCGAAGCGGGGGCAAACATGCTTTTCGAATGGGATGATGAGAAAAATCGAATAAATCGCAAAAAGCACGGGGTCTCTTTTGAAGAAGCTCAAACCGTTTTTGATGATCCTTTGGCATTGAGTAGCATCGATGCCAAACATTCATTTGATGAAGAAAGATGGTTAACCATTGGCATGTCACGCAGCGGCAGAATGCTTGTAGTAGCCCATCAATATCGAGCAGCGCGAGAAGATGAGTGCATTCGTATCATTAGCGCTCGCAAACCGGCAATGCAAGAAAGCAGAGAATATGAAAAGGAATGGCACTAAAAAAAACGATGCGCACGGCAGACATGATTTCTCCACTGGCGAGCGCGGAAAATTTTTCCGTTTGCGAAACGCATAAATCATGATACCATTGGACGTTGATATTGTGCAGCATTTTCAAAAACTGGCACGCAAAGAAAAGAAAGCGTACTATATATTGATCAATGAAGCTCTGCGTGGTGCCATGCAGGAGGAAAAGTCGGCGCAAGATTTCACCAAGTTGTTGCGCCAAATGGTGGCCAGCGAAATTCGAAAATCCGCGGCGCAGCGTTGAGCGTCCGCGACACGTGGTTGATATTGGAACGAGCAGTTGTTTTGGTACAGGACCAAGGAAAGGAGCAAGTCATGTCTGAAGAACGTGGATTTTTGAAGGGATTGTTTCTCGGTGGTATGCTCGGCGCGATTGCCGCGCTGCTGTATGCGCCCAAGAGCGGCAAGGAAATGCGGCGCGACCTCCGCCGCAAATCGCGCGACATTTACGAAGCCGCGGACGAGAGTCTGGGCGAGTTGAAGCGCGAGGCCGTCGACATTCTTGAAGAGGGCAAGCGCCAAGCCATTAAGCTGCGCCGCCAGGCCGATGAAAAACTGCATGAAGCCAGGGAGTCGGCCGAGCGCTTGATGCACGAAGGCCGCGAGCTGGTCGGTAATTCGGGCGAAAAGGTCGCCGACATCAAGGCGCAGGCGCAAAACATCATCGAAGAAGGAAAAAAAAAATTCGTAAGTGGAAAAGATAAGCTGAAATCCGCGGTCGATGCCGGCAGGCAGGCCTATCACGACGAAGTCAACGGCGGCGAGCCAGCAAATTGATCGGCGCTTCTGCCAAACCTGTTGAATGCCAGAGGGAGAAGTGCCGATGGAAATGGTGTTGACCGTCAGTGTGGCGTTTATTGCGTTTTGTATGCTGCTGATCATGGCCGCGATTGTCATGACTTTGATGCGGGTGCGCAGCCTGTTGCGCGAAGCCGAGAAGTTTGTGGAAACGGTGCGCATGCACGTGCCGCCTTTGATGCATGACGTCACGCAAATCAGCTCGGATGTGCGTAGCATAGTCAGAAGCGTCGAGCGCGACATGCCCAAGCTCAGTCGCGCCATGGATTCTTTGCGCGCCACCGCTGGCGACATTCACGATCTGGAGCGCGCCATTCGCGAGCGCATTGAACGGCCGTTGCTGGGCCTATCCGGTGTGATTGGCGGATTGTTGCACGGCTTTAACGCTTTTTGGCGCAAGCTCTTGGGATAGTTATTTTGCCACAGAGCATACAGAGTTGGGCGAGGTTTTCGTAAGCCTCAACTCTGGCCGCTTTGTGGCATTCATTTTTGAGGAATTTGTTGACAGGAGTTCAAACATGCAGGCAACCGAGCTGGACCGACGGCTGCAGCTGTTGCGCGAAATTGTGCAGGCAGCCAGCGCAGTGGTTTTGGAGTATTACGACGAACGCGTCGCCATCGAATGGAAAGCGCCGGGCGATCCGGTGACCGTGGCGGATCACGCCGCCAACGAATTGATCCTGGCGCAATTGCATCGCCATTTCCCCGGTGAAACCGTGCTCTCGGAGGAAAGCAGCGACGACATGCGCCGCCTGGGCGCGGCACAGTTTTGGGTGGTCGATCCGCTGGACGGCACGAAAGAATTCATCAAGCGCAACGGCGAGTTTTCGATCATGATCGGCATGATCGAAAATGGGCTGCCCGCTCTGGGCGTGGTGGGCCAGCCGGCGACGCAGTTTTTATATTCCGGAGCGGAGGGCTTGGGCGCGTGGCTGAGCACGCCGCGCGGCGAGCAAGTTTTGCGCGTCTCGACGATGTCCGCGCCCGCGCAATTGCGCATGGTCGCCAGCCGTTCGCATTTCGATCCGCGCGTGGACCGCGTGCGCCAGCGTTTGGGCATACACGAGATTCTGCGCTCGGGTAGTGTGGGCTTGAAATGCGGCCTGATCGCGCGCGGCGATTGCGAGGTCTACGTGCATCCCAGCTCGCGGGTGAATTTGTGGGACAGTTGCGGCCCGGCCGCAATTCTCACTGCCGCAGGCGGCAAAATGACGGATTTGCACGGAGAAACATTGAATTATTCCGGTGTCGAAGTGCGCCATCGCCATGGCCTGCTGGCGACGCACGGCCGCTTGCACGAGCAAGTGGTTGAGACGCTGGCGAGTGAGGGTGTTGTTGTTCAGGAATAGAAGGGGAGGAGGCCTGGCGGAATTGCATGATTCCGGCAGGTATGCACGACGGCCGGCCGCCGGTTAACTGAAGAGCCCGCGAATATCCTCCGCCGTCAGGTGCTTGAACAAGCCCGTGTCCGCAGTGAGAATCTGCGAGACCAGCATGTCTTTGCGCTTTTGCAATTCCAGGATTTTTTCTTCCACGGTTTCGTGCGTGATCATTTTATAGACGAACACGCTGCGATCCTGCCCGATGCGATGCGCGCGGTCGATGGCCTGCCTTTCCGCCGCGGGGTTCCACCAGGGATCGTAAAGAATGACGTAATCTGCCGCAGTCAAATTCAAGCCCAAGCCCCCGGCTTTCAAGCTGATCAGAAAAACTTTGACACTTGCCTCAGTTTGAAAGCGCTCGACGCAGGCTTCGCGATGGCGCGTTTGGCCGGTGAGCATTTCGAAAAGAAAGCCCTCCTGTTTCAACTGCGCGGCCATGATCTTGAGCATGCGCACGAACTGTGAGAACACCAGCACTTTGTGGCCCTCTGCGACAATCTCGCGCAACAGTTCCATGAACGCTTCAAATTTGCCGGATTCGATCTTTTGCCCTTCCTCGATCAATGCCGGGTGGCAGGCAATCTGCCGCAATTTGGTAAGCCCCTGCAAAACTTTGAAGCGCGATTTGTCCATGCCCTGGTCCGAGAGTAAATTCATGATCTCGGCGCGGTAGTGGTCGCGCATTTGCTGGTACAGTCTTTTCTGCGCACCTTCCATCGGGCTGTAAAAAATCTGCTCGCTTTTGGCCGGCAGCTCGCGCGCCACCTGGTCTTTGGTGCGGCGCAACAAAAACGGCGCAATCATTTTCTTCAGCAGGGCGGCGGACTCTTCGTCGCCATAGCGCTCGATGGGCAGCGAGAAGGCCGAGCGGAAATAATGCAGGGAACCCAGCATCCCGGGATTCAAAAACGAAAACTGCGACCACAATTCCAGCGTGTTGTTTTCCACCGGCGTGCCGGTCAACACCAGGCGGTGATTGCTCTGCATAATCGCAGCGGCTTTTGCGGTTTGCGAAATGGGGTTTTTGATGTTCTGCGATTCATCGAGGATGAGATAGTGAAAGCGAAAGTCCTTCAAGAATTCGACATCGTTGCGCATCGTGGCGTAGGTGGTGAGCACGATGTCGTGATCGGAAAAATGCGCCGTGGTGCGCTCGCGTTCGAGGCCGTGATGCACGAATATCTTTAAGTCGGGCGCAAAGCGCGCGCATTCATTTTCCCAATTGAACACCACGGACAGAGGCGCGACAATCAAACTCGTGTGCCGGCGGGTTTTCGCTTCCGCGCCATTTTCCTTTACCGCGGCAGGGTTTCTTTTTGTTTTTTGCTTTTTTCCGTTTATGCCCGCCACGCCGTTGGTTTCTTTCTCGCGCAGCAAGCATGCCAGTGCTTGAATGGTTTTGCCCAACCCCATGTCGTCGGCGAGGCAGCCGTTGAGGCCATAGTCGCGCAGAAACGCCAGCCAGTTCAAGCCCGCGTGCTGGTAAGGCCGCAGCGCGCCGCGAAAACTTTTCGGCACCGGCACTTCTCGAATGCCTTTAAAGTCCGAGAGTTTTTCAACCTGCTCACGGAACTCGTCGTCGTAGCGTCTTTCTTGCACCTGGTCGAATAAGGCGTCGATGAGCAGAGCGTGGGCGGGAGCGACTTGCGTGCGGCCGTCGTTGAGGTGCGCGAAATGGAAGAAATGGCGGAAGCGCTTTTCCCACTCTTCCGGCAGGCGCGCCACGCTGCCGTCGGCGAGCTTCATGAAGCGGTTTTGTTGCTTGAGCCCATGCCGCAAATCCGCCACGGAAAGCAGCACGCCACCGAAATCGATTTCCATATTGAGATCGAACCAATCGATGCCGGACGACACCGCCAGGCGCACGTTGGGCAAAGCGCGATTGACGCGATGGTATTTGAGCGTTTCCTCGCCGAAAACCTCGAATCCCGCGGCGGCGAGCTTGGGCAATTCGTCAAACACCCAGAGCAGCGCTTCCTGGCGAGGCGTATAAAATGCCCCGCTTTCGTCCGGCTTCAACCCGGCTTCCACCAACGCTTCTTGTGCCGCGGCCTCGGCCGGGCGATCACGCTCGACGCGCCAAAGAATATTCGAGTGGCCGTTGCTGGCGACATTCAGTTCTTGCGCCGCCGCGCTCGGCACTTCGACTTCGCCGTAGGCAAACTTCAATTCCAAACGCAGCACGCGCTCCTGTTCCTTCAAATACAAGCGCCGCGCGGTCAGTTCGCGCACGGTTTGCAGCTCGAAATTTTCAGGGAGCGAAATCTCGAGATTGTGCTTGAGGTGCGGGCTGAAGTTTTTCAGAAAATCGCCGATACGGTCGGCGGGAATCTGCACTTGATAATCCGGCGCAAGAAAAGGCAGCACATAAGCGGCGGGCAGCGTGCTGTCAAAGCGATAGATGGTGTGCTCGTGCAGCAGCCAGAAAGGCCGCGCCGCCAGCAGGCGAAATTTTTCTCCCAGCGTTTCGTGACGATCGCGCCATTGTAACTCCGGGAAAAAGCGATAGGAGCCCGGAGGGCCGTTTTCGGCCGCCACACCCTCAAGACGAAAAGACAATTTTCCCGCCGCCGCCTGTACCCGCACCTTGCGCGCTTCGGATTCGCCGCCGTGCAAATAAAGCTCGCTCTCGGCGAGCAGATCCAAGATGTAGCCGATCTCTTCGCCGTATTCGAAATCGAATTCCGATACGGTCTCGTAGGAATAGAACGAATGCTGATAGCGATGCTTTTCTACACGCTGGCGTTGCAGCAGATAGTTGATCGCGCGCTCTTCGGCCGGCGTGGCTTCGTGATGGTTGTATTCCGCTTGCAGATTGAAGTGCATGGCCGAGCGGTGGCCGAGTTCGCCGTTTTTCTTGATATAGACGCGCAGCGGGCGCAGCGTCCAGCGCGCGGGCCGCAGTTCGACAAAAAAGATGATACGATGCGCTTTGACTGCCGGCGGGTTCGTATTTTGCGCGTGCAAGTGCTGCAGGTTCTGCAAATAACTTTCCCAGGACGGTTGCTCGCGTACGGGTTTCCCGCGAGATTCTTCCTCTCCGATATGAGCCAGCAACAGGGCGATGACGTGCGGGCAGGGCGCCTCAAAGGTATAGCAGGTGCACGAGCTGCTCAACTGGCCGTTGGATTGCTGCCGCACCGTGATTTTTCGGTCGATGTAATCGTGCACCGCGCCGCGCACCATGCGATCGTCTTGCGCGAGAATCTTGACCGCGCCTTGCTGGAAAAGTTTTTCTCCCTGGCGAAAGATCGCGGCGCGCGCCGCCAGGCGGAGTTCCGTGCGTGTAATTCTCAAACAATTTTCCTCTTTCGAAAGAATAACCTCGCGCTCTGACATGTCCTGTCAGGTCAAATAGCCTCTGGTTCATTTTTCAACAATCAGCTCGTACCCGAGCAATTCCTCGCCATCGAACAGAAAGCGGCCCTCAAAACGCCGGCCCGCCAGCAACAACGGCAGCCAGATGCGATCATCCGCCCACATGTGGTCGTAGGGAATGTGATGCAACGAAGTCCATTGCGGCGTGGCCTCCTCCGTTTCTTGCGGCTCGCCGAGGCAAGCCGTGGCGGTAAAGACTTCGCAATGCAACGCCAGGCCGTCGACGAATTGAAAACAGAGAACGCCTCTCGCTTCGAGGCCGGCGGGCGTGACGCGCAGTTCCTCCTGCACTTCACGGACCGCGCATTGGTAGGAGGTCTCTCCTGGATCGATGCGCCCGCCCGGCCCGTTAATCTTGCCGGCGCCCAGGCCTCGTTTTTTGCGGATCAGCAAAATCTGCCCCTCGCGAATGACGAACACCAGCGTCGCGCGCTGTTGTGGAATCCAGGTATCCCAGACGATGGCTTCGAATTGAACTTGCGCCGCTGTTTTTGGCGTATTCATGCCGGTGGCCATGCCGTCGCCAGGCACCGCCGGCTGGAAAGCACGGGAGCTTTGCATCTTACGCCTTCTTCTCAATCTTGGCCCAGGTATCGCGCAGCGTCACGGTGCGATTAAACACGAGCCGGTCGGTGGCTGAATCCTGGGTGTCGACGCAAAAATAGCCGTTGCGTTCGAATTGCAGCACCGTGCCCGGTGTGGCATGCTTCAAACTGCGCTCGACAAAGGAATCCGTCAGCGTTTCCAAGGAATTCGGGTTGAGGTTTGCCGAAAAATCCTGGCCCTCGGGAGCATCATCCGGATTCGGCTTGACGAAAAGATGATCATAGAGCCTCATTTCTGCGGGCAGTGCCTGCGCCGCCGACAGCCAATGAATCGTGCCTTTCACTTTGCGCGTTTCCGCCGCGGTGCTGCCGCTTTTGGTGGCGGGATCATAGGTGCAGCGCACTTCCACGATCTCGCCCTTTTCATTCTTCACCACACCGACGCACTTAATAATGTAGGCATAACGCAAGCGCACTTCATTGCCAGGAAACAGGCGGAAGTATTTTTTCGGCGGAGCTTCGCGGAAATCGTCCTGTTCGATATACAACACACGCGAAAACGGAATTTTGCGCATGCCCTGGCTCGGGTCTTCGGGATTGTTGACCGCTTCCAATTCCTCCACCTGGCCTTCCGGATAATTTTCGATCACGAGCTTGAGCGGCCGCAGCACGGCCATCACCCGCGGCGCGCGCCGGTTCAGGTCTTCGCGCAGGCAGTGTTCAAGCAAAGAAATGTCCACCGTGCTGTTGCTTTTCGCCACGCCAATGCGTTCACAGAAATCGCGAATGGCTTCCGGCGTGTAGCCGCGGCGGCGCAGGCCCGCGAGCGTGGGCATGCGCGGATCATCCCAGCCGGTGACGTGGTCGTTCTCAACCAGGGTGAGCAGTTTGCGTTTGCTCATGATGGTATAAGTGAGATTGAGGCGCGCAAACTCGATTTGCCGCGGATGATGGATGCCGAGTTCATCCAAATACCAATCGTACAGCGGGCGATGATCTTCATATTCCAGTGTGCACAAGGAATGGGTGATGCCCTCGATGGCATCCGACTGCCCGTGCGCCCAATCGTACATCGGATAAATGCACCATTTGTCCCCGGTGCGATGATGCTCGGCTTTGCGGATGCGATACATCACGGGATCGCGCCAGTTCAGGTTCGGAGAGGCCATGTCGATCTTCGCGCGCAGGGTTTTGCTGCCGTCGGGAAATTCGCCGGCGCGCATGCGGGCGAACAGATCCAGATTCTCTGTGACGGAGCGAATGCGATACGGGCTGTTTTTCCCCGGCTCGGTCAGGGTGCCACGAAAGTCCCGCATTTCGTCTGCGCTCAAATCATCGACATAAGCCTTTCCGGCTTTGATCAACTGCACGGCAAATTCATAAAGCTGCTCGAAGTAATCCGAAGCGAAATATAAATGCCGTCCCCAATCGAAGCCCAGCCAGCGCACGTCGGCCATGATAGAATCGACATACTCCTGCTCTTCTTTGGTGGGATTGGTATCATCAAAGCGCAAATGGCAGCGTCCGCCAAATTCCTTCGCCATGCCGAAGTCTAGGCAAATCGCTTTGGCGTGTCCGATGTGTAAATAACCGTTCGGCTCGGGCGGAAAACGGGTGAGCACTTTTCCGCCGAAACGATTGGTTTTCATATCTTCCAAAATACTGTCACGAACGAAGTGAGAAGCGATCGCATTGGTTGCTGTGGCCATCATGTTCACTGTTCCTTTGCTTGAAAAAGCCAATGGCGAAATTCGTCGAAAGTACGAAGATTCTATTTCAAATTCAAGAGTGATAAAGTGGGATTTTTGACTTCTTTTTAGGTAAGGAGGGCCGCTTAAATCTACTTTGCAAGAGGAAATAAGGCGAATGGATGCAAGAAAATCCTGAGAATTGCGCTGGTCCACGAAATATGCGAAAAATTTTTCGCATATTTCGTGTGTGCGCTCCGCAGCGTTCAGACTGTGTGAAAACGCTTGGTTTCAACGCCGGCTGAGCTTGTCGAAGCCGGATTTTTGAACTTAGCACCCTTCG
>JBIOXB010000049.1:0-26014 GCA_044869275.1 bacterium
CACCGCATTTGCAGCACGCCGTCTTCAATGTTGCGATTCGAACGGTGGTGTTGGATCGCGCCAACGGCAGTGGTGAAATGGGGGTGGGCAGCGGCGTGGTGTGGGATTCGGTGGCGGCAGCAGAGTATCGCGAATGTTTGCTCAAAGCGCGATTTTTGGACTTAGATGCGCCATCATAAGGCAGGATTTCTTTCACTGCCATTCCGCAAGAATCCGCCTTGGCACCGCTATTGCCTTCTATTTTGAGACTGTGCCCGGTAATTGGGAAGATTCAGACTGTGTGAAAGCGCTTGGTTTCAACGCCAGCTGAGCTTGTCGAAGCCGGATTCTTGAACTTAGCACCCTTCGACAAGCTCAGGGTGCGGCATTCCCAAATTTTCACACCGTCTGAATCTTGCAGAATGACATTTGAAACGAGGGCTTTTCGAGCAAGCAAAAAACGCTGCCCTCCGCCTTTACTCTTGCAACGCCACCACCAGCCGCTTGTTGATCCTGCCTTTGCTTTTATAATCCACGATACGCAATGGCCCGACTTCGGAAGTGTTGCCCACGTGCGTACCGCCGTCGGCCTGCAAATCAAGCCCTTCGATTTCGACCGTGCGAACTTCAGCAATGCCCGGCGGCAGAAGATTGATTTTCGTGCGAATGAGGTCTGGAATTTGAAACGCTTCTTCGCGCGGCAGAATCCGCACGCGCACTGGCCGGGCGGCGGTTACTTCCCGATTTATCTTTTCTTCAATCTCCTTCACCAATTCCTGCCGCATGGATTCGAATTCAAAATCCAAGCGCCCTTGCAACGGCTCCATATTGCCACCGGTCACGGGCGAGCGATAATCACGAAAAATGACGGCGCAAAGAATGTGCAGAGCCGTATGCGTGCGCATGAGCCGGTAACGCCGTTCCCAATCGATGCATCCGCGAATCTGCGCGCCGAGCGGCGGCGGATCGCCTTCTACTTCATGCCAAATCTCGCCATCGTTTTTATCTTTGCCAATCTTCTTCACTTCCCAGACACGGTCACCGGCAAGAATTTTTCCCAAGTCATATGGCTGCCCGCCGCCGCCGGGGTAAAATGCGGTGCGATCGAGCGCTATCTCCTGGCCGCGCATTCCGGTAACGGTCGCGTTGAATTCTTTCAAATAGGAATCGGTGTGAAAAAGCACGTCTGCCATGATGGTCACCATTAAGAAAATAAAACCCACAAATCAAAGCGATGCCGCAAGATGTAAATCTAATCCAACTTGAAGATCATGAAACTGGAATTCCCCGGTATCTCTACAATTTATAAATCGTTATTTTTCCCTTCTAATTTTCTAGAAAAAAAATCATTTTTTACTTGCAATGCACACTTTTGTTCACTATAATCGTCACAGAAATTAGTGTCTTTATTTACACCAAAGATCGGAGGAACGCTTGATGGCCAAACAGATCGATGAAACAGTAGAGGTGCAGGCCCGCACCAATCGCGGGCGGTTGGTTCCGATTCTGGTGACCTGGAAAGGAAAGAGCTACACCATCGCGCGCGTGGAAAAAACGAGAAGGCACACAAGCAAAGGCAAAAAGCTGGATACCATGCACGTGCAAGTTATGGCCCCGCAAGTCATGCAATTGGAATTGGATCATCATCGCCAGGCGTGGCGACTAGTGACGATCGGGGAAGCGGGATAAAACGCCGTAAGAGTCATTCAGCAAAGAGGCTCTTTGCCTTTTTAGTTCATAATCAAAAAAAACAGAAGCTCCTCCTCCCTCCTCTCAGAACAAACGGCGCTGTGCTCATTGAGCCAGCGCCGTTTGCGTTAGGGTGCAGACTGTGTGAAAACGTCTGTTTCGAAGTCAGGCTGAGCGAAGTCGAAGCCTGATTATTGAGCTTAGCACCCTTCGACTACGCTCAGGGTGACACGTTTTCGGGTTTTCACACAGTCTGGTTTATTCTGTGTGCGCTCGCTTATTGTACCAACACCAGTTTCTTCGTTTGCACTTCGCCTTCGCTCTCAAGCCGGTAAAAATAAGTCCCGCTGGGCACCATAAAGCCGTCGTTGTCGCGACCGTCCCAGATTACCTCATGTTCGCCGACCGGCATTTTGCCGGCACCTAACGTCCGGATCAACTGGCCAAGAGAATTGCTGATCCACAATTTGATCTCAGCCGTTTTTGCAAGGCGAAAACGTATCGTGGTCGCGGGATTGAAGGGATTCGGATAGTTTTGTTCCAAAGCAATTTGTGCCGGAAGGGTATGGGGGCTATCGGGCGTCGTTGTGAGTAGCTCCCCGACCTCGCTTCTCACAGCGAAGCTGTCCGCGACGTTACCGGCGACGTCTTTGAAATAGAACGTGGCCAAATTCGGCTGGCCGTCCACATTGAAGACGCCGAACAAAGCGCCGTAATTGGCGTTCTGTGTGGAAGTGTAAATGCTCCCCCACCAATCGCCCGACTGTTCCTGGTTGCGAATGCCGTTGCCGCCCAGCCCGGAAACGAAAACGAATGTTTCGCCTTTGCTGAGGACTAAAGTGTCGGAGCGGCTGGCCACGGTTTGATTAATCATGTCGCTGAGCAGATGCGTGCGGCTGTAAGAATGCTCATGCGCCGTGGCGATAATCGCGCCGCCTTTGCGCGACTCTTCGTAAACTTCCCACCCGGCTTCGTCGCTCTTGCCGCCCACTTGCATAAGATGTTGATTTTTATGCCAGCTGCAAATGCTCCAGATCGAGTTGTCCGCTGCCAGTTGATCGCGAATGAAAGCATCGTGGCCTGTGCCCAAGACGTCTGGGGCGACTTGCACGATGAAAATGCCTTGATAATGCAACGCAGATTGTACTCCCAAATCCCCCTCCCAGGTTACACCGGCGCGCGTGAGCCGGTTTTTTATGTGCTCCTGATAACCGTTCACTCTGCTCCAGTGGCTTCTGTCATGATTTCCGATCGTGGCAAAATAGGGGAAGTCGGCGCCCAAGACGGTGGTAATGAGAGTGTCCCATGCCACAGGTTTGTTGCCATAGTCGAGATCGCCCTGGTGCATAACGGCGTGCGCGTTCTCCGCTTTGATCAGCTCCAGCACCGCCCGCGCGTTTTTCCCCGAGCCTTGGTCGCCAATAAAGGCGATTTTAAGATTCGGCGGCGTTTGCGCGAGCAGCGTGCAGGCCGCCAGCCCAAACCAAGCAATTGTGGCTCTCACAATGGCCAGGATCAATCGGCTGAAAAGACTCGTCTTCATGGTGCGCTCCCCTGAATGATTGAAAGCAGAAAAGCAATAACCAGCATCTGTCATTGCGAAGCAAAGCCTTGCCGGCTTTCAAATTCAGCCTAAACAGATTGTTACGTCGCTTCGCTCCCTGCCATGACTTTCCCATTATTCTTGCATCGCGCAACAAGAAATACCCGCCATTCAGCAGATCTCTTGTAAAAAGACCAACTCCTCGAGGTCAGGAGGGCTGATCCAGAAATAGCATAGAACTGTTAGCCATTAATAACTTTTTTTTATAAATATGCAAGAACTTTTTCGCTCTGCATGTTATTTTTGTGTTAAAGAATCAACTTGCTTCGGGAAATCAAAGCGGGCTTGGGGGAGGGAGCTAAATCACAATGAGGAGATGCTCGACCCGGCGAACGAGGAGGGAAAGGAGGCAAAGTTTTTCCGAAGGATGCAAACCTGAGCAGCGCTGTCGTTTTGGCAATCAACCAGTATGAGATCTGCCATCGATTGCTCTCCAACAACTTTTCTCGGAATCTAGATGCTCAGCAGCCTCGGGATTGCGGCGCAACCAGTCTTTTTTTTATTCCACCAAAAATCTTTCAGAATGACACGGAGGCAAAGGCGCAATCAAAAACTGCCCAGAGATTACTTCACCATCGGCAAGCCGTACTTCTTCGCTTTGCGATAAATCGTGGCGCGGCCGATGCCGAGTTTCTTGGCGGTTTGTGAAATGTTACCGCCGTTTTCCAAGAGCGCGTTGCGCAACGCTTCTTCTTCCAGCTTTTCGATCCAGCTCGAGAGCGTATTGTCGGACTCGTAGATTTTTTTCTCGCCGATGGCGCGCACGGTGTTGGGCAAATCTTTTGGGGTGATTTCCGGCCCGGTGGACAAAACCACGGCGCGCTCGATGGCATTCTCCAATTCGCGCACGTTGCCGGGCCAGTTGTAAGCCATCAGCAGTTCCAGCGCATCGGAAGAAATGTTTTCGACCTGCTTGTTTTCCTGGCGCGAGCATTTTTCGACGAAATGCGCGGCCAGCAGCGGGATGTCTTCGCGGCGCTCGCGCAGCGGCGGCAGCTTGATGGGAAAGACGGAAATGCGATAGAACAAATCTTCGCGGAACTCGCCGTTACGCACGGCCTCTTCGAGATCTTTGTTGGTCGCGGAGATCACGCGCACGTCGATTTTGATCAGCTCGTTGCTGCCCACGCGTTCGAATTCGCGCTCTTGCAGAATGCGCAGCATTTTTGCCTGCGTGGCCGGGGTCATCAACCCGATTTCATCCAGAAAGATGCTGCCCCCCTCCGCCACTTCGAATTTGCCCACACGCCGTCCGGTGGCACCGGTGAACGAGCCTTTCTCGTGGCCGAACAATTCGCTTTCCAGCAATGATTCCGGCAGCGCCGAACAGTTGACCGCGACAAAGGGCTTGCCGCTGCGCAGCGTATTGTGGTAATGAATCGCACGCGCGATGAGCTCTTTGCCCGTGCCGCTCTCGCCTTGTATCAAAACCGTGACGTTGCTGTTCACCACTTTCTCGAGCGAGCGAAAGACTTCCTGCATGACGCCCGACTGCCCGATGATATTCTTGAACTGATAGCGCGTTTTCAGCTCCGAACGCAGCGAATCAATTTCCTGTTTGAGCGAGCTGGTGGTCAAAGCATTGCGCACGGTGACCAGCAAGCGGTCGCTGGGAAATGGCTTTTCGATGAAGTCGAAAGCCCCGAGCTTCATCGCTTTGACCGCCTTTTCGATGGTGCCGTGCGCCGACATCATCACCACCGGAATATGTGCGAGCTCCTCGCGAATGCGCTTGATGGTTTCCAGGCCGTCGATTCCCGGCATTTGAATGTCGAGCAAAATCAAATCGGGCACAGCCTCGCGCAGTATTTTCAAACAGGCTTCCCCGCTATTGGCGGTCTCGACCGTGTATTCCTTCTTGAGGTTGATCTCGATCATCTTGCAAATGTTGCGATCGTCATCTACCACCAGAATGGAATATTTTTTCGCCCGCCGTTCCATGCTACTTTCTTCAGTCATAGCTTGTCTTGGTCTTCAAACTCCTAAATGAGCCGCTGTTTGTGCGTAGAGTTTCGCGCCGCAGCTTCGCGGCCGTGCAGTCATGCGCGCGGATGGTGGCTCGAGCGGAAATGCAAACTCCGAATTTGTTTCTCACGAATCAAAACAAAAATACGAAACCAGCTTTTTAAGCGCAAGGCTTTTCTCCGGCTGTAAGCTCTGAATTGACCGAAAATTGCGCACGGTCATGAAGATTGAACATACTGACACAAACGCGCATTGGGTTTCGGAACCACCGGGTACGCCCGCGTCGAAACCAGGTCGTCAATTGTGGCGCCCCTGGTGAAGCTTTTCGATAAACGACAATAACGCAGCAAAATCTGCCGGCGCTATCTCTACACGAATTTCCAAAATATAGATAGGAAGCCCTTGCAGCATTTCGAATTGCCGCAACTTGATCCCGTCTTTAGCCGTGGTGATCAACAATTCTGCGCCGGAAGCCTGAAATTGTCTGGTGATAGTCTCGGCGTCTTTGCGCGTAAAGGCATGATGATCTCGATACGCCAATGCACCGGCGCGGATGGCGCCCAGATGCAATGCCATGCGTTGAAGACGCTGAGGATTCGCGATGCCGCTGACCAAAAATACTGCGGCATGCTGCAATTGCTCCTTTGCCAAACTGCGTTCGCCCCACAATTGTTCCAGACGGTCTGCCACGGAATCCATGGAAATGACTTGCGCTTTGGTGCGGCCTCGAATCGTGCGGAACATGCTTTCTTGCTCGTCGCGGGAAAGCTTCCCAACCTCGCTCACAGTGACCCAGTGCGCGCGCTGCAAACTTGACCAGGGTTCGCGCAATGGGCCGGCGGGTAGAAGCCAGGCGGGCGGCGAGAGATGGGGCGCCGGCAGCAAAACCAAATCGCAATCACGCTGCAAACGGCGATGTTGCAAGCCGTCATCAACCAAAATGATTTCAGGGTGGAATTCCTCCATGGCCAATTGCGCGGCTGCGGTTTTGCTGCGCGCGACGACGATTGGAGCCTGCGGACATTTGTGCGCCAGCAGCAAGGGCTCGTCACCCGCGTCTTTCAAATCCGCCAGCGAGCCGCGGCCGTCGCTCACCACGCACGCGCCTTTACCCTGGCGCAGATAGCCGCGCGCCACGATCGCAACGCGAAAGTTTCTCGCGCTCAAGGCGTTCGCCAGCAGTGCAACGGTGGGCGTTTTACCCGTGCCCCCTACCGCGAGGTTGCCGACGCTTACGACCGTCGCCGGCAGGCGCACGGATTTGAAAAGATTGCGCTCGTAAGCCCAGGTGCGCAAACGGACGATGCCGCCATAAATCCAGGAAAAAGGCAGCAGCGCGGGGTAGCGCCAGGTTTGAGAACTCACCATTGTTCTGTCAGCGAACTCTGCGACGTTGCCTCGACCGAGTTTGCGGCCATCGCCATGAGCAAAAGCAGCGCCTCATGAATTATTTGCCGTCGATGGTCTTGCCTTCCTGATTTCAGCGGCGCGAGAAAAATAAGTTTCAGCTCCGGTTTCCAACTCCAACATCTTTTGTTCGACTGTTTGCCGCAGCGACTCGAACTCCGTTTCCGTCAAATTCTCCGGAACGGCGATCGGTTCGCCGTAATACGCTACGGTTTCACTAAACGGTTGGGGGATGGTAAAGCGGTCCCAGCTTTTCAGCATCCACACGCGCGTGCTGGAAAACGTGAACGGCAGAATATACGCGCGCGCGCGCTGGGCAATGGCAAGAAGGCCGGGCTTGAAAACGTGGCGCGGACCATTGGGACCGTCGGGCATGATGGCGCCGGTGCCGCCATCTTTGAGCAGGCGAATCATGGCGATCATGGCGCGGGTGCCGCCGCGCGTGCTGGAGCCGCGCACCGTGATCAGACCCAAACGATGCAGAGTTTGCGCGATCATTTCGCCGTCGAAGTGCTCGCTCACCATGCAGCAAACGTTTTCGTTGCGGTGCACGAAAATGGGAATCAGAATTTTGCCGTGCCAAATGGCATAAATGAAGGGTTGCCCGCGTTCGCGCAGTTTTTCAAAGTGCTCGCGGCCGTGAAAACGCAGGCGCGTGAGGTGGCCGAGCAGCAAAATCACCACCCAGCCCAGCCGCGTCGCCAGCCAGAACGAAAGGCGTTTGCTCCATTTCATTTTTGGAGGCGAAGAGGCAAGACCGGAAGTATTCCTCATATTTGCCACCATTCGTATTTCCATCTCTTCACATTTCCATCCCTCGACACCTCGATTTGCAGAAAAGACGCTGGACCAGCTGCACCGCTTTTAACATAAACGCTTCGGTGGAGAAATGCAAGCGCGCCGCAAAGTTGCTGTCGGTGTGCAAAAGTCACGCGCCGGGAGAATGATCTGCTTGCTTCTCCATACAATTCTTCAAAACCTGGTGGAAAATGGGGCATGCAATTTGTAAAATCATCCGCGCAAAGGCGCAACCTATGAAACCAATTCTGCTTTTGCTTGCAACAATTCCCTGGGTTTGGCTGGGGTGTGCCGCTTCGGGCGGCTCCAGCGCACCGGCCTGGGAGCAAAAAATCGATCCGCGCTTGCGCGCCGAAATGCAGGGCCTGCGTGCGCAAGGAGCGCTACTCCAAGGCCTTCCAGTTCTCATCAAATTCAAAAGCCCGTTGTCCCCCGAACAGGAAAGTGAATTGAGAAAAACCGGCGTGCGTGTGCTCGGCCAAGCCGGCGACGTCGCCACCGCCGTGGTTGCGCCGGAAGCAATTTCAGAATTGGCGAAAAGAGATTACGTAATTTACCTCGAAGCTTCGAAGGAACGAACTTTCAAGGCGCAACAGCATACAGGAGAACATCAATGAAGAAATGGTTCGTGAAAATGATCGCCGGTGCAGCCGGTTTGATGCTGGCCACCACCGGATTCACCGGCGAATTGAGCCAGCACGCAGCCAGCAAACTCGACGCAAAACTAAGACTGCTGCTCACGCAGGGCCAGCTCGGAACGGCGCTGGCCAAAAACAACAGTGCTGCTGTTGCGGAAAACGGCGCCTCCGTGCAGGTGTTGATCAAGACCACCGGCACCATGGCGGAGCTGCGGGCGCGCGGTGCGCAGATTATGGCAAGCACCGGCGACATCGCCACCGCAGTGTTGCCGGTTGCGGCTTTGGCAGAAATCGCCAGTCTGAACGAAGTCATTTTTATTGAATCCTCGAAGACATACAAATTTCGCAACGACGCCGGCCGCGTGCTCACGCGCGCAACCGACGTGCACGCGCAATTCAATTTCACCGGCAAGGGGGTGATCGTCGGGGTGCTGGATACCGGCGTGGATTGGCGCCACGAGGATTTTCGCAAAACCAACGGCCAGACGCGCATCAAATACCTGTTGGATTTCAGCGTTCCCGGCGACACCAACGGCGACGGCCGCTTGGAGGGCTCGGGCCCGTACGGCGGCACGTTGTATTCGGAGGCGCAAATCAACGCTGCTTTGAATGGCCCGAGCACGGTTACAGCAGCAGATCGCAATGGCCACGGCACGCACGTGACCGGCAGCGCGGCAGGTAATGGACGCGGAACGAGCAATGGCATTGCCGCGGGCACTTATGCCGGCACCGCGCCGGAAGCGGACATCATCTTTGTAAAAAGCAGAAACGGGGATATCGGCAACATTCCGGATATTGACGCCCTCAATGCCGCCGTTTTCATCGACAGCGTGGCAAAAGCGCTCGGCCAGCCTTATGTCATCAACCTCAGCTTTGGCGGCCACGAAGGTGCGCACGATGGCACCAGCCTGCAGGAACAGGCATTCGACAATTTGGTCGGCGCAGGCAAAAAAGGCAAAGCCATCGTGGTGGCCGCGGGAAACGAAGGCCAGGACAACATTCATGCCGGCGGCAGCATCAGCAGTTCTATCACGATCGATTTCAACGTTCCCACGTATACGGCAAGTGCGGGCGCGCAGAATGATTTTGTGCTGTTCGAGGGCTGGTACCCCGGCAATATCAATCTTAGTTATCGATTGACCGCACCCAACGGCACCAATTATGGGCCGGTGGCGAGCGGCGGTAACATTGGACAAGATACGCCCAACGGCGCCATTGTTATCGACAACGCCGGCACTGCCAATCCGTTGAACAACAGCAAACAAGTCGTCATACAAATTTTCGACAATACGGCGAACAACAAGCCCGCGGCTGGCAATTGGAAGCTGACGATCACCGGCAACACCAATCGTTATGATTTGTGGCTGCACTCCAGCACGATGAGCGCCGTACTGACCACCAACGCCAGCGCCTCTCGTTTGGTCGCCATCCCTGGCACGGCTAAAAATGTCATCACCGTCGGTGCGTGGGTCAGCAAAAAAAGCTGGACCGATTTGGACAACAACCCGCTTTCGGTTCCTTCTGCCGTGGTGAACACCGCGGCCGGTTTTTCAAGTCCGGGGCCTTCACGCGATGGCCGCGTGAAGCCCGAGATTAGCGCGCCGGGGCAGATGATCGGATCAACGCTTTCGAACGAGGCGCGCCCCGGCGGCCCATACAGCATTTGGAATAGTCCGATTTCAAATTCTCCCAATGCCTTTATTTTGCGCGATAATCGCCACGCCATCGGCAACGGCACCAGCTTCGCCGCGCCGCTCGTGGCCGGCGGCATCGCTCTGATGCTGCAAAGCAACCCCAATTTGGATGCCGTGCAGATCCGCAAGGCGTTGACCACGACCGCAAAAACCGACGGCTTTACCGGCGCGGTTCCAAACGACCAATGGGGCTACGGCAAAGCGGATTTCCTGGCGGCCTTGAACTATGTCACTTCTGTTGAAGAGGATCCCGGATCCTCGACGCCGCCGCAGGCTTTTTCACTCTTGGCGAACTATCCCAATCCCTTCAATCCTGAAACGCAAATTGCATATGAAATTCCTCTTGCCGCGCGTGTGGAGATCGCGGTGTTCGACATGCTGGGCCGGCAAGTGCGCACGCTCCTGGCAGATCAGGCGACAGCCGGGCGCCACCAAATCATCTGGGATGGGCGGAACGATCAAGGGCAACTGTTGACCTCCGGCGTTTATGTATACCAGATGCGAGCGGGAGATTTTGCCGCCTCGAAAAAAATGGTGCTGTTGCGATAAGGTCATTTGGCCTGAACCACGAAAGACACGAAATACACGAAACCAGGGAGAGCTCGTGAGTACTCCGCTCGTTCTTTTGACCGAAAAATATCGCGACCAAATCCGCGATGTGCTCAATCGCTTTGACCGTTTGCTCAAGCGCTAGCATGATTACCTGAAATTTCTTTGCTTTTTCGCACGAATCATTGTTTAGGCACTGACGGCCGCCGGCTGCTATTTGATTTACGGGGCGTTATCGGGCAGCCAAACGCTTGTTGATCAAGCACTTTAGTAACCGTCCAGCTCTCGCTTGTAATCCCAAAAGACATGGTGATCGACAATCGTCAATCAGCCGAACAGTCACGAACTTTAGTGAAAAAGTACCGTGGGTAGCGCAAGCATCTTGCTTTACAGCAGGATGACTGCGCTCCTTTTCTCTTGTGCGGCAGTTCATCTTCTCCAGCCGTGAGTGACCCCACCCGCTCGCAGAAATCCGCTTGAACATTTTCAGGTTAGTGATGTCTATGTCTTCAAGTCTATGTTATCGCTAATGCCCGAACCTGAAGTCCACCTCAATACAAAATTGGAGGAGCAGCATGAAAATCTCCCACGCCTGGCGAACTGGTTTGAGTTTAGTCCTGGTGCTTGGCTTGATGGCGCAGGCTGGCCTGGCTTTGCCCAAATCCGACACCGGTCCAAAGAACGACTGGCCCAATTGGCGGGGCAGAAATTACGACGGTGTCGCGCCAACCAAAAACGTCTTCAATTTTGGCAAAGGGTATGGCTTGAAGGCCGCGTGGAAGAAAAAGCTGGGCTCGGGCTATGCCAGCATCTCCATAACCGAGGGCCGCGCTTTCACCATGTTTTCGGATAGTACCTTCGACCATCTCATCGCCTTCGATGCCAAAAGCGGCGCTGAACTTTGGCGGCATAAAATCGATTCCACCTATATCGGCCATGACGGCTCGCATAACGGTCCAATCTCCACCCCGCTTGTGGATGGTGACAAGGTTTATGGCCTCGGCCCCAAAGGCAAATTATTCGCGCTCGAGGTGAAAAGCGGCAAAAAACTTTGGGAGACTTCCCTGGTCAAAGACCATCACGCGCTCGCGCCCTTTTGGGGATTCACCACTTCTCCCCTGGTTTACGGCGAGGTCTTGATGCTCGAAACCGGCGGAACAAAATCAAACGCGATTTCCGGTTTCGACAAGAACAGCGGCAAATTACTGTGGACGGCCGGCACGGATACCGTCAGTTATCAATCTCCCATTTTCGCGTCGATTACGGGACAGACGCATTTGCTTTTTGCCGGCAACAAGTATATTTATGGTCTTGACCACCGGTCAGGGAAGAAGTTTTGGGAATTCAATCACAAAAGCCAAAACCAAAGCTTCACGCCCGTGGTTACGGAATCGAACCGGATCATGCTCATGGGCAACAATGAGTCGATGCTGCTTGAAGTCAGCAAAGCAGGCGACAACTTTCAAGCTCGTGAGCTGTGGAAAAGCCGCGAAATAAAACAAACACTCGCGCCCACGGTTTATCATGAGGGGTATTTGTACGGTTATAGCGGCGTCTTTCTGACGTGCGTCAACGCGGCGACGGGCGAGAGAGCTTGGCGCTCGCGTCCACCCGGCGATGGCTTTGTCATTTTGGTGGATGATCATTTGGTGATCATGACCAAGACCGGCGAGCTCCATATCGCCGCCGCGAGTCCCACCGGTTATGAAGAAAAGGCCAACTTCAAGCTCTTTGAGGGATTGACCTGGACCCCTCCGAGCTTTGCCGAGGGCCGCATCTACGCGCGCAGCTTACGGGAGATTGCCAGCGTCGAAATCGCACCGGTGCCGCAACTCCTGGCGGTGACCCGAACCGTGCCGCAGCCCGTCGCGCCCAACTCGGCGTTCGCCCAATCCGTCAGGCAAATTGAAAGCGCTCAAGATAAGAATAGCAAAATTGAAGAATTCATGAAGTCGCAGCCCTCTTTTCCGATCATCGAGGGCGACAAGTTGGCGCATTTCGTGTATCGTGGCCAGGTCGAGGATTTGGCGATCATGGGGGACATGTTTGATCTCAGGCAACAGTTCGAGATGTTTCGCGCGCCCGGCACGGATTTTTATTACTACACCATCGCCGTCGAACCGGATGCCCGCTTGAATTATCGCTTCGTCAGAAATTTCGAGGAGCCGATTACAGACCCGCTCAATCCGGTGAGCGCGGATGGATTCTTCGGCCGGTTTTCGGAGCTGGCGATGCCCAAGTTCAAGCGACCCACGCACCTCAATGAACCGAGTGGTGCGCGCGGAACGCTAGACAGCTTGCAATTCGAAAGCAAGGTATTCTCCGGCGCGCGCGCGCTGCAAGTTTATCTTCCGAATGGCTATGCCAATTCGGGCAAGCGCTATCCCGTCGTCTACGTCAATTACGGCCAGCAGGCTTTGCGCATGGGCAAAATGGCCAACACCCTCGACAATCTCATCGGCAACACCATTGAGCCGGTGATCGCCGTTTTTATTTACGCGCCAAATAGTTTCGCCGAATATGCGCGCGCGCAGCGGGATAAATATGCGGAAATGGTGACGCAGGAGCTCGTTCCCTTTGTCGACGCCAAATATCGCACGCTGGCCAAGCCGGAAGCCAGAGCCGTCATGGGCGCCGACGAGGGCGGCTATGCTGCTTTCTACGCCACCTTCAAGTATCCCGGCACTTTCGCTCATGTCGGTGGCCAATCGACACACCTGTTTCCGTCGGAGGCCGAGCCGCTCAAAAACATGATAAAGGCCTCCAAGAAACTCGATCTGAATATATATATGGACTGGGGCACTTACGACCATCGCACCACCGGCAGCTTCGATTGGGCCGAATTCAATATCGCTTTCGCCAAAATGCTGGAAGAGCAGGGTTACAAGATCAACGGCGGGCAAGTACACGATGGCTTCGATTGGGCGAGCTGGAGAAGCCGTACCGATCGTGTGCTCGAAAGTTTTTTTTCACTGGCGAAGCAGGTCAACTAGCTGATCGTTTCCCAATCGCCTCCCGGTCATTTCCGCGAAAGCGGGAGTCCTGAAAAATAGCGCATCGCGCAGGTTTCCAGCTTGAAAAAAAGATAAGCTGGAAACCTGCGCCACAAATTTGCTGTGCGTCACGGCCTCCTCACTTGATGTCCCACTCTGCACCACTAATCCCTCCCTCTTCTTGCTTTTGAGAGCGTCTTTTTTTAATTTCCCCAATCTCATGACAACCAATGCGTGGCCTGCCGTGATTATTTTATACGCCAAGGACCATTAAAATCTTTAGGACCCCCAAAATGCTCGACCTCAAATTCATCCGTGAAAATTTCGATCTGGTTGCAGAAGGACTGCGCAAGAAGAACGTGCAACTCGATCTTTCGGCATTTCAGTCGTTGGAAGAAACGCGCCGAAATGTTTTGATCAAAGTGGAAGACTTAAGAGCTTTGCGCAATCGCGTGTCCGAAGAAATTGCGCAAATCAAAAAAGCCAAAGGCGAAGCCGCGGCAAAAATCGATGAGATGAAAAAAGTAGGGGATGAGATCAAGACGCTCGAAGCACAGTTGAAAGAAGTTGAAGACCAGCTTTATCAAATTCAGATTCGCATTCCCAATCTGCCCCACGCCAGCGTGCCCGAGGGCAAGAGCGCGGCGGACAACATGGTGGTGCGCACCTGGGGCGAGATTCCCAAATTCGATTTCACTCCCAAACCGCATTGGGATTTGAATGAAACATTGCGCTTAATCGATTTTGAAGGCGGTGCAAAAATTTCCGGTTCGTTCTTCGTCAATTTTCAAGGTAAAGGCGCCAAGCTGGTGCGCGCCTTGATCAATTTCATGCTCGATCTGCACGTGGAAAAGCATGGCTACACCGAAGTTTTTCCGCCGGTCGTCGTGAGCCGCGAGGCCATGTTCGGCACCGGCCAGCTTCCCAAAATGGAAGACGACATGTATCGCGTCGAGCGCGGGGATTTGTTTTTGATCCCCACTGCCGAAGTGCCGGTCACAAATCTGCTCGCGGGCAAAATGCTGGCGGGTACGGATTTGCCGCTGAATTACACCGCCTACACACCCTGCTTTCGCCGGGAGGCCGGCGCATATGGCAAAGACACCAAAGGCTTGATGCGCCTGCACCAATTCGACAAAGTCGAGATGGTCAAGTTCGTGCGGCCGGCTACCAGCTATGACGAGCATGAAAAACTGCTGCACAACGCCGAAGAGGTTTTGCAGCTGCTCGGCCTGCCTTACCGCGTGCTCCTGCTCTGCAGCGGGGACATGAGTTTTGCCGCGGCGAAATGCTACGATCTCGAAGTGTGGGCCCCGGGCATGCAAAAGTGGCTGGAAGTTTCCTCGTGCTCGAACTTCGAAGACTTCCAAGCGCGCCGCGCTAACATTCGTTTCCGCCCGGAGCCGAGTGCCAAACCGCAATTCGTCCATACGCTCAATGCCTCCGGCCTCGCGCTGCCGCGCACCATCATCGCCATTATGGAAAATTATCAAACCGATGAGGGCACGGTAGTCGTGCCGGAAGTCGTGAGAAAGTTCATGGGAGTGTCAATATTCAAATAGTGGGGCAATGCCGAACATGCGGAGCGTAGAATTTCATCGTATGTTGGAAGACAATAATTCAATTCGTGCAAGATTTGACTTGGATCGAGGTCGAGTTGTCAAGTTTGTAGTGCAACTCGAATGCCGATTCGATGAAGATTGGGTAGCCGTTGTCAGATATGACACCGCCCATGGTTTTGCTCACTGCGACAGACTTCATCCGTACGAGCCAGAGGCAAAAATCCAAATGGCCACGCAAGATTTTAACGAAGCATTGACTTTCGCAATTCAAGATTTGGTTGATAAGTGCGGAGATTATCGAAAGAGGTATGAACAATGGCTAAAAAAGAATTGATCCAAACTGCCCCAACCGATGTCTTAGAGCGCAACCTCACTCTGACCGGAGAAGTGATGCGCTTTTTGCTCGAACAGCCGGAAGTATTTAATTCTCTGCCGGCCAATTTTGAACTGGTGATCTTGCCCGAAGATGACCCCGAGATGGGCCTGTATAACTTGAAGCTCCTGAATACTTACGGGAGTGAAGGCAAGCCGGTTGTTTTTGCAAGAATCAAATCCAGCCGCGAGGCTTTCACCAAGCAAGATCCGCCTCGTCTTTACGCACCGATTGCGGCCTAAAGACGAAGCGAGGTTTGGATTTTGAGACCTGAGCATGGACCACATAATGCAAAAGCGAATTGCAGATCTTATAGCCTCTATAGAAGGGCTTCAGCCTCAGCTGAATAAACTGTCTGAGATGTTTCGTGAAGAAATTTGTTCCAGCAAGCACGTGGCTTTTGATAAGTGATCTGCCTACGATTGGTGCAGGAATGCATTCGGCAACGCATTAGTGCGTTTGCGTCAAATGACCGAACAGAACTTCCAAATCGTCGAGACAATAGGATTGCTTGCGGTCTCTCGTTATATATTTGAACTGAGTGTTTGGTTACATCTCTTCAAGGCAGATCCCAGATACGGCCTAGTGTACTACCGGCAATTGCTCGACACGCAGCATCTCTACTATAAAGCCACAAACAAGCACTTACATAAGGATTAACCTCTGCAGGATATGACTACGATTGCAACAATAAATATATGCTTGTTATTTTGCTTCAATTTTGACCCACTTTTATCAACTGATGAACTACTGCAAGGAGTGTTTTATGTTGATTGTGAGTTCAATGTGTTTTCAGGACTGGGTGACTGTGAAGACACTACTATCGAGTTTTAGCTCTCCAATAATAGGAAACTAATCGCGTGGCTCCTTCCATTAGTAGATGAAAAATATTCTATATATGAGTATTCAACATCAAAAAGGGTTAAAATAGAGCCGATAAAAGTCGGAGAAATCGAGTTGGAATTAATAAAAGACTGAGTCGAGTCATATTTCCTGAAAATGCTCAAAACACCTCAGGTAATACCTTAATTCTGCACCGTAGTTGGCCGACCCCGCATTTGACACGGATTTTATCGCTAAATTGATCCACCCATTTGGTGGTGCAAAAAATTTCTTGCACGACGATTTCGACCAATAAATTCAAGGGTAAAATGCGAATAGATGGTTTTCGTGTGCAAGATTAAGGTAATAAGAACTATTTGCCTGATTTTGCTTTTGACAGACGGCGAGGTAGAGATGTGAAATCTTAGATCATGACGATTTAATTGTTTCACTTCGATCAATTTGTATTCCCCACGCAGCCGCTGAAATTTGCTACTCGAGCCGCTCTTTCCTTGAGCAGCGAATTTCAAAATTTAGCCCAACCACAATCACAAATTTTTTTTCCGCATTTCCTCCCATCTGCATGTATATCATTTTCCTTAAGAATACCTGCGTCTCGTTTCAAATCAGGATGATGATATCAACCACCGGAGGATGCGGTGTCCATTTCCTGTCTGCGGAAGATGCTTCTTGCCGGGAGCGTGCTCGTGGTGGCGGTTTCGGGCCATACGCAGCAGATTTTCGAGTCCCTGAAAAAGCCAACGAAAGAAGATCGCTCCACTTCCAAACGCCAGCCCATTGAGCCGCCCCAAATCGAGTTCGGGCAAACAGCCTTGAGCAACTTGCAGGCCGTCGAAACGGCCGTTGATCCCAACACCTACCAGGTCGGACCCGGGGACGTTTTCACCATCAGTTTTTGGGGGCCGGTGTTTCCCGAGCCCTTGTTGGTTGTGCCGGTGACGCCGGAAGGCGAGCTCATCATTCCCACGGTGGGCGGTCTGCCTGTGGGCGGGCAAACGCTGGCGCAGGCGCAAGCCGCGGTGAGCCGCGCGTGTGCGGAGAAATACAACGCCAACATGGTCCGCGCCACCGCGCATTTGAGTCAAGTGCGCCTGGTGCGTGTTCATGTTTATGGAGAAGTCAAGGACCCCGGCGCATTCATCGCGAGCGCGGCGGAGCGCGTTTCCGCCTGCCTGCAAAGGGCCGGCGGCTTGACAGAATGGGCTGACGACAGCCAAATCGAAATTCGTTATGCGGACAGCACCAGCCGCGTACTGGACCTGACGCGCTTGTACCAACAGGGCGATTTGGCGCAGGATCCCTATTTACAGGGTGGGGAGGTGATTTACGTACTCCGTTTGCCGTTGACGCACGATGTCGTTTTCGTAGAGGGCGCGGTGCCGCGCCCCGGGCCGCATCGCTGGCTGGCGAATGAATCCCTGCCGGATTTTCTGCATCGCGTCAAAGCGCTCGACCGCCAAACCGATTTGACCGAAGTCGTCTTGCTGCGGCAGCATCAAGCGCCGCTGCACCTGAGCTTCTTTGAAAACGTTGCCGAGCCTTCCAACGGCTCGACTATGGGCAATGGCGATGCCGTGCATGGCAACCATGGCACAAGCTCCACAGCCTCTTCCGTGGCCGCGCAAACGTTGCAATTGCAGGCCGGCGATCGCATCGTGGTGGCGGAATTGAAAGAATTTGTCTATGTGCATGGCGCGGTTAGGGTTCCCGGCAGCTATCCGTTTGTCACCGGCTACAAAGTCGCCGATTACATTGGACTCGCGGGCGGCACCATGGAGACCGCCAACCTCAAAAGCGCGAAAGTCTTTCATCGCGAAAACGGCGCCAGCGAAAAAGGGGCGGACAAAGAAGTCCAGCGTGGCGATATCATTGCCATTCCCACCTCCACGCGAAAAACTTTCGGCGATTATCTCACGTTTTTGACGCAAGCCGCGACCATTACGCTGGCGGTGATTGCCGCCGTCAACGCTGTAAATGCAAACTGAAGAATGAACTTGACTAACTCGGCACCTGGCGCTATATTGTCGCGTTTCGAGGCGATAAAACAAGGACGGCAACTATCAGGAGTTTCCAACATGATGGTTAAAAGGAGCGGAGGATTTCATTGTCGCGTCGTGCGCCAGCCGCAGTTTTCGTATTTGGATTCGCAATCTTAATTTTTCACAACTCCTACAGCCAGGACTTCAAAGCCAAGCCGCCCTCAGCCCCGCAAATCGACGAAGAGTTGCTCGCCAAACAGTTGCAAAAGCGGAACGAGCAGGATTTCACGCAACAAGCCATTGAAGGCGTCATCGATCCGGCCACGTACGTGGTGGGACCGGGAGACGTTCTGAAAATCAATTTTTGGGGGCCAACCGCCGATGATCTCGGGCTTTCCGTTGTGGTCACTCCCGAAGGGAAAATCATCATCCCGACGGTCGGTGTGGTGGAGGCGGATCGCAAAACGTTGCAGCAGGTGCAGGAGGAAACGCGGCGACTCTGCGCCACCAAGTACGATTCTCGCAACGTCAAGGTGACCATCCATCTCACTAAGCTGCGCACCGTGCGGGCTTATATTTTCGGCGAAGTCAAGGGCTCAGGCGTGTACACCGCAACTTCTATCGGCCGCGTTTCCTATTACCTGAGCGAGGCTAAGGGATTTACCGAATGGGCGGACGAGCGTCACGTGCAATTGCGGCATTTGCACGGCGGCGTGGATACGCTGGATATGACGCGGCTGTATGAATATGGCGACATTACGCAGGACCCATACGTGCAAGGTGGCGACATGATCTACGTGCCGCGCATCGAGCTGACCGACCAAACCGTTTTCGTCGAGGGGGACATGCTCAAGCCCGGGCCGCACAAAATCATGGAAGGCGAAACCCTGTTGGAGTTTTTGCACCGCGTCAAGGCGCTGACACGCACCTCAGATTTGAACGGCATTGTGCTCGTGCGCGGGAAGCAGCCGCCGCTGCATGTCAATTTTCTCGCGAACGGCGCGGCGAACGCCGATCTGCATCAAATGCCGTTGCAGCACGGCGACCGCATCTTCGTGCCGCCGATCAAGGAATTCGTTTACGTGCACGGCGCGGTGAAGAGCCCGGGAAGTTATCCGTTCGTGGTGGGTTATAAGGCCGGCGATTATGCCGGCCTGGCCGGCGGCACCGTGGAATCTGGAAACTTAAGAAGCGTAAGAGTGATTCACCAGGAAACGGGCAAGAGTGAAGCAGGCCCGGACAAGGAAGTGCAGCGCGGGGACACGGTCGTCGTGCCGGTATCCGCACGCACCACCTTCGGACAATTCTTGACGTTTGGCGCGCAGACGGGAACCATCGTGCTCGCTGTCATCGCCGCAGTGAACGCGCTCAATACCAATTGAACCCTCGTGAGAATAAAAATATGTTGCGAGACGGGCACATCAATGGCAATTCCAATTCGAATGATCCGCTCAATGGCCAGCAGGTGCAAAGCCATTTTTTTGACTATTTGTATGTTTTGGTCAAGCGGCGCAAAATCATTCTCAGTGCCATTTTAGTGACCGCGGTGGCCACCGCTGTCGTCACCTTGTTCATGCCCAACTGGTACGCGGCCACGGCCTCGGTGCTGCCTCCCAAGCGGCCCGGCGGCTTGTTGAGCATGCTGGAAGGCGGCTTCTCTTCGCTGCTGCGCAGCCTGCCCGGCATGGGCGTGAAATTCGGCTCCTCGCAAGAAACCTACAGCTACCTCGCGATTTTGAATAGCCGGAACGCTATGGAACGCGTGGTGCAAAAATTCGATCTCATCAAGGTTTATGACACGCGCAAACACTCGTTGGATGACACCATTAAAGAATTGCGCGAAAACTGCGAGTTCGATTTCGCCACCGAAGGCAACATCACCATCACGGTATTTGACAAAGACCGCCAGCGTGCTGCGGACATGGCGAATTATTTCGTTGAAATTCTCAATGAAATGAGCGTGCAGCTCGGCACCAAGGAGGCGCGCAACAACCGCGAATTCATCGAACGGCGTTATCACCAAAACAAAGAAGATTTGAAGGCCGCGGAAGACAGCATGAAAGCCTTCCAGCAGAAATACGGCATCTACACACTGGCGGAGCAGACCGAAAGCGCGATCAAAGGCGCGGCCGAGCTGAAAGCTGAACAGGCAGCCCGGGAAATCGAGCTGGGCATCGCGCTCAAGAGTCTGGGCGAGAACAATCCCAAGACCCAGGAATTGCAGTTGCAGCTCGCCGCCATCAACAACAAGCTGCGCGAGCTCAAATTCGGCACTGCGGATTGGTACGGCGAAAGATCGCTGAATCTGTTCGTGCCGTTCAAAGATGTGCCCGAGCTGGGATTGGAATATCTGCGGCGCTATCGCGAGCTGCAAATCCAAAACAAGATGTTGGAATTTCTGCTGCCGCTTTATGAGCAGGCCAAAATCGACGAGCAAAAAGACATGCCCGTGGTATTGTCGCTAGACAAAGCCACGCCCCCGGAACGCAAGAAGAAACCGTTCCGCACTCTCATTGTTTTGATTTTCACCTCGCTCGCCGCCATGTTCAGCGCCGCGTGGGCGTTCGTGCAAGAGCTTTATGATCGCGAGAAGGAATACAATCCCAAGATAACCGCGCTCGCGGAAGAGCTCAAACGGGGAGCCTTGTATCGAAGAGTCATGCAACGCCGCAAGACCCCGATGGAAAAAACCTGACGGCTGTTGCACGTGAGGCGGTTTGCAATTGCATCAGCACCGTGTGCTCAGCGGCGTTGCATGGAGTTCGTGAGATTCTGCAGCAACAGGATGATTTCCTTCCTATGAATTATCTCCTTGTATGCAAAAGCCGTAACGCCTCTGGGAGCCTGCAACATGATCTCTCCGGCCCGGTTTCGCGCAGAGCCCGCCGTAATTCTTCTTTTGCTTTTGGCGCCAGTTTTCCTGTTCAGCCAAAACGACCGCTTTGAAATCGTTTATATGGCTGAAACCAAATATGTCAAAGATCGCGTGTGGTTGAACAACTTGAAAACCGATTGGCAGGCGACTGGCGTGAATCTGCGCCTTATGTGGGCGGAAGTTGAGAACGAGTCCCATGTTCTCAATTGGACCGAAATTGACGCCGCCCTGCGCGCTCTGGCAAAAAACAACCTGGATATTTACATACGAGTCAGCTTGATTTTTACCCGTGACCAATGGTTTGCAGACTCCGGGTATTATACTGCGGACGACTTTCATCGCCGTTGGAACGGGGATTATTATTTGAATCGTTATCCGCAACAGCTCGATGCTCCCGGCGAGCACGGCAAAATGTTGACTTTTATTTCACTCAATGCGCGATCCAGGGTGAAACAATTCTATCATGAAGTGGTTGTGCATTTGGAGCAGCAACCCGTCGACATCAAAAAAAGAATTCGGCTCATTGTGCCGGCGCTCACTCCGGATGATGAATCGGAATATCCTTCGCACGGCTGGATTGATGGAAAAGATGCAGCAGAGATGACGGGCTACGCCAAGCCCGAGCAGGAGGCCTTCGTCAAATTTTTACAGGCGAAATATGATAACGACCGCAAAATGCTCAACCTCGCCTGGGAATCGAATTTCACAGCGATCAACACGGCTCAGATTCAGATTGCGAAGTATAACTGGCAGAAACAACAGGGGTTCGAGGATCCCCCCTATCAATACGCCAAGGGCAGAAAAGACTGGATCGATTTTAAGACGGAGGCGCTCAAGAAGTTTTTTGAGGAGCTGGCGGTCATCACCCACGAGGCGAATTTCAAATTCGGGCTGCAATTTGGCTCACTATATGATAACGGCATCACGTATCGCGGATTCTATGACCCCACTTCTTTGCTGGAAGAGATCGATTATTTGATTACCGGTGAAATTCTCGAATATGAGCCAAACTTCGAGTTTTCCGCGGATTATTCCCGCAGTTTGTGCAAATACTGGGATTGGAAGAATTCCAGAGCTGCGGGCCAGAAGATCAAATTTGCCACTGAAACCAATTGGCCCGAGTATAACCATCATACTCCCCAGCTCTTATGCGCATCGTGGACGCGACAGGTTTGCGCTTTCTACGAAAGAGGCGCCGCCGCGCTTTTTGTCTCGCACTGGGGAACGACAGATGCCGGCGAGGGCGCCAATGTTCCTGCGCGCGTCAAAAACGGCAAACTCAAAACTCCGTATGCCCAGTGGGCCAAGACGCTCAAGGCATATAAAGGCGCCCCCGTGCAAAACATTATCAACGACTATGCCGCGCATTTAAGCTGTGAGCAAAGCCTTTACTTCCGATGTGACTCGGGTTGCGCCGGCAGCACCGACTTTTTCTACAACAATGGCTTTCAGGTGGCACAAAATCCCATCCAATACGAATTTCCATTCACCCGCTTTGTACGGTCAAAAGCATCTGGCCAGAACCTCGTTTCTGCGGAAGAAAGAAATGACATCGTGACAAATTATATGTTGATTCAATCGCCGGCATATCTCACGAGCAACTATAAAAAGCTCCGGCTCACCACCACCAGCTCAATTCTCCCGAAGGCGGCGAATCAGAATATGCAGCGTAATGAAGTGAAAAACATGATCATGCCCAATAACGCCTCTTTGCGTGCGACGAAACTGGTGGAATAATCCGGCAATTGACGTCTCATGAATATTCATCCCTTGATTCCTGCGTGCTGCGGTCTTGCCGGCGTATTCGTCGGGCGCTTTCTCTTTGGCCGCTGGTTCAATCATTTGACGATCTATTCGTTGATTTGGGGCGCCGGTCTGGCATTCTTCGAGTTGAAGCTGATCGATTATCAAGCTTTGGACACGGAAGTCTGGATGATGATCGGCTATGCCTGGCTCGCATTTGGAGCGGGAGCGGTGACTCTGGTGATCGCTCGAGCGGCAATCGACGCCTCGCGCGGCTCCACCGTGACGATCCTGCCCATCCGCAATGCCACTTCGGAAAAGCGAGTTTTCACGTTTACGATTGTGGCATTATCAGCCATTGCTTTGATCTCCACTCTGCAGCGCTGGCTGGTTTTGTTGAACATGTTCGGCAGTATCACCGGCGTCTTGATCAACGGTTACACAATTTATCGCATGCGAATCGACGGCGATACTCCGGGCACAATTCCCTACCTGAATTCTTTCGCCTTGGCAGCCATCTTTCTCAGCGGATTGTACAGTGCGCGCTCGGGCAAAATCAAACTTATCGCCTTGCTGCCTCTGCTCATCATCATCATCGACGACGTCGCCATGGCCGGCCGCGCGAAGATGCTCATGGGAGTGGTTCTCTTCATCAGCGCCTATTTTCTTTCCAAGCTAAAGCCAGTACAGGCCACAGCGGTCCGGACCACGAGCAAATGGAAATGGGTGTTGACATTCGGCTTGATGGTGGCGCTTCTGCTGGTCGCTGCGGAATTTGTCCGAAGTTATCGCGGGGCCTACGAGCGCTTTTACGGTGCCTCCAAGGAATTGAGCAAGCTCGAACGCAACACTTTCATCACGCCTTCGATTTACTTGTATCTCAGTTCACATGTAGGCGTATTCAACGCCTATTGGAAAGCTGGCGGCGAGCATTACTTTCCCGCTTCCAATACCTTTGCCCCGGTTTTCAGAATTCTTTCAAAGATTGGACTGGGGGACCCCGTGCCGCATTTCACCAAGTTTTACAACACGCCGGTAAGCTCGAACACGGGCACCTACCTGCGTGAGCTGCACGCCGATTTTGGCATTGCCGGAATACTCATCGCGCCTTATGCTCTGGGCTGGGCATGTACAGTGCTCTGGTTTAAAGTCAGAGGCCGGTCCGGAATGGCATCGATCGCGGTGCTCGCACATTTCTACGTGATTGTCGTATTCTCATTTTTATATCAAATCACACGGGTGGGAGAATGGTTCGTGAGCTTCGCCATCTCTTTCTTGGCAAGCGCCTTCATCGGCCACTATTGTCGCATGCGCGCCGTGGAGCTAACCCAACCTCCAGCCTGAAGAATCCGCATCGGCATGAACTGCGCTAGTGGCACGCGCTCAACGAGATCGTTCCCTTCATGGATCAAGCGGCGCGCATTCGATGGAATTCCCTGTTCTCACTCTTGTCGTCCGGCATACGTCTCATTACCAACGTCTGTCTGTTCCTGGGTGTTGCCCGTTTTTATGGGCCGGAAGCTTTCGGCCAGTTTGCCACAGCGCACACGCTTTCCACGCTCTTTTTGTTAGTCGCCGATTTCGGGCTCGATTTGCTGTTCACGACGGAAGTGGCGCGCCAGCGCGACCAAGCCAGCCGCCTATTTCAAAAATTTGCAGCGCTGAAACTGCTGTTCGCAGTCGCCGCCGTCCTGGGGATGTGGCTCGTGCCTCTGGCACACAACTTTAGCGAAAGCACGCGCGGGCTCATTTATATTTTCAGCCTCAGCGTCGGCTTTAATGCGCTGATGAATTTTCTTTTCGCCTTGTTCAGGGGTTTGGAACGACTGGAACATGAAACCCGCGTTTCTTTCCTCGGAAATGTCGTTCTGCTCGCGGTACTGGTTCCGCTGGGCATTCTGCGCGCGCCCATCTGGCTCCTGGCGCTCGCATTTACGGCGACACGCGCTTTGGGATTTGTTCTCGCCGCGATGACGGCCACCCGTTTTGTGCGCCTGGAAGTGCCCAAGCTCGAAGTCGCAGAATTGAAAGCCGTAATGCGGCAAGGCTGGGTTTTTGGGGTGTATCTTTTGTGCGGAACGCTTTTCTTCCAGCTGGACACGCTGCTGCTCGCATTCTGGAAAGGAGATTATGCCGTTGGGATTTACCAAGCGGTGATGAAGCTCGTCGCCCTGTCGCTGGCACTCCCGGAAATTGCCAATAGCGTTTTTCTGCCCGCGCTTTCGCGTTTTTATCACGAGAACAGACCGCAATGGGAGCGCATCGGGAGGCTGTTGAACAAGACGCTGTGGCTGCTCGGGCTTCCCATTGCGCTCATCTTCTTTGTGTATGCCGAACCGGTGATACGCGTGCTTTACGGTGCCGAGAAGTTCGCTCCAGCGATTCCACTCATGCGTATCGCGGCACTCATTGTCCTTCTCCGTTTTGCGTGGGAGTCCTACGGTCTCATGTTGACGACTGCGGGGCGCCAACTCGCAAAAATGGTCATCGTCGTAGCGGCAACACTCATCACGCTCGCGCTCAATGCGTATGCCATTCCGCGTCACGGCGTATATGGCGCGGCGATGGTGTCGCTTATTACGAATCTCTTCGTCGCCACAGGGTTCGCCCTCTGCACGCGCACCTTTTTTCTATCGTGGACTTTTGAGGCGCGCTATCTCATTCCCGGCGCGGTAACGCTCGCTCTGGGCGCTTTGCTCTGGCACACGACCCCTTCGAGTTTTGCGTACGGGCTGCCATTGATTGTGGTGCTTTACGCGGTCATGCTTTATTTCATCGGATATACAAAGACCGAGCGCAACTTGATACTGGGGTGGAGAAGAGCTCAAAGGAATTGAGATTAACTTCTCCATGCCCCTTTATTCATGCTTTTTACTTGAGGCCATGATTACAGAAAGGCTCATTCCCGAACGGGAAGAAAATCCGGAAATCATTCGCCTCCATATGGCGCGCTATGAATTTGCCCGGCAGTTTGTTCGCGGCAAAAGCGTGCTGGACGTCGCGTGCGGTGCTGGATACGGCTCCGCCATGTTGAAAGCAGCGGGGGCATCGAAAGTGGTAGGCCTCGATGTTTCCACAGAGGCCATTGCCCACGCGTGCGCACACTTTCAAACGAGCGGCCTGGACTTCGTCGTCGGTAACGCGGAGGATTTATCTTCGTATCGTGGCTTCGAAGTCGTCATTTCTTTCGAGACGATCGAGCACTTGCAAAATCCTGAAACCTTTCTCCAAGAAATTGCGCGCGCGCTGGCGCCGCAAGGCCTCTTGATTATTTCCACGCCCCAGCGCGAACAGGGGACTCTACAGGACAAACCGCGCAACCAG
>JBIOXB010000050.1:0-50990 GCA_044869275.1 bacterium
GCGGTGCAAAAAATCCGATGCTGCCGGTGTAAATGCCGCGCGGCTCCTGTTCCAGTTCGCGAATGATTTGCATCGTGCGGATTTTTGGCGCGCCGGTCACCGAGCCGCAGGGAAACAAGCTGCGCACGAAGTCGAGCGCCGTGGTTTGCGGCCGCAATTTTGCCTTGATGGTGGAAGTCGCCTGCCAAACCGTTTCGTAACCCTCCAGCTCGAAAAAACGCGATACCTGCACACTGCCGGTCGCCGCGATTCTCCCGGCATCGTTGCGCAACAAATCCACAATCATCAAATTCTCGGCGCGATTCTTTTTCGAATGCCATAACGCCTGCCGTTGCCGCTCGTCCTGCTCAGGCGTGCCGCCGCGCGGCGCCGTGCCTTTCATGGGCCGGAGGGTGAGATTGTCATCGTCCACGCGAAAAAACAGCTCCGGGGAAAAAGACAAGATGGCGTGATTACCGCAGGACAACAAAGCGGAGTAAGCCACGTGCTGCCTTTGCCGCAAACGGCAATACAGGTCCGCGGGCGAGCTGGTAAACGGAAAATTGAGCTTGAAGGTAAAATTGACCTGGTAGGTGTCGCCGGCGGCGATATAATCCTTAATGGCAGCGATAGCCTGGTGATATTGAGCTTCTGAAAGCGCAGGCGTAACATGGCGCGGAGCGAGGCGTTCCGGGGTTTCCGCGTGGCTGTGTGCGGCAAGCGCGATCTTTACGGCTGCTTCTGCCCCGTTTTCCCATGTGCGATGCTGTTGGTGGTAAATCAGCGGCGCGTCATAGATGCCGAACCACAGCAGCGGAACGCGTGAAGAAAGAGGCGCCTCCAATCGTTTTTCAAAAGCACAGCCGGCTTCATAACTTAAGAAACCGGCGGCATAGTAACCTGCCTGCAACGCTCGTTGAATTTGAGACAAGCAGCTCTCCACCTGCTCCAAGCGCATGCCCAGCACCACGTCTCTGGGATTCAAGAATAGAAAGGTCCGGTTCTCCTCGCCGGTTGGGCGGGAGGTTTCCAACACTATTGCCTGTTGCTGTTGGGTTACCCATGCCAGAACCGAGGGCCGCAGCATGCCATGCTCGTCGAATAAATCGGCGGATTGAGCAGAAAACACAGGCATGTTTTGCGTCGAACCGCTATCTGCTCTCATCGCTTTTCTTCTCCATGAAAGCAAGCATCATCCTCCGCATCAGTTCCTCGCCATAATCCGCCATGTACGGCCCGAAGAAGGACATAATGCGCGATTCATAGGCGGGATAATGATAGTATTTCCCCGGCACGAGATAGCCAATGTAGCTGCCGTTGAAGCTCGTGAACAGGGCTTGATAACCATGCGTGGCGGCAAAGTCTTTCAATGGCGCCGACAGCTCGCCGCTGAAATCACAAGGCGCGCCGATCCAAAGCAGGCGGTCAAGCGCGAGCAATTGCAAATACGTGTCGTTTTCATAGACCAATTTTTCTGCCAGCCACGGCGCCAGGCGAAAATCGTCCGTGATCCGCAGATGCAGCGGCGGCAGATTCACCGGCAAGCCCAGAGTGCGCAGCGAGGCTTCGGAGTGAAACTTGGCTCTTGGTAAATGCGCCAGCAAGCTATCCGCCAGGCCTTCGCCGATGGCGCGCGCTTGGTCGAAATCCTTGCCTTCGCCCGCGGGGCGGTGGCTGCCCACGGCGCCGGCAAAAAAGATCGCCACACCGGGTAATGACTTTTCAATTCTAGCGCGCCAAAAGCCAGGATAATCCGCGGACAACAACATATTGTCAAAAGCCAGCACCGTGGCATGCGCAGCGTATGCGCCGATAACGCCGTAATCGCCGTCACGCTGCTGCAAGGCAATGAACGAGAAGCCCTCATCAACCTGGCCTTTTTCGCCAACGAGACGATTCGCCACATAGCGCGGCGCAGAAAACTCACCGCAAGCAAAACTGGCCGGAGACAAATCTGCCAGCGCGCGGCGAATGGCTAGCACGGATTGGTCAATAATCCATTGCAAAACTTGAGGATCGTAATCACCCGCAAATTGTTCGGCCAGCACGCCCTCACCCCATGCACCCAGGCTGGAATGCGTATGCGTCGCACCGAACAAGATCTGCGATCGTTGCAGGCCGAATTCCGGGCTCACCTGCCGCATCACACCCTCGGCCATGGCGCGCGAGACAATCAGCGCATCCAAGCTGAGGCACACGATTTTTTGTTCGCCCACTTGCAGCGTCAGAGCGCTGGCATATAAGCTATCGTGTACGCCTTGCGCTTGCTGGCCATGGCGCTTGCTGTAACCCGCCAGCGGCAATTCCCAGAATGCATTTTGCATGCTTGTGGCGTTGGAGTTCTTTTTGGTTTTTGATGCGGGTTGCCTATGCCACGGAGGAATCAATGTCGTGCGGCTCCAGCCTGCTTGCAAAGCTCCTCTTGTTTCCACCGCGCCGGTCGCAATCAGATCTCGCAAGCGCGCGCGAGTGGCGGCGTAATAATCGGTTTGAAAATAGGGCGTATCATCCACCAGCCGCACGGCGAGGATGACCATCGCGGCTGCAATCGTGAGCAGAATGAGAAAGAGCCGGCGAATTTTTCTTTGAGGCGAAGCAACGCGAGTCATATGCAAAATCCTTGGTGCGAAACCCCCGACAGTTTCTCGAGTTTCTCATAAAGAAGCACAAACTTTGTTCCTCCGGCAAGAAAAATTTTGTGCAGTCTGCTTTGGATTTGCTCTTGCGCTGATGGTCCTATTTCTGTATCTTCCCTTGCGTATGAGAGTTTTCAGTCGTCTGCGCGAGGGCGGGATTGTTTTGCAATCAAACCATGCTTTGTCGGTTTTTTTTGTGAACCAAATACCTTAGGAGGAAATCATGCTTGCCGATCTCGGCTACAAAGACCAGTTGTTTGTGATGCCGTTCGACCATCGCGGCTCGTTTATGGCCAAAATGTTCGGCATCAAGGGCCGCCAGCCCACCGCGGCAGAGACCAAGGAAATTGCCGCGACCAAGAGAATCGTGTATGATGGTTTTCTGCAAGCCTTGAGCCAGGGTGTGCCTAAAGACAAGGCCGCGATACTGGTAGATGAGCAATTCGGCGCGGAATGCGTGACCGACGCATTGAAGCGAGGCATCAAAGTCGCCATGCCCGCGGAAAAAAGCGGGCAGGACGAATTCGATTTCGAATACGGCGAGGAGTTCGGCGCCCACCTCGAAAAATTCAATCCCACCTTCGTGAAAGTGCTGGTGCGCTATAATTCCGAGGACGACGAGCAATTGAATCAACGCCAGGCGACGCGGCTGGCGCGGCTCAGCGCCTACTGTCATAAGACCAAGCGCAAATTCATGTTCGAGCTGCTGGTGCCGGCACTGGACGCCCAGTTGGCACGGCTCGGCGGCGACAAGAAAAAATTCGACACTGAAATGCGGCCGGGCTTGATGGAGAAAGCGATTGCGGAATTGCAGTCGGCTGGCATCGAGCCGGATGTGTGGAAGCTCGAAGGCCTGGAGCGGGCGCAAGATTACAAAGCCATCGTGGCGCAGGCGCGCAGCAAGGGCCGCGATAATGTCGGCATGATTGTGCTGGGCCGCGGCGAAAACGCCGAAAAAGTTTATCACTGGCTCAAGATTGGCGCAAAGGTGGAGGGTGTGATCGGGTTTGCCGTCGGCCGCACGGTATTCTGGGATCCGCTGGTCGGTTATCGTGAAAAGAAGCACAGTCGCGAAGACGCCGTAGCTCAGGTCGCGAAAAATTACAAGGGCTTGGTGGATTTGTTTACCCAGGCAAAGGCACAAGCATAGGTGGAATTGATCTGCAACAAAGCAGGGACGTTTTCATTCGTAAAACGTCCCTTTTTTGTTGCTGTGAGGAAATACTGTAGCAATCACATTGCCGGAACGCTGTGTGTTGGATGGGCTGAAACGTGAAACCACAACCCTCTCGTCGTAGTTTCAAATGACGAAATCCCACGTTCAAATCACCGGTTCGTTTTCGATATGACCGTTTTCTTGTCGCTTCTTGGTTTGATCGCCGCCATGCTGGCAGTGCAGGGCGTCATTCTTCTGGCGCACCGTTACCAGCATCGCATGGGCACGATGCTGCTGGGCGCGGTCACCAGCACCGTCATGTTCGGTGTGTGGATGTTCGCCGGCGTCGTGCCAGTGCTGCGCCTGACGGATGATATCATGGTGCCGCTGCTCTCCGTCATTTTTTATTCCAATCTGGTGGCGGCGATCTTGATCGTGTACATTTGCGACGGCACCAAGGCCGCGCGCCGGCTGCTGTTGGTCATGCTTGCGGCTTTCGTGTTCACGATCGTCCTGCAGGAAATCATCGATGGGCTGCGGCAGCTTGACGTGATCACCGCTTTCCGCCCGTTGGCGAACGAGCCTTATAACCGAAATTTTCGTATTTTGGTGGCCGCGGTGGTGACCCTGGTTGTTGCTTTTCTTTCCATTATTTTTGCGTATCAGTTTTTCGCCAATAATTTCGCTTTGTGGCCGCGCAGCCTGCGCATACTGCTGGTGTTGGTGCTGGTCTTTCTCCTCGATGGCCTGCTCTTTGTCGCGCTAGGCTTTTTCGGCGATCCACGCTTTGCGCTTTTTGTGCAGAGCCAGGTTGTTACCAAAGTTTTCACGGCGTTGGTTCTCGCACCGGGCATCGTGCGTTACGTCACGCATGTTTTGCGCACCCAAACGGAACCGGGCGCCGAAGGCCGCCCGGTGTTCGACGTGTTGAGCACCGTGACGGAAATGGACCGGGAGATGACCACGATCATTACCAACATGGTCGATGGCCTCATGCTTTTCACCATCGATGGCACGGTGACGCGCGCCAATGCCGCTGCCGAAAAATTACTGGGAAGATCGCTTGCCGGCATGCGCTTGGACGATCCGACGTGGCGCCTGACTTCCGCCGATGGCACCCATCTGCCCGCGAGTGATTCTCCGCTCATCCGGGTGTTGCGCGAGCGCCGGCCGATTGAAAATGCCGAGATTGGAATTCGCCAGCCCGATGGTTCGCTGCACATCCTGGCGGTGAATACGGCGCCCATGTTCGATTCGCAAAAGCGCTTGCGGGGCGCGCTCGCGACGTTTCGCGACATTACCCAGCGCAAGCAGGTTGACGAATCGCTTGCCGCTTCGCAAGATTTTCTGAAACGCCTCATCGATCAAGCGCCCATCGGCATCGCCGTCTTCGACCGGGAAGGCTTCGCCGAACATGCCAACAAGACTTTCATGAAGCTGCTCGGCTTGGCTTCGCCCAATCAAGTGATCGGACAGATCAATCTTTTCAAGGACAAGCTGTTTGCCAGCGGGGACATCCTGAAATACTTCGTGCAAGCGTTCAAAGGCAAGATCGTGGCCATTCCGCCGAAGGTCATCGACATGTCGAACGGGCGCATGTTTGATCTCGAAGGTTTTACTTTCCCGGAAAACGGCGGTGCACAAAGCCCTCTCAAGATCATTTCTCATGATTTATTTCCGGTGTACGACCGCCGCGACAAAGTCACCAGAGTGGTCGCCCTGGTCACCGATCTCACGGAGCGCACCAAGGCGGAGCATCGGCAGCAGCAGATTTCATCGCGCTATCAAGACATGGTGTCACGCATTTCGGATTACCTCTTCAGCGCCAAGATCGAGCACGGCAGCCTGCAATACGAATTCTGCACGCCGGCGGTGGAAAAAGTCACCGGCTATCCGGAAGAGTTTTTTTTGAAGGACGATTGGTTTTGGTTTACGATCATCGATGCGAGCGACAAGCCGCGCGTGCAGCAGGAGCTCGTCAGATTGCTCGAGCGGCGCGAGGCGAGCGAAGGGGTCATCGAATATCGCATTCGCGCGCGGCGCGGCGAGACGCGTTGGGTGCAATCTCGTTTTACGGTGCTGCGCGACGCCAAAGACGGCGTCGAGCGTTTGATCGGCGCGGTATCGGACATCAGCGCGCGCAAAGAGGTGGAGGAAGCGCTGCGCCAATCCGTGAATAAATTCCGCGGGCTGATCGAAAGCATGCACGATTTTGTCTTGACCATGGATTTGCACGGCCGCATCACCTATGCCAATCCCATGTTCAATCAAGTCTTCGATCATGGCGGCCGTGCGGTTTTGGGCAAAGAGATTTATCGTTATCTGCATCCGGACGATCGCGAGAGAGTCGCGGAACAATTGCGCGCGCTCATGGCTTCCGAAACGCCGGTGCGGCGGCAGGAAATCCGCCTGCGTAATGCTCAGGAAGAATATGTTGCGCTGCTGATGAATGCCGACGGACAATACGATGAGAGCGGCCATCTCAACGGCATCATCATCGTCGCCAGCACGGTGGCGGCGCGGAAAAGCGAAGGAAACGGCCGGTCAAAATAGGTTGGCGAAATTTAGCGCAAAGAAAAAAGCCCAAGGTGAAAGCCCGGGCTTTTTTTTGGCATGAAGACAATTTGTGATGCGACAACAAGAACGGCAATCACACAAAAACCGCTGGAGAAACGTTAAATCTTTTGCTCAAGGCCTTAATTTGTGCAATATTGAGCGCTCTCTTTCCGTTGAGAATTTCTGACACGACGCCCTGGCTGCCGATTTCTGGCAAATCCGTTTGCCTTAACTTGCGCTCAGCCATCAAATGTTTGAGAGTCGATATGGGGTCTCCAACTGGCTCGGGAACATTTTTGCTTTCGTAATCCTGAATTAAGGTACCAAGGATGTCAATCAGCGATTCGATCGTGTCGTTTGGTTCCGCGCTGACTTCATCAATCAGTTCATCCAGCAGCTTGACGGCCTTCTTATACTGCTCTTCGGAACGGAGAGTAGATACAACTTTAGAAACAGTCGGCCATGCTTTGATCGTTGCGGCTACATTTGGATGTAATTGGCTCATGCTTCTTTTTTCCATTTCTCTTTGTTGTATTCTTCGTGAGTCAAGATGTGCCTGATATAAATGCGTTTTTCCTGGTAAACAATATATGCTATCAATCTCACTTTATTTCCGCCAACGTCAAAAACCACTAATCTCCCTACTTTATCAGCACTCGGATAAATTCTGCGTAATTCATAAAATGAAGTAATGTCATTGTGTTTGGCCAAGCGATACCAGTGGTCAAGCGCGGATATAGAATCGGGATGCTTGTCACCGAATTCCAGAATCCGTTTTCGTGAGATAACGTGCACACGATGAATGTATCTCAAATTGAGATAAATGGCAAGAAATATTTTCGCCTTTACACCAGTACACTGTTACCATAGTTTTTTAGTCATGGTGAGCGGAGTCGAACCATGCCGCCCTTCGACTTCGCTCAGGGTGACCTTCAAAAATTAAGGTTACAATGCACTAGTTGCATATGAGATATATTCCCCCCTCTTTACTTCTCTTCGATAATACTCCCGCACGATCATTGCAAAATCTTAACTGTCAGGTACCACGCGCGATTTGGGTGTGCGGCAACACTGCGCGAGTTTTCTTCTTTTCGCAATGCCATCGCCATTTTCGTCTATTGGTAGGTATTCTAAACAGGGTGAAAGGGAGAAGAGCTGCGCCTTGTGCCTGTTGCCGAATGACCGGAATGACTTTCCTTAAATACGCGAAGTACGCATGGCTAAGGAGAGCGATCTTGTCGTGCCGGGAGCCGGGACCACAAATACCTACGGCGCGCGGGTTGATTTAATTGAAAACCCCTTACGTATTCTTGCTGTTCTGGACGTACATACTGCATGTTATGTGCAAATGAGGTTCAATTGGACGCGGTGGGCTTGATCATTTGTTCAGCGGAATAAATATGTGGCCTAACGAACTAAGGAAGGGTCGAGACATCATTCGCATTTCAGCCTGCACGTGGATTACCGCCTGCATCGTTTCCCTTCAGGTCTCTCCCCTCTTTTCGCAAGAGAGCCGTATTTTCGACAAAGAAAAAGTCGTGCGCTACGATGAGCGGCTGAAGTTCTATCTCGACCAAAAAACCAGAGATCATCTCGTGGAGATGGCGGCCAAAGAGCGCGTGCAGCTGGAGACGGTCAAGAATCTCGTGCTCGAGATTAAACAACGCGGCGCAGCGGGCGTGAGCCGCGACGAGGCCGGCTTCAATCTGATTTACGGCGAGATGCAAAAAATGACGGCCGATTACTCCGCGGAGCTGGACGCTATTCTGGCCATTTTGGATGAGATTCAAGCCCTGTCGCAAACGCTCGATCAGGAAAAACGCCATGATCTGCTCGAACAATTCGGCGATTTGAAGGACCGGTTGCTGGCCACGATCGACAGCCGCACCATCTACAAAAAGTCCATCGGCACCACGAGCTACAAAACCGGCTTGATGCGCGAATATAACGTCGAAGTCGATTCGCTGCTGCGCATGTACCACCGCCTGGAAAAATTCGAGCGCACGGCCACCGCGCGCCGCGACACTTCTGCCGTGCAGCTGGCCCGCCAGCAAAAGAAAAAGCTGCAAACGATCATGGCGGCTTCGCCGGGTGAAACCACTGCTGCGCCGAAAGTCACCTCCGCTTATTTGCATGAAGTGGACGAGATTCTGAAGCTATTGACCGAGCTGGACCAGCTCGAGCGGCCGGCGGCCAAGCAAGCGCTCGAGACGGCGATCGAAGCAGAGCAATTGCGCCGCGAATTGGTCACCCATTTGGACAAGAATCTGATGGCGCTGCTCGGTTTCTCCCAACATGCCGCAGACCGCGCGACATTGGAAGAGTCGTTTCAAGCCTGGCGCACGAAGCAGATCGCCGCATACGAGGTGCGGCGCACGAAATACGCCATCGTAAAAAAGAACTTGCTCGAAACCGGCGCGGTGAAAGAGCGCAGTCGCATGCTCAATCGCGATTTGAGCGACGCGCTGTTGAATTATGCCTCCGAGAGTTACGACGTCGCCGACCTGCAGTTCGGCACGGTGATGGAAGAGTATGGCCATTTTTTTTCGAACTGGGAAGCGGTGCGTTTTTATCGCACGGAATGTCTGTACGCGCGCGGCATTTTTGCCGAAGCCACCAGCGCGTACAACCAGCTCTTGCGCGATTTTCCGGCCGGCAAATTCCGGGAAACGGTTTTGCTGCGTTTACTCACGATGGCGCATCATCTCAACCAAGTTGAGCCCTTTTTCGCTTATTATCGCCAACTGACGGCGTTGTCGCCGGCAGCGGACGCGAAGATCGTCGATCGCGCGCAGTACTTGGCCGGCTATTATCAGCTCAGACTTGGCCACTACGGCGCGGCAGATTCGACCCTGGGTTCGATATCCAGCGGCAAATACGCGCAGGCGGCCAGTTATTTGCGCGGCATCGCACAGGCCCATCGCGGCAACCTGGCCGCGGCCATGATTTCTTTCAAGCAAGCTGCGGGCACGGAAGCTTTCCCCTGGAGCGGTGCGGGGCAGACTTCCATTCGCAACCATGCCCTGCTGCGGATGGGATATTTGCATTATGAGCGCGGTGAATATGCCGAAGCAGCGAAGTATTTCGACCAAGTTTCGCGTGGCGCGGAGCAGCGCGAGCCAAGTGTGCTGGGCAAAGCGTGGGCGCTCGTGCAGCAAGACAGCGTGAGCCGCGCGGTCGCACAATTGCGCACCCTGACGCAGGGCAATTTGATGTCCGATTACGTCTATGAAGCGCTGGTGCTGAGCGCGCACTGCAAGCGTTTGCTGCACGAGCCCGAGGCTGCCATGCGTGACCTGCGTTACGTCACCAGCGCGCGCGGAATCTTGGAGCTATCACGCGACTACCATGAGGAACGCAATCAAATCGTGGCGCAAATGAGCGAGCTCGACCGTATGGAACGGGACGCGCTGGAGCACCAGGACCAGTCTTTGTATGATCTCGTGTCCCAGGCACGGCAATCACTGCAAGCCACGCTGGTGAGCTTCAACTATCACGGCCCGCAAGGCAATTTGCGCAGCGAAGAATTTGCTGAAGAACGCCGCAACATTTTCAATCAACTGCAGCAGCTCGATGAAGTGATCGCGAACGCACAAGCCATGGGTATGGAGGAGGTCGCGCAAGAGGCCGTCGCGCGCCGCAATCGCCTGATCAAGACTTTGGAAACTTATCGCGCCGACCAGTCCATGCAGGCCGTCAATTATCTCGTCGAATATCCCATGGCGATCAAGGAAAGCGGGCTGGAATATCGCCGGGAAGTGATTGGCAACCTGGCAGCACATTTGACGAGCGAGCAAGAGCGCGTGAGCGCAAACCTCGACAGTCTGGGCGTACTGGCAGCGAAGAGCGCTGGCGGCTCGGCGAAGCTGGGCCTGGATTTGAAGATATTGCAGGAAGATTTGAACCATCTCAAGTTTCGCATGGATCGTTTCCAAACCTGGCTGGCAAGTTATAAAGTCAGCGAAGCGCACAGCAATTTTGATCAATGGGCGGACTATTCCGGTTTCGAGCTGAGTGACCTGGCTTTTCAGGAAATCACGCAGCGCGAACAACGCATCGCCTCGGCTTCGCAGAATTTGACTTCCATTCAAAACCTGCTGGAAGGGCGCAAAACCGACTTGGAAATGTTCCTGAAGCACATCGACACCGAGATGAAGCGTATAGAGGAAGAGATCGTCGAAGAGCAAATCCGCCTCGACAAGCTCGAGCATGAGAAGTATTTCGAGAACGTCTATTTCGACAAGTCGGAAGCGGAATTCCGCACTGAAAAAGTCGAAGAGAAAAACAGCGGTATGGATGATTTACTGCGTGATCAGGAGTGACCATGCCAGACTGCCCGAGCCGTTGTTTCGCATCAACTTTCAGACTAACCGTGACGATGGCAAACGGAATGGCCTTGGGCCAAACCTGCTATGAACCGGAGGACGTCATTGTATATAGGGCTTAGGACGCTCGCATTGCTGTTGTTGGCGTTATGGCCGGCTATTTTCGAGGCAAGCCCCGGCATGGCGCAAACACGCAGCGGAAATAGAGCCGGCACCCCACGCGCGGCCAGCGGCAAGGAAAAATTGCCCGCGGGCGCCAAGCGCGATTCGGTGCTGAAGGGCTACAGCATCAACGATTTGCTGGAATACAAAGATTTTTATGAAGGCCATCGGCTGCGCATGGAAGGCGAGCGTGTGCGCTTGCGGGAGAAGGGCATCCGGGACATGGAGGCCTTCATTCAGAACTCCCCGGACAGCCGCATTCTCGACAAGGTGATCATGCGCCTGGCCGAGTTGTATTATGAAAGCGCGCTGGAGCTTTATACCAGCGCACAGGAACAATTCACGGTGCAGCTCGAGCAATTCGACAAGGGCCTGCTGGCGGAACAGCCGAAAGAACCGCGCAAAGATTACGGCCGCGCGCTGGCTTTGTATCAGCGCATTCTCGATGAATATCCGCGCAGCGCGCTGCGTGACGATGCGCAATACAATATCGCCTTCTTGACCGAAGATCTCGGCATGCGCGAACCCGCCGTGCAGCTCTTCGAGAAATTCGTCGAGGAGTACACCGACAGCCGCTATCTGCCTGATGCTCTCTTTCGCATCGCGGAGTATTATTTCAACCCGCCGGTGCATGACCTGCAACGCGCCATCCCGATCTACCAGCGCGTGATGAAATACGAGGACAGCCCCAAGTACGTTGAGGCGTTGTATCGTTTGGGGTGGGCGCATTACAAGCAAAACAATTATCCCGAGGCGATTTCATACTTTACGCTGGTGGCGGATGATTTGCAGCGCGCCCAAGAACTCGATCCCCACAACAAAATTACCAATCCCGGCTTGGCCAGCGAATCCATCGAATATATCGGCATTTCTTTTCTGGAATTCAAAGGCGTGGACGGCGCTGCGGATTTCATCGCGGCGTTAGGGGGCCGCGAGTACGGCGCGGATATTCTGCGACAGATTGGCGACATCTACATGAATGTCAAAGAAGAGTACGACAACGCCATTCATTCCTATCGCTTGTTGCTGCGTTTGTACCCCTATGCACCCGAAGCGCCCGTCGTGCGCGCGAAGATCGCCGAATCCTTTCGCGCGTTGGAAAATGAAGAAATGGCTTATATGAATCGCGACAGCTTGTTTCTGAGCTATCGTGAAGGCACACCGTGGTGGGAAAAGAATACCAAAGAAGAAGTGCGGGCCAAAGGCAGAAGCCTGGCGGAGCGCGCCTTGCGGGAGAATATCAACCTCCTGCTGAGGCGTGCAGACGAGCTGGCCGACGACGGCTTGTACGCGCAGGCCGTGAACGACAGCCGTAAATACCTCTCGGCTTTTCCGAAGGACACGACCGCGGCACAGATTCATTGGAACCTCGCACTCACGCTCGACACCAAGCTGCGCACCATGAACGACGCGTTTGGCGAGTATATCAATATCAGCAATCTGTACTGGAACAGCCGCTTTCAAAAGCTCGCGGCGGAAAATGCCATCGCGCTGGCGCAGGAGATGGTGTCGGTCGATAGCGTACAGAAACCCGAGACCCTGCCGTTGAGCTTGGGCGAGATGAAAAGCGTCGTGCAAATGGATTCCACCAAGGCCCGGCATGTGCTCAAGCTCGAGCTGAGGCCAATGGCGCCGGGCGAGCAGAAGCTCGCCACCGCGCTGGACAATTATATCAAGATCTTCCCGCATGAGATGGCGACGACCGAGCGCCTGGCGCAAGCGGGTGCGCTGTTCTACAACAAGAACGACTTTTCCAGCGCGTTGAAATACTTCAAGACCCTGCTGCGCCATTTTCCGGAAAGCTCGGAAGCGGCCTATGCGCAGTATCTCACCATGGAAAGCTACTTCGGCAAGCTCGATTACAAGAGCTGCGAGATCGTGGCCAAGCGCATTAAAGTGATCGGCCATTCGGAATTCATGGGCAAAGCCGAGCAGCGTTTGGCGGAATCGATCTTTTTGCAGGCCGAGGGCCTGGCGAACGCCGAGCAGCACGTGCGCGCTGCGGAGGAATACCGCCGCGTATTTGAAGAAGTGCCCACGGCGGAATTTGCCGATCTGGCCTTATACAACGCCGGCCTCGAATTCGATCAGGCGCAAGAGTATCGCCGTGCGGTGGAAACTTATGCGACGCTCGCAGACCAGTTCCCCAAATCGCCGCACTATCTCAGCGCGCTGAACAACATGGCGTATGACTACGGCGAGCTTGCCGATCATCTGAACGCCGCGCTCACGTTTGAGAAGTTGGCGAATGAGGAGCCGGATTCGGCCAAGGCGGAGGTCAATCTCTTCAACGCCAGCGTGTTTTTTGTGCGGGCGCTGGATTGGCCGCGCGCCATTCGCGTCAATCGCCGCTTCGTGGAGAGATATCCGCGGTCCAAAGACACGCCGGATTTGTACTACGACATAGCCAACTTTCATTTGAAGCTGGGAGAATTCGAAAGCGCGAACAAAGTCTATGGAGAATATGGCGAGCGCTTTCCGAACTCGCCGCGCACGGTGGAGACGTTTTATCGCCGCGGCGAATATTACGAGGGGCAAAACAATCTTGAGCTGGCACGCTCGGAATATGAGAAAGCCATCGTCAAAAGCGATGGCTTTCGCAAAAGCAACAACGACTTCAATCCTTTCTTCGCGGCGGAAGCCTTGTTTCGCTTGTGCGAGCTGAAGTATCGCAATTTCGCGCAAATCCGTTTCCGCTTGCCGGCCGCGGCAATGGAAGAAAGCAAGCAGCGCAAGAAGAATGCGGTGATTGACATCGTGGACAGCTACACGCGGGTGGCTGGCTACGGCACGCTGCGGTTGTATGAAGCGACTTACAAAATCGGTGCTTCGTATGAGGAATTCGCACAAACCTGGGCGGATCAGGAAATCCCCGAAGTCAACGATGAGCGCCGCATCGTCGCCAAAAAGGAAATCAACCAAACCGCGGCGCTGCTTTTCGAGCGTGCTTTATCGGCTTACAAAAACGCGGCCATCGCTTTGGAGCGCCTGGTGCAGCGACACAGCCAAGCGCTGGCGGATTCCAGCTCTCAGCCGGACACGAGTGCGGTGCGCACGGGAAAAGTAGCCCAGCCCGACACCACATTGCTGGTGGGGCGCCCCTGGATTGCAAAGAGCAAAGAGAAAATTTCCGAAGTCATATTCGACATCGCTGAGCTGAATCATTCGTCCATGCAACAGTTGTTGGAAGCGCCGCTGCCGGACAATATGGACAAAATCTCGGCACTGGAGTTTCGCCGGCAGTTGCTCGACAATTTCGTCAAACCCATCGTCGCGCAGATTCTGTCCGCCCATCAACGCAACATTCAGCAATGTGATTCGCTACAGATCGAAAGCGCGTGGGTCGAGCAATCGCGCAAAAGAATAGTGGAAACGAACAACCTGCTGGCCCGGGAATACGTCAAGCTGGCGCAGCGCGCGTTGGAGCAGTATGGCGAAAACCTCGGCGCGCACAAAAACTTCGTGGCCGAAGGCGATGTACGTACCGTCGATGTGCAGGAAGCCATGGCGAACTTGATCGATTTCAATGGCAAATTTGCCCAGGCGGCATTCGCGACTTACTTAGAAACGTTGGGCCACGGCCAGCGGGCGCACGTTCGTCCGCAGGCGCTTGCCGAGACCCAGGACGCCATGCTGCAATTCGCTTTCTTGCATGCGCGTTCGGCGGATTCACTGGCGGCTGCGGCGGAGAAAGAGCGCCGCGCCTGCGAAGATAAATTGCGCGGCGGTGCACCGGCGATCTATCAGGAGGCTTTATTCGCCTACGAAGACAATGCGCTCGCTCTGAAGGACGCGCACAAAGAAGTATTGGCCGCAGGTTTTGCAGCAATGCGGGCGCAGGACATTCGCAACACCTGGTCGGAAAAAATTGCGCTGGCGCTGGTGCGCAGCGATCCGGTGAAATACGCCGGTGAGCTGGGCCTGGCCATCGCGGACACCACACTGCCCACAGATGCGGCTTGGCAAGCGGCTTCGGGCTATGTTGCGGGATGGACCGATCTCACTGCCACGGGAACGCAGTGGGTGGCCGCGCAAACCATCGGCGACGGCACGCAGTTCGCCGGCTATGCGACAAAGCGCCTGTGGCTCCCAGCCACGAACGCGCAGGATTCGGTGCAATCCGACACCAGCGCGGCGCGGCAAGTGCTGGCGAACAAGGCGGGCAAGACTGTGTACTTTCGCAGGGTGTTCGCGGTGCAAGGACTGCCCGTGGCAGGTCAGATTCAAATCGCCACCTCGGGCTCATATAATTTGTTCGTCAACGGGGAATTCATGGCGCAAGTCGTAAAGACCGGCAACGACGGCAGCGCGCCGCGTGTTCATCATGTACTGGAATTTCTCAAGCCCGGGGAAAACGTCCTGGCGCTCGAGGTACAGGCATCCGGCCACGCAGCTGATGCATTGGAAGCGATAGTGTTCCTGAAGAGTTTGCCGGGCTGGGAACAACGCCAGACGGAATTACAAGCGCAAAAAGAAGCGAACGACGAAGCCTCGGTGCAACCGAGAGTCGCGCCCAAGTTATAATGAGAGGATGAAGATGAACAAAAAAGTCATTTGGAGTTTCATCCTTCTGGCGCTGCCCATTCTGGCGCAGGCGCAAGAAAACCCGCCGTCCCAGGAGATGGCAAGGCCACAGACGCCGAGCCGGCCGGATTCTTTGCAGGCGTGGAAGAAGCTCAATCAAGATCGCGGCCAGCGGCCCGCTGCCGAGGCCGCCGCCGGCCTTAAAGGCGCGGCAGAGAAAAAAGATGAGCCCGCCACCGAAGAAATCGATCTCGGCACGTTTGCGATTCAAGCCGTGATTGAAAAACCGAACGTTGACATCATTCCCAAACGCACCGCGCCGGATTGGGAAGACATGCACGTGCTCGAGCGCAGCTTCGGCCAGGAGCTGAAGGAAGTTCCGGAGGAGCTGATGCTCAATGACGAAGAATTGGATCGTGCGCAAAAATTGGAGACGTTGAAGAAGGCCGGTCCGCCGCCGGAAGATAAGAAGAAGTAGAGCGAAACGATTTGCGCCTTACGCATACTTCGGGTCAGGCGTGAAATGAAATACGTCAGTAGTGGTTTAAAGACCTCATGTGTTACTCGTAACCCCCGCACATTTATTGGAGGCTATTCATGGAAGCTTTTTGGTCGGAATTAATCAATGCCTTTCGTTGGGATGACGACGGCAGCACGTTCATGTACTTGATCCTGTTTGTCGGCGCCTATGCGCTGGCAGTGGCCGTCGAGCGTTCCTATTTTTTGATGGTACGCTCGAACATCAACGCGGACAAGTTCATGGGTGAGATTCGCAAACTGGTGCGCGCCGGTGAATTCAAAAAAGCACTTGCGCTTTGCGAAGCGGCGCCGCAAAAAGCCTTGCCGCGCGTCGTGGGCGCAAGCTTGCGCAAAGTCGCGGAAAATGAACAGGCGGATTTTCGCTCCATTCAAAACAGCGTCGACGAGTGCACGCTCGAGATCATTCCCAGCCTGCACAATCGCACCGGCTCCCTGGCGATGTTGTCCAACGTGGCGACCTTGCTCGGACTGATGGGCACGGTCTATGGCTTCATCATTTCCTTTAAAGCGGTGTCCTCGGCCGGTATCGATGCCGCGGAAAAAGCGCGCATGCTCGCAGCGGGTATCAGCGCCTCCATGACCGCCACCATCTTGGGTCTGGCCGTGGCCATTCCGGCGATCATGTTCTATACGTTTCTCTACAATCGCACCGCCAAGATTATCGACGAAATCGACGAGCACACCGTGAAGTTGATCAATCTTCTCACCGGGAATAAATAAGCCATGGCTTTTAAACCTTCACTGCGCCGCCATCACAAAGTGGTGAGCACGGAATTGAATCTCAATCCTCTCCTGGATGTGATGACGGCTTTGATTCCGCTGATGCTCGCCAACGCACAGTTGGCAAAGATCGGCGTTATTGACTTGAACCTGCCGCCCGCGGTCACGGCGAGCGCCGGACAAGGCGCTGCCGGACTGCCGAAGGAGACCGCGCGCAACCTGGATTTGGTGGTGACCATTACGGACAAGGGTTTCTACATTGCCAGCGCACTGTCCGCGCGGGACACGGCGGCCAGCGCCCCCGCCATCGGAATTCTTGCCAATGGCGAGTACGATTTTCATGCGCTTTCCCAAAAGCTCCATGAAATCAAGCAAAAAGTGGGGAGCGAATTTGCCGATGCGGAATCCGTCGTCATACAGGCGGAATCCAAAATCCGTTATCAAACTCTCGTCAGCACGATGGACGCGGCACGCAACCATCAGACCGAGGGCAAGATCGAAGTGCTTTTCCCAAATGTCGCTTTGAGCGCAGGAATTTTGTAAGGTTCCATCTGACAACGGTTTTCAATTTCTTTCTGAGCGCATATGGCTTTCATACCTTCCCGAATCAAGAAACACAAAACCGAGATGCCCGAAGCCAAGCTGAACTTGACTTCGATGCTGGATACATTCACGGTTTTGTTGATTTTTCTGCTGCAAATCTATTCGACCGACGGACAGCTCATCTCGCCTTCGCAGTTTCTGACACTGCCCAATTCCAACGTCGACCAGCCGCCGGAAGTCGGGCTGGACGTGGTGGTTTCAAAAAATATGATTCTCGTCAACCACGAAAAGGTGGTCACCATGGAAGACGTCTTGGCCAACGACCCCAAGGTTCTCGAGAACGGCATCATCAAGCCGCTGCGGGAGCGCCTGCTGTATTACAGCTCGCAGGCGAAAAAAATGGAAACCGACTACGGCGTGAAATTTTCCGGCAAAGTGGTGATTCAAGGCGACAAAGATCTGCCTTACGTCGAGCTGGTCAAGGTCATGCGCACCTGCGGCGTGGCCGATTATCCCAACATGCGGCTGGCGGTTTATCGCACCGAATAGGGGCCGGGGGAGTTTTTGGTTGGATTTTCGCAAGCCGCGAGATCCCGATTCAAGGATGAAGATGAACGGACAAAAACGGAACGGCAGCGTGAGATGAGCCCGCAAATGCCACAAGACAGCACCTCGACCGGGAAAAACTCCTGGACTGAAAACGACCGCTCGGGCAATGATCTGATCGAGCTCGAGCCTTTTCCCAAAGAATTCCAAGTGAGCATCTGGGAAAATCTCGACCGCCGTTTCACCGGCGTTTTGCTCGGCAGCCTCTTGATGAATTCTTTGCTGGTCGGCTATTTTCTTCAGAATGCTTCCCTGTACATCCAAGACAAGCACATTGCCATGGTGCAACAGCAATTTGCCCGACTGGTGTTGGACAAGAGTGAAGTCACCCTGGCGACCCCTGAGACGCCGGCCGAACTGCTCGCGCCGGCAGCCACGCAGGAGCAAATGGAGCAGAATACGGAGGCAACTAAAGCCGGAAGACGAGGCGGCCGAACAAGCTCGGGAGCCGGACGAACCGGCGCCTCGAGCGGACAAGCCCCCGCCGGTACCGGACGAATAGGCGGCAGCGCAACGCGCAGCAGAACCGACGTCGGTCGCGCGGGAATTTTGGGGTTGCTCTCCAGTAGCAGCAGCATGTCCGGCGGTGAAGCGGTAGATGATATTTTGGGTGAGGCCAATGTTGTTTCCGACATGGACAAGGCACTTTCCGCAGGTTTGGCACGTGCCGGCGGCGGGGGCCGGGAACAATTAAAAGGCGAACTGGGCACCGGCCCGGGTGGCGGGGTGCGCGGCAGCCGTGAAACTGGAGGCGGCAATATCGATGCAATGGTCGAAGGCTTGGGCGAAGGCACGGCCAAAGGCGTATCGCGTACGGGCGAACTGGTCATCAGGAATGAAGAGCCTTTGATCGAAGCTGAGGAGGGTGGCACTGGCAGCGGCCGTTCGCAGGACGAGGTGGCAGCGATCGTGGCGCGGCACACCGGGGCGATTCAATCCTGCTACCAAAGCGAATTGCGCCGCAGCCCGAACTTGCAAGGCAAGCTCGTCGTGCGCTTTGTGATCGCGCCGCAAGGCATGGTGGAAAGCGTCACCGTCGTCTCTTCAACGCTGAACAATGAGAGCGTGGAAAAATGCGTGGTGAATCGCATCCGCCGCTGGGACGATTTTGGCGCGATCGATCCGAAGAAGGGGAAAATGACCATCCGGCAAATTTATACGTTCGGGTATTGATCTGCGGTTATTCCACCACAAGTGAAATCTGTGCTTTTTGAGCAAAGAAATCCAAAGCCGCGCCGGTCAAAAGCCATAGTACCACGGAATCACATATCGCAAGAAGACGGCCAGACACAAGGAACTCATCAAGTTCATCAGGAACCCGGAAACGATCATGAGGGGCAAGGAGACGTGCTTGACGCCGCCGTAGATGAGCGCATTCGCCGGCGTCGCAATGGGCAGCATGAAGGCATTGGTGGATGCCAGGCCCACGGCGATGAGTGCCACCAGCGGATTCAAGCCCAAACTTGAGGCGAGCTCATGCACGAGCGGGAACAGCACCACCGAGACCGTGGTATTACTCAAGGGTTCAGTGGCCAGAGTGGTGATAAACGCAAGAAAGAAGTAGAGCACTATCCGGGGCATGTGTCTGGGGATGATCCCTCCAAGATTTTTTGCCAGCCATTGCGGCGCTTCTATGAATATGAAGAATGCGCTCAGGCCCAGCGCCAGCAAGACAAAGACAAAGCCCGCCACTGGAAGTTTGTGAAAACAGTCTGAAATTTTGAGCAAAGCCTTGCGCTTCTGCCCTGCCTCGGGATAGAGCGGCGCAAAGAGCAACGTCAAGAAGCCGAGGCCGAAACCGGCTGCTATTTGGTCCCATAAACTCCAACTAAGCTTGAGGCCCAACGCAGAGAAGTTATTGCTGGGTTGCGGCAGAAGGAGCTGCAAAACGGAATGCAGCATCCAAAAGCCGAACCAGAATGCCACGACGCGCCAGGCGAACCGGGTAAAGCCGCTACGCTCGGGGGCGAGGCGAAACGGCGGAAGGTCGATTCCTTGATGGCGCTCGGCGGCGGGCACGAAGATATAGCTGATCTGTGTCCACGCCAGCAACAACAAAATGGCGACCAGCGGCAGGCTCCAACCGAACCAGGACAGGAAGTTTATTTTTTCCCCGCCGGGCACTTCCAATATCTGTATTGCTCCGATAATCAAAGCATTGGCCGGACTGCCGACCAAGGATCCCATGCCGCCGATGTTGCAGCCATACATGGCGATAATGGCCATCACGGTCGTCAAACGGCGGGCAACAGCCGGCTCGCGGCGCCGCTCCAGATCGAGACGCACGGCTTCGAGAATCGGCAGCAAGGTGAGCGCCGCAATGAAATTCGGCATGAACATCGCCATGAACGCAGCGGCCGGCGCGAGATAGAGCAGGAAGCGTATGAATGAATGACGGCGGTTATGGAACAGCCGCGCAAAGATCGACTCGGCCAAACCGTAACGCACGTTCAAGCGGGAGAGCAGGAAGCCGGTGGCGAACAGAAAGATGTAGGACATGCGTGTTTTACCCGAGTCAAAAAATCGAGGATGGAAGATAGATGATCGAAAGAAAAAGTCTGGCGATCATCTATTTTCAATCATCTATCCTCGAATCCGGCTGATCAATGTACTTTTCTCATCATCCGGCGAATCGCTGGCGTCAGAGCGGCCAGCAAGGCAGCGGAGAGCAGCAGGCCCGCGGCGATGCCGCCGTAGAGTGCCCATGTAGAAAATGGAGCAGCCGCTATCGCGGCGCGACCCTCACCAATAATACACGTTGAGCACGACAAAAACAATTAGCGCCAAAATCGCGTAAAACTCGGGCTTCTTCATGAACGGAATTGGGGCCGTCGCTTTTTCTTGGGCCAATCCTTTGACCAAGCCAACCAGCTCTGTTTTCGGTTTCTTCTCGGTAAACAAGCTGATCGCAATGGTGACGCTAAAACAGATCAACCAGGCCCACCAGGCACGCCAAAAATTGGCGGCCATGTCGCTGGCCTGCGCAGAAAGTGTAATGCTGGCGGGGCTGATCCAGGCATATTTGACCGCCAGAAAGAGAATGAAGGAAGATCCCATGCCGGCCACCAGTCCCCAAAAAGCGCCATTCGGCGTGATCCACCAGACAAACATGCCGAGCAGCATCGTGGCAAATAGCGGGGCGTTGACCCACGAAAAGATCGCTTGCATGTAGTCCATAATGCTGGGAAAGCTTTTCGCCCAGTATGCGGTGCCGACGCTGAGAATGATGCCGACGATCGTGGTCACGCGGCCCACCCGGAGCAAATGCTCGTCGGAAGCCTTTTTGTTGATCAGGGTGCGATAAATATCATACGTCCACACGGTGTTGAAGGCGCTCACGTTGCCGGCTTGTCCGGCCATGAATCCGGCGAGCAGCGCGGTGATGCCGAGACCGGCGAGGCCGGTGGGGTAATAGCGCTGTATCAGCAGCGGCAGCGCGGAGTCGTAATTTACCTGGCCGTTGTCCTGAAGCAGGGCGAATCCGCTTTGAGAATCATTGGCGAGTGCCAGCGCGATGAGGCCGGCCATGATCACCAGGAAGGGCAGGGCCATTTTGAAGAACGAGGCGATAATCGGCGTCATACGCGCGGCGCGCAAATCTTTGGCTGAGAAGGCGCGCTGCACCACGAGGAAATCCGTGGTCCAATAGCCGAAGGAAAGCACCCAGCCAAGACCCAGCACGATGCCCGCCCACGTAATCACCATGCCGTTTTGAGACGGGTCCGCAGAGGTGGACCAGAGCGTGCTGAATGATTCGGGAATGCGGTTGAAGACCGCGTTGACGCCGCCGAGCTCGACAATGCCCAAGAGCGAGACGAGAAACAGCCCGAACCAGATGAGAAAGAATTGAATGATTTCGGTGAAGATGGCAGAAAGCAGCCCGCTCATGGTGATATACAGGCCGACGGTGACGGCGGACATCCACATGCTCACGTCCCAGTTCCAGCCCAGAAACGTATGCAGCACCAGTGCCATGGCATACAGATTGATGCCGGAAACCAACAAGGTCATCACGCCAAAGGCGATGCCGTTGAGCACCCGCGTTTTTTCGTCGAAGCGCAGCTTCAGGTACCCGGGCACGGAGTGAATACGGCTGCTGTAATAGAAAGGCATCATGTAGATGCCGAGGAAGAGCATGGCGGGAATGGCGCCGACCCAATAAAAGTGCGCGACGTACATGCCATACTTGAAGGTATTGCCGGTCATGCCGAGAAGCTCGAGCGCCCCCAGATTTGCCGAGAGAAAGGCAAGACCCGCCACCCACGAGCTGTTTTTTCTTCCCGCCAAAAAAAAGTCTTCCTGATTTTTGGTGAAACGCTTGAGATAAAATCCCAGCCCCAAGATAAAGGCAAAATAGATTCCGATGATCAGCCAATCGACGAAAGTCAGACCGAAAGAGACCATAAGTTTTTCCTCCTCACTCCGGGCAACACTTTTCGATTCGTAAAGTAAGGTTCAGTTGGCGCCACCACTCGAGCAGCCCTCCCGAAGCTTCGCGAGCTTTCACAGCATTGGCGCACGCTCGGAAGTGGCTCCCCCTCCCTATGCGCAACGAGGTTCATCCTTCATTCTACCGTCTTGTTCCGATTCGTGAATAGAAACATCAACCCCGCGAACGTCATGATGCCACCCCACCACAAGCCCGGGTGGAGATGTGCGAGCACGGTGGGCTGTGCCGGAGGATTAAAGACTTGATATACTCCGGCCAGCGTGATGATGCTGCCCATGCTCAAGAGCAGCAGACCGACGAAATACCAGATGGGTTTCATGAGGCAATGCTCCTTCTTTAGGTGAAATCTCTGCAAAGAAAAGCACGGATAGATGAACTCCCATGGATAATCTTCTCCGCCGAGGAGGAGTTTTTTGATTGCGGCTCGTCCGCCTGCGGCATTTTAACGGCTGCTGCTTCCAGCCCAAAGCTGGTTGATCACACGGAGCAGAATGAAGCCGCTGAGGAGAAATACTCCCAGAAGCATCAGCGCATAGTTCATGCGGCCGTAAAGGAAGTTGCCCACGACAAACAAAGCCGACCAGATCATGGTGCAGCCCGCGACCCAGCCGAGCAATGCCAGGGGAATGTTCTCGTGCGTGGCCTGAGCTTCTGCCACAGAAACGCCGGATTCTTGACGGATGCTCCTCCAGCCCGGACCAAAGGGCCTGATCTTTTTGTAAAATTCGACTAGAGTACGGCGATCAGTCTGCGGCCCCAAAAAGGTGACGAGCACCCAGCACGCCGTGGTGAAAGCAATGGTGATCAGCAGCGAAGCGTGTGTGCTGAGGTGCGCGCCGTTTTTGTTGAGAATCAGAATCACCATGGAAACCAAGAAGGAACTGATCATCGCGCTCACTTCGCTCCAGGCGTTGACGCGCCACCAAAACCAGCGGACGAGATAGAGCAAACCGGTGCCGGCGCCAACCTGGAGAATGATGTTGAAGGCATCGAGAGCGGTGTCTAAAACGAAGGTCAATGCGGAAGCGCAGAAGAACAACAGGATGGTGGCGAGGCGGCCGATCAAGACGTAATGTTTCTCGCTGGCGTCACTCTTGATGAAGCGCCGGTAGAAATCGTGCACGAGATAAGACGCGCCCCAATTCAGATGGGTCAGGATCGTCGAGGAGTTGGCTGCAATCAAGCCGCCCACCATGAGCCCGACAAAGCCCACGGGCAAAAACTTCAGCATGGCCGGATAGGCAATGTCATGTCCGAGCAATTGCGGGTCGAGATTCGGGAAGGCATTTTGGATGTCCGACAATTCCGGATAGACCAGCAGCGAAGCCAGCCCCACCAAAATCCAAGGCCATGGCCGCAGCACGTAATGGGCTACGTTGAAAAACAAAACCGCGCCGAGCGAGTCTTTTTCGGACTTCGAGGCCAACATGCGTTGGGCAATATAACTGCCGCCGCCGGGCTCCGCCCCCGGGTACCAAACCGCCCACCATTGCACCGCGATCGGCATGATGAAAACCGCGATGGCCATGTCCAGATTGTTGGTGAAGTCCGGCAGGATGCTGAGATAATTCAGTCCCCCGGGGCCTTTCATCGCGGAAAGCTTTTCTACCAGACCCTGCAGCCCACCCACTTGCGGCAAGTTAACCGCAAAGTAAGCTGCCGCAATCACGGCGGTCATCTTGATGAAGAACTGGATCATGTCGATGACCAGCACGCCCCACAAACCGGAATGCGTGGCAAAAACGACGTTCAATATGCCGACGAAAAGCAGCGTCTGCCAGCGTTGCAGTCCGAACAGAATACCCGCGATCTTGCACGCCGCCAAATTCACCGTCGCCATGATCATGCAATTGAAGAACAGGCCCAAATAGACCGAGCGAAATCCGCGCACGAAGCTCGCCGCCCTGCCCGAGTAACGAATCTCGTAGAACTCGAGATCCGTCATGACACCTGAGCGGCGCCACAAACGGGCGTAGAAAAACACCGTGGCGATGCCGGTCAAGGTAAAGGCCCACCAGACCCAATTGCCCGCCACGCCATTCCGGCGCACAATGTCGGTCACGAGATTGGGGGTGTCGCTGCTGAACGTGGTGGCCACCATGGACAAGCCGGCCAGCCACCACGGCACCGCGCGCCCGGAAACGAAGAACTCGGAGGTGCTCTTGCCCGCGCGTTTGCCGAAAAACAAGGCGGGAGCAAAACAGATGATCAAGGACGCTGCGATGATGATCCAATCGAGAAGATGGATATGCATGCTTTTCTCCCTCTCGTGGTGGAAGTTGAAATCCGGCGTACGATTGAATTTAGCCAGAACAACTGGCGCCAGCTATCGGTTTGGCGAAACACAACGTCATTGCTTCATGCAGTTTTGGCATTGGCGTTCGTATTCGGGACGATATCGAGATTGAGCTCACCCTCCCAGCGCGCCATGACGGCCGAAGCCAGGCAATTTCCCACGACGTTTACGGTCGTGCGTCCCATGTCCATCAGCTCATCCACGCCAAGAATGATGGCCACGCCTTCGAGCGGCAAGCCGAAGCTCGCCAAGGTGCCCGAAAGGATCACCAATGCTGCCCGCGGCACACCGGCCACGCCTTTGCTGGTGAGCATGAGTGTAAGCATCATCAGCACTTGCTGCGTGGCGGACAATTCGATACCGGCCGCCTGCGCCACAAAGATCGAGGCCACAGCCAGATAAAGCGTGGAACCGTCGAGATTGAAGGAGTACCCCGTGGGCAAGACAAACGAGACGATGCGATTGGGTACGCCGAAGAGGCGCATTTGCTTGAGCGCATCGGGCAGCGCCGCGTCCGAAGAAGTGGTGGAAAACGCGATCAACGCAGGTTCGCGCACGGCGCGGAAAAATTTTTTGACGGGAATTTTCGCAATGATCATCACGGGCACGAACACCAGGAGCACGAAGACGATCAGTGCGCCGTATAGAGTCAACACCAGCTTGCCCAGGTTGATCAACACGCCCATGCCGCTGTGGCCCACGGTATAGGCCATCGCGGCGCCGATGCCGAAAGGCGCGAATTTCATCACGAAGCCGGTGAATTTGAACATCACCTCGGCGAGGCCTTCAAAGAAACTGAGCATCGTTTCCTTGGGCTTGCCTTTCACCTGCGTGAGCGCCGCGGCAAACAAAATGGCGAAGAAAACCACTTGCAGCACATCGTTGGTGGCGGCGGCTTCGATGATGCTCTGCGGCACGATGTGCTCGATCACCCCTTGCAGGGTGGTTTTCTTGGCGGCATACTCTTGTCCCTGCGCCGTCGAGGCCGGCAGCGCCACACCAACGCCAGGTTTGGTGAGGTTGACGGCCACCAGCCCAATCGCCAGCGCCAGCGTGGTGACGATCTCGAAGTAAATGATCGCGCGCAGCGCCAGCCGTCCGACCACCTTCAAATCGTCGCTGTGGCCGGCAATGCCGATCACCAGCGTGCCGAACAGCAACGGCACGATGATGGATTTGATCATGCGCAGAAAGATATTCGAGACGATTCTGACGTTTTGCGAGAACTCGGGAAAGAGCCAGCCCACAAAAACGCCGACGACCATTGCGATGACAATCCATTGGGTGAGGCTGATGCGGCGCAGCAGATTGAGCATGAAGCATTTTCCTTTACATGGAGGCTTTTTTCAGCAGCGCAATCTGCCCGGCGTGATAAAGATCGTGCTGCACAACGCCGTGCAGCGTAATGTAACACGAGACACCGCCGCCGGTTTCGCGGCTTTGCTCGGTGATCAGAATATCCGCCAGCCGCGCCTCGGTTAAGCCCCGCACGGTTTTCATCAACGCCTCCTGCCGTTGGGCGAGCTTGCTGAGCGTCTTTTGCCACGCGGCAGCGCTGGTGTCCGTCACCGCCGGCCAATCGCCTTCCACAGGCAATCGCACCGGCTCGCCCTCGAGGCGCCGGCGCACGACGTCCTTCCAACCGGCAATGTGCAAGACGATTTCCCAAATCGTATGCGCGTTCGCGATCGGTCTCGCCGCCGCACTCTCGGCGGTGACCGCGGAGAGCACTTCTTGCAAAGCAGGCCCGGACCACGAATCTTTTTCGAAGGCGCGTTGGAGTTGTTCGGTGATTCTGTTGATCTCGCTCATCATCCCAATCCTCTTGCAAGCCCAAAGAGACATGTGCAAATATTTCGGTTCATCTTCGGCACTCCGCTGCAACGAAAACTCTTGCGTTTCCGCAGTGCTTTCAGACGTTCTCGCTTGCGCGTTGCCGCGCCATGACGCTGCGTTTGCGGCTGTAACCAAAGTAAATCAGGAGACCGAGGGCGAGCCAGATGATGAGTCGCAGCCAGTTTTCAGAGGGTAGGCTGAACATGAGCAACAGGCAGCTTAGAATTCCCAGGATGGGGACAAGTGGCACCAACGGCGCGCGAAATGGGCGCTCGATTTCAGGATGAGTGCGGCGCATGATCCACACCGCGGCGCACACAATCGCGAAAGCCATCAGCGTTCCCATATTGACGAGATTGAGCAAAATGTTAATAGGCAAGAAGGCGGCCATCGCGCCCACGAAAATGCCCGTGAGAATTGTTGATTTATAGGGTGTGCGGAAACGGTCGTGCACCGCGCCAAAAAAGCTCGCGGGCAGCAGGCCGTCACGCGACATGGCCAGTAGCACCCGCGGCAGGCTCAACATCAAGACCAACATGACGGAAGTGATGCCGGCCACTCCGGCAAGCGCGAGTAGAAATTTCGCCCAACCTAATCCCACTTGCTCGAACGCTGCTGCGATCGGCGCGTTGACGTCAAGTTTATTGTAGGGAACCATACCGGTCATGACCGCAACGACGGCGACATAAAGAATGGTGCAAATGAAGAGAGAAGCAATGATACCGATGGGCACGTCGCGTTGCGGCTTTTTCGCTTCTTCGGCGTGCGTTGAAACCGAATCAAAACCAATGTACGCAAAGAAAGCGAGCGCGGCGCCCGCAAGCATGCCAACGGGCCGGCCGCCGGCATCGGACTGGCCGAGCACGGTGGTGCCGAACATGCTGAGGCCGGTGTAACCATACGGCGCGAAGTTGTTCCAATTGTCGGGATTCATGAAGAACGCGCCGACGGCGATGACAAAAATAACGGCGGTTACTTTGACGAAAACCATGGTCGCATTGAAGCTCGCGCTTTCGCGAATGCCGACGACCAAAATGATGGTGCAAAGCGTGACCACGAGCACCGCCGGCAGATTGATCAGCGCACCGGTGGCGACAAATTTACCGATATTGGGATCGTAATTGATGACCGGCCCGCTGATGGCCTTCGGCAACACGATATCGAAAGAACCAAGCACCGATTGGAAGTAGCCGGACCAGCCATTGGCCACGGTGGCCGAGCCGACGGCATATTCGAGCACGAGATCCCATCCAATAATCCATGCGAAGATTTCGCCGAGTGTGGTGTAAGCGTAAGTGTAAGCCGAACCCGCGACCGGCGCCATGGAGGCGAACTCGGCATAGCACAAAGCGGCGAAAATGCATACCACACCGGCAACGACATAAGACAGCATCAGTGCCGGGCCGGCAGTTTGTTGCGCAATGACACCGGTGGTCACGAAGATGCCGGCGCCGATGATCGCGCCGACTCCGAGGCTGGTGAGCTGAATCGGCCCGAGCACGCGGCGCAAGCGATTCTCGCCTTTCATCTCCTCGTGAATCATGTGGATGGGTTTTTTGGCAAAGAGGTTACTGGCCATTTTGGCAGATCCAAGTTTTGTGAAGGGATAATCGCCAACACTCGGCGTGTTTTCAATCAACGTGGCGCAGCTTGCTCATAACTGCAATTCCATATATGTCGTGCCTGGAACCGGATTATAGCGGTACGCTGGAATCTCCTGAAAGCCTAACCTCCGGTACAGGGCCTGTGCCGGAGCCATCGCGGGGAGAGTGTCCAGTCGCATGCGCTCGTAGCCAGCCGCACGCGCACAGCCGATGATGGCGCGCGCGAGCGCTTCGCCAAAGCCGTGACCTTGCCACGAGGGTCGCACGTACAACCGCTTCATCTCGCAGATCGCCGGCGGCGCCAGCGGCCGGACCGCGACGCATCCCACCGGGGTCTCGCCCTCGACCGCAAGCAATAATGCGCCTGAGGGAGGGACGTAGGCTCCGGGGAGTGTCGCGAGTTCCGTGGCGAAGTCTTGGAAGTCGAGATTGATCCCGATCCAGCCGGCATACTCTTCGAAAAGCATGCGGGCGGCTGCGACCTCGTCCGGAGTTTGCACTTGCTTTATCGTGCCCACTTGAGAATAAAGGTAATTCCTGGGCTACAGAGTGCCTCTTCACCTGCGCTGCGTTTTCCAGCGAAAACCGCGGGAAGAGGCAGACAGGAGCATCCGCGCTAGCGCCGCTTGGCGGCTTCCTGAGCGAGCATATGTTTCATAACGCTATGTTTGCGACTATAGCTAAAATAGATCACAAAGCCGATCGCCAGCCAAATGAACAGCCGCCACCAGTTTTCCGCCGGCAATGAAAACATCAGCAGCAAGCACAGGGCGATGCCGAGAATCGGCGTCAGCATGCCGAACGGCGCGCGGAAGGGACGCTCGGCCTCGGGATGTTTGCGGCGCATGATGAGCACGGCGGCACAAACGATCACGAAGGCGAGCAAGGTACCGATGTTGACGAGTTCGGCCAGAATGCGCAAGGGCACGAGCGCGGAGGCAAATGCGACAAAAATGCCGGTCAGGATCGTCGATTTCCACGGCGTGCGAAAACGCTCATGCACATCACCGAAGAAACTCGGGGGCACCAGACCGTCGCGCGCCATGGCCAGCAACACGCGGGGCTGGCTGAGCATCATCACCAGCAAAACCGAGGTGATTCCGGCAAGGGCGCCGAGCGAAATGAAGAACTGCGCCCAAGTCAAACCCACTTGTTTGAATGCATTGGAAACCGGCGCATCGATGTCGATTTGATTATAAGGAACCATGCCCGTCAATATTGCGGAAACGGCGATGTACAGCAGCGTGCAAACGATCAACGAGGTGATGATGCCGATGGGCACGTCGCGCTGGGGATTGCGCGCTTCTTCGGCATGCGTGGACACGGAATCGAACCCGATATAAGCGAAAAAGATGGTTGCCGCGCCGGCGAGCATGCCGAGCGGCTCACCTCCCAATCCCGTCTGGCCGAATAAAGTATGGCCGAAGAAACTGACGCCGGTCAAGCCATAGGGCGCAAATGGCGTCCAATGATCTGCATTCACATAAAACACGCCCACGCCGATGACCAGGAAAACCACGGCAAGTTTGATCAGCACCATGGTGTTGTTGAAGCGCGAGCTTTCGCGAATGCCGACCACGAGAATCAACGTGACGAGAGCCGTAATCACCACCGCCGGCAGATCGAAAAGCGTACCTGTGGCCGCCAGTTGTCCTGTATCTGGGTTGAAATCAAAAGGAGCGTTACCGAGGGCATGCGGGATGCTGATGCCAAATATGCCGATAAAATCCTGAAAATAATGCGACCAGCCGTGCGCGACTGTGGCAGAGCCGACGGCATACTCGAGCACCAAATCCCAACCGATGATCCACGCAAACAATTCGCCGAGCGTCGCATACGCATAAGTATAGGCTGAGCCTGCGACGGGTACCATCGAGGCGAACTCGGCATAGCACAGCGCCGCAAAGACGCAAGCCACGCCGGCCACGACGAACGAAAGCATGAGTGCCGGGCCGGTCTTGTCGTGCGCCGCCACACCCGTGAGCACGAAAATACCCGTGCCGATGATGGCGCCCACGCCGAGACTGGTGAGCGAGGCTGGACCGAGCACACGCCGCAACCGGTTCTCGCCTTTCATTTCTTCGAGCAGCAGCGCAAGCGGTTTTCTGGCAAAAAGCTGGCTGGACATCAGTTTTCCTCCGCACGTGAAGATGAGTTGCTTATAGACGGACTTGGGGAATGATAAAGCAGAGCGCCTTTCTATCTCGTTATGGCAGAATAACTCAAGTCTTTGACTTGCGGCGCCAAAATAGGTAAACGGGCAGACCGGTGAGCACCAGTCCCAGGCCTGGCCAAGTATAACTCGGCTTGAAGATCAAGAGGTCGATCATAATCAACGTCGCAAAAACGATGTACAAAGCCGGGATCACGGGATAGCCCCAGGCTTTGTAGGGACGCGGCGCCTCCGGCCGTTTGCGGCGCAAAACGAAAATGCCGACGACGGTGAGCACATAAAACAGCAGCGCCGCGAAAATGACATAGTCGAGCAAATCGCCGTACGTGCCGGAAAGGGTGAGCAGCGCGGCCCAGACCCCTTGCAAGACCAGACCGTTGGCAGGCACGCCGTGTGCATTGAGCTCCCCGGCTTTCTTGAAGAACAGGCCGTTTTGCGCCATGGCATAATAAACGCGCGCGCCCGCCAGAATCAAACCGTTGACGCATCCAAAGGTCGAAATCATGATCGCGATCGCCATGATGACCGCGGCGTTCCCGCCAAATATGGTTTGGGCGGCGGCGGTGGCCACGCGATCTTCGGGAGCGTGCTGAATGGCCTCCATGGGCAGCGCGGCGAGATATGATATATTGGCCAGTATGTAAAGCACGGTGACAAGTATAGTGCCGTACATCATGGCGCGCGGCACGGTGCGGTGCGGTTCCTTTACTTCGGCCGCGGCAAAGCCGATATTGTTCCAGGCATCGGAAGAGAATAGCGAGCCGACCATCGCGGTGCCGAGCGCAATCATCAATGCCATGGTGGACAAGGCCTGGCCCTCGAAGAGCGGCGTCCAAAAGTCTGCCGTATGCAGGGCCGCGGTACGATTGCTGCCGACAAAAAGTGTGAGCAAAATAAGCAGCGCGAGCGCCCCTACTTTGGCGGCCGTGAAAAGATTTTGCACGATTTTTCCGGTTTGCAGGCCGCGCGTATTGGTAAAGGTCAGTAGCGCGACCACTGCGATGCCGACCAAACGCTGGGTGGAGAACGATACCGGGCCGAGGGCAAACAGAGTGTTACTAGCGGAAATGGAGGGCATCAGCACTCCCAGGAATTTTGCAAAAGCCACCGCCACGGCTGCAATGGTGCCGGTTTGAATGACGAGAAAGAGTGTCCAACCATACAAGAACCCCCACAGCGGACCATGCGCTTCGCGCAAATAAATGTATTGGCCGCCGGCATCGGGGAACATCGCCGCAAGTTCGCCATAACTCAGCGCTCCAACGATGGTGAGCAAACCGGTGATGACCCACACCATCAACAACCATCCCGGCGCTCCCACTTGCCGGGCGATATCGGCGGAAACAATAAAGATGCCGGAGCCGATCATGGAGCCGGCCACGATCATGGTGGAGTCAAGCAGGCCAAGGCCTCGAACGAATTTGGACGACATATTCCTCCTGCGTGGGTGAAAAAGCGGAAGATTCACTAAGCTAAAATACCGGCGACCGCCGCGACCATGCAGGTGGCGAGTGTCCCGCCGATCATGGCGCGCAAGCCCAAACGCGAAAGATCGCCGCGGCGCTCCGGACAAAGCCCGCTGTACCCGCCGATCTGAATGCCGATGCTGGCGAAATTGGCAAAACCGCAAAGGGCATAGCTGGCAATCAATTGCCCGCGCGGCGTCAGCCACGTGCCGTTGGTCTGCTTGAGCATTTCGCTCATGTCCTGGTAGGCAATCAGCTCGGTGAGCACGACCTTTTTGCCGAGCAGGGTCGCGACTTTCGCCACATCCTCCGCCGGCACGCCCATGACCCACGAAAGCGGCCAGAAGAGCCATCCAAAAATTTGCTCGAAGCTGGTGCCCACCTTGCCCAGGGCAAAATTAATCATGGCGGTGAGCGCGACAAAGGAGATCAACATGGCCGCGACATTGACCGCCAGGTGCAAGCCGTCGGTGGTGCCGCGCGCCGCCGCATCAATCACGTTGGCATCGACGCGTGGAATCTCGATCTTGGTCGTACCCAGCGTGACCGGCTCGTGGCTTTCGGGCAGCATGAGCTTGCCGATCACGATCGAGGCGGGCGCGCACATCACGCTGCAGGCGATCAAATGGCCGGCAATATCGGGAATGTATTCGCGCAACATGCCCACGTATGCGATCAGCACGCCGCCGGCGGTGGTCGCAAAGCCGGCAATCATGCAAGCGTTCAGCTCGGATAATGTCAGGGTGGCAATGTAAGGACGGATGACCAGCGGCGCTTCCGTTTGCCCAACGAAAATATCGGACACCGTGGAAAAACTTTCGGCACCGCTCACGCCGAGGAATCTGGAGATGAAGCGCGCCATGTTGCGGATGATGAAGGGCATCACACGCAGATGGTAGAGCACGGCCATGAACGACGCGAAGAAGATGATGGTCGGCAAAATCTGGGTGGCGAAAACGAATCCGACCGGTGGGGTGGGTACGCCCAGCGAGTTGAACACAAATTTAGCGCCTTCACTGCTGAAAGAAAGCAATTTGTCCACGAAATCGTTGGCGTATTTGAAAACGTACTTGACGGGGGTGTGCAGCACCAAAACGGCAAAGCCGATCAACAACAGCATGCCCAGACCGATCGTGCGCCAATTCACATTTTTACGCAATGCCGCTGGGCAAAACAAATAGGCGATTCCCATGATGGCGATGATGCCGAACACGCCAATCGCACGTTCTACCATGCCTCCTCCTTCCGTGTGGTAATGAACATGTAAAATGGGCTGTACCTCTTAAAAAAGCAAGCACAAAATGGTGAGTTCACAATGCCATGCTTTCTGAGCGAGCGAACACGGTATACTCTCTGCTTACCCATTCTGTCTTTGCTTTGAGCAGCCCCCTGTGCAAAAGACAAGACCGACAGAATGCGTCAATACCGACATAATCTGCCGCATCCATCGTTAGTCGCGGCCCGAGATGACCGCATAAATTGCCGGCGTAACCAGCAAGCCCAAAATGGCTGCGCTCGATATGCCGCCGATGGTCGCCAAGGCCAGCGCATACCACAGTCCCGTTTTGTCGGCGGCGATCACCATGGGCAGCAGGCCCGCGATCGTGGTCAGAGAGGTCATTAGGATCGGCCGGAGGCGGTGGCTCGCACCTGCAATGATCGCGGCGTGTTTTTCGAGACCGCGCTCGCGCAGTTGATTGATGTGATCTACCATGATGATCGCGTTGTTGACAACGATGCCGCCCAGCAAGACCACGCCAATGTAGGCCGAGCGGTCAAAAGGTTGATCCGTCATCCAGAAAACCGCGAATACTCCGATCAAAGCCAGGGGAACGGCCGTCATGATGATGAAGGGCTGCTGGTAAGATTCGAACAAGGCCGCGGTGACCATGAAAATGAGCAAAAGCGATAGGGCGATAACCTTCCATAGTTCTCTTTCTACTCCCTCGTTTTCCCGGCCCCATTGCGGCTGTTCAAGTCTGTAACCCGGCGGCAGAAGCGTGTGCTTTGCGATGCTTTCGGCAAAACGCCTGGCCAGCTTCCACGGTCCGCGGAACTCAAACGTGATCCAGCGTTGATATTGCTGATTCTCGCGCGCGATTGAAGATTGCGCCGGACGCTCCTCGAGGTGGGCGATTTCGCGCAGATGCACCTGCTGTCCCTCTTCGCCGCGCAACGTCAAGGTGAAAAGGCTTTGCAGTTCGAGCCGTTCGAAATCGGAGAACTTGACGCGATAAATCATAGGCTCACCGTGTACCTGCATTTCCTGCCGGGTGAAATCTTCCCGCAAATAAGCGCCCAACTGTGCCAAGGTGCTTTGCACGGTCAGGCCATAGCCGCGCAATTTTTGGCGATCAATCGCCAGCACCGTTTCAAAGCCGGTATCGTTCGTATACCAACCCGTGCCGGAGGTGTTCACACGGCTCACGCGTGGATGCCGTGACAAGACACGCCCGATTTCTTCTGCGAATTTCTTCACCTCGGCGTAGCTGTAGCCCAAGACGCGCAGGGGAAATTGCTGGGAGACATTATCCACACCGGTTGCAAAGCCAGGCCCAAAACCGGATATGCCTATTCCAACACCGGCAATCCGAGTGGCAAGCAGCGTTAGTTGCTCTTTCAAGAGAAGCGGTGACAGCGAGGTTCGCGCCGCTTCGGTGAAGCTGAGGCGCAAAGTTACATTTTCGGCGGAGACTTGTGTAAAGACACGGTCAACTTGAGGTTGGTTGACGATACGTTCTTCAAAAAATCTCGCAATGGCATCCGCCCGTTCTAATTGCGCACCGGTCGGAAGCTGCACCCAAGCGACAATGTGAGTTTCTTCGCCCCATTTCCACGGCGAGCCGCGCGTGACTTTTTTGAGGAAAACATAAAGCGAACCGCCAAACAAGCCGAGCGCAAGCAGGAGGGTGAGCCAACGGAAACGGAGAATAGTCACCAGGAGCCGTTGATAAGCAAGGTGAAAGGGTAAGCGGAGGAAAGGGGCCGTGGGGAAAACGGAGGCGGGAGGATTTCTTGGTGAAGCTCGTTTCTTGAGAACTTCTTTTCGCGAGGAAAGCCGCGCGGCTAGAGTCGGCGTCAACGCGAAGGCTACCAACAGACTTGCTGCGAGCGAGGCGCATACGGCTAATGCGAATGACTGATAGTACTCGCGCAGCTCTCCCGCCAGGTAAAGAAAGGGAATGAATGCTACCACCGCCGTCAAAGTCGAAGCAAGAATCGCCACGCCCACCTCCGCCGTCCCCCGCGCCGCGATTTCGATGTCGTCTTGACCGTCAATGGAATTGCTTTTGCTCTCCCATTCTCCCTGTCCCCCCGTCTCCCTCTCCCCTAGTCTCCCTCTCTCACCCTCACCGGCACGCAGCCGCGCAATATTCTCCACGACCACGATCGCATTATCCACCAGTATGCCAATTCCCAAAGCAAAACCCGCGAGCGTGAGCAGATTGAGTCCCAATCCCGCCATGCCGAATAAATTGAGAGCGAGTAATACCGCCAAAAAGACTGTAGCGATGACGATGCCGGAGGCGCGCCACGAGCGTAAAAACAGAAGCAAGACCGACAACACCACCAGCAAGCTGACGCACGAGCGCACGAAGAGATCGCGCAAATCGGTCCGCAGGCGCGCAGTTTCGTCTTGCGCGTTGAGCAGCCGCAGATCGCCGGGGAAAGTTCCTTTCAGTGTTTCTATTTTTTGACAAACGGCATCGGCGACCTGCAACGAATTGGTTCCGGGCTGGCGCAGAATGCGAAGCATGACCGCCGGCTTGCCGTCGATGCGCGTGACCGTGAGCGGCGGGACGATTTGAAATTGTAATGTGGCTATTTGATTGAGAGTAAGCGTAATGCCGTTCTTGGTGAGGGGCAGTTGTGCCAACCGGTCAATGGTCTCCTCAAAGCTTTCAAGAACCAAATCAACTTGCTGTGCGGCGTTGACCAGGCGCCCGACGGGCCGCCGTAGTTGTGCGGAGACCAGGGCCTGTTGCACTTCGGCCAAAGTCAGAGCATAAGTTTCCAGCCTCGCGCGATCGACTAAAATGTGCAGCTCGCGCTCTTCGCCACCAAGCACTTCGACCGCGGCGATGCCGTTGAGCGACAGCAGCGGGCCGCGTAATTTTTCTAACGCGAACGTGCGCAGCGCATGCGGCGGCAAATCTCCGGCAAGCTGATAGCTGAGGAATCCTTCGGTCTGGAATTCTTTGGGAATGTATGCTTCAATCTGGGGGGTGGAAACTCCAAAGGGCAATTCTCGCGCGAGATTGCTCAGCTTCTCGCCGAGCTCCAGCGTGATGAAATCCATTTCTGCACGGCGATTGAACTCGATCGCCACCCGCATGCGGCCTTCAAAGGACTCCGAACTGGCTTTGCGCACGTGCGGCAGTGTATGCGCAACCGCTTCAATCGGTGAAGTCACAAACGCTTCGACATTCTCCGGCGCGCTTCCCGGCCAGGAGGCCGTGACCGACAGTTTGGGAAAATCCACCTCGGGCGCGAGCTCCAGCGGCAGATGCCAGGCCTGATAAAGACCTGTTGCCGCGGCGGCCATCATGAACATGGCGACAGCGACCGGACGGCGGATGAGTCTGCGCAGCAAGGATTGCATGCTTCAACGATTGTTACCGGGTGGGCGGGAGCCTGGCCTGAGCCGGTGCTTCAGAGGAAGCGCTGCTTCGCGCAATCCGGTTTCATTCGAGCGCAACCTGAACGACCGCCAAGTCTGTTCTGTTGGAAATTTCCTCCATTCCCGGCCATTCGTTTGTCTGCATGGCCAGATGGAACCAATTTTCTATTTCCTGGTGCCCATCATTTTTTACCATAAAGAGCACAACCGCGAAACCCTTGCCGGAAACACCCCGTTCGGAAATCGTCTCCGTCCAATTGGAGGCGTTTCGGGCAATCTCTTTTTGCGGCCACAGCAACCGGCCGATTTTAATCGCAAGCCAGACGTGATGATTTTCAGAAATTCCCCGCAATTCCCCGCTGACCGTGAATGTGGTGGGTACAATGCCGTTTTCCCGGGGGGAGAGAATGTCGCCACTGGGATAAAAAGGAATTAGAGCAGCAATCACCGTGGCCACAGTTCCAATGATCGCGGTGATCAGCGCAATTCCTCCGATTGTTTTCCAGAGCGATTTATTCTGCACCATTCGGGCACTTGCCTTCTTTTGACCGTGCTGCACTGGATTCGCAATCCCTTGGGGTTGATCGAGCAGGAATGCCTACGGGGGCATACTTCAGCAATTCCAAGTAACCGTTTCTTAACCTGAGCATGCGTTTAGCTGCATCAAAACGATCGTGAAATTTGAATTCAAATAGAAAAAACATTTGGTTTTGAAAATTGCAGACCAGGGGATATTGCCCGCGAAAGGCGCGTGAAACCCTGAGCACCTCCGCATGAGATGAAGCTTCATCAATCACAAAGTCCATCACGTTCAATCTTGGATAATACCTGGCTTTGCTTTCATCCTGCGGGGAAAAGCTCAGTTCATGCAACTGCAGTTTTTCCCAAAATGCTCCGACCGCCCTTTTCCCGGCGCGGGCCGCTTTGAAGAACAACGTGCGATTGTCGTCATTTGGTTCTATTCCAAAACTGGCCTGTACGCAGATTGGCCCCGCGTCAAAATTTTGATCGATGCGATGCAGGGTCACTCCTCCTTGAGTTTCATCATGCAGCAGTTGCTGCATGACGGGTTCCGGCCCTCGATACTTTGGCAATAGGGAAGCATGGATATTGACGATGGGACAGGAGGTGGAATCGATGAAGCTCGGCGGTATCTTGTGCGGCCATCCCGCCATCAGGATTGCATCCAATTCTTTATCTGCAAAAACTGCATAACTTTCTTTTGACGAATAAAGGCACACAAACGCAGTTTGGAATAACTCTGCAAACTTATATCCGCTGGCGGAATCGGCGACCATGATGAGATCCAGTGCACAGTTTTTCAGAAGGCTTGGATCTTGGAGAAAAACTGCTCCCCAGGGTCCAGAAGCTATAAATCCTATCCTATTCAATTTTACCAACCCTCCTGAATCTGCAGCGATTTTTTTTTCTCAGGGTATTCATCAGAACCAAATTTTGCGAAATTAAGCCTAATCCGCGTCATCCGTGGTCAAGGGAGCGTGAGACAAGAATGCAGGACTATATGCCAGCCCGATCATCAAATTCCTCGGCTATCATATGTCCTTTTAAAAGCCGGCCGTTCAGAATCTTTTTATACGACCTGGAGGCATGGCGCAACGATCGCAGAAGCGGAATAGCATGACCTTGCCAACTGGTCAGCGGGAGCCTCATGCACCATGCAACCAGGGGCGAAACAAACCAAAGCGCGAGAACGGGGCTTGCCGCGGGTAATGCCTCCGGCCGCAGAAATGCCAAGCAACTCAACGTTCCGAGCGAGATGGCCGGAGCGGCCCACATCGATTTGTAAGTGCTCCACAAATCCACCGGGGCAATGTTTTCGCTGTCTTCCGCAGTGGTCCATTCCAACAAGCGCTGGTGTGTAAAAAATCTTCGCCAAACCGCAGACAAAATCGTCTGCAAGCTGAAGACGGCATCGTAAGGCAAGCTAACCATCCAAAACCCCAGCTTGCCGGCCTCCCTGGCAAACGATTGCAGGGCAGCATGAAGTTGGTCAGCTCGACGTTGTGGGCTGGGCTTGCGGAGCAAATCCATTATTAACTTCAGAACCAGCGGAAATCCGTTTATGCCTGCCAAAAATACGCTGCCCAGCCACGCCGGCCACCAGAACATCCAGCTCATGATCAGAAACAGTGTGGTTCCAAGTTGAAGAAGACTGCGCCTAAGATTATCAATAATCTTCCAGCGCGAAAGCAGCGTGATCGGATTTTTGTGCAGCACATCTTGAGGGCCGCGAACATGCGGCAGCAACCAGCAGGCATTCTGCCAATCCCCCCTGATCCATCGGCGCCGGCGCGCCGCTTCTGCGGCGTAACTCGAGGGATACTGCTCAAAGAAAATAATGTCACTCACCAGCCCGGAGCGCGCATAAAAACCTTCGAGATGATCATGGCTGATCACGCGATTCTCAGGGATGCGCCCTTTCATGCACTTTATGAATATGTCGAGATCATAAATCCCCTTGCCCACAAAAGTGCCGTTGTCGAACAAATCCTGATAGACGTCAGCAGCTATTGACGATCGGGAGTCAATGGGCGGTTCACTCCAATAGAGTTCCGTAAAGATCGACCTTTGCGCTCCGCTTGCCGGTTTCGCAATCATTCGTGGCTGGAGAATCCCATAGCCTTCTCGCACGCATTTTTGTTCGTCATCAAACTCCGGTGCATTGAGCGGATGTGCCATGGTCGCGATCAGAGGTCGTATGGCATCGCGCGGCAGTTCGGTGTCGGCATCGACGGTGACCACATACCTGATGCTCTGAAGAATCGAGGTGTCGCCAACGATCAGAGAAAAGCAATGCGAAGTCCCGGCGCGCAACAGTGAATGCAGCTCGGCGAGCTTCCCACGTTTGCGTTCGTGCCCCATCCACAGTTTTTCGTGGTGATTCCATCGGCGCGGCCGGTGAAAGAGGAAAAAAATGGGATTTTTTCCTCGCCTATACTTTTGATTCAGCGCAACGATGCCATTTTGTGCTTGCCGGAGAAGCAGTTCGTCCCGCGGATTGATTTCCTGCTTGGAGTCACAGAAATCAGTCAGCAAAGAAAAATAAATATTCGGATCGTTGTTCCGCAAATAATGGGTTTCGAGGGCTGCCAGCAAATCATGAACCACCTGGGGATTACTCAGAAAGCACGGCACAGTGACGAGCGTCCGCATGGCGGGTGGAACACCGGCAGAAAAATCCATGCGGGGAAGCCGCCGCGGAGGTGCGAGAAACGCAACCAGCCAGTTGGCAACCAAAACCGCGAATTGACTTGCACAAAGCAGTGACGAAGCCGCAGCGAGGGCGAAAGACCACACACGCAACTGCTCAGAATGAGACAAGATCAAAATAGCCGCGGCGAGACCGGCAGTCATCACCGTGATAAATCCGAGATACAAAAAGATTGCTCCTCGCTTCACCATCGTCTGAAGCATTCGAGCGGCAGATTTCTCCGCATGCGCCGCCCGTTCTAGCCCAGCGTATCCTTGGCCCATCAGGTAAAAGCCAACATGCGCCGCACGGTCGTTCTTACCCTTGACGGCAGCGGCTTCCGCTGCCAATTTTACCGCCAGCCGGGCAATCTCGCCCTCCCAGTACGGGCTCCGTCCCGAGATCGCATGAACCGCATCGCCATAGAGCGCGCGTGTGTGGGCGTCCATGTCAGCATAAACACCGCCTGGATCCCGGCTGAGAATCTGCTCGACGACTTTATGGGTTTCGGCAAGCGCGGGTTCCCTCTTGCCGGAAGACATCTGGCTTCTTTCCATACTCTTTTGCAAAGGCCCATTTTGCGTTAATTCGTGCCCACCAATCCTCTGAGCGTTGTTGCACAGTGCTCTTCCTGATCGGAGATGGTCATCAGTCTTTTGGAAATACGAGGCAAGATCTCTTCCGCATTCTGCTTGCCTGCTTTCACCAGCATGTTTCTGACCACCACCCAATGTTCACATATTTCATTGAGCTGACTGGAGCAGTTTTCCAATCGCTTCTCTTGCAAAGCAGCCGCCGCGCCATGCAAGAAAGTCGAGAACCATTTTCTTTGGGTCGCCAAGGTCTGCAGTTGCATGGGGTCGAGAATTTGCGCGAGGCCTGCCTTTGGATCGCCGCCGCTTTGGTGGCTCCAGGAAAGCAGGTCTTGAGCCAATGCTCTTATACCGCTGATGCCGGCAAAAATGCCGGCATAATGATTGTTGTCCAGCATGATATCCGTTGCCATTCTTAGAATTCTTTGCAGGGTTGATTCATGATATGGAGCCGGCGTTTCGGGGAACTGAAATTCGTAAACCGTATTGCCGGCGGAGTGCAAAGCATGCAAAAAGTCCGGCAAGCCTACGTCCTTTTCAACAAATTCGATCATGAACGTGTTTTTAACGAAGACATGTTCATACTCTATCAATTTGGTGGTGCTGTTTTTGCGGTCCAGGCCTATGAGTATGCACATATGAAAAAAATGCGAGTACATAAAGTTGTAGCGGTAATGAGGCAGGTAATATTGATCCAACATCACGAGCAAAGGCTCATTTTGGGCGAGCCTTTGTTCCAGCTGTTCCTGAACAGAATGGCCGGAGTTCATATGTTTTGCCCGCATGTTGATCTGGTCGATTTCACGGAGATGGCGCTCAAAATGCGTGAAACAATGCACCGCTGGCACAGGCACGGCTTTTTGCTCCCGGTGCGAGACGGGATTGCTTCTATAATAGAAATCGTACTCTTTACACATCACGAGATCCAAATTCTCGTACCCATGGTAACGCAGAATCCCTCCGATTGAAGAAAACGTACAGTGATACGGCACGATCGCGTTCCCGCTCTTGGCCGGGACGTAGGGAAGGCATTTATTGAGGTCGATAGTGCTCATGTTATCCCCCTCCCCTCGCGCCCTGCATGGTCAAGCAAAAGATATGCATGGAGGGGTTATCAGGAAATTCAATCTGGCGTAGTCCTCTTTGCTCATTTAATTCGATCTTTTGCATCCACAAATGCGGCTTGATTCTTGTTTTCCTGAACCCGGGAATTTCAAAATATGAAACATCACCCTCCGGCGTGTGATAATGGCTGCATGCCAGGGCAGGGGCATCGTTGAAAAAGGAATCTTGACAGAAGAATTCGCTCAAAGCGAGTTCCCTTTTTTCTGGGATGCCATCTGCATAATGCAAGGTTAGGGTGTCTTTAAAGCTTCCATTCTCTGACGCGCCAATCACAAAAATGCGCGCATAGCACCTCGGCGGAACGGCCACGCAGTTTCCGCACAAAGCGAGATTATTACCCTTGCCGTCGCTTTTGTCTGGGAACCAAAAGGGCACGTGCTCATGCTCAAAGATAGATTCGGATTCAGGTAATTCTTCGGCCGGAAAGGTTTTCTCCCAGGAGTCGAAGTCCCCGTCCCCGCGATTGGCATCATAAGAGATGCCATCATTGTTGAAGAATCCCGACAGATCGATAATTTCAAAGTGCCGGGCGTTCCTCCGAAGTGGCATTGGGTATGCAGCTCTCTGCTTTTTTGCTCGAAAGACCGGAACCGCTTTTCCTCAAGTTCTCTATTTCTTCGACCAGATGTGTCAGGCTATTGACCTCGGCAAGGGTAATATCGTCCCTGAAACGGATCTGGAATTCCTCTTCAATAGCTGCAATAAAACTCATGAGCGCGAGGCTGTCCAGATCGAAGAGTTCCGTCACGCTTTGGTTGAGATCCGTCAAAGCGCGAACATGGCCGTCATTGCATTTACCCGGCGCAATTTCCAGGAGCTTTGCAAGAATTTTCTGATCCATATGCGGTTACCGGGAGAAGATCGAATCAACGGCCGCTTCGAATGCTGCGATATTATGATTCTCATAGACCGAGAATGAAGTTCGCTCGTCATTGAGATCGTGGCGTTCGACAATAATGGGGCTCTTGCGATTCTCATAAACTTGTAACGCTTCATTGGGAATCGTCACCATCCGGAGGGCAGGGCCGAAAGCAATGTTCTTGAAGTAGTTTTCATAGATCAGCGCGTTGGTGAATACCAATGTTCTGTCCAAATTTTTGTGATACCAATAATTGGCCAGAAACTGGTTGCAGAAACCACAGCCCTGTGAGGTCAGGATCACATAGAATCTCGCGCTGTCGGATTGACTCGTGATGAGCTTGATTTCGGCGGAGGTGAGCCCAGGTTCAGGCATGGGCGTGGAGGAACGAGAACACCCGCCCAGGAAGCCCGCGAGGCACAACCCCACAATGAGCCAACGGTTCCGGTCTGGTCGCATCATTCTGCCTTTTCGACATGAAGAAACTATTCTGGCTCCAAAGAGACAATTCTCCATCCGGTAAGCGTTCTTTGGATGTCGTTCGCCTCGTCTTCATCGCTTTCGCTCACAAAATAGACGTGCTCAGCATCATTGCACCGCACGTTCGAGCCTAGTTTTTCACGCATGGCATAATTCAAAGTGATGGTGTCGAGGGCGTTGAGTTGCAAATCAAAAATAAAAAGCTTTGTCGTCCGGGTCTGTTCATCCGTTCTTCCATCTTCGATTTCTGCAACAATAAATTTGCCGAGTATGTGCAATCCACAAACACGGCTGTTGTTAAACAAGTACTCTTTCATCTCCTCAAAGGTGGCGGCAGAACTAAAATCTAAATTCTTCTTTTCAACCTTAAACTCTGAATCCCTGATCAAACAAGACTGCTCTTCAAAGTTTTTGAGGTTCATGAGGTGTATGGTGTTTTCAGCCGGGCTGGCATAGAAAACGACGTCTCCCCGGCTTGCCAAGCCTCCGGAACCTGCATAGAACATCAGCATATCATGCTGAGAATTTCTCAACCCAAATGTTCGCACCATTGACTTTTTGCCCACATCATAAACAGCAATAAAGTGAGCTCTCCGCCCGCCAGCCAAATACAGGACAAACCTATTGTCAAAATAAATGAAATTGCTTATCGCTTCTGAGAATCCAGTGATTTCCTTGAGGGGGAGTCCGTTTTCTTGATAAAGAATGAACTTTACAGCATTTTCATCCCACACAAAAATTGTGTCGCCACGAGATTTTATCTTGTGGGGAGATCCGTATTCATAGGGCCCTTGACCCCACCGGCCCAAAGTATCAATTTGACGGCCCTTCTCATTATATAACACCAAATTGGCGGGTTGGATGCTTGAGACCACGAATTTATTCTGCCCGACTGGTGCGACACTTGCTATGTGGCTCAATTTTCTCAAGTTTTCTTCCAAGTCTACTCTTTTTGCTTCCACCAGCGCCAGCGTTTGATGACTGCCAACCAATTTAGTTTGTGCAAAGGCGAGCGCCTGCATGAATAATACCATCGAAATCGTGAACCTATCTGTGCACAGTCTTATACGAAGAAAGTTCAGCATAAACATTTTTCCATGGCGAATGATGCAGCAATTTGCAAGGGTCTGAATAAACGTCGAAGGTGATAACTTCTACTACAACGTTAAGTTCACATTTTTGCACCAAAAACTGCACTGTCATCCCGAAGCATCGGGATGACAAGTCTAGTGGTGGCGTTGACTTAACGTTGTAGTACTACTATCCACCTTTGATGGTTTGGCTTTGGCCCTTTTGCTTTCGCAGTCGTCAGAAGCAAGGATAGCAAGGGCGAGGACCTCCATTCACGCACATCCAAAAACCATCGGAGTAGACAAAGATATGCCACACATCGTGTGCGCACGAAGGACCTTCGTGCAAATAAACCATGTTTTTTGAAGGAATGGGCTTCATCACTTTTTTCATGGTTTTCCTCCTTGAGCCACAGGATTAGCAACGGCCGATGGCGGCAACGCATGGAGCACATATCCATTGGCCGCTTGAGACGCACCTCCACGCACCAGTGCTATTGATTTCCATGTGCCAAATCGGGGCGCAACACCAAGGGCCTTCATACAGATGAAGTTCGCTCTTTAAGCGTGTGGGTTTGATCGTTTTTTTCATGGCTTTTCTCCGTAGGATGGGTGAAGCTGTTGATCAAACGGGACAGCATCCCTTGCACACTTGAATTCCTCCAGTTACACAAGTCCAGCTGCCGTCTGGAAAGTGTTGCACATACCATAGATGAGTACAACACCAAACACCGCTGCTAAATTCATAAAGATATAGTTTCTCTCCAGAACGGATGCTTTTGATCGTTTTCTTCATGGGTATTCCTCCAGTTGATGCAATAAACCGCATAAGCCAATGTCCAGAGACAGTTCGTCACTATTCGAGCACGATCACTGAATGATAGCCCTCATACGGAGGCGGAATCTTTTTCTTTCTGGGGTTGAGCGGATCGTTGATCCAGTCTTTGCCATTGATAAAAAACCTGTACTCCAAAGTCTTATGCGGATTCAATATCGTCATCACCCATACCGAATCATGGTTTTCCATCGGTGCCATCAGCCAGCTGCCATTGGCATCGGAGCCAAATTCGACTTTTTCGTAGTTGTTATTTCTAAGCCGGAATTCCACGATTTCGTCCGTCACCTTGACTGATTTCGGCACCTGGCTGTTTTCCTTTCGAAGACAGGAGCTTTGAACACAAATCAGCAACCCCAGCAGAAGGCAACGGTAGCGGGTTTTCATATGATTCCCCATCACGACGCTGCAAGCAAGCGATCCACCGTATTGGAAACGACTTTTTCAAAATCTCGTTTGGTGGCGTTGTCAAAGCACACCGTCTGAAAGACAGGCTGCCCGGTTTTTGCGGCAACATATTGCGAAATGCGCTGCACGAGTTCTTCCGGATCGGAAGGGTTGGTCATCAGTATGGTTTTGTCCGGCAAGGCGGCCGTAAAAAAATGCTCCGAAAAAATGCAACCATAGTAATAAGGATCGGGACTCATCACACCGCTTTGCGCGCCGGCGATGATAACGTCATATTGCCCTTTATCCATTTCCGAGAGCACTCGGCGCAAGAGAGGGATATGAAAATCCAACGGCATTTGCAGCGAGTTCATGGCACCGTATCCGGAGGGAAATGTGAATTCCACGCCGAAACATCCGCAGTGATGCTCAGTGCCAATCTGCCCAACGCGGTGTCCCCTTTTCTGGAATTCATGTCGCAATGCCAATTGCATGGTGAACTTGCCTTGTTGTGCGCTGGTGCCAAAGACACCCAGCACCGGCGTATCAAAGGCCTTCTTCTCCGGAACGCTTTTCAAAATCTTGATCGCATCCACATGGGTTATTTTTGGAATTTCAAGCCATAACCCCGCCGATTCGAATCTATTCCGCCACTCCTCCTCCTCGCACGGCGGCAGAAACGAGAATACATTGACATGATGGTTGACGGCATATTCCAAAGCCTCTCGCAGCAGGTCTTTTCGTTGCGCCGCGCTGGCTTGGTCCAAATAACCCACAAGTAAAGTATCGATACCTTGTGAATCCTCGGGCAGGCCGTGTTGCACCTCGAGGGTTGCGTCACAATTCTCCAGGACTTGATCGGTGCGCTTGCCGCAGTGCTGGCTCAGCTTGAAGTCGGCAATCCACCCAATTTCATATGGCAACTTATTTCTGAAACGCACAAAGCTGTGCATTTCCTTGTAAAAGGGATAGAGGCCGGCTTTTTTTATTTTGCGATAAAAGTCATTCCACGGCAGCACGGGCGAAGGATTCAAATCGATCTCACGCTTGAAAGCTGCGCGCATTTGCAGGAACGAGAGCATCGCAGAGAACTGCTTCGAGATATTCCTGCCAAGCAATTGCTCTGCGAGTGTGCGCGTACAAAGCGCAGTCGCAAAACTGGACCCTCCGAGGAATACTTGTGAGCCGTTCTTCCACCTTACCCGTTGCCTCGAGCCTCGAAAGATGAAATGGTGTTTTTTGTTCTGTTCCCATCCCCATTCCGTTTGGTTCTTGTGCGCGCCGCTTTTGACGCTGATCACACCCTCGAAGTTGGCCGGGTAGGTGGTGTAATCTTCATCATTCCAGGCACACACGAGCACGATCCCCTTTGCAACCGCAAGCTTCACGACTTCTTGCAGTTGGTATTTCGCTTCCGGATCGATCGTACCTATCGAGCAATTCAGTAGATCGATCTCATCCTGCAAGACGCAGTGCAATGCGCGTCGCAGCTTGGGGATCTCGACATGGGCTTCCCGATCGAAGGCCTTGTAAATGAACAAGCGTATCTCTTCGGGAGTAAAGTTGCGCGTAATCAAATCTGCACAGGCCGTGCCGTGACCGATTTGGTCCTCGTATGCCGCCGTGGCCATCGCTCCGGTTTCGACATGAATGCCCTTTTCCACAAAGCGCATCAAGCGTTGATCCTGAGTATCTATGCCACTGTCAATAATTCCGATTCTAAGCGGCATATGTGCGCGCATCGCCTGGCTCCTGGATATACCGTTCGCACCGCATGTCGTCCGGAGGACGCGACTCAAATAGATATTCTCCGTGCTCGATCATAATTGATTTCCGGGCATTCAACCAGGCGAGCAGGCCCGCTTTGATCTGCGCTTTGAGGGTGAGATCGAGAGAATTAAAGCCCTCATCGACAACAAGCAGGCGCGGATTTTTGACCACCGCACTGACGAGCACCGCGGCTTGTTTTTGACCCCGCGAGATGGCTTCGGAATGCTCCGAGATGAGCGTCGAGAATCCACTCGGAAAAGCCGACATGAGCGCTTCCAGCCTTTGCGCCCGCAGCAACTGGAGGACTTCCTGCGCGGAAACCTCGCGCCCGGCGATGATGCGAATATTGTCAAGCAGCGTTCCCGGAAATACCATCGGGTCCGACGGAATCAAAAACCATTTTTCATTCACCACTTTGCCGCTCAAATCGTCAAATCCGGACAATATCTGCGAGAAAGTGGTCTTGCCCGCACCGTTTTCCGCGGTAAGATGAAAGAGGAATTTATCCGTTCGAGGCAGCAGAATGCCGCTTTTCAAGGTGCCGTTGAAAAATGGATGGTTGGTTCTGTCGGTTAATGGATCAGTCGTCGCCTGCTCCGGGGATTCGAAAGCCAGCATCTCGTGAATTCTAAGGGTCGCAACGCGGTCTATTTTTGCGGATACTGCTGTTTGCCCCAATCCCATCGCTATTTGGCTGGCCCGCCCGGCATACATGATCAACGCGAACACCTTTCCCGCCGTAAACGTGCCCGAGCGGTGATCAAAGCGTATGATGCACAAAACGGCAATCGTACCCACCAGCAAATTGGCGAGGGCCAGCGCTTGATTTATTTTTTGCGCCTGATGTGCAAATTGGACTTGTTCCTGTTCCATTTGTTCCGCCAGGCGCCGGAAGTTTTGGAGATGAAAGGGCAACAATCCCCAGGAGAAAGTCAACGCTGGTTGTTGCATGCCCTGTTGAAAAGTTTGCATGAAAGAAGATCCCAGAGCTCGGAGCGTTGCCGCGCGCGCATTCAAGTAATTGTTCCCGAGATAGGTTATGGCGAAGACCAGCGGCAGGTAAACCATCAGGAGCACCCCGACGTGCCAAGACATATAATGCAAAATTGCCAAAGTGCCAAAGAGCAGCACACTTTGAAAAATCACGCTGTGAGACAAATCAATGACGAAGGATTTGACTGAGTACACATCTTGCGTAAGACGCGTCAAAACGTCGTTGGGATAGAATTTTTTCCAAAAGCTGCGCCTTTGAGTCAGAGCAGAATGATAGACGGACGAGATCACGTCGATCATCAAACTTTCGCTCACCCAGGCCGCTAAAATAGTGTAACACCAGGAGAATCCGATGGTGAGCAATACCAATCCCCCAAAAGCAGCCATTCCCCAAGCAAAAATCCTCCCTGTCTCAAGGCCGATGATCGCATCGATCGTTCTTTGGAATTGTATGGGGATGAGTAATTGGCACGCCAGCAATAACCCCAGGATGAGAAACAGAATAAGTTCTTGCTTCCAAAACTTTTTCCAAAAGGGAAAGATGAATTCAATTATGGTCCTGAAATCAGACATGGACGTTGACTTGAGCCTGCGGCCTGCATCTTGCCAATATGTTTTGTGTCTGCTTCTTCAATACCTGTACCACAGTTTTGTGGATTGTTCGAGTCGGCGCCGGATTCTTTCAAATCAGACAATTATGTTTGCCTGCAGTTGGAATTTCGAGCGCGCTGCAACAGCGCCGCGAATTGGATTTTGCACTGCCCGGCAGCGCAGTTTTCTACAAGTCAAATCAAAATAAAGGCAACTCTGCTGCTGCAAAATGTATTATCCGACGCGGCCTCTGCAATTTAATCTCTGGAAAACCAAGAGGATGGGTTGCTGGTGCAAAATGCACAGTCCCCCATCTTAAAGCTTATATTGAACCATTTTGCGCTTGAGAGTGCTGCGGTCGATATGCAAAATTCTGCTTGCGTGTGTCAAGTTGTTCCTGGTTTCTTCCAAAACCGCCGCAATATGCCGACGCTCGAGCTCTTCCAGGCTCCAGCACTGTGTTTTGGCTTTGGATAATAGCGTCTCGCAGCGCAGGTCCAAATCAAAATCTTGTGGCAGTAACTCTGAGTTCTTGCAGTTGACCAAAGCCTTGACGATGGCGTTTATCAGCTCGCGCACGTTGCCGAGCCAGGAATGATGGAGAAGCAGTTCGTGCGCCGCTGGAGTAAAGTGCGCAGTTTTGCCCAGCTTTGCGCTGTAAACTTTCAGGTAATGCTCAGCCAGCGGCAAAATGTCTTCCTTGCGTTCACGCAGAGAGGGAATAGTAACGCTGAATTGATCCAGGCGAAAATATAGATCACGGCGGAAATCGCCTTTTTCAACAAGCTCGCGCAGATTTGCGTTCGTGGCGGCAATCAAACGAAACCTTGAGCACAATTCTTGCCGCCCGCCCAGACGGCGGAATAGGCCACCGCTTTCTACGACGTGCAAATAATTAGTTTGTACTTCCAGGCTCAGGTTTTGAATCTCATCCAGGAAAAGCGTGCCCCCATTTGCCTGTTCGAGCAAGCCGATTTGTTGCACGCTGGCGCTGGTAAAGGCACCTTTTTCATGGCCGAAAAGCATGCTTTCGACTATGTTTTGCGGCGTGGCGCCCACATCCAACATCACAAAGGCGCCGGCCCTTTGCGCGCTCGCGCCATGAATGTGGCGCGCGATCAAGGTTTTGCCGGTACCGGTTTCGCCATAAAGGAGAATGCTAATCGAGGTTGGAGCGACCTCCCGGAGCTTGTGCAGAACTTCCTGCATGGCGCGGCTTTTGTAAAGAATCGTGGCTTCCATACCAGTTTCCGTGAATGATCGGGTTCATGATGAGGTGCGCTTGCTTCGGCAAGGCGAAAGTGATTGGGTGAAGGGGAGAGAGGGAGAAAAGGAGAAAGAGGCGTGATGAGGTTGCAGAGTTTCTCGTAACTAAGGAGGATGTCGCTGGGATTCACCATCTTCCCATACCCCAAAATTTAAAGCTCTGTCCCTCCAAATTGCGAGCGGCCACAAAATAGAATTTTGTTGTGGCCGAGTCAAGTACTTTCTTCAGTGCGGCCGTGTTTTTAGACGGTTGCACGAGGCGATTTTCGAGGCGAAGAGTGGATTTGTGGTGAGAATTCGTAATTTTTTTATTCGGGGCCAGTCTTCGATTCAAAGTCATGAGAGGCAGGCTTTCATGCTTTAGCTAAATTCCGTGAAACTCATCTCAACGCACTAGGGGCGCAAAAAGTCCAGCACAATTCGATCACTACTCGAAACCTGGGTGACATCGCTTGCCAGAGCGATTTTCTTTTGACCGACGTCAGCGTTTATGGCTAAATCGGGAGGGCGTTTGTATAAAAGAGTCTATCTCGCCATTTCATTGTTGCTCGCCGGCGGCTTGCTGGCTGCCTGGTTTGTTCTCACTTCCTCGCCCCACTCGGATTCCGGCGAAACAAATGATGTTCCCGACCTCGGCGTGGAAGCCCCTATTTCCGTCAAGGCCATGCACGCGCGGCGGGGCACGCTGGTGTTGCGCTTGACCGCCAATGGGTATACCAAAGCCAATCGTCAAATCCCACTGGCGGCACAAGTCGCCGGCGTGGCGGATTCGCTAACAATTTATGAAGGCAAAGCCGTCCGCCCGCATGAACTGTTATTGCGGCTCAACGATGCGGATTACAATCTCGCCGTGTCGGAAGCGCAGGAGCAGCTCAATCAGGCCATGATCACATACGGCCAGCAACGTGCCGAGCGCATCATTGCGAACGTGCGTATCGATACGCTGCAAGGCTATTACCTCGATCTCCGCCGCACGGAAAGAGCCTACGCGCAGGCGCAGCGCGATCATGCCGGCGGCAAAATCTCGGAACAGGAGCTATTCTTGTTGAAGAGCGAGCACGAAGCTGCAAAGCTTTTTGCGGAAGAAGGCAAACAAATCCTCATCGCTTCGCGCACCGGCCTTACCAAAGCCATGATCAGCCTGCAGCGCGCGCAGCTCAATCTTGCGCGCACCCGTATCATCGCGCCCTGCCATGGCATGATCGCCAACCTCAAAATTGCCCTCGGACAGCCCATTAGCGCCGGCATGGAATGCTTCACCCTGGTGAATCTCGATACGATTCTCGTTGCAGCTGAGGTTCTGGAAAGTGAAGCGCCACTCGTGCACATGGGACGCCGCGCCGCCGTGACGTTTTCAGCTTTTCCCGGGCAAGTTTTTGAAGGCAGAATCGTCGCCATCAATCCGCTCGTGGACCTTGAAAGACGCGTGCGGCGGACCGTGGTCGCCATTGCGAACAAAGATCACACACTGCTTCCGGGGCTTTATGGGCAAGTCAAGATTGAGTCTCAATTCCTCCAGGATCGCTTGATTGTGCCGAAAGAGGCGATTGTGGTGCGTGATCACAGGAAGGTGGTGTTTATCGTGAGATCGGAAGGAGTGGGGGAGAGGGGGACGGG
>JBIOXB010000051.1:0-2294 GCA_044869275.1 bacterium
TGTCGAACTGCCAGCCCAGCTTGCGCGCGATGGCGAGCGCCTTGGGAACGTTAGGCGTCTCCATGAAACCAAACCGCAGAACCACCCGCGAGAACGTCTTGCCGACAGGCTGGATGCGGACCCGCTCGCCGGCATCGACCCGCGGCGCATCAGCGGTTTCGATAGTCAAACTGACGTTCTTTTCGTGCAGCACTTTGTAGTGCTTGAGGCTGTGCAGGAGTGCGGTGGGAGCGCTGACGGGATCGCTGGTCAGAAAAACTGCTGTTCCTGGCACGCGTGCCGGCGGTTTCTTTTCCAGGCTTTTTACCAGCGACTCAAGCGGCGTCTCCTGTCGTCTTGTTTTTTCGAAGAGGAGCCTGCTACCCCGACGCCAAGTATACATGATCGTCATTACCAAAGCGCCAAGCGCCAGCGGCATCCAACCGCCCTCAACAATTTTGAGCAGATTTGCCGACAAGAAAGTCACGTCAATGAACAAGAACGGCAGTATGAGCGCCAGCGCGCCGATCAACGGCCAATTCCAGACGCGCCAGATGACTACAATCGCCATCATCGCAGTCACCACCATTGTGCCAGTGACCGCAATACCGTAGGCCGAAGCCAGCGCGCTCGAAGACCTAAACAGGGCAACCAACAGCAACACACCAATTAAAAGGAAAGTATTGACACGCGGCATAGAGATTTGGCCGAACAATGCTTCCGATGTGTGACGGATCTCGAGGCGTGGTAACAAGCCGAGCTGAATGGCCTGCCTGGTCAGAGAGTATGCACCCGTGATTACTGCCTGACTGGCGATCACAGTGGCGATCGTCGCGAGCAGAACCATAGGGAGCAGCGCCCAGTCGGGGTAAAGCAGAAAGAAGGGATTTTCCACCGACTTTGGATTCGCAAGCACCAGGGCGCCTTGACCGAGATAGTTGATAGTGAGCGCCGGCAACACTATGACGAGCCAGGCGAAGCGGATTGGGCCTTGGCCAAAATGGCCAAGATCTGCATAGAGCGCTTCCGCACCAGTCACGACCAGGAATACCGCACCGAGGGTGTAGAAACCGACAACGCCGTGATGGAGCAGGAACGTAGTTCCGTACCACGGATTGAATGCCAGAAGCACTGCCGGGTTTTGCGCAACGTGCCAAAGCCCTGCCGCGGCAATCGCGGCAAACCAAAAAAGCGTAATTGGACCAAAAAAAGCTGCAACATTCGCCGTGCCGCGTGACTGCACGGCAAAAAGCAAGACAAGAATGAAAACTGTGAGTGGCACAACGTAAGGATCGAAAGCCGGCGTTGCGATCTTCAATCCCTCAACAGCAGAAAGTACCGACAGTGCCGGTGTTATGATCGCGTCCCCGTAAAAAAGTGCGCCGCTTATGACGCCAAGAAAAATAATGAAATTGCTTCGCCGCACCAGCGAACGTGATGCAAGCGCCATCAATGCAAGCGTGCCACCCTCCCCTTTGTTATCGGCACGCAGCAAAATCAAAACGTATTTTGCGGTGACAACTAACAAAAGCGCCCAAATGATAAGCGACAGAATCCCGAGCACGACCGCTTCACTTGGTGCAATCCCTGTCGGCGTCGCCGCGAGGACCGCTTCGCGCAATGCGTAAAGGGGACTTGTGCCAATGTCCCCGTAAACGACTCCGATACTTCCGAGCGCGAGTGACCAGAAGCCGACTTTCGCTGGCGCATCAGTCAATACAGAAGACGCGCCGGACTCCCCAACGGGACCGGCAATGCTTCGCGACATGGGGATGTCCTTAAATGCTGCACTGCAAAAATTCGAGAGTCGCGGCTTATAACGCCGCTCCCCGCAGCGCAGCAGCGTGATTTGCGCAAGTCAGCCCTTCGAACCATGCAATAACGCATCGCAATAAGTTGAATAAGCTAGAAATATCAATTGATTGTACGCAAAAGTTAGAGTTGGCTTTTACACTGTTACCTGGGTACCGACTTCGACCACGCGGCCGGTCGGGATTTGGAAAAAGTCAGTCGCGTCGCTCGCCGACCGCGCCAGACCAATAAACAAGTGATCCTGCCAGGACGGCATGCCCGACTTTGCCGATGGCCTGAGCGCGCGCCGCGACAGAAAAAATGACGTCGACATGATGTCGAATTGCCAACCGTGCTTGCGCGCGATCGCCAGTGCCTTCGGCACGTTGGGCTGTTCCATGTAACCGAATTTCAACGACACCCGCGCGAAGTGCTGCGACAGCGGTTTGATCTGAACGCGGTCTTCCTCGGAAACGCGCGGCGTATCGGCGGTGATAATTGTCAGCACGACATTGTGTTCATGC
>JBIOXB010000052.1:0-39704 GCA_044869275.1 bacterium
GGAGCCGCAAAGCGAAGAAAACCGGGGAGAAATGATGGATGATGAACCAAGGTGGGTGACGCACGGCATACTCCAGGGACCGATTCACCATCATGCTGCCGCAGAGCATAGACTTGTCGTTAACACAAGTCGCTTTGTGTCCATCCACGAAAATGCAACATCCTTCCTTGTTCCGATCTTAGGGCCGGTCAGTAAATTTTCTCCAACTTCAGCCAACGCCGTGAAGTGGTGGCGGTATTCTATTATTTATTCCGGTAAAACTGAAATTCCAGTTGGCCTCTCGCCCGCCTCTTCAAATTACTCTGATCGAAATCATGGTTGCTACTTCGCCTCCGATCCCAAGATGAGCACGGCACTATTGATTGACCTTGCCGCAGCGAGGGCAGTCCTGCGCACGAGCCTGTCGTTTGCGCTTCCGCAAGGCAACCTCTCCGCCCCTCGGCAGAAAAACGAGACCAGCCAAAAACATGTTCAATCCAGCTGATTCCGGCCACGGCGCAGAGCCTCATTCGACGACCTCGGAAGCGAACCCCACAATTAGAGAAGCGGATCTGCGCCTCGACCTTACCGCGCGCGACAGCTTGCGGCCGGTGGCGACTGGACTCGCCGTGCTCTATCTCGTGTTTGCCGTGAGCCACATGCGCACGTTGCCGCCAGACGCGGCCATCCCGATGAGCCTCGTGGCCGCCAGCACCGCCATGATCTTGTTCGGCCTGCGCGTGACATTCGGCCGGTGGCAAATTTCTCCGCGTTGGGCGCATCCGGCCCTGGCCATGATCGCAGGTTTGGCATTGCTCAACAGCCTGCTGCATCTCCATTTCACTCTCGAGCCGCAACAAACGACCAATCTTCTGCTGGTGGTCATCGGATCAGGATTGCTTTTTCTTTCCAAACACTGGCTGGGATTCATCATCCTGGCCACGCTATGTGGCTGGGGGATGCTCGTTTGGAGGGCGCCCTCTTCACCCAGCTGGGTGCATTTCGGATTCGCTTTGCTCTCGGCAGCCGTTCTTTCCACACTGGTGCACACCGTGCGCGTGCGCACGCTGCGGCGACTGGAAGGGCTGCGTGTGCGTGAGCACATCCGGACGACAGAACTGGCGATTGCGGTGGAGGTGAGTGAAGCTCCGACTTTTGAGCGCGCCATGCAAATCGCGCTCAATCGCATTTGTGCCCTCACGGGATGCGCCGCGGGGCACGCTTATGTTCCCATGGACGCTTCACCGGATCAGTTGATTTCGACCAATATCTGGCACTTCAAGCAAGAAGCGCCTTTTCAAAAGCTGCGGCAAGTCACCCAGGGCACCCGCCTCGCTTCAGGATCCGGTTTGGCCGGACGGGTGCTCGCCAGTCAAAAGCCTCTGTGGATCGCCGACGTGGCCACCGATCCGATTTTTGCCAGCACGGGTTTGACGGAAAATCTGGGCGTGGTCTCCGCTTTCGCGATCCCCGTGCGGGACGGACCAGAGCTCTTAGCCGTGCTGGAATTCTTCTCCGACCAGGCGAGGCCTCCCGAGGAGAGCTGGTTGGAAGTTTTGGCGAATATTGGCGCGCATGTGGGTCGAGTGATTCGGCGCCATTGGGCTGAGGCGGCGCTGCGCGAAAGCGAAGCGGCGTTGCGCGAAAGCGAAGAGAAATACCGCCTGTTGGTCGAGAATACCGAAACACCGATCACGCTCTATGATGGCGCGGGCAAGCTGATTTTTATTAATCACGTTGGCGCACAGAACATGGGCAGCACGCCCGAGGCGCTGGTGGGCAAATCTCTTTATGAACTGTTTCCGCAGCCTGAAGCCGGCGAGTTTCTCGCCCGCATGCAAAAAATCATCGACTCGGGCAGCGGCGATCACTATGAGGATTCGGTCAACCTTCCGCGCGGCGAGCGCTGGTTTTGGTCCAATCTGCAAGCCATTAGAGATGAAGCCGGACGACGCGTGGGCGTGCAAATCATTTCGCAGGACATCACCGAGCTCAAACAAGCCGAGCAGCAACTCGCGCACGCCAAACAAGTCGCCGAGCAATCGACCCGGGCATTGGAGCGTTTTTTGGCCAACCTGAGCCACGAGATTCGCACTCCGATGCACGCCGTGGTCGGCATGGCGCACCTGTTGCAGAATACGGCGCTGAATGTCGAGCAGAAGGAGTTTGTGCAGGCGTTGCGCTCGGCTTCGGAGCACTTGCTCGGGATCGTGAATGACATACTCGATTTTTCCAAAATCGAGGCAGGGACGATCGCCTTCGCACAAGTCGAATTCAATCTGCGGGAGATCATCCACGAAAGCACGCAAACGCTGAAGTTCAAGGCGCGCGAGAAGGGTCTCGAGATTTTGGTGGAGTGGGAGGACGGCCTCCCTGCCTTTCTGATCGGCGATCCGCTCCGGCTCAGGCAGATTCTGATGAATCTCTTGAGCAACGCGGTCAAGTTCACCGCAGCCGGCAGAATTACGGTGCGCACGAGTCTGCTCACTTCCAACACCAGCAGCGTTTCCCTGCTCTTCACGGTGGCAGATACCGGCATCGGCATTCGCCCCGAGCATCAGCATCGCGTTTTTGACAGATTTGCCCAGGCGGAACCTTCTGGCCAGCGCAGGTTTGCAGGCACAGGTTTAGGTCTGACCATCGCCAAGCAATTGGTGGAGAAGCAGGGAGGCACCATTACGGTGGAGAGCGAGATCGGCAAGGGATCAACTTTTCGCGTGACGTTGCCATTTGAAAAAGCACAAACGGCGGTTTCCGCCCCTCATGCCTTCGGGGCCGGCCAAGAGCAGACCCAGCCTTTGCTGGGGCTCGATATTTTGCTGGTGGAAGACGACAAGCTTTGCCAAATGTTAGCCGTCAATTTGACAAATAAATGGGGCGCAAAAATCGAGGTGGCTGAGAACGGCAAGATTGCGCTCGCGAAGATGGCGCAACATGCCTACGACCTGGTATTGCTGGATGTAAAAATGCCCGAAATGGACGGCTATGAAACCGCAGATTTTATCCGGCACAAAATGGCGGGCGCGATGCGCGAGGTTCCAATTCTGGCGATGACAGCATCGGCCTCGGCTATGACGCTCGAAAAGATCCGGGCACACGGCATCAATGATTTTATCACCAAGCCCTTTGCGCCGGAAGCGTTGTCGGTGAAAATCACCTCGCTCGTGCAAGAGCGGAAGCGATAGACCCAGTGATACAATCCAAACCTGCCTGCAGGGATTCATAGTGGCGGGGCCCCCTTTGACGAGACTCGAAGCACATGCAATCATGCAATCGTGTTTTTCCAATCCGCGTGCGAGATTCTGCTCATTTTTGGGAATAGTATCATCTTGATGCGACAATGGTCCACTTATTCCTATTGCAAAACAGCCAGAGCTGCAATTCAATCTATAATTCAAAAGCACTTATGTATGTTTAGTCACAATTTTGAATTGTGGCGTGGTGTTTGCAATAAATAATTACGAAATCGTAATTTCAATAAGTTAAAGTTTGTGTAATTGTTTCAGCTTAGAACATGGTTGCGTTGCACCGCAACGGTAAGTGAGGGGACATGAACTACATTGATCTATCCTACGTTCGCGAAGTCGCTGATGGTGATGACCAATTCGTCGCGGAATTGATCCACTCTTTCATTCTTTCCACACCCTCCTACTATGAAGAAGTCAGGCATCGCGTGCTGGAAAAAGACCGCCAAGAGCTGCAGGCGGCGGCGCATCGCCTAAAATCAGCGGCCCTCAATTTTGGGCTGACCGAGCTGGTGCGCATGATCAAAGCGATCGAAGAGAAAGCCGCCAGCGAAGCTGATTGGGAAAGCCTGCCACCGTTGCTCAGCAAGATGAGTCTCGTTTTGGAGGCTTCGCTGACGGAGCTGAAAAACGAGCTGGAAAAATTTAACCGGCACAGCAATTGATCCACGATGACGAGAAAGCGAAACATTCTGCTTATTGACGACGATCCCCTCGCCCATCAAATCGTCTCCAAATGCCTGGAGGGCAAAGAGTATCGTGTCTTTCACGCCTGTGATGGCGAAGAAGGATTGTCGAGTCTGGCGCATCACGCCATCGACGCGGTTCTGCTCGATCAAATGATGCCCAAGCTCGACGGTATCGGCCTGCTGCACAAGATGAAAGAAATAGCATTAGAGGTGCCGGTGATCATGGTGACGGGATATGGCTCGATCCCGCAGGCGGTCAAGGCCATGCAGCTGGGCGCGGCGCATTACCTCGCCAAGCCGTTCCACCCGGAAGAGCTCGAGGTGGTCATCAAGAAAGCGGTGGAACACAACGAGCTTAAACAAGAAGTGCAGCGCTTGAAAGAAGAGGCAGGCCAACAGTATCGCTTCGGCAATATCGTATGCCGCTCGAAGCCCATGCAGCAGATTTGCCGGTTGCTCGACGATCTCGCGGACACCGATGCAACCGTCTTGATCCAGGGCGAAACCGGCACGGGCAAAGAAATGATTGCCAGAACGATTCACGACCGCAGCCGGCGCAAAGCCGCTCCCATGGTTTGCTTCAATTGCGGCGCGCTCGCCGAAACGCTGTTGGAAAGCGAGCTGTTCGGACATGAAAAAGGCGCGTTTACCGGCGCCAACAAAACCAGGATCGGGCGCTTCGAGCAGGCCCGCGGCGGCACGGTCTTTCTGGATGAGATCGGAGATATTCCGCACCATACGCAAATCAAACTGCTGCGGGTGTTGCAGGAAAGAGAATTCGAGCGCGTGGGCGGCAATGAAAGCATCAAGGTCGACGTGCGCGTGATTTCGGCGACGCACCGGGATTTGCGCCAAGCCATTGCGGCGGGCAGTTTTCGCGAGGATTTGTTTTTCCGCCTGAATGTCGTGCTGGTCGAGATTCCCCCGCTGCGAGACAGGCTTGAAGACTTGTTGCCGCTCGCCTTTCATTTTCTCAGAGAATGCTCGACGCAATTTCAGAAGGACATCGATAAGATCGAGCCCGAAGCGGTCCAGCTCCTGCACAAGCAGCACTGGCGCGGCAATGTGCGCGAGCTGCGCAACACCATCGAGCGCGCCGTGATCCTGGAGAAATCTCGGGCTTTGAGCAGGGCGACCGTGGTGCGTTGTTTGCAAGCAAGCGAACCCGGTCATTTTCAATTCCCCTTTCCCGACGACATACCCTACCGTGCCGCCAAGCGGGAACTGCTCGAGCGCTTCGAGCGGGAGTATCTGAGCCGCCTCTTGGAGAAAGAACACGGCAATATCACCCACGCCGCACAACTCGCCAAGATGGACTATAAGAGCTTTTATGAAAAGATGAGGAAGCACAATCTCAGCAAATGGGAATTCAAAGACGAAGAAAAAAGGAAATCGCCAAGATAAAGCCTCCTCCCTCCTGCCATTTCCCCCGCCTTCGCTCATAGGCTCCTGCGGTCGCGAAAAAATCGCGCTACTGAAAATCTCTCCTGCCCGCCTCGACTTTTTATAGAACGAAAACCATAATCCGAAAGAAACCCCATAAAATTTATCGCTGTCAGGTTTTCACAACCTATCCCAATAACACCCTCGCGCTCGCGGCTTAGTTAGATTGAAGTGACGAGAAATCGTATACTTGCCGCACGCGCAGTCAGAAGCTTTGACGCACCCCGAATCGTGCCTCCTGGTCCTGGTACGCAACTTGCAAAGAAGCTCATTGAATAATTTTTTATGCACCATCGAAGCAAAATCACCAGAGCACCCAACACAGCGTCAGGGATGAGGAGGTCGCTGCTTCATGTTTCAACTTTGAGCCGGACGAAGTGCGGAGCTCCTTGTGAAGAACTTATTGAAATTCAAGCGCTGGGAAGCGGGGATCAAACAGTATGAGCTCGCCAATCTCTTAGGATGCAGTGCTTCGTATCTGTCCATGGTCGAGAACGGCCGGATGGAACCCACCAAGGATTTCAAAGAGAAGACCGCTTTACTTTTGAACCTGAGTATTCAGGAAATCTTCCCGGAAAAAAAAATGACGCGTGAAGCGCTAAGGGCAACTTATCCTGTGTCGCAATAATAACACTGGACCTACCCATGGCATTCCACGAAGAGAGATTTCAACGCCCGCACCTCGAGGCGCAATGGTATGCTTTGCATACCAAACATCGCCATGAGAAAAAAGTCGAGGGCCGGCTCAAGGAAAAACTCGTCACCAGCTACCTGCCCCTCACCACGGTGTACCGGCGTTGGAGCGATCGCTATAAAAAAGTCCAGGAGCCGCTGTTCAGTTGTTACGTCTTTGTGTGGATGGCGCTGCGGGATCGCCTCCCCGTGCTGCAGACGGAAGGCGCGGTGAATCTGGTATCATTCCGTGGAATTCCGGCGGCCATTCCCGCTGAGCAAATCGAGGCGATCCGGCGGGTGTTGGAGCAAAAGACCCACCTCGAACGCGTGGACTATTTTGCGCCCGGCGAGCACGTCCGGGTGGTGAGCGGGCCGTTGCAGGGCGTGGAGGGCAAGCTGCTGGTGCAGAAAAATAATCATCGCTTGATGATCATGGTGGAGGGCATCCATCAGGCCATTGCCGTTGAAATCGATCCTCATCATGTGGCGCGGACCGCAGCCAGTGGTGTGTCGCATGCTTGAAACCCATTTTGCAAAACTCAGCAAGACCCTTGCGATCGCATGGTTCACCAGCGCCGTCGTGCATCCCTTGCCGGCGCCGGGCCAGGAACAAAGAAAGATCCAACCTGGTGACGCGCTGCAAATCATCGTGCACAACAGTGAATCCTTGAGCCAAACCGCGGTCGTGAGCCCGGAGGGGGCCGTCGACCTTCCGTTCATGCAAGGCATGCCGGTGGCGGGCCTCTCCCTAACGCGCTTCCAGGAGATTTTGCGCGGCCAGTTGTCGCGCTACATGGAAAAAAGTCCGTTGCTTACGGTGCGCTTCACCGAAACGTATCCTGTCAAAATCACCGTGCTGGGGCAGGTGGTGCGGCCCGGCATTTACCTGGTGGCAAATACCTCGACGCTGCAGGGCGCGATCGGGCAGGCGGGGGGATTCATCCCGGGCGCGCAGTTGGCAAAAATCAGGTTGATCCGCGCCGGGGGTACGAATGGGTATCATGCCAACAACGGCGTGCACCGTGATAGCGTCAGCATCGTCAACATGGAAAGATTCTATCTCGAGGGAAATCCCTACGCCTTGCCGGCACTCGAAGAAGGCGATGTGATCGTGGTGCCGGGAAGCCCATTTGCGAACGCGATAAAGGTGCTGGGCAGCGTGACGCGGCCGGGGAGCTACGAGGTGGCATTCAAAACCAGCTTGCTCGATGTTCTGTTCATGGCCGGAGGGCCGACGGACCAAGCGAACTTGAATGGCATTCGGGTGCTCTCCCCGGGCGGGGAAGAAGCGCGAGAGATACGCGTCAGCATGAAAAATTTGCTGGCCACGAAGAACTTATCCGGTATACCGCTGCTGGCTCCCGGGGACGTGGTGTATGTTCCCGAGCAGCCGGTCACATGGGGAAAAATTATGGGAGTGGTGCGCGATGTGACCATCATTGCATCATTGTACTTTCTGGTCAGTTATGGAACCGAAGCGAGAAGATAATTCCAGGCATTCGTTTTCCCCGCCCGCAAGCGAGGCGCAAAGCTATGTGCTGCGCGACTATTTTCACATGCTGCGGCGGCGAAAGTGGCTTTTGCTGAATTGTTTTCTCGGAACGCTGGTGCCGACGGTGTTGTGGTATAAGCTTTCGCCGCCGGTATATGAAGCGGTGGCGACCATCATCTATGAAGAGCCGAAGGACACCATGATCGCGCTCGACCTGGGCCAGGCTTTTCAGAACAACAAGAGCGGATTGATAAATCTCGCGGAATTATTGAAGAGCAGGAGCCTGGCGGTCGAGGTTGCACGGACCTTGCCCAAGGAGGTCATCGGAACATTCGAGTTTCCCGACCCGGCCCCGCCGAATTTTTCGCCGGAGAGGCTCCTCGTTGCGAGTTTGCAGGGGAACCTGAACGTCACGCCGGTGCTGGGTTCTGACATTGTCAGAATCAACGTGCAAGCGCATGATCCCCTCGCGGCGCAAGTGATCGCGAACACGTACGTCGAACGCATCATCGATTTGAATCTGCGCAAGCAGCGGGCGGAAATCTCCAGCGTGCGCGAATTCGTCGAGAAACAACTCCTGATTTTTCAGGACAAGCTGAATGCCGCTGAGGTCGCTTTGCAGAAATTCAAAGAAGACAACAAAATGACCTCGCTCAGCGAGGCCTCGGCGGAAATGCTCAAACGGCTGACCTTGACCGAAGCCACGTACGATCAGACCAAGACCGAACGCGAGGCCATGGAGCAGCGTTACCGCTACCTGCAGCACAAGAAGCGGGAATTGGCACCCTCGCTGACGATCGCCGGCAGCCCCGGAGCGCAACAGCGCAAGCAGCAGCTTTTAGACCTGGAGATGCAATACTCCGCGGGTCAAGTGACCGGTGGTGGGAGCAATGACAACGGGCAGCTTGCGCTCCGGCAGAAAATCGATCACGTCAAAGAAGAATTGGTGCAGGAGCTATTACAATCGGGCCAGCGTGAGGAATTGATCGATCCGCTTTCGCAAATCCGCGGCCTGGTGCAGGAAACGATTACGCTGGAGGTGGATCTGGCAACCTCCAAGGCCAGGGAACAAGCGCTCAAGAAAACGGTGGACGGCTATGAGCAGGAGCTGGCAAAGCTGCCCCATCAGGAGTTCGCGCTGGCGCGCTTGATTCGTGCGCGTGACGTGGATGAGAAAATCTATTCCATGTTACGCCAGCGACACGAGGAAGTCGGCATTGCCGAGGCCGGGAAAATCGGGGATATTCATCTCATCGATGGTGCGATCAAGCCCTTGGCGCCGATCAAGCCCAATCGCAACAAGTTCCTGGCCAGCGGCTGCTTTCTCGGGCTGGCATTGGGCATCGGCTTGGCCTTGTTGTTGGAATCCCTGGACAATACTCTAAAATCCCAAGACGATGTTGAAAAACATCTCGCGCTGACGGTGCTCGCCTCTATTCCGGGGATCCATCACCACCGCACGCTGCGGCTCCAAGGAAACCCGCACCCCGACAGCCGGTATGCTGCCAAGATGCTCTCGCAGGACAATTGGAATTCGCCTCTCTATGAAGCGTTTCGCATTCTGCAGATGAATTTCGCTTTTCTCAATGCCGATCGCGTGCTGCGAACTATTCTCATGACCAGCGCGGCTCCCGGTGAAGGTAAAACCTTGACTTCGATCAATCTCATGCAAACTTTCGCCAGAGCCGGAATCAAGACATTGCTCGTGGACTGCGACCTGCGCCGGCCGATGGTGCATCAGGTTTTGGGCATAAAAAGCGCGCCGGGATTGACCGACGTGCTCATCAACAAATCGGAGGCGAAGCGGGCGATTTGCCGGCTGGACAGCGCCTATGCCTTCGCCTTGCCTTGCGGCACACTTCCACCCAATCCCTCTGAAATGCTGGACAGCTTGCGCATGCGAGAATTAATCGCCGAATTGAAGAGCGAATATCAACTCATTATTCTGGATTCTCCACCGCTGATTGCGGTGGCCGACTCGATTATTCTCAGCACGGAAGTGGACGGCGTTTTTTTGATCATCCGCTCGGGCACGACCAGCAGGGACACAGCGCTGCGCGCGTTGCGATTGTTGGAAAAAAACCGCAAGAAGGTGATGGGCGCCATTTTGAACGCCGTCGATTTTAAGAAGACTTACGGTGATTACAAAAGCTACTATTACTACACCAATCACAAAAAAAATAAGAAAAAAACCAGCGCGCAAGAAAAAATGGCCGCATAGGCCTGCAGGGGCAAGCGAGATCCCAGAACATTTTGCGCAGTGGCCGTGGCGAGGAAATGCGGGTCATTGCCAGATACTTTCCTCCCGCTCAGCGCGGTGACGCCGGCTTTTAAGAAGCACAATCGGACCCCGGGCTGGTGCGCTCAGGCTTATGGCAGGCTTGAGTGAGGCGCTTATGCTGCGAAAACACTTTGGGGGGACGTGTGAGTTCCCCCGCCACTCCTTCAAACCAAAGTGCAGAACAACGCCCGACCAGCCAATGCCGCTTGGACATTGGGACTGAGAAGGCGGAGCTATGAATAGCCTGGCGCGAATCTTATCGCCATGAGGCCGAATACTTCAGCTTGCCTTTCAGCTTCATCTCTTCCCCATGAGCCCGGCCAATCCACTTGCTTGGGTGATTCACTCTCAAATCAAGCTGCTCAACGTTCAACCTCTTAAGCGCACCACCATGTTAGGAAAGATTCTGCACTCGCAACGCAGCGCCGCAGTGCGCGCTTTAGCGGGAGATGAGCCGCATAAGAACTTCTGCACACCCGAGCACTTCGGCCGGCAGCTCGCCCTGGAGAAGCGTCGCGCGGAGAGACTAAGCTCGCAATTTTCTATCGTGGTCTTATCGCGGCAGGGCCCCTTGTACAACCGGGCTGCGAGCAATGGCGCGAGCAAGGACGAGGTTCGTCATCTGGCAGGCATCATCTGCCAGACTTTGCGCGAAACGGATATCGTCAGCATGCGCGTAGACCATACCGTCACCATCATCATGCCGGACACGGACCCGGCGGGGGCACAGTGCGCGTGCCAGCGCCTGCTGGGGAGACTTCTGCCGGCGGCGAACTCATCTGAACCTGCATTGTGCCAGGAGAGTTTCGCGATCGAGATATATTCTTATCCCGAAAGAACCGCACAAAGAAATTGGGAGAAAAATACCCATGAAAGCGCCGAAAGCAATGGCCGGCAGGCGGCCTCACTGCCGGAGAGCGTGCCATGGGTTCGTGTACACCGACAAATGATTGGACCTGGGATCCCTGCCGTGTGCCTGGCCAGCACCACAGTGGCGAAGCCAGCCAGGGCGGAACCTTTTCTGGGGAACCCGCAGAAATTGCAGGACTTTTCCGCGCTGGCGCAAAGCGTGTTGAAACGCACCATGGATATCGCCGGAGCGATTGCGGGGCTCGTGCTATTTTCTCCAGTCATGGCCGTGGTCGCGGTGCTGATCAAGATCACCTCGCCCGGCCCGGTTTTATTCCGGCAGAAGCGCCTCGGGCACAAAGGCCGGGAATTCGTTTTTCTGAAATTCCGCAGCATGCGAGAAGGCTGCGGCGACGACAGGCATCGTGATTATGTTCACAAGCTGATCCTGGGCGAAACTGATAAGATCAACAATGGTTCGAAAGAAACTCCTTTGTACAAAATCACCGACGACCCTCGTGTCACACCGCTTGGCCGGTTTCTCAGAAGAACCAGCCTGGACGAGCTGCCACAATTGTGGAACGTATTGCGCGGCGAGATGAGTCTCGTTGGCCCGCGCCCGCCGATTCCGTACGAGATTGAGGCCTATCAAGACTGGCATTTCCGCCGGCTTCTCGAAGTCAAACCCGGCATCACCGGCATGTGGCAGGTGATGGGGCGAAATCACACCACCTTCGACGAGATGGCCCGCCTCGACATTGGTTACGCGAAGAACTGGTCCATTCTGCTGGACCTTAAGATTCTCTTGAAAACCTTCAAAGTCCTCATTCAAGCAAACGGTTCATAGGAAGAATAGCAGCAGTGGACAAACTGAACGTGGGTGTCGTCGGCAGCGGATATTGGGGGCCGAACTTGATTCGCAACTTCAGCCAGATTCCCGAATGCGCCATCAGGATTTGCTGTGATTTAGATGAACGCCGGCTGCAGTGTATCCGCACGTTGTATCCCGGCATTCAAACCTCCACACGACTTGAGCACTTGCTGGAAGACGGCACCCTCGATGCGGTGGCGATCGCCACGCCGGTGCGCACGCACGCGCAAATTGCCAAGCAATGTCTGGAGCACGGCAAGCACGTGCTGGTCGAAAAACCGCTGGCGGATTCGGCGCTTGATTGCCTGGAGCTGATTCAATTGGCTGAAAAACACCGCAAGGTGCTAATGGTCGGCCACACCTTCGAATTTGCCGCTGCCGTCAAGAAAGCCAGGGAGATTATTGCCAGCGGAGAGCTGGGGGAGGTTCATTATATCAGCTGCGTGCGCGTGAATTTGGGCCTGTTCCAGCCGGACATCAATGTGATCTGGGATTTGGCGCCGCACGACATTTCGATCATTCTCTACATGCTGCAAGAATATCCGGTCAGCGTCAGCGGGCAGGGCAAGGCGCATTTCCGGAAAGACATCGAAGACGTGGCCGTGACCACGCTCAATTTTCCCAGCGGCACAATTGCGTTCATTCACAATAGCTGGCTCGATCCCGACAAGATCCGGCGCATCACCGTCGTGGGCAGCAAGAAAATGCTGGTATATGACGATGTGAGTCCGAATGAAAAAATCAAAATCTACGACAAAGGCGTGGACACGCCGCCCTATTACAGCACCTTTGCAGAATTTCATTTTTCCTACCGCTACGGCGACATTTATTCGCCGCGCATTCCCGACTATGAGCCTTTACGCCGTGAATGCGAGCATTTTTTGGAATGCATCCGCTCGCATCAAACGCCGCAATGCGACGGATACAGCGGCTTGCGCATCGTCACGATTCTCGAAGCGGCCAACAAATCCCTGCGCCATGGCGGCGGCCAGCAACAAATTCCGCGTGAGATTTTTTTCTCCCGCACTCCTGGCAACGGGTATTTCCACGGTTGAAGCCGGGCCAAGGCCAAATGCAAGTGTACAACGAATGAAGAACTTCATGCCCTTTCCTCACATCGGCCCGGAGGTCAAGCTGGGAAAAGAAGTCCGGCTGCATGATTTCGTCAATCTCTATGGTTGCGAGGTCGGGGACTACACCAAGGTGGGCGCATTCGTGGAAATTCAAAAAGGTGTGGTGATCGGCAAGCACTGCAAGATCTCCAGCCATACCTTCATCTGTACCGGCGTCACCATCGAGGACGGTGTTTTTATCGGCCACAACGTGACCTTCATCAACGACGTGTATCCTCGCGCCACAAATCAGGAAGGCCGGCTGCAAACGGAAGCCGATTGGGTGCTCGTGCCCACCCGGGTGAAACGGGGCGCCTCCATCGGTTCGAGCGCCACTTTGTTGGGTGGGATCACGGTCGGTGAAAGTGCCATTATCGGCGCCGGCAGCGTGGTGACGAAAAACGTACCGGCCCATGTGATCGTGGCCGGAAATCCGGCTCGTGTTCTGAGAAAACTGTGAAGCTGCAAGCACCGGAAGCGAGTTCACATCTGCATCGAAACTGGGAGGCCCTCCTGTGCCCTTCTCACCCTTGACCGTTCTCACGATTTTGGGGACGCGGCCGGACGTCATCAAGCTTTTCCCCGTCGTCCATCTGCTGCGCCAGAATCCCAGTTTCAAGAGCGTGGTCATTTCCACTTCACAGCATCGCGAGATGATCGATGATTTGCTGCAATTGTTCTCACTGACGGTGGATCACGACCTGAACGTGATTCGTGCCCAGCACACACTCAACGATATTTCCGCGCGCGCGCTGATCGGTTTGGATCCGCTGCTGCGAGAATATCGTCCGGATTTGGTGTTGGTGCAGGGTGATACCACCACCGCAGCTATCGGCGCCCTGGCCTCTTTTTACAACAAAATCCCGGTGGGACATGTGGAGGCGGGATTGCGCTCTTTCGACAAGCAGCATCCCTATCCGGAGGAAATCAACCGGCGCATGATCTCGGCCATCGGCGATCTCCATTTTGCGCCGACGCAACGGAACGCCAGGCATTTGCTCCGGGAGGGAATCGATCCTGCTTGCATTTTCGTGACGGGCAATACCGTGATCGATTCCTTGCAGTTTATCGCGCAACGCGGACGCCGGACGCTCGACCATTTGCTGCCAGCGCCGGCGCGCAATGCGCGCCGGCTCGTGCTGGTCACCGCGCACCGCCGCGAAAATTGGGGCGTGCCGCTCGAAAATCTGTGCGGCGCCTTGCAAGATTTAGTGCGCGCCTTTGAGGATATCCAAATCGTTTATCCCGTGCATCTCAATCCCAACGTGAGACGGACCGTCTTCAGCCTGCTGTCGAATTGCGAGCGCATTCACTTGCTCGATCCCCTGCCCTACGAGCCATTTGTGGAAGCTATGTTGCGTGCTTATCTGATCATCACCGATTCGGGCGGGATACAAGAAGAGGGTCCGTCCTTGCGCAAGCCGGTACTGGTTTTCCGTGAAGTCACGGAGCGGCCGGAAGGCGTCATCACGGGCGGCGTGAAGCTCGTGGGTCTGGAACGCAGCCGTTTGGTGCGCGAAGCCGCCACCCTTCTCGCTGACGTGTCAACATACCGGCAGATGATTTCTTCGCACAATCCGTATGGCGATGGCCAGGCGGCGCGGCGCATTCTGCAAGCGATTCTGCATTACTTTAAGCGCGCCGATCGCCCCATTGCTTTTGTCGCTCACCCGCAGACAAAAAGAGAAAAGGCCTCATGGAACTCCCCAGCGATGCGAATCATACCGGAAGAAACCTTGGCATAGAAGAGCTGGAGCTGCTGCAAAAAGTGATTGCTTCCGGCACGCTGAATTGCCTCAAAGGCACGGCGGTGAAGGAGTTTGAAAGAAAGTTTGCAGCCAGATACGGCGTGGAGTTTTGCCGGAGCACCACTTCCGGAACGGCCAGCGTACACACCGCGCTCGCCGCCATCAACCCGGAACCGGGGGATGAGATCATTACTTCCCCCATTACGGATATGGGCGCGATTACGCCGATCATTTATCAAACTGCCATACCAATCTTTGCCGACGTTGATCCCAGGACGTACAATCTCACGGCAGAAACGATTGCTCCGCGGATCACCCGGCGCACGCGTGCGATCATTGTCACCCATCTTTTCGGCAATCCCTGCGACATGGATGCCATCATGGCGCTGGCGCGCGAGCACGGACTGCCGGTGATCGAAGACGCGGCGCAAGCGTATCTCGCCGAGTACAAAGGCCGGTTACTGGGCACGATCGGCGACATCGGCTGCTTCAGCTTGCAGCAAGGCAAGCACATGACTACGGGCGAAGGTGGAATCGTCATCAGCCGGCAGCGCAAATTCGCGCGGCGCATGTGGCTCTTTGTCGACAAGGCGTGGGGCTATGGCGATCCCAAGCCCGACCATTATTTTCTCGCCTTAAATTATCGCATGACCGAGCTGCAAGGCGCCGTGGCCTTGGCGCAATTGGAAAAGCTCGAAGACGTTGTCGCGAGGCGCAGGCGCCTGGCTAACCTCCTGACGGAACTGCTGGCGGATATTCCCGGTGTCCATCCTCCGGAGGTGACGCCCGGGGGCAAACATGTTTATTGGAAGTATGCCCTGCGCCTCGATGACGAGGTGGTCAACGGCGGTGTTGATCGTTTTGCCGCGGAGCTCAAGAAGAAGGGCATTTTCTGCGCGCCGCGTTACATCGAGAAGCCGGCATTCATGTGCCAAATCTTGCGGGAAAGAAATACCTTCGGCAACAGCCGCTTTCCCTTCGAGGGCGAGCATCGCAAGAACGATCTGAAAATCATCTACGATCCGAGAGAGTTTCCCGGCACGTTCGAGGCGCTGGCCCACGTCGTGGTGCTGCCGTGGAATGAGTTTTATACCACCACGCACGTGCATGACCTTGCCTCGTGTATTCGCGAAACCGCGCTCGTGCTGCAAAAGTAGCAACAGGAATAGAAGAATATGCTTCCACAACTTTTTCCAAGACCGACAAGTAAGAACTTATTCCATATCAAGCCGGGCAGCCAGGATGCGCGATGAATCGCAGAACGGAGCATTGAATTTCGTGCTCGTCGGGTGCGGGCGCATCGCGCAAACGCATCTCCAAGCTTTGGCGACCGTGGCCGGCGTCCGTTTGCTGGGCGTGGCGGATGAACTCGAGAGCGCAGCCGGCAGCGTGTCGCAGCAATACGGCTGCAAAGCGTTTGCCGATTACCATGAAGCAGTGAACGGCAACCCTCCCGACGCCGCCATTATTTGCACGCCACCGGCCACGCATATGGAGATTGCCTGCTTCTTTCTTGAACACGGTATTCATGTGCTCAGCGAGAAACCGCTGGCGGTGCATGCTGAGCAGGCGGCCATCATGTTGCAGAAGGCGGAGGACAAAAACTGCGTGCTCATGATGGCTTCCAAATTCCGCTATGTTGACGACGTCATCAAAGCCAAGGCCATCGTCGAGTCGGGCATTCTGGGAGACCTCGTGCTTTTTGAAAACGTCTTCTGCAGCAAAGTGGACATGCGCGGGCGATGGAATTCGACCCGAGCCGGCGGCGGCGGTGTCCTGATCGACAATGGCTGCCATTCGGTCGATATCGCCCGTTATCTGCTCGGTCCGATCGTGAAAGTGCAGGCCGAGGAGGGCAAGCGCGTGCAGCAGCTCGAAGTGGAAGACACCGCTCGCCTTTATTTCAGAACTCAGGCTGATACCATGGGCGCCGTGGATCTGAGCTGGTCCATCCACAAAGAGCAGGAGTCTTACATTGATTTGTACGGCACTCACGGCGTGCTTTCCATCGGATGGAAGTGCTCGAAATACCGGCAAAGCGAGAAGCTCGATTGGGTGCACTATGGCCAAGGCTACAACAAGATCGCGGCTTTTGCCCGGCAGCTCCAGAATTTCGTGGGGGCGATCAAAGGACAGGAAGCGCCAATGATCACGGCCCAGGACGGATTCGAATCCGTCAAAGTCATCGAGGCCGCATACAAATCCGCGCGCATGAATAAGTGGGTGCACGTGGATTCGTAAGCCAATCCGCGAACACAAGCGCACGGCAAGTTGAAATATGTCGATCTTCGAAAACTACACGCTGCTGGCGGGCCAGTTACGCGGCATTCATCCCACCGCTCGCATTCACTCCACCGCTCTCATCGAAGAAGACGTTGTTATTGGTGCCCGGACTGCGGTTTGGAACAATGTTCATATCCGGCATGACGCTCGCATTGGAGAAGAGTGCATTGTTGGTGAAAAAACATACATCGCTTACGGTGTAGACATCGGCCACCGGGTCAAGATCAATGCCTTCGTTTATATTTGCGCAGCGGTCACCATCGAGGATGGGGTTATGCTCAGCGCGGGCACGATCTTCACCAATGATCGCTTTCCCCGCGCCGCAACGCCGGATTTGCGGCGGTTACGGCCCTCGCAGCCGGATGAACACACCAGGCCCACTTTGGTCAAGCAGGGTGCAACCATTGGCGCCGGTTGCGTGATCGGCAACGATCTGGCGATCGGCCGCTTTGCCATGATCGGTATGGGCGCACTGGTGACGAAATCGGTGCCGGACTTTCATTTAGCCGCAGGCCATCCGGCAAAAAGCCTGGGCACGGTATGCCGCTGTGGACAGGTATTGGTGCGGTTCTCGCAGCAGAGGGCGAGTGCGGCGCACGAAGTCACATGTGGTGCTTGCGGATTGCAGTATGCGATCATGGATGGCCTCGTGACCGAAGTGGCGCCTCCCCAATAGCATTATGTCAATTCTTTCGGGTTCTTCAGTCGGGGGCGAGCATTGGGGCATTGTTGGCGGCGGCATGCTGGGCATGACGCTTGCCCATCGTTTGTCGCAAAGAGGACATCGCGTCACCTTGCTGGAAGCGGCTGGCCATCTCGGGGGCTTGGCAAGCGCATGGCAGCTCGGCGAGGTGGTGTGGGACAAGCACTATCACGTCACCTTGTTGTCTGACCGTTATCTGCGCGCGTTATTGTCTGAGCTGGGTTTGGAAAAAGAAATGCGCTGGGTGCAAACCAAAACCGGTTTTTATACCGCAGGCAAGCTTTATTCGCTTTCGAATATTTGGGAGTTCCTCCGTTTTCCTCCGTTGACATGGGTGGACAAGCTCCGTCTCGGGGCGACGATTTTCTATGCCTCGCATGTGCGCGACTGGAAAAAACTCGAGCGGATCCTGGTCTCAGAGTGGCTGGAAAAGTGGTCGGGCAGAAATACCTGCGAAAAGATCTGGCAACCGTTGCTGCGCGCCAAACTGGGTGAGAAGTACAAACAAGCTTCGGCGGCCTTTATCTGGGCAAGCATCTCCAGAATGTACTCCGCCCGCCGCACCGGCGTCAAAAAAGAAATGTTCGGTTATGTGCCCGGCGGTTATGCCCGCATTTTGGAGCGTTTCGGCGAAGTTTTGCAGGCACAAGGCGTCGGCATCAAATTACAGCATCTCGCCAAGCGAGTGGAGCCGCGGCATGACGGCAAGATTGACGTGGAGTTCATGAATGGGCGGCATGAAAACTTCGATCAAGTCGTTCTGACCATGCCGGCGCCCCTGGCAGTCAAGGTTTGCCCGGCGCTATCGCCGGCGGAAAAGTCCAAACTCGGCGATATTCAATATCTCGGCATCATCTGCGCATCAGTGCTGTTGCAACGGCCGTTGGCCAATTATTATGTCACCAATATCACGGATTCCTGGGTGCCTTTCACCGGTGTCATCGAGATGTCGGCCTTGGTTGATCGCCGGCATTTTGGCGGGAATGCCCTGGTCTATCTGCCCAAATACCTCGCCCCGGATGATCCCGCGTTCGCCTGCTCCGATCAGGAAATTGAAAGAGAGTTTCTTGTGGCGCTGCGGCGTATGTATCCTGGCCTGCAGCCCAGCGAGGTGCTTTGTTTTCGTGTGTCACGCGCCCGCCATGTCTTTGCCTTGTCCACACTGCATTACTCTGAAAAGCTGCCGTCTATTTCCACTTCGCTGCCGGGCGTGCATATCGTCAATTCCGCTCACATCGTCAACGGCACGCTGAATGTCAACGAGACGATTCAGCTTGCCGAGAGCGCGTTGCCTTTGCTTTTGGCAAAGCCAAAGAAAACTACGCCTGTCCCCTGCGGCAGTGTGCGCCAAGAAACGGTGGAAACTCTGGCCGTCTAAGACATTTATCCCTCCCTCATCCCTGTAATAAAGGCGCGAGGAGTCTGTGGTCAAGATTCTTCGCGCCGATTTCCCACGCGGTGCGGTTTGAATTCAAGCTTGAAATTTTAGGGTGAGCACGGCATATGGAAAATGAAAGTTTCCTCGCGCGAGGTGAAATCGCCAACATGGTCCTGGCCAGCTTGCGAGCGATTCTGGAGGTAAAACGAAAAGCGCCGGTGGCCGATGTCGGCGAGTCCACGACGCTCATTGGGCGGCAAGCCGTGCTCGATTCGCTCGGCCTGGTGACGCTGCTGGTCGATCTCGAGCAGCGGTTTGAAGAATTGCACGGCTGGCCGGTGACGCTGGCGAATGAGCGCGCCTTGTCACAAAAGCACAGTCCGTTTCGCACCGTGCAAACGCTGACAAATTATATTTGCTCGCTGCAGGCGGAGAAACAGGCTCATGCCGCCGCGTGAAGTGGTGCTGATTACCGGCACGCGCAAAGGCATCGGCCGTTATTTGGCGCGGCACTTTGTGGAAAAAGGCGCGCTGGTCGAGGGTTGCAGCCGTGAGCAGCCTGATTGGCAATTAGACAACTACACGCATCACCTGGCCGATGTGGCAAATGAAGCGCAAGTGAAAACCATGATGGCCTCGATCAAACAGCGGCACAGCCATCTGGAGGTCATCATCAACAATGCCGGGGTGGCGGCGATGAACCATTCCTTGCTCACACCGGTGGCGGCGGCGGATCGCCTGATGGCCACCAATTTTCGCGGAACGTTTTTGGTGTGCCGCGAGGGCGCGAAGTTGATGAAGAAAAATCTTTATGGCCGCATCGTGAATCTCAGCAGCATCGCGGTGCCCATGCAGGTGGAGGGCGAAGCGATTTACGCCGCCTCCAAGAGCGCGATCACAACGATGACGCAAATCTTGGCGCGCGAGCTGGCTGAATTCGGCATCACCTGCAATGTCGTGGGGCCGGCTCCGATGGCGACCGACCTCATTCGTGCCGTGCCGGAGGAGAAAATCCAACACTTGGTGAACCGTCTCGCGCACAAGCGGCTCGGCCGTTACGAAGACGTGGCGAACGTAATCGACTTTTTTGTGAAGCGCGAGAGCGGTTATGTCACCGGGCAGGTGATCTATTTGGGAGGGCCTTGTTGCTGAAGTTTGCACGGCCGGTGCAGCGGTTCATTACGCAAGGCGTGATAAACACCCTTTGCAGACCTGTGTGCCGCCCGCAAAGCTTTGGTTTTCAGTTTGTCTGAAATTTGGCGTCGTCTATGATGAGCACATCTATCGATTTTCTGCTTCAGACTTTTCGAGCGCACCACGAGCAAGAAGCCCTTATTTGGAAGGATCGCGTCTTTCATTATGGCTTTCTGTTGCAGCGCCTCAACGAATGGAATGCGCTGCTGGCCTCGGAAAAAATTGCGGCTGGCACCGTGGTCCTGGTGGAAGCGGATTATTCACCGAATGCCGTCGCGCTGTTGCTCGCCCTCATCGCGCAAGCTTGCATCGTGGTGCCGCTAACCAGCACGGTGGACGCCAAGAAAGCCGAGTTCATCGCAAACGCAGAAGGGGAAGTTGCTTTCGCGATCGACGAGCATGACAACGTGCGCATCACACGCTTGCCCAACCAGGCGCAGCACCCGCACTATCAAACGCTGCGCCAGCTCGGGCATCCGGGTTTGGTGCTGTTCTCCTCAGGATCGACCGGCAAGAGCAAGGCAGCCGTCCATGATTTCGCGCGGCTACTGGAAAAATTCAAGAGGCCGCGCAAGCAGTTGCGCGCGATCACGTTCTTGCTTTACGATCACATCGGAGGTGTAAATACGCTTTTCTACACCCTCTCCAACGCGGGTTGCGTCGTGACCGTGCAGGAACGTACGCCGGATGCCGTGTTGCAAGCCATTGCCAAGCATAGGGTCGAGATCTTGCCCACCTCGCCCACTTTTCTCAATTTGATTTTGCTGAGCGAAGCTTACCGGCGCTACCAGATCAGCACGCTGCAGATGATCACTTATGGCACCGAGCCGATGCCGGAGAGCACGCTCAAACGCATTCACGAAATTTTTCCGCGCACACAACTGCTGCAGACGTACGGTCTTTCGGAGCTGGGCATTCTGCGCTCGAAGTCCAAGGACTCGTGCTCGTTGTGGGTCAAGCTCGGTGGCGAGGGATTCGAGACCAAAGTCGTGAACGGCACGCTCTGCGTGCGCGCGCGCTCGGCCATGCTGGGCTATCTCAACGCGCCCAGCCCGTTTGATGCCGAGGGCTGGATGAACACCGGCGACGTGGTGGAAACCGAGGGCGACTATTTTCGCATCCTCGGCCGGAACACGGAAATCATCAATGTGGGCGGGCAGAAGGTTCATCCCGTGGAAGTGGAAAGCGTGCTCATGCAAATGGACAATCTGCGCGAGGTCACGGTTTACGGCGAGAAGAATCCCATCACCGGCAACCTCGTGGCGGCGCGCGTGCAATTGCGTGAGCCGGAAGACTTGTTGGAGCTGAAGCGCAGAATCCAGTGTTTTTGCCGGGACCGGCTCCCGGCATACATGATTCCGGCGAGAATCGAAATCAGCGCGAACAAACAATTCAGCGCGCGCTACAAGAAGCTGCGCGCCAATTCCACCCCCGAGATGCAACCAACACCCTCACCCGAGCCCATCGCTTGCGGCGCCGGGCTTGAATCCCGCTCATGCAAATCATAAGCATTGCCATCGACACCAACTTGCTCGACCATTACGGCCCTGAAATTTGCTGGGCTTGGCGCCAGGTCTTCGTTGCCGCAGGCGTGCCATGGCGACAAGTTTCAATAGAGGAGCCGGCTTGCGATATCGCATACACCACGGAAGCGCGCCACACCGATCGGTCGCGACTTTGCATCTTGGCGAAACCCGCGCGGTGGGAACAGCCTTCGCGTTTTCATTTACAGGAAATCGGCCATTGCGAGGATTGGCACTTTCCGGTTTATACCGGTGAACGGGCCGCGGCGACGCCGTTGCAAGCAATCGACCAGACATTACTATGCGAACGCGATATCATTTTCGATCTCTTTTGGCTGGCTACCGGACAAGAGGAGGCGGCATGGCCGAAGAATGAACATGGCCATTTTGATCTGAGCGGAACGGCGTTTTATGACTTGAACGTTCTGCGCCTGGCGCCAGGCTCCGGCATCATTTCCGGTCTGGAAAAAGTTTTCCATGATCTCGGGTTTGTAAGCCCCGTGCCGAAGTGGCCTGGCGGCCGGCGTGCGGCGGCGTGTGTCGGGCACGACGTCGACTATCCGGAGGTCATCCGGTGGATTGAACCCTTGCGCAGACTACTGCACCGTCGCAATGGAGGCCTACCGGCCGTCGTGGCGATTCTGACCGGTAAAAGGAAGCATTGGCATTTCGCTTCGTGGGTGGAGCTGGAAGAGCATCTGCAGACGCGCTCGGCTTTCTTTTTTACAGCGCGGCAGGGTTCGCTGGTGCGCTACGCCACCGGCACGCCCGATCCATTCTACGACGTCCGCTCGCCTCGCTTTAAAGAACTTTTCGAGGCATTGCGCGAGCGAGGTTTCGAAATCGGTTTGCATGCCAGTTATCACGCCGGTGAAAGCCGGGAGAAATTGGCCGCAGAACGAGAGCTGCTGGCGGAAGCCAGCCAGGAAGAAATCGCGGGCAACCGGCATCACTATTGGCGCATGAATCCGCACGACCCGGAGTCGACATTGTTGTTGCATGAGCAGGTGGGCTTCAAATACGATACTTCTTTGACCCACGAACGTTACCTCGGCTGGCGGCGCGGATTGTGCTCGCCGTTCTTTCCCTTTCATCAAAAAGAAAGAAGGGAGTTGCGCACGCTGCAAATTCCGACCGCCTGGATGGATGATCAGCTGTTCGGGCACCGTGACGATAACCCCGGCGAGCGGCAGGAGATTCTGCATGAGCTGGCAGACGGGGTTGTGGCACACGGTGGCTGCTTGCTGGTCGATGTGCACGACTATGTATTTGACGAGGTGCTTTATCCGGGATGGGCGCAAACCTATCGTGACCTATGGGAATACATACTGACACGCTCGGATATTTGGATCGACACGCCGGGCAATATTGCGGAGCATTGGATCAAACGCCATCACGTTCTCCTGCACGCCAGCCAGGGCCTCACGGGAGCGCCCGCCGGCGTTTGAAAGAAGTGGTGGCGGCGCTCGTATTGGTGGCGCCGCCGTTTTTGAAAGTTCCCCTGCTCCGCCGGCTGGGTGGCGCGCGCATCGGCCGCCACGTTCATATCGGATGGTTTTCGACCATCTCGGCGAAGCATATCAGCATTGGCGATTATGCGGAAATCCGCGCGTTCAGCATCATGCACTGCGCGGGCGAGGTGAAGATTGGCGCATACGCGGTCATCAGCAATTTTGTGCTGGTGTATGGGCTGGGCAGCTTCAGCGCGGGGAAACACTGCTATATCGGCTCGCAGTGCTGGATCAATGCGGAGGAGGAAGTGCGCATCGGCAATGTCTCCGCACTTGGGCCACGCTGCATGATTTTCACGCACGGCTCGTTTCTGCCTTATACAGAGGGATATTGGGCCAAGCTCGCCGGCGTCACCATCGGGAATTACGTGTGGCTGGCGGCCGGGGTGTTCGTTCATCCCGGCGTACGCGTGGGCGATCGCGTATTCGCCAACTCGCGCGCCGTGATTACGCATGACCTCCAGTCCGGCGAAGTGGTCGCAGGATTTCCCGCCGAGCCTGTCGGTCGTATGGAGAACTTGCAGCGCCACATGACGCCTTCACGTCAGGACGAGGCGGCGCGGCATATGCTCGCGCAGTTCGCGAAATTGATTTTGTCGCGGAAGTTGGGAATAGAGGTGCAAACGCATGACGACGAGGATTTCCGCTTTCGTGCTTATGGCCGTGAATATGCTTTGTTCTACATTCCGGCGGAGGGAGAAATGCCTGATCTCCAGCGGTTTTATCCCAAGGCGCGCATGCTGGCCCTTGTCAATCGCCCGAATTGGACAGCGGCCCAGCCTCGTCGCCGCCTGTCAGTCTTCAATATGACCACCATGAAAACCGGACCGTGGCGCGACGGAGTTCAACGTGAGCTCTGGCAATTCATGAGGATGTACTTTGGGGTGACCTTTGAATTCGAATAGGTGAAAATTATGGTCACTCGATGCCTTCTTCCGCATCATTCCTCAAGCCTTGCACCCGGCTTTGGGCGAATTTTGAGGTTGGCGCTCCTCTTCATTTTGCTTTGGTGCGCGCACGCGTTCGCGCAGGTTTCTCCTGATTATTCCCGTACGCCGGCGCTGTTCGTGCATGGCTCCGGTTTATCCTCTTCAACGTGGCAAGCGATGATCACTGAATTCATCAGCCATGGTTATCCGCCCGAATACTTGTCTGCCATCGATCTGATTCCAAACAATGGCGCCAATGCGCGCGCGGCGACATTGTTTATTGCGCCGGCCGCAGACTCGCTGCTGGTGCGTGCCGGCCGCGCGGCCAGAGGGGCGGGATACGCCGGTCCGCTGCCGCAGCGATTGGATCTCCTCGGTCACAGCATGGGAGCGTTCAGCACGCGCTGGTATGCGGCCGAGCTGCGGCCCGATCGGGTACGCACCTGGATTTCTCTCGCCGGCGCAAATCATGGCACGAACACCTTGTGCGATTATCCCGATGGCGAAGGCAACATCGAGTTGTGCCCGGCGTTTGGAATCGACCCAGTGCGCAATGCCGTGCAGATAGAGCTCAATGGCACACCGGCAGCACCCCTCGACGAATCGCCATTTGGCATTGGCATGGATCGGCCGGGAGTCACCCCCATATTGCCGGATACGGCGCGGCGGATCCTGTATTATTCCATTCGCGTCGAGCCTGATTTTTGGATCAAACCGGAGTCCAGCGCCCTCATTGACGGCGCCGGCGGCATAGCGGTGGCAGTGCCGGCTGGGGTCCCGGTGGTGGAAACCGGTCCTGGCAACTTTCTCTATACCGGCACTGACGATCATGATAACCTGCCCACTTTTCCACCATTGATCCGCTTCGTACGCGCGCTGCTATCGAGTTCAATTTCAACCAGGGATGTTACTGTCACCGAAGGCAACGCCGGAACGAGCAACGCCGTTTTTATGGTGACGTTATCGGCCGCCAGCAATCAAACCGTCACCGTCGATTACGCCACGGCGAACGGCACGGCGACAGCCGGAAGTGATTATATTGCTACCTCAGGGACATTGACCTTTGCACCCGGCGCGACGACGCAATCTCTCACCGTGGTAGTGAATGGCGACATTACAGTTGAATCGGATGAAACTCTTTTCGTTAATCTCAGCAACCCAGCCAATGCGACCATTGCGGATAACCAAGCGCTCGGTACGATCAGCAATGATGACATCGTTGTACCGCTCCCAGATATTTCGATCAATGACGTGAGTGTGACCGAAGGCAATGCCGGCATTGTCAATGCGACTTTCAATGTGACTTTGCCCGCCGCCAGCGGCCAGATCGTGACGGCCGATTATGCCACTGCGAATGGCACGGCGACAGCAGGAAGTGATTACGTGGCTGGCTCAGGTACATTGATCTTCGCGCCCGGCGCGATTACGCAATCCCTCACCGTAGCCGTGAATGGCGATGTTCTGGATGAACCAAACGAGCACTTCTTGGTGAATCTCAGCAATGCGACCAATGCCACGATCACCGACAACCAAGGACTAGCCACGATCACTGACGATGACGCGGCCCCAGCGCTTGCGATTAATGATGTCACCGTGACAGAAGCAAATAGCGGTACGGTAAACGCTGTTTTCAACGTAGCCCTCTCGGCCATCAGCGGCCAGATTGTGACCGTGAATTACTCCACGGCCAATGGCACGGCAACTAGCGGGAATGATTTCGCTGCAAGCGCCGGCACTCTGGCGTTTTCCGCCGAAACAATCACGCAGACGATCGCCGTGCAAGTCAGCGGCGATATCAGCAATGAGCGGCACGAGACTTTTTTCGTCAACCTCAACAACCCGCAGAATGCCACCATTACCGACGCCCAAGGGATGGGCACGATTCTGGATGATGACGGGCCATCGGTGCGTTTTCTCGCTCTGCTCAAAGGCAATTTAGAAGTGCCGCCAGTGAAAACCAAGGCAAGCGGAGGCGGCACGTTCATGCTCAGTGCCGGTGAAGACACCTTGCGGTTCAATCTGCGCGTCACTCAGCTCAGTGCAGCAATAACCGGTGCGCATTTCCACAATGCAGCAGCAGGCGCTCTCGGGCCGGCCGTGCGCACCATCACTGCCAATTTTAGCGGCGACGTGGCGAGCGGCATTTGGACGAGGTCAGACAATGAGCCGCTCACGCCGGCGCTGGTCACAGAGCTACTAGCCGGTAATTTCTATGTCAATATTCGCACGGCCTCCAACCCCTCGGGCGAGATCCGCGGCCAGTTATGGCGGGATACGCCGGTGCAGCTTTTCGCAGCACTCAGCGGCAGCCAGGTCGTTTCTCCGGTGGAAACGACGGCGAGTGGCGCGGGCAGTTTCACACTTGCCAGTGGCGGCCAAAGCTTGGCGTTTGATCTTCGTCTCAATGAATTGAGCGGATCCATCACCACTGCGCATTTTCACAGTGCTGCCACGGGCATGAGTGGTCCTTCGGTGCGTGATCTCACCACGAGCTTCGCCGGCAATAGAGCCAGCGGCATTTGGTCGGACACCGATGTCGCTCCGTTGACCCCGGCATTGGTCGCAGAGCTCCTGGCAGGCACGATTTACGCGGACGTGCATACGGCGTCCAATCCCAACGGAGAAATTCGCGGTCAAACCGCCACGCAGGCGTTGCCGGATTGGGAAGTGCCCATCACCGTGCGCCCGGTGGGCAGTACTAATTTGAAAAGGTTTGATCTTGCCATTGGCGGGCATGCGGCAGCGACCGACAGTTTCAACCTCGGGCTCGATCTGATTGCAGCGCCGCCGGGATTCGATTATTACTCCTATCTTGCCTTAAATACCCCGCCGGGTTTTCTCAGCCGTGATATTCGAAGGTGGGTACCGCCATTTGCTGGCGAAATTGTCTGGCAATTGCAAATCGTCAATGCCGCTGGAATGATCACGGAATTACGGTGGGATTCCACCGCCTTTCCGCTGCAGGAGGCATTCACACTCATCGGCGCAGGCGAGAATATCGATATGCGCAGCAGCAGCCGCGCACAGGTCGCCGGCAATGCCGGGTTGCTCATCCGCAAACATCCTCCGCTGGCCACCGCCACGTTCGATTTTCCAGTGGCCAATGGCGGCTGGTATTTGATTTCGCTCCCCGTGGTTCCTGATAATAAATCAGCCGCGGTCTTGTTTCCACAAGCCTCGGCTGTCTTCGCCTGGGACTATGCCACCCAATCCTATTCCGTCACCAGCATGATCGAGCCGGGCCGGGCCTATTGGGTGAATATGCCGTCTGCCGCTCAAGTGCAAGTGCGCGGTGTGCCCTTCACTGCCTACACACGTCACTACACGCAACAGGGATGGGATCTCACCGGCGCGGTTTCTGTGCCAAGCCCGCTGCGGCATAATCCCGAGGGCACCGTGCTGGCAATGTTTCGTTGGAACGCGGTTACGCAAAACTATGCCGCAGTGGACCCGCAGCAGGCCAATCCCAAGCAAGGATATTGGATTCTCATTTTCAACGCCCCCAATCAAATTGCCGTTGGCGGGACGGAATTTACAATTGTGGACACGCTTCCTCAAGTCTCGGACACGGCTGCCTTTTATGCGCAATATGGCAGAGTGCCGCCGCCACCACCCTCGCCAAATCGCGTGGAGATATTGTCCAAGATTCCTGAGAACTATGCGCTGGCGCAAAATTTTCCCAATCCCTTCAACCCGCAAACGGTGATCGAATACCAATTGCCCGAAGACGGCGGCGTCACTCTGAAAATCTATACTATCACAGGTGAAGAAGTTCGAAACCTGCTCGAAGCGCACAAAGCTGCAGGCGTTCATCGCGTGCGCTGGGACGGCAGGAATGACGCCGGCCAGAGAGTCAACTCAGGCGTTTATATCTATCGCATCACCATGGGAGAATTTACCCATGCGAGAAAGCTCCTGCTCTTGAGATAAAGGCCCGTGCACAAAGTTGTGATCTATGTCAGTCAGCAAACCCATCGCCAGCCTCTCCCTCGACCTGGATAATAAATGGTCCTATATGAAAACACATGGCGATGCCGGTTGGGAGTCTTTTCCGTCTTATTTGGATGTTCTCGTGCCGCGCGTGCTGGACTTTCTGCAGGCACGCCATCTCACGATTACTTTTTTCATCGTGGGCCAGGATGCCGCGCTCGACAAGAATCGTGAGGCGCTGCGGTCGATCGCAACGGCCGGGCATGAAATCGGCAATCACTCCTTCAAGCATGAACCGTGGCTTCATCTCTATTCTAAATTGGAAATTGCCAGCGAGATGGCTTTAGCGGAAGAACAAATCGAGCGGGCGACCGGCAAGACGCCGGTCGGTTTTCGCGGCCCGGGCTTTAGCCTCTCCTATGCGACATTGCAGGAACTGGGACGCCGCCGCTATTTGTATGACGCTTCCACTTTTCCCACGTTTTTCATTCCTCTGGCGCGCGCTTACTATTTCATGACCGCGCATTTCACGGCAGAGGAAAAACGATTGCGCCGCAAATTGGGCGGAACCTTTGCCGAGGGTTTTCGCCCGCTCAAGCCTTATCGCTGGCAAGTGGGCGCAGATTCGATTATCGAAATCCCCGTCACCACCACGCCGTTTTTCAAGATGCCGATGCACGTGAGCTATCTCTTGTGCATGAGTCTGTTTTCGCATACGCTGGCTTTGCAGTATTTGAACATGGCTCTGCAATTGTGTCGCTGGAGCGGCACGCAGCCCTCCCTCCTGTTGCACCCCACCGACTTCTTGAGTGGTGAGGATACGAAGGATCTGGCTTTTTTTCCGGGGATGAGCTTGTCGAGCGCTAAAAAGCTGGAATGGGTCGGTGATTTTCTCGGGTCGTTATGCGCGCAATTTACCGTGCAAACCATAGAGCAGCACGCCAATGAAGTCAGCCGAATGTCCCGGCTAGCGGTGATAGAACCGAACTTTCAGAGTACCCGCGCAGCCAAGACATGTGATAAGGAGGAAACAGTATGAGTACCCATTACGTCATGGAGGCACCATTCGTTTCAGCAGATCGATTGGCGGTGAGTCCGGAGTTGGCGCCGCCGAGGATTATCGTGGTGATGCCAGCGTATAATGCCGAGAGAACCCTCAGTAAGACGTGCAATGACATACCGCCTGATACCGTCGATGAAATTATCCTCGTCGATGACGGCAGCAATGATAATACGATGGCGGTGGCACGGAGGCTTGGGCTCAAAACCTGCCTGCATCCGCAGAATCGTGGTTATGGCGCCAACCAGAAAACTTGTTACACACTGGCGCTCAACGAAGGCGCAGATATCGTCGTGATGATTCATCCTGACTACCAATACGACAGCACACTGACGGGGGCGCTCATCCGTCCGATCATAGAAAACCGTTTCGACATCATGCTCGGTTCGCGCATCAGGACCAGGAAGCAAGCACTCGAGGGAGGCATGCCCCTGTACAAGTACATTGCCAACCGGTTTCTGACCATGATGGAAAACATTGTGCTCGGGAGGAATCTGTCTGAGTATCATTCCGGATTTCGGGCGTTCCGTAGAGAGGTGCTGTGCTCTCTACCATTTCACAGATTCTCGGATGACTTCGTGTTCGATCAAGAGATGCTGATTTCGGCCGCCATGGAGGGGTATAGCATTGGGGAAATTCCTGTACCGATTAGATACTTTCCCGAGGCTTCGTCCATCAACTTCTGGCGGTCCTTGAAGTATGGTATCTGCACAGTCATCACGCTGATGAAGTATGTCCTAACGCGCACGTTGATCTATCGCCATAGAATTTTTTTGAAACCTCGACGACGTCATAGGGGCGGGATTGGGGTGAGGCGATGAGCTTGCCGGACGATCGGAAGTTGGCACTTCTTATCCGTTTGCTGGTCGTCGGTGCCGTCTTGGTCAGCGCCTTAGGTTTTCGGGTCGATCTCAAAAACACACTGAATACCGGTGGTATCGATTTTCGGAATCGGGTAGTGGGCGCGCGGCTATTGCGCGAGGGACTCGATCCGTACCATTTCAAATGGACGCCGAATTTTTCGGAGACGTTGCTTGACCCTCTGGATAAGCCCGCTAGTCCAATTACCCGTACTTCTGTTCCTCCCAGCGTGCTGGTTCTGTTGGCACCAATGACGCATCTCCACTATATGACGCTTCGTGTGCTGTGGCTCATATTTCAATGGATCGCGCTGTTGGCGAGCTTAGGCATTTTGGCCAAGAGCGCAAGATCTAAAGAAAAGGCCATTGTCGTGTGGATCATCGGGCTTGTTTTTGTCGCCGGCAGCTATGCGTGGCGCTCACATATCGCGGTAGGGCAGATTTACATCTTGTTCGTTTTGCTCTATGCTCTCGCTTACTGGCTGTTACTGAAGCATCATCCTCTCAGTGGGATGGTGGGTGGTTTTCTCCTCGGGCTGACAGCGAGCCTGAGGTTGCCGGTGTTGGTGATGGGAATTCCACTGCTGGTCTATCGACAATGGAAGATTTTGATCGGCGGCACGCTGGGCCTGTTTTTCGGAGTAACCGGCTCCATCATTGTCGGCGGAGCGGAGGTGTGGAAAAGCTATTTTTCTGCCATGCGCGTGCATGGGCTGATTCAATACTCGTGGGAGCAATTGCCAAAGGGAGCCTATGCCGAGCGTATTGAAGGCATGACGAATCTGTCAAAAAACCTGCCGTTTCATGCAGGTGATGCCTCAATACTGGGGATCTTCTATCACCACCTTGGGATCAACATTGCGACCGTTCTGCTGCCGATACTCGGTGCTGTTGTCCTCGTCGCAGCGTGGATACTTTACAAGCATTATAGAAAGAGCTTGCCGGTGAGCCTGGTGTTTCAAGTCGGGCTGGTCTTCGTTCTGGTCAGCGATTTCTTTCTTCCCGCAGCGCGTTACGCCTATCAAGACGTTATATGGCTGATGTTGCTGCCGCTGGTAGTCATCAACGCGGATTCACTAAAGGCCCTGCTGGACCCCCTGATGGTTTTGGCAGTGAGCGGTTTGTGCTTGAGTGTTGGCTTTACCTGGGTGCCGTGGCGCACCGTCGTCATGGAAGCGGCGATGCTGCTTTATTTCGTGTTCACGACGTTGGGCTTTGTTCACAAGGGCAGCGAGCACACAAGCTAAATCTTCCGAACGAGGAAAAAATGAAAATCCTGCCGAGGTTGAAGATTGAGCCTAGAGAAAAAGGAGCATTTTCCGCCGCCGTCGCCTGCGGGCATTTGGCCCGCAGCGTGCTGTTCGTCTCTTGTGGAATCATTCTCCTGTTCGGAGGCACGCACACCATTGAAGCGCAAACGCCATCTTACTCTCGCACACCAGTTCTGTTCGTGCATGGCTCGGGTCTGTCCTCTACGACGTGGAACCGCATGATCAACGAATTTATCAATCTCGGTTATCCGCCGGAATATTTGTATGCGATCGATCTGGTTCCCACCGGTGGCGCCAATGTGCCGGCCGCGGGGTTCTTTATTTCGCCGGCCGCAGAGTTGTTGCTGGTACAGGCAAATAACGCCGCTAAAGATGCCGGATATACCGGCCCGCCGCATCAGCGCCTCGATCTCATCGGTCATAGCATGGGCGCGGTGAGCAGTCGTTGGTATACCGCCAAGCTGCGGCCTGACCGCGTGCGAGCTTGGATATCCTTGGCCGGCGCCAATCACGGCACGAACACCTTATGTGATTATCCCACCACTGACGGCAACATTGAAATGTGCCCGGCCTTTGCCACCTCCAGCACACAGAATGCGGTGCAAGTGGATTTGAATGGAACGCCGACCGCGCCGCTCGATGAAACACCGTATGGCATTGGTGCGGATCCTGCGGGCATCAACCGTGTTTCGCCGGACAATGTCCGTCGGATCGTGTATTACTCGATTCGCATTGAGCCGGATTTCTGGATCAAGCCGGAAACGAGCGCACTGGTGGCCGGCGCCGGAGGTGTGCCGCTTTCGATTCCCTCCGACCTCCCCCTAACCGAAACCGGCGCGGGAAACTATCTCTTCACCGGCGAAACAGATCATGACAATTTGCCCTCCCATCCCGATATGATTCGTTTTGTCGCATTGTTGCTTTCGAATGATCTTCTGGTGAGCGCAAAGGAGTTTCAGGAGGAGAAATACCGGCCTCGCACATTTTCATTCAGCACAAATTTCCCCAATCCTTTCCACGAGGGGACACGGCTGCAGTACCATATTCCAGCCGCCGTCCGCGTCGTCATCAAGATTTACTCGCTCGCCGGTTATGAAATCAGAACTTTGGTCAGACAGGAACAGGAGCCGGGCTCCTACAACGTGCATTGGGATGGCAAAAATGATGGCGGCATAACCGTGCCGACCGGAGAGTATTTTTGCACGATGCAAGCCGGTGATTTGGTGCGAACACAAAAAGTCATCTTCATACGGCCATAGAAAATGGGGCACGCAATGAAAACCATCGATACTTTGATCACGCCGGAAAGGCACAGGGCCATACGCGAGGAGTGGGACGTTACCAAGCCAGTCGTGTCCGTGGTGGTGCCGGCTTACAATGAAGCAGCGATCGTACAGAGAAATCTCGCCCGGCTGTGCGATTACATGGACTCGCTCAAGCCACGCTACCGTTGGGAAGTTGTTTTTGTAAACGACGGCAGCACCGACTGTACCGGCGAGCTGGCGGAAGCATTTGCAGCGGAGCGCGATAATGTCTATGTCTTGCATCACGTCACCAACATGCGGCTCGGCCAGGCCTTGCGCTTCGCATTTACGCACTGCCACGGCGATTATGTGGTCACCATGGATCTCGACTTGAGTTACGCTCCGGATCATATCGAGCGGCTGCTGGCGGCTTTGCGCGAAAGAAACGCCAAAGTCGCCATTGCCTCGCCCTACATGACCGGCGGCAAGGTCTCGCACGTGCCCTGGACCCGGCGCATGTTGAGCCGCTGGGCCAATCGCTATTTGTCGTTCACCGCGAACGGCAAACTGCACACGCTCACCGGTATGGTACGGGCTTACGACCGCCGCTTTCTCGATTCCCTGGATTTGAGCGCCACCGACGTGGAGATTAATACCGAGATACTCTTCAAAGCGCAATTGCTGCACGAGCGTGTGATCGAGATTCCCGCGCACTTGGATTGGAGCCTGCAGAAGGCGGCTGGGAACCGTCGCCGTTCAAGCATGAAGATTCTCCGTGCGGTAATGGCCTGCCTGTTTTCGGGCTTCATTTTCCGGCCGGTAATTTTCTTCATTCTGCCTGGCTTTCTGCTGATGATGCTGTCATTTTATCCCATCAGCTGGGTTTTCATTCATACCGCCGAGCATCTCGTCAAAGTGCCGGCGTGGGTGCAAGCCTGGGATTCGCGCTTATCCGCCGCCGTCGCCGGCGCCTTTCACGAATTTCCGCATACTTTCGTGGTGGCGGGCCTGGCCTTGCTGGTGGCAATCCAGTTGATCAGCCTCGGCATCGTGTCGATGCAGAGCAAGCGCTACTTCGAAGAGCTTTTTCATCTGGGCACCACCATTTATCGCTTCGATCGTGAAAATAAAGGCTGACATTAGTGCCCGAGTAGTCAAAGTTGGGCTTGCTGTTAAACTTTAATGTTCCAGTTTTGAAAGAGGGTATCCATCGAATCGTTTTGGGGTTGGAGGAATGACGTTCTTGCTTTTCTTTGTGAAATCTCTGCATCTCTGTCCCGAAGCGTCGGGATGCGCGTTTGTTTTTCTTTAGGGTTCCCGCTTGTCCGGGTTGTGCAGCATGAAGCAGCGCGTAGAAATCTGCTACGACCAATACACCGAGATCGAATATCGCCAGTTCGACCCCTCGCCGGCAATGAAAAGGGCGATGCAAATCGCCGGTTGGCTGGCCACGCCCTTGGTGTATCCCTTGGTGTGGCTCGCCAAATTGTCGCCGGAAAGCGGATTCCGGACGATGTCCGAGTTGCTCAGCTTGATCCCCTTTGTTTTTGGCGTGATCATTCGCTACCAGTTCTACCGCCGTGCCTTGCGCGGCTGTGGACAGAACGTTTTTTTCAGCTTTGGCACAGTGTTCTATTATCCCGAGATCAGCATTGGCAACAACGTGCTCATCGGTATGTACAATACCATTCATCATTGCGATTTCGGCGACAACGTGATGACGGCGGAGGGATGCCGCTTTTTGAGCGGTTCGAAATACCATCATTTTTCCCGCTGCGATATTCCGATGACCCGGCAGGGCGGCCAGCTCAAGCGCATACGTGTGGGCGACGACGTGTGGATCGGCGCCAATGCCGTGGTGATGGAGGATATTGCGAAGGGCGCGATCGTCGGCGCCGGCGCAGTGGTGACCCGAAAGGTGGAATTGTACTGCATCGTGGCCGGAAATCCGGCGAGAATTCTGAACAAGCGATTATGCTTGAGCGGTCAAGGCGATTTGCAGGAAGTGTAGGCGTGGATAGCTTGACAATGTTAACTTCGCTGACTTCCCCCGATTCATGTCATCCCGGAGGTGTCTTTTTCTGCATTGGTGCTGTGCTTATGCTGAAAAAGATCCCGCAAGGCGGGATGACAAAAAATGGGTGAGACACCAACTTAACATTGTCAAGATAGCTATCGAGGAAAAGGCTAAGCCGGCTATCGGATCATGATCGTATTCGACAAAAAGCGAACCACGAAGGTCATCGTCCTCGGACTATTGTTGCTAGCAGCAGGAGTCTGGCGGATTTATGATTGTTACAAGTTGGACATATGGGTGGATGAAGCATCTTCCTTACGCACCGCGAGTGGCTCTCTGGTTTCGACCTGGAAGAGTGCGGTATATTTTCAACTCCAACCTCCTGTGTATTTTCTCCTCCTGAATTTATGGTTAAAGATTTCTGCCTCCCTGGAATTTGCTCGCTTGCTGTCAGTTTTGTTTTCTCTCTTGTCCGTGTTTTTTGTCTATCGAACTTGGAGGTATTTGTTCGGTGACGAATTTTACTGGGTGGCACCGGTCATTTTGCTGGTTCATAGCTTTCACCTTTGGGCCGCATCAGAGGCAAGGGGATATGCGTCAGTCATTTTCTTTACCTCGGCAAGTACTTATTACTTCATCAAACTCCTCCTGAGAAAAGACGGCAAAGGGTCTTTCGTGGTGGATGCTTTTCTCTATACTTTGTCATCACTACTGGGAGTCTTTATTAACTATTACGTTGGATTCTTGTTGCTCGGACATTTCTTGAACGCACTGTTTTGGTTCGAAAGGAAAGCATTTCTTCGATTGCTGGCTTGTTATCTTCTGATTGGCTTCGTACTTCTGCTCTGGCTTCCGGTCATCCAGGAACAGCTATCGTCACGGCCTCCGGAAGACCCGGGGAACCGGCCTCCGGCGTTCGAATCGGGTCTGCCCGTTCTCAATGATCTTGCAGTCACGGTCAAGCCGATTTATTTGCTGGCGAAATTTGTCGTCTTTTTCCCTACCTCCTCCTTGGCAAGTAAAATGTCTGTGCTCGCTCTTTTTGTGCTCATCGTCGTGGCGGTCATTGTTTTGAGAACTAGCTTCGGAAGAGGTAAACTGGTCCACGGAGAAAGAGTTTTCCTGCTCATGAGTTTGGCGCCTATTTCGAGTCTGTTCATATTGAGCATGATGGCTCCCGAGCTTGTCAACGTAAAGTATTATGTCGTTTCATTAGGCAGCCTCACTTTATTTCTAAGCACTTTGCTTCAAAACTTGAACGGGAAAACGGTTAGAAATATTTCAGCCTTCATCTTTGTTTGCACTTTTTTGTCTATTTCAATTTTTCAGGAGACAAAATTTTCGAAGGGAACGTGGAAAGCGCTGTGCCAGCATGTGGAGTCAAGTGAGGAAGGCGGAGACCTAATCCTCTTCTTCAATTCCATCACTTTCAAGACCCTGTTTGGCCATCATTACAAAGGCCGCAATGCCATGTATGCTGTTCCGCATGAACCCAGGTATGACAAATATGATTTTCGCAGACGCATTATTCAAAGTGAGGAACAAATCATTGACTTCTTTCAAAAAAGAATCGGCGCCAGCGGCCGGATATGGTTGATCGGCAGAGACGACGTTTTTGGCCGGCAGCCGGGTGGGCTCGATCTGAACGGCGGGATCTTGAAAAGGTATCTAGAGGAGCGCTTTGATCTTGTCAAAAAGGAGCACTTCGAGAATACGGCCGTCGTTCGTCTCTTCGTGAGAAAAAGTGCCGTGTCGGCGGCAGAGAGGAAAAGTGATTGAAGCGGAATGGTGCCATGAAAAGGGATGAGCGCGTAGATGCTTTTCGTGCCAAGACGATTTGGATCGATCTCGACAATTCACCCCATGTCCCGTTCTTCAAGCCCATCATCGAAAAACTCCAGGAGCAGGGCCACGAGCTCATCCTCACGGCGCGTGGTTGTTATCAAGTAAGGGAGCTGGCTGAATTTCACGGCCTCCGCTGCCAAGTGATGGGGAGGCATTATGGCAGGAGCAAAATTCTCAAAGTGCTGGGGCTATTGCTGCGCGCCATGCAATTGATGCCAACGGCATGGCGCCACCGGCCGGACTTGGCGCTGTCCCATGGTTCTCGCGCGCAAACACTGGTCGCCGCCATCCTGGGCATACCCAGCGCATGGATGGACGACTATGAGTATGGCAAGATGTTGCCATTCATACACCCGACATGGTTGGTTGTTCCGGAGGTAGTCTCACGGCATTTCCCGGCAAAGCGAATCAGGGCTATTTGCAAATACCCGGGCATCAAAGAAGATATCTATGTCCCGTCTTTCAAGCCGGATGGCGGTATCTTGGAGTGCTTGGGCATTCAGAATGATGACTTGGTGATCACGATTCGGCCGCCAGCTACGGAAGCCCATTATCACAATACTCACAGCGAAGCGCTCTTTGAGGCCTCCCTCGACTTTCTATGTCAAAATCAGAGCACCCGCGTGGTTCTGTTGCCGCGCAACGAGAAGCAAGCGGTTTGGATAAAGCAGAAGTGGCAGAAGTGGTGTGCGCAACGCAAGATTGTGTTGCCAGACCATGTGGTGAATGGGCTCAACCTGATATGGCATTCCGATCTGGTGATCAGCGGAGGCGGCACCATCATTCGAGAGGCAGCTGCATTAGGCGTGCCAGCGTACAGTATTTTCCGTGGCACAATCGGCGCCATTGATCGTCATCTGGTGCACATGGGGCGTCTGGTGCTTTTATCGAGCGTCACGGATGTCCGTAGCAAGATTGTCCTGGCACGGCGCCGGCGGCCGGCCAAACCTGACCACGCTAACCCTGCTGCTCTGCGCCACATTGTCGGCGGAGTCGAGGCGATGCTGAACGAGTGCGCTTGAATTGCGGGAAAAATGTCATTCCATCATGCCAACAAACCGATCACCACGGCACCCCAAGCCCTGATCGTCACCAACATTCCCACCCCCTACCGTATCGCTTTGTTCAATGAATTGCGCCGACAACTGAAGAGTTATGGAGTCGATCTCAAAGTAGTCTTTGGCGCTCTGGGATGCGCCCGCCGCCAATGGGCAGTCAATATGTCGGAATGCCAATTCGACTATGAAGTGCTGCCCTCCCGGAGCATTCCATTCGCTGACCCAGCGAATGGTAGTTTTACCTATTCAGGCCTATGCCGTATCATCTCAAGAGAAAGTTCTGACGTCATCATCTCCAATGGATTTTCACTGGCCACAACTAAGTTGTGGTGGAGATCATGGTTGCGGCCCACTCCGTATCTGATCTGGTCGGGTGAGCTCCATTGCCAGAAACGAGCCTCCGCTAACTCAGTATTGAGAAGGCCGCAGCGAAAGCTGCTGATTCGAAGAGCGGCAGGCTTTATTGCCTATAGCAGCAAAGCGAAGGAATACCTCATCTCCATGGGCGCTGAAGCCGGCAAGATTCAAGTTGCTCTCAATACGGTCGACACTGCATTCTACGCCAGAGAAACGGCGAAGCTGCGCCGGGGCTCCCAGACAGACACTGGCAAAAAGCACCTTCTGTATGTTGGCCGATTCATCGCGGGCAAGGAGGTGTTGAGTTTGCTGAAAAGCATACATCTTCTCTCTAAGGCCAGATTTGATTTTGTACTGGACCTGGTTGGAGACGGGGAGGAAAATGCTCTACTCCAAAAATATGTCGCCGATCACCAATTGAACGATTTCATAAAATTTCACGGCTATAAGCAAAAATGGGATATTCCGGCATTCATGGCGCGAGCGTATGGCTTCCTCTTTCCCACTGAAATCGACATTTGGGGTCTGGTTTTGAACGAGGCCATGGCGGCCGGATTGCCATGTTTTGCCTCCGTGCACGCCGGTGCGACCCAGGATTTGATCAGAGATGGAATCACCGGCTTTGTCACAGATTTTTCCCAAATCGTGAAGGTGGCAGAAAAATTGAATTGGATCTTGGACCATCCGGAAGAGGCCAGGCAAATCGGCCAGCAGGCGACTCGTTTTATCGCGGCACATGCCAGCTTGGAAAAATCAGCGTTCGGTTTTCTCCAGGCAATTATGGCCACCTTGGCCAGGAACCATCCGGGCGCGGAGTACCCAGGAGCTTCGCGCCGTGGTGAGGGCAACGCGGCGGTGAAAGCGTCTGAGCCAATGGAGCACGAAGCATGAGCTTTTTTGGCTTCCTGTTGCTGGCGCTGCTGGTGTTGAACACGACGCTAAGATTTTTCACGAATTATCTCAATGTGGTACCCAGACTGTTCAACATCGCAGATGTCTTCATGGTGGGCTTGTTCCTGCTATTGTTCCTCGGTCACAAAGGGGCCACGACGCTGCACCGGAAAGAATTTGATCGCCTCGTTATTTTCAATCTCATTCTGGTCTCGGGCGCTTTACTGAATCTCGAATACTTGCACGCGCAGGCCACAGCCAGCCAGCTCATCATGTGGAATGAACCAATCATATTGTTCCTGGTCCTGATAAACTTGCCGTTTTCCTTGCGCGACGTCCGAGCCTTCAATCGGCTGCTCTTTGCGCTCATCATTTTTGAATTCCTCGTGGGAATCACGCAAGTGCCGATCTACCTCGAGACCGGGCAGTCGGAGTCCATCATCGGCTCTTTCCATGGGAACGCCGAGCAATATGGCGCCTTTGTCATGATCGGAGTATTTTATTTGATGGGAAAGTGGAGGGTGGAGCCTGCGCGCAGGGTCTATCATGGCATAACCCTCTTGGGCATGTTGGCGTTGATCTTGCTCATCGATAATAAAGCCTCCTGGATAGGAATAGCACTTTCGATTCTCTATTTGCTGCATCGCATGGGCGGCTTGGACGCACACCCGACCTCCAAGATCAAGTATGTCTTCGCATTCTCTCTCTTGTCCCTATTCGGGCTTTTCGTCATCGGCAATAGCTCAAGCTCGCTTTATAAATACGCCACGATACAGCAGGCATGGCAGAGCGGCAATTTTTTTAATCTCGGCAAATTCAAGGCCTATCGTGACGTGTTTACGGCATACACCCATAACCCCTACATGGCATTGGTCGGTTCCGGTCCCGCGACTTTCTATTCCCGAGCCTCCAGTCAGTTTTATGGTCTGAGTGAGGACATGTTCATAAATCCCCTCGCCCGTTTAGCCGACGGAAAAAATGCCTATCGTGTTTCGGATTCAATGGGAGGGGTGATCGAGAAAACCGAAGCCGAGCCCTTTTTTAAGACCTTTTTCCTTGAAAGCAAGATTTACACCGTGGGAAGCGGCACGGCCGACGATCCTTTTTTCTCATTTGTGGCGCTCCTGGGAGAAACCGGAATATTGGGTACTTTGGTGTATTTGGGGATTTATGTCATGGTCTTCAAGAAGCTATCTTTCTGCTTCGATAGATTTCGGAAAGATGCAGCTCTGTTTCCCTTGACGGCCTCTACCCTCGGATTTCTGG
>JBIOXB010000053.1:0-31992 GCA_044869275.1 bacterium
TTGAACGGTTGAGACAGCGATGGGAGCTTGGTGAAAAACTTTTGACGCAATTAATTGACGATCTAATGAGTGTCGCCGCAGGCCTATTTTTACAGCCTCAAAACACGAACTCAGAAAGTTGAGTTAAAGAGAAATCTCTCCAAATCATCGTCTTCATCTGTGCCATATCGTGCGACAAAGCATTCATAGTCCGTCGCTGTTTTGAAAAACTTCTCTCGATAGCCGGGCACAAACAATTCTCCCCTTCGCACTTCGATAAACTCCAGGTAGATTGAGAAAGGCCAGTCTCGCAAGTCTATCACAATGCCATCCTTCTTGGGATTGACATGAATATAGCGGCAGAGCAGAATTTGATAGCGGTCGCTGTGCACATGTACATGCCGAAAACGTTCATAAAAGAGCGGGCCGCTGCGTTGATAGCGTTTATTGATCGCCTGCACGTAGCTTTGCTGGAGCTTTCTCATGAATACAGAAAGATTATGCTGTTTTTGAGGTTGGAGCATGAAGTGAAAGTGATTGGGCATCAAGCAGTAGGCAATGATGTTTATCGCGAACTTGTAGCAGTATTTCTTGAGCAGGCGCAGAAAGTAAAGATAGTTGTCGGTTTCGAAGAAAATTTTCTGGCGATCCCAGCCGCGGTGATAGATGTGGTAATACTCGCCGGCTTGAAATTCGATGTAACGATAAGGCATTGGTGGGCCCTCCAGTTTTAGCACCCCGTTTTGACTTCCCGTATTACCGGGCGGTTGCTTATAAAGGCCGTGAAAGCTTATTGGCATCTTGGCGTCAACTAGCGCACCGCCCGGACGGTTGTGTCGAATCTAATCTATTCACAGCGGAGAATCAACATCTGAGCTTTACTGTTTGACATATTTGTCAAGCACCTGCTGCACTGCTTTTGGATCATAAAGCTCCTTTTCCAACTATTCAGCCGCTCAGGAGTTGATCCCAACGGATTCGGGATCGGTACAGCCCATGCGCGCTGCTCATTCATTAACACACGGCATACGGGACACCCGGCATACAGCGCTTGCAAAAGCATGGCCACAAGCGTATATTGCATTTACTGACCGGACACTCGAAGCGCGAGTCAGTAAAAATGTGAGGAAGGGAGTCATTTACTACAGCCGCATTCATGGCCAAAATCGCCGTCGTCATTCCCGCCTATAACGAAGCCCTTTCCATCGGCAAAGTCGTTGCAGAAATCCCCAAAAAACTGATCCATGAAATTATCGTCGTAGACAATGCTTCTACTGATGATACGGCCAGGATCGCGCAGGCAGCGGGCGCGCGCGTCGAATACGAGCCGGAGCCGGGCTATGGCGCTGCCTGTTTGCGTGGCATCGCCAAAGCCAAAGAACTCGGCGCTGATTTGATCGTGTTCATGGACGGCGACTACAGCGACTACGGCGACGAGATTGGGCTTTTACTCGATCCCATTCTCAAAAACGAATGCGACATGGTCATCGGCTCGCGCGCATTGGGAGTGGCGGAGAAAGGCGCGCTCACGCCACAGCAGCGTTATGGCAACCAACTCGCATGTTTTCTCATGCGCCATCTGCTCGGCGCGCATTACACCGATCTCGGTCCGTTTCGTGCAATCTCTATGTCAGCCTTGGACAAAATCGGCATGCGGGACCGCAACTATGGCTGGACCGTGGAAATGCAAATCAAAGCGCATGAGAAGGGGCTGCGCGTGAAGGAAGTTCCAGTGCGCTATCGCAAGCGCATCGGCAAGTCCAAAGTCTCGGGCACGGTGAAAGGCGTGGTCATGGCGGGATATAAGATCATCTTCACGATTCTGCGGCACGGCCGGTGGGGAGTGTGAGACGGGGTGACTGGGAGGCAAGGTGACTGGGGGACTGGGAGATTGGGAGACGGGGAGATGGGGAGACGGGGAGATTGGGGGACTGGGAGATTGGGAGCGTACAACCAGCCCATCTCACCCACTCACCCCGTCTCCCCATCACCCCATCACCCCATCTCCCCATCTCCCCATCTCCCCATCTCCCCATCTCCCCGTCTCGAAGTCCCAACTCGCGGATGTTTTCACTTGACTTTTCTTGACTTCAAAACTACATTTATAAGTCTTTTCCCTGTGCTGCTTTAATTAAGTGTAATACTGTAAATAGTACGTTGCTCACTCAGCGGAGAATGCTGCGCATGCCAGTCACCTATTTGGATGGTCCGCGTTTGAAGCACGCCGTGGTAGCCGGAGCGCAGCGGCTGATTTCAATGCAAGAGCAACTTAACAACATCAACGTCTTTCCCGTGCCCGACGCCGACACCGGCACCAACATGGCGCTCACCATGCGCAGCGTGGCCGATGGCGCATTGAATTGCAATGAAAGCTCGGTGCATGCCATGAGTGTGGCTTTGGCCGATTCCGCTTTGATGGGGGCACGTGGCAATTCCGGGGCTATTCTGGCGCAATTCTTTCAGGGATTGTCCGAAGGTTTTCAAGGCAAAGCGCGCTCGAGTATCTCTGATTTCGCCCGTGCGGTCAATCATGCCTCGCGCGCCTCGCGCGAAGCCATCGCCGAGCCGCGCGATGGCACCATTCTCACCGTGATTCAAGATTGGGCCATATATATTCAGGAAACTTGGGGAAAAGCCGCGGATTTTCCCACGTTGATTCGCCAGTCCTTGCGCGCCGCGACCGATTCGCTGCAGCGCACGCCGGAAAAACTCAAAGTGCTGGCCAAGGCCGGCGTGGTCGATGCCGGCGCGCAAGGCTTCGTGCATTTGCTCGAAGGCATTACCAGCTTCATGCAATCCGGCAAGATCGAGCGGCTCGCGCGCGGCGTGCTGAATTTTGCCAATATCAAAGCGAAGGTCGAAGAATCGCCGGAGGCGATCACGTTTCAATATTGCACGCAAGCCTTTGTGGTGGGAACCGACATCGATCGCCAGGCCCTCAAAATGCGTCTGCAGCCGCTGGGCGATTCCATGATTGTCGCGGGCTCGAATGCGCGCGTGCGCATTCACATTCACACCAATGAGCCGGAGAAAGTTTTTACCCTGGCGCGCGAGTACGGCGAATTGACGGACGCGCGCCACGACGACATGCGCAACCAGCACCATGCCGCGCATCACGATCCTGAAAAACAAACCGTGGCGATCATCACCGATTCCTCCTGCGATCTGCCTTCGGATGATTTCATCAAAAAAAACATCCGCATGGTGCCGGTGCTGGTGATTTTCGGCAACAACAGCTACGTCGATAAAGTCACCATCACCGATCGCGAGTTTTATCGCATGCTGGAGGAATCGCCCAAGCCGCCGACGACTTCGCAGCCGGCGCCGGCGGATTTTCGCGAGGCGTATCAGCAGGCGGCGCTCAATCATCGCGAAGCCGTGGCGATCATTCTCTCGGGCGCGGCCAGCGGTACGCTGCAGGCCGCGGCGCGCGCGGCGGAGATGGTGAAGAATGATATCAAAGTGCGCGTCATCGATTCCAAAAATGTAACCGTGGGGCTGGGCTTGATCGTGCGCGAAGCGGCCGAACTGGCGGCGGCGGGCGCGAGCGTCGAGGAAATCATACAGCGTGCGGAATGGGCGGTGCGCAACGTGCGCGTCTTCATCAGCGTGGAAACCATGACGCATCTGGTGCGCGGCGGGCGAGTTTCGCGATTTCGCGGCGTGCTCGCCAACTTGTTGAATCTCAAGCCGATTCTCGTCATGAATGCGGAGGGCAAGCCGGAAGCGGTGGCCAAGACCTTCGGCGGGCGGTCCGGGCATCTCAAGCTTTTCGAAATGGTCAAGGAACAAGCCGCGCGCCGTCGCAATTTGCGCTTTATGGTCGCGCATGCCCGTGCACCCGAAACCGCCGCATTTTACGCCGACCAAATTCGCCGGCATTTCGAGGCGCGCGAGATTCCTATCGTTTCCGTTTCGCCCGCACTCGGGGCGCATGCCGGCCCGGGCGCTGCCGGCATTGCATTTTTAGGAGAATGAGAGGTGAGGCGTAATAGGTGATTTGTAATGCGTAATACGTGATTCGTAATTTACGCATTACGCATCACGTGTTACGAACCCTCTATCCTGGCGCAAGCCAAGCCTGCATTCTGGAGCTACCACGCATGTTTTCTTTTCTTGCGGCTGTGCTCGTTTCGTATTTGGTCGGATCGATCCCGACGTCTATTGTCGCTGGAAAAGCCATGCGCGGCCGCGATTTTGATATTCGCCAGCAAGGCAGCGGCAACGCCGGCGGCACCAATGTGTTTCGCGTGCTGGGCTGGAAACCCGGCATTGTGGTTATGCTCATTGACGCCTTCAAGGGCTTCGCCGCGACTTTGTGGATCTCAAAATGGCAACCCTTCGGGCCCTCGCCCATTGGCGATGAAGTCATGCCGATTCTGTGCGGCGTGGCCGCAGTGCTCGGGCACATTTGGACGGTCTTCGCCGATTTTCGCGGTGGCAAGGGCGTGGGCACGGCGAGCGGCATGGTGGTCGCGCTCTATCCCGTGGCGGCTTTGATTTGTTTCGTGATATTCGTGGCGGTGGTTTATCTCACGCGTTATGTTTCATTGGGTTCATTGCTGGCCGCCGCCTGTTTGCCGTTGATCCTCTGGCTGGGCGAAAAATTCTTTAGGCAGGCGGTGCCCGGGCCGATGTTTCAGTTCAGCCTGGTGCTCGTCGTTTTGATTTTTTATACGCACCGCCAAAACCTTCGGCGCTTGCTGGCAGGAACGGAGAATCGCTTCGGGCAAAAACGCGAAGCGCAGGCGCCTTCGTAAGGGATTTTTCTGCAAACGGATGGAGAGAATAGAGTGAAGAGATCGTCGAACGAAATCAAGGCTCTCATCACGCTGCTCGGCGACGAAGATGATCACGTGCGCGCGATTGCACGCGAGCACCTTTTGCAAATCGGGCGGGAGGCGGAAGAATATCTGCACGCCGCGACCGTCACGGACCTCGAGGGCAAGGTTCGCATCGAAGCGCGCCACGTTTTGGAAAAAATCCGCCAGGAAGATTTGATCGGGTCCTTTTATTTGTTCGGATTGTTGGAAGACGATCAAATTGATCTGGAACACGCCGCGTTCTTGCTGGCGCGCATCGGTTATTCGGATCTGCAAATCGCGCCTTGCCAGCAAGAGCTGGATCGCCTGGCGAGGTCGATCGCGCCGCGCATCGCGCACTTGAATCCCTGGCGCGACGGCCGCGAGATTATCGAAGCGAGCAATGCCGTCTTGTTCGAGAAGGAAGGGTTCTCCGGCAATGTCGAAGAATACTATGATCCGGACAACTCTTATCTCAACCGCGTGCTCGAACGCCGTACCGGCATTCCGGTGTCGCTGTCGGTGATTTACTTGCTGGTGTCGCGGCGCCTGCATTTGCCCGTGCGCGGCGTCAGCATGCCGGTGCATTTCATTTGCCAATATCACACCCCCCAGGAATCTTTTTATTTCGACCCTTTCAACAAGGGCCGCATCGTGACGCGCGCGGAGTGCGCGAAGATGCTGCAAGGCTCCGGCCATGTTTTCGAAGACGCATTTCTCCAGCCGGCGCCGGCCCGCAAAATCCTCGCACGCATGCTGCGCAACCTCGTCTGGATTTATTTCCAGCGTGAGGACATGGCCAAAACCGAATTGTTGGATCGCCTTTTGAAAATGTTGCGCCCGCCGGAGTAGCAGAACGCTGAATTTTTTCTATTGAAGGGAAGAGTTGATGAAGTGCTCAAATTGCGGTACCGATCTGCAAGCCCATAGCCATTTTTGTTCGCATTGTGGGACTAAAGTGAATATCGCAGGCAATGATAAGTGCGCCGCGTGTGGCGCGGCGTTGAAGGCGAACGCCAGATTTTGCCAGCAATGCGGCCATGCCGTAGCGGAGCCGGGAGCGAGCGGATTGGCGCCGAATATGGAACAAGAAATTTTTGCCGCCGAGGAAAAGCCGCAGCGGCCGGTATGGATGACGTTGTTGCCTTTGCTTGGCAGCATTGCGGTGGTCGGCATTTTATTTCTGCTCTTTTACCCGCGCTCCAATCCGCAGCCGGCAGCTATGCCGGCCGGCAGTGGCCAGGCCGCGCCGAGTCAGAATGAAGAATTCGACATGTCGGCGATGGCGCCGGTGTTCCGGCAAATTGATTCACTCAAAAGCACGGTCGCACAAGATCCCAAAAACGTCGAGGCCTTGACGCATTTGGCGGCCCTGTACGACATGGCGGGCAAATACGACCAGGCGGCGATCTACTATAATGACATTCTCAAAGCCATGCCCGAAAACGTCGAAGCCCGCATGAATCTTGCTGGTGCGTATTTCAATCTTGGGCAGCGCGAGCAAGCTCTGGCGGAGTTGAGTACCGTGTTGAAGTATCGCCCAAACTACGACTACGCCATGTACAACATGGGCGTCATCTACGCGGCGATGTCTGAAACCGGCAAAGCACGGGAATGGTGGAACAAAGTCATGACCGGCAGCCCCACCAGCGATCTGGCGCGCCGCGCCATGGAGGGGATGAAGATGTTGAAGTAGTGATGAGCGTAGGCAGAAAAGCTACCTTAATTTTGTAAAACGTTACACGTTACACCTTACACGTGTAAAGTGTAAAGTGTAACGTGCAAAAAAAACCTTTGTCTTCTGCGAAGAGATGATTTTTGCTCAAAGGAGGAAGCAGGAATGCCGACCGTCTATTTCGAGGCCGAGAATCGCAAGGTGGAAGTGCCCGAAGGAACGACGCTGCGTAAAGCGGCGAAAAAAGCCGGGGTGAGCGTCTATGGCAGCGTCAATAAAGTTCTGAACTGCCGCGGTTTCGGTTTGTGCGGCACCGATCGCGTGCTGGTGTCGCCGCATGAATGCATCAACCAGCCAACCTTCTTCGAGAAATTGTCCGCCGGCGAGAATGCGAAGGTGCGGTTGGCATGCCAGACGAAAATCGCCGGTGACGTCGTGGTCGACACTGCCCCCGCCATGGAATTCGGCATCGAAATGCTCGATACGTTCAAATTCGGTTTGCTTGCCGGTGTGTTTGGACTCCTCACTTTGGCCGCGATCATCTTCATGATATTTGAGATGGTTGGCAAGCCTCTCTTCTAAAAACAAGGATTGATGGAATGTTGGATCGATGGATTGATGGATCGATGGATCGATGGATCGATGGATTGACAGATTAATGGATTAATGGAAACTCATTACTTCATCATTCCAATAATCCATCAATCCAGTAATCCAGCAATCCAATAATCCATCAATCCTGCAATCCAAACTGCCACTTTGTAAAATTCTTGGTCAACTGGGATGCCTCGTTTCGAAAAGCACATATTCATTTGCACCAATGAACGCCCGCCGGAGGATCCCAAAGGCTGCTGCGCGGCGAAAAACGCGCGGGAAATCGCGGCATGTTTCAAACAAGAGCTGCACCGGCGAGGTTTGAAGGGCAAAATACGCGCGAATAAGGCGGGTTGTTTGGACTTGTGCGAGCTCGGGCCGACGGTGGTGGTTTATCCCGAAGGCATTTGGTATAAACAGGTCACGATAGCGGACGTGCCGGAAATCATCGAATCGCATTTGCTCGGCAATCGCCCAGTGGAAAGATTGCGCGTGGCCGATGATGCTTGACAGCGGCTGCGCACGGCCGAAATGAAGGAAAGGGATGAACCAAAACACTAAACCGTGAGGGCGGAATGACGCCTCGCTCCATCCATGATCTCCTGCAAGAGGTGTGCGCCAAGTACGCCAGTCAGACAGCCTATCAATACAAACGCCAAGGAAGCTGGAAGAATGTGACCTGGGCGGACCATCAAATCGCGTGTCAAAAAATCGCAAAAAGCCTGATCGCGCTCGGCATGAAAAAGGGCGAGCGCGTGGGCATTCTGAGCCAGACGCGGCTGGAATGGGTGCAATGTGATTTCGGCATCATCAGCAGCGGCGGGGTGACCGTCGGCATTTATCCCACCAATCTCGCGCCGGATTGCGCCTATATCGTCAATCATAGCGACATGCAGATTGCTTTTGTTGAAAACAAGGAACAATTGGACAAGCTATTTTCTGTGCGCGCTGATATTTCCCGTGTGCGCAGATTCATTCTTTACCAGGGGCCGGGCGACGCGGAGAAAAATGTCTTGTCTTGGGAGGATTTTTTAGAGCTTGGGCAAAGCCTTGACGACGCCGCGCTGGCGGAGCGCGTGCAGAGTTTGCAGCCGGACGACCTCGCCTCTTTGGTATATACTTCCGGCACCACGGGCGTGCCCAAAGGCGCCATGATCACCCATCGCAATCTGATTTTTGTCGCGCAGTCGGCTTCGGACTCCCTGTACCTGCGTAGCGATTTCGTTACGCTGCTGTTTCTGCCGCTGGCGCACGTGTTTGCCCGCCTCATTGTGTATTTTTGCATGCGCAACGGTATTGCCATCGCCTTTGCCGAGAGCATCGAGAAAGTAGCGGAGAATTTGAAAGAAGTCCGGCCGCACTTTATCGCGAGCGTGCCGCGCATATTCGAGAAAATCTACACCAAGGTCCTGAGCGGGGTGCAGCAGGCCGGCGGCCTCAAAGCCGCTTTGTTCCACTGGGCTTTGCACACCGGCTCTCAGGTCAGCGGCTTGCAGCAGAAGCAGCAAAGGATTCCCGCATTGCTGCGCCGCAAACATGCCGTGGCCCGCAAGCTGGTGCTGCACAAAATCGAGGATGCCTTCGGCGGCCGATTGCTCTGGGCGGTTTCGGGCGCGGCACCGTTGAACAAGAGCATCGCGGAATTCTTTCACGCCTGCGGCGTGTTGATTCTCGAAGGCATCGGCATGACGGAAAACACCTCATTCACCAACGTGAATCGTTACGACCACAACAAATTCGGCACCGTTGGGCCGGTGGGGCCGGGCCTCGAAATGAAGCTAGCGCCGGACGGCGAAATTCTGTTCCGGGGCCCGAACGTGATGAAAGGGTATTTCAAAGACCCGCAAGCCACGACGGAAGCCATCGATCAGGAAGGCTGGCTGCACAGCGGCGACGTCGGTGAAATTGATGAAGAAGGCTTCCTCAAAATCACCGATCGCAAAAAGGATTTGATCATCACCGCCGGCGGCAAGAACATCGCGCCGCAGCGCATCGAGAAGATACTGTGCACTTCGCCCTTCATCAGCCAGGCCATGGCTTTTGGCGACCGGAAAAAATACGTGACGGCCTTGATCACGCTCAACCCGGATAATGTCGTACCCTGGGCCAAAACGCAAGGCCTGACCTTCAAAGATATGGCAGAGCTGGCACAGCATCCGCGGGTGAAAGAACTGATTGATAAAGAAGTCGACGAAAAAAACCAAATGCTGGCTTCGTTCGAATCCGTCAAAAAAATACGCATTCTGACCAAGGATTTTTCGATTGCCGATGGTGAATTGACGCCGACCTTGAAAATCAAGCGCAAGAAGGTAACGGAAAAGTATCGCGAGGTATTGGAAGAGATGTATTAAACAAATAGCTGTTACCGCAGACCCTCCTTATCAAGACCCATAATGTGTGAAAACTTGGGAAGGCCGCACCCTGAGCGCCGACGAAAGGTGCTGCCTTCGACAAGCTCAGGCTGCGATAGCCTCAGGCTTCGACAAGCTCAGCCTGCGTTGGCGCCAAGCGTTTTCACACAGCCCGACCCCTCCTGAATGAATACGCTGAACACGATGAGGTGAACGCTGTTTCGCACAATGGCGGCGTTTGGCTTTCGTGTTTTGCTTTTTTCAGTTCCTTCCCCGCTGCAACGCGCTCAAAATTTTAGCGCAGTTCTCCTTCGCGAATCTGGAATTCCCATACTTGACAAAAGGCTTTAATTCACCTGCGCTTGCCGCCTCTTAGCGAGATCGCCGGTTGTCAAGCGGCGTCTATTGAGAGTGGCTACGGCTTACCGAGTCTTGTCTGGTGGACAGAGTGACATGATGCTGCTGGATGTAGAGGTTAGGAAAAATAGTACGACTGAAGATCAAAAAGAAATGTAAGAGAATTTCAGGGGAGGATGTTTCTGTCCAAATAGAAGGATGAACAGGCAAAAACAACCAGGATTGCAAAAACAGGACGAGCAGGACGGCTATCCGGTGTTGTTCCTGGATCATTCCAAAGTCAACTTTCAACCTCTAACCAAGGAGAAGTACGATGTACGATCAAACTCAAGATGTCGATGAGATCGTTCTCAAAACCAATGGCAATGGCGCCTCCGCCAAAGCGGACACCCTGGCTGCCGGCCGGAAACCCTCCGCCAAGAGCGTCTCGATGCTTTCCACCCTGGGAATGGAAGCAGATCTCCAAGTCACCGGATCGGGACTCGTCGAGCTGCCGCGCAATCTTCACGGAAAAGTCCAATCCTTTATGGATGACTACAAGGCTTACCTGGAAGACCGCACCGAGCTCTACGCGAAACGCCAGGCTGCAGAACAAATGAAGCTGCGTCGCGGGGCTGCGATAGAAGCGGGAGAGCCCACCGTCGGCAATTACGTCGCGTGGGATTTGCTGACCATCGGCCCCGTCCAGTTCATCGGTCCACCGCCATATCGGCCGCACAAGATCGTCGCGAGCAATGAATTCGCCGTGGTCTTTGTAGTGTTGTTCGTCAATCCCACCGTCAGCGTCGCCGAAGGTTTTGCGATCCCGGCCACCGAGCAGTTGGGTGGCAGACGTTTTCGCATCCGCGGCGAACAAATCAACCTGACCAATGTGTCGAATGGTCCAGATTTCACCATCAACGGCACTTTCAGCTCGCCTGCTCCAGTGGTCAGCATTTTCGCATTTGTTATTCCGCCGACTGATCCCGGCGTGAATCCGCTCTTGCGAGAATTGAATGTGACCGCCGACATCAGGGACTTGGCACAGCACTACGCGGCGTTCAGCACCAACTTGTTGGATATCGACGCGGAGCCGGGATTCCTCGGCGTGCCCGCCGTGCCGCCTCAGTTGCAGCATGATATCCCGCTGCGGTACATGATTTACCGGTTCTAAGAGCGCTTGGGCTCTTTTTCGACCTCAGACTTTGACGCGCTTGGCCAACCTCGCCAAGCGCGTCAGAATGAGCTCGAAACCGGCCCTCAAGGAGCAAAACTTTTTTTGATTTGAGAAATGAGCGTGATTTTGGCGAATTGCACTTGGCCATTTTCGCATGCTCGATAGAGGAATGATCATGTTCGACACCTCACAACAAGAATTCCGCCAAGCTCTGGCGGCGCACGAGCATGCGGTCGCGCTGCATTTGCTCGATCCGAACGTCACGCTCATTGATTTGGGACTGCGCATCAAAGAAGCACAAGGCCGGTTGATGACGCGAGAATTGGCCGTGCGTGTTCATCTCAAGCACAAGCCCCGGGGGGAGGCTTTCAGAGCCTTTGCCTCCGCCCAGCCGGCGCGGGTGATCACGGAGCGCAGCGTGGGATTTCCCGTGGATCTCATCCAAGCCGAATACAATTTGCACCGTTCCTGGTGGTGGCCACGCCCGCGCGCGTTGCGCGCCCAGATGCACAACCCGCTGCGCGGCGGCATTAGTATTTCGAATGAGTGGGAATATGGCTTCGGCACGCTCGGCGGGTTTGTCAAAGACCGGCAAACCGGCGCACCCATGATTTTGAGCAATTGGCACGTGCTCGCGGTTGCAGACGGCGCAGAGGTGGAAGCGGCCATCCTTCAGCCCGGATACGGCGATGGCGGGAATGCGCGCCATGTGGTAGCGCATCTGAGGCGCGATGCCATGCGACGCGGCCTCGACGCCGCAGTGGCTGAGCTCAACCAGTCGCGCGCGATCCGCAACGAGCAACTGGAGATCGGTCCGGTGACCGGCGTGGGCGGGCCGGAACTGGGCATGCGCGTGCACAAATCCGGACGTGCGTCGGGACACACGCACGGCATCGTTGACGGCATCGCCGGCAAACATAAGATCTACTATCACGGCTTTCCGCGCATCGTGGATCACGTCATCCATATCGCACCCCTGACCGTGGGCGGAGAAGTGAGCGCGCCGGGTGATTCAGGTTCATGGTGGCTGGAGGAATACTCGGACAAGGTGGTCGGTCTGCACCTGGCCGGCAGCAACGATCCCGAGTATGGGTTAGCGCATGGCATGCAGGAAGTGCTGGACGCGCTGAATGTGGACATTGTCACGCATTGAGATTATCTGAAGCAAAGAGGAGCAACGTTATGTCTACGTCAAATGCCAAGCCGCGGCGGAAGAAAAGATGGTCCGAGGCCGCCACGGCGCAGACGGCAAATCAAGCAGAGCCGGGCGCTGCGGTGCAAGCAGAATTTCAGCGGCCCGCACCCTCGCTCCGGCGCGACGACCTGTTGTTGATCTCGGGCATTGGCCCGGTGACCGAAATGGCGTTGAACAGCATCGGAATAGCACGCTATCAAGATTTCGCAGGCTACACGCCGGAAAGCCTGGCGCAAGCCCTGCAAGCGCGCTTTGGCATCTCCGTTCCAACCGCCATGATCGAAAGCCAGGATTGGATCGGCGCAGCACTGGCGCTGGCCAGGCAAAAGGTGATATCGGCGCCGGGAACCAACGCGCCAGAACCTGCTTTCGGGGCGCAGTTTTCATCCCGGGTTGCCGGGCAATCCCAAACCCGTGCACCGGAGCAGGGCGCCAAGGACGAAAAATCCAAAGACGCCACCACACCGCACGATGGCATTCAAATTCAAAAAGTCAGTGTCACACCAAGCACAAGCCCGGCAGCGACGGAGCAGAGCAGTGAGAATCTTCTACGAGCGGAAATCAATTGGACGTGGGCTGGAGATCGTGCCAGGCAGGGCCTAGCTGAACGCATACCACTTTGCTTCCAGATACATGCGATTCACGCGGAAGCGGGAACCGCCCGGCTTTTGGCGGCTCATTCCCGCCTCTGGTCACTCGATGAGAGGGAGGAGACTATCGTGATCGAGTTTCAAGCTCCTCTCGCAGGGCGATACGTGTTGCACACCGTGGTGTTCTCGTTGCACGATCCCTCCATGATGGTTTTCCAGAAGGGCCCGCGCTTGCACGTCGTTTCATGATGGGGCAACCTCGATATGATACACCTCGATGCCACAACCTGGCAGGCGGCGCGCCGCGGCCTGCAGCGCGCCGTGACTTTGCATCTGCACGATCCCAATGTGACTCTGATCGATCTTGGCTATCTTGCCGGGCCAGGCGCGGCACCGGAGTTGGTGATCCGCGTGCATGTGCGCCGCAAGCTGCACGGGAAGAAATTTGAAACTTTCCGCTCCCGCCATCCGGAGCGCGTCATTTCCGCCGAGCACATTGGCTTTTCCGTGGGGTTGCATTGGGGAGGCAGCAAGCAACCCGCCGTGGCGCTCGCCTTTTCCATGCCGGAAATGCTGCGCGCCCTGAACGTTGAGATGCCAGCCACTGCTCCCAGGCCCTCGTTCCCGGCCGGAAGTTTGGAGCAAGTTGATGAAACGCCGCCGGCAAACCCTCCAGAGCCGGTGGAGCCGCAGCCTTTGTTTTCGTTGAAGTCTCGCGTGCGCGGTTTTTTTTACGCGGTGGCTTTGAGCTCAATCGTGGCTTTGGCTGCCAGTGCGAAGCTGCGAGCCGAGGATCAACGGCTTTCGCAAGAGAGCGACCATTGCCGCAGGCAAATCCAGTATTTGTCTGGCGTGGCGCAGCTTGACAGTTTGCGCCGGCGCGATCTGGAGAAAATTTTGGAGATCATGGCCTCTCACAATCCGGAAATGCGATCGGATTTGAGAAACGAGATCGCCAGCCTCATTCACGAGATGAGCCGCAAGTATGCGAACCTGAGCCCGGAACTGATTTGCGCCACGATCACACATGAATCGGCCCGGACCTGGGATCCCGCGATCGTGTCTTCCGTGGGCGCGTTGGGCTTGATGCAAATCATGCCTGCCACCGGCCGCAGGCTGGCGGAAATGGAAGGGATGGCATGGACTTCCGCCCCGGAAATGCTCAAGCATCCCATGATCAATATTCGTTTGGGATGCCGTTATCTCTCAATGCTGGTTGCTGCCTATAGTCTTGAGGGCGGCTTGGCGGCATACAATGGCGGCGAATGGCGCGCGGAACAATGGCTGCGTGCTGGCCGCGCGCCCGGCATACTGCGCGAGGAAACGGCAAATTATGTTCCTGCGATTTTGCGTTTATACGACCAGTATCGCCGCGCGCCAACCGCGGATTCGGAGGAGTTCCGGCCAATGGCACAAGTCTCGAAACGATCGCGCGCTGTGGAGTGAGAAAGAAGAGTACGCTGTCACCGCAAAAAACATGCTTCCAACCATATCATCCCGCAGCGACAGCGATTCTTTATAGGATATTTGTTAGACTCTTTAATACATACTGGCCACCAAGATTAATTTGACCAATGCAAAGCCACGATAGAATTAAAATCCGCCTCATCCGCGCCATCCGTGGTCAAAGAAGTATGAAAAATTGCTTTTGAATAGTCTCTGCCGTTGCGGGATCCTGGTAAAAAGAAGTGCCGCGCAAGTCGAAACTTGCACGGCACGACGCGGTGGGGGAAATCGATATGCTTGAGTCGTCACACTGTGTTTTGGCCAGACGCAGTATAACCCCGCCATGTTAAGATTCGGTAAAGCAGAGTTGAAGAATGTGTGAAGTTTGTCGGAGGCACTCAGAGCGTTGTGTCAACCGGTATAGCCTGAATGGACACGGAATCCAAGTTAAAATGAAGAGATCAGAACTAGGAGGTTACGGTGTGATCTGCAGCCTCCCGCCCTCGCGCCGCATGGGAATTTGCAGATAATTTGGGCTCAGGCTTTCGAGATTGGGGCCCAATGCCGTCATCATCTCGAGCGGCAGGCTTTGATGCCGGATCAGAATGTATGGAATCACTTCATATTCGCCCGGCGGAAGCGGAAGACTGATCAAGCTGAGCGCGGCGTTGCGAACATGCTGCTGTGCGGAACTGAGAGTCACTCTTTCCCGTACGCTGCCGAGCGCTGAAGTTTTATAGATGAAAACCTGCGGCTGGCTGGCACTGAGACTGCGAAGGAGCAGCGCTCCCATGAGATTGCCGGCGCCGGGTGTTTCGGGGATAATGATGCTGACGGAGTCGCCCAGGGCTTGCAAGGATACTTGGACGTCGATGAGTTGGGTGGTGCTGGACGGCACCGAAGTGGGTGTGAGCACGGTGTTGATACGCAGAAATTTTCTCAAAGAAGTGGTGTTGACGATCTCGCCGTTTTGGTTGATGTCCGCTTCGGAATAAATGAATGCGCCGTTGCGCGTGGCGACGGTGGCGGTATTAGAGCTATAGTTGGCCAGATAATAATAAAGATTGAAGAAGCCGGTGGCACCGCCATTGCCGCCTTGTGCCCCGGGCGGCGGCAAGGTCAGCGAAAATTTTCCGCCGGCGTCCGCGCGCGACCCCAGATTAAAGCTCTCCAGCCAGACAAAAGTCCCCTCGGGACTGGCGCGATCATTGAGCTGCACCGTGCCATTGACGGAGCGTGTGCCTCCTGAAATCTTGTCATCGCTGTTAAAGGGATTTTCGATGCAGCCCGCAAGCGGCAAGAGAGCCAGTAAAAGAATGGGGCAGGGCGCTTTCAGCCGCCGCTTCGAAAGCAATGGTTGTCGCAACATTTCTCGCCTCCTCGCTGACCCAACTACAATTGACCGTTCACCATTGACCGTTCACCGTTGGCCGTTCACCGTTGGCCGTTCACCATTGACCGTTCACCGTTGACCATTCACCGTTGACCATTCACAATTGACAATTCACAATTGACCGTTGGCCGTTCACAATTCACATTTGACAATTCTTGGCCATCAAATTTTGATTGTTAATGGTGAATTGCCAACGATGAATTGCCAATGGTGAACGAAGAATGGTCAATAGTGAATTGCAAATTGCCAACGATGAATGGTCAATGGCCAGTGAAATTGGCAGCTATTCCGAGTTCTTCAGTTTGCCGCTTGCCGTGCGAATGCTGGCACTGGTGATTTTCGAAAGCTCGGTGCATTCCTGCATTAAAGGTTGAATGATGTCCCACCGCAACATCTCACTGCGCTTGACCATTTCCAGCCAAATGCCGGATTCGTTCAGTTCTTTCAAGACGATTCCCAGCTTATGGACAAAATCGTTCGCACTTTCTGCACCACGAGCTTCGCCATAATTCGGCGCTGGTGAAGTACCGCAACGCAACAACTGCCCGGCAACATGATTTCCCGCTTTGGTCTTGGGCAAGGATGAAGACAGTTTGATCATTGCTACAGCGAAATCAATCAAGCGGTTTTGAATATCGTCCCCTTTTGCCATTTTCATCCCCTCTTGAAATTGTTACTGATACATTGACAATTGACGATTGACCGTTCACCATTGACAATTCACAATTGGCAATTCACCGTTAGCGGTTGGCGGCCGATTTTGAACTGTCAATAGTGAATTGCCAATTGCCAACGATGAATTGCCAACGATGAATTGCCAACGGTGAATTGCCAACGGTGAATTGCCAACGGTGAATTGTTAACGGTGAATTGTCAATCACTAGTATTGTGCCCCCAGCGTGAGATAAATGCGCCGGTCGCGAATGGCCAGGCCTTCCAACACAAGCTCCTCGTCATTCAACAAGTTCCGGCCGCTGGCGTTGGCAAACAGTTTGAGCTTGCCCATGGAAAAAGTCTTGCTCAGATGCAAATCGAGATTGGAAAACGCCGGCAAGGTGACTTCGTAAAAGGGATTGGTTCCCGGTTGCGCCGGCCCGCCGCCCTGTTCGGGCTTGCGAAAGCGCACGTACCCGGTTTGCTCGCCTTCTTTGAAGAGATGCACTTGAAAAGAATAGCCGGCGTGATCGACATTGAAATTGAGCGTATACTTGTAATCCGACTTGAAGGGAAAGGCGGATTTGTCCGAGATGGAATAGCGCGAAGCGCCGGCATCGACCATCACTTTTTTGCGGAAAAAGAATACACTGCCGCGGCCTTCCACGCCGGAAATGCGCGCATTGGGCGAGTTGTCGTAAAAGGCGATGGGAACCCCGGGCGTGATCGATACGCGAAATTTGTTGTCGTAATGATTCTGAAAGAAATTGGCGTTGAGCTGCCAGCCATAGATGGAAGTGTTGCCGCGCACGTCGCGCGAGACCGCGGCGCCGATTTCGACGCTATTGTTCTTCTCGGGCGAAAGGTTGGGTTGGTCCGCGCCGCCGGCCAGCAAGTCTGGCGCGCTGATCTGCTGAAACAGCGTGGGAAACTTCACGTTCGAGCCGAAGCTCATGTAGGTATTGAAGCTCAGGCTTTCGCGATAAAGACCGGAGAAGTTGAGCGCAAATTTCAACGTGGTCTCCTCCCACTGATTTTCAGTAAAAACGCCGGGCTCGCCCATGGCCTCCGTGCCACTGCGCACCACCGGATCGCTCTGGCGGTCGTGCACGCGATCATGGCGCATGCTCAAGTCCACATCCATGCCTTGCAGGGCTTCCGCGTCGGTTTTGTTGCTCAATTTGGCAATGGCGACAAAGCCGTGATGCTGCCGCTCCAGCCCCGCTGATTCCAGGCCCACGGGTTGTTCGACGATACCCCGCCGCACGTCCTCATAGTCGAGCGCGGCTTGCTGGAACTGATAGCCGCCCAGGATTTGCAGGCGGCCCAGGGCAACGCGTTTTTCGGCGTCGAGCTGCAGAGCGCGGTCGTCGAGATTGCGTTGCAGAAATCCCGAGACGACGTTGAGGTATTGGTCTTCCTGCAAGCGGCGCAGTGAAGCGGTGAGATCAATATTGTACCACCGCGATTGATTGCCGGTGTATTTCAAAGAGAAGAGATTGTTGAAGTTTGTGAGCGCTTCGCCGTCGCGATCGTTCTCATAATCGAGCGAAGTATAGACGTACATCGCGCCCAGCGAGGTCAACGGCGTGCCGTCGGGCCGTTCGGAAAAGCTGTATAACAAGTTTGCCGTATGGTTGAGCAGGGTATTGCGCAGCTCGCTGTCCTCTACCGGCACGTCGGCAAAGCTTCTTTTCGTCGCGCCGCGCTTGAAGCTGTAGGAGCCGATGACGCGGTCGATTTTCTTGTGCAGAAACAGACCCCAATTGCCGGAGCGATACGTGCCGATGCGCTGCTGGAAGCGCAGGGTGTAGTCGTTTTGAATCTTGGGCACGATGTTGATCACACCGGAAAACGCCTCCGGTCCATAAAGCGCGGTATTGCTGCCTTTGATGATCTCGAAGCGCTCGATGTCGCCCAGCTCGATGAGCGAGAGATCGAAGACGTTGTCGTAAGCGCTATTCATCTTCACGCCGTTGTACATCACGATGACTTCGTCGGCATTGCCGCCGCGTATGGCCGCGGTTTTCTTGCCGCTCAAATCTTCCTCCACTTGCACGCTTTGATCGGTTTTGAGCAAATCGCCGGCGTCGGTGAAGCCGCGAATCTCAAAGGCTTTGGCATCGACAATGGCCACGGGCTGCGGCAGATCTTTCTCGAGAATAACCGGCCGCACGGCGGTCTCGGCCTCCACCTGCACGCCCGGCAGGGCGATCACGCGCGGCTGCAAATCGATCGTCTTCATCCACACCAGCGAGTCCAGAACGATTTCGCGCGGCTCATAGGCCACGTGGCGGAACACGATTATTTGTTTGCGACTGGCCTCAGGGATGCGCAGGGAATAACGTCCTGCAAAATCGCTGGTGGTGCCGACTTTTCCTTCCTTCACGAAAACATTGACGCCTTTGATCTCACGGTAGGTGTTGCGGTCGCGCACCGTGCCTGCTACCATGATTTCTTCCGAGCCACCCAGATGTTTGGGAGAGAGTTCCACGAACGGCATACTCGCGAGCGCGACGTTCTTTTCCCACATCATGTCACCCACGGTTATTTCGCGGGTTTGATAATCGGGATGTTCGAACACCACCACGGCCTCACGTTCCGAGCGCGAAACCTTGAGTGTGTATCGCCCCGCCTGATCGCTGTTGGTGCCCAGACCGGTTGCTTTGACGAAAATCTTGACGCCGCTGATTTTACGCGCCGTGTTTTGATCAAGGATCTTGCCGGCCAACGTCACTTCCTGACTCCAGGAAGCCGTGGCGAACAAAAGCGTGCCCCAAAGAATTATTCCAGGGCGCGTAGCTTGCATGGAGCGGAACATGGCGAACTCCTTGCCCGGCGCGGGCGGAGAATGGGTAGAATTCAAAACTTAGGATTGAGAATTAAATAACTTTCCCATTTCGCAAACCGCGAATGGACGCTAATACACGCGAATTGAGAGCATATTAGCGCACATTGGCGTTAATTAGCGGTTTCAACAATGGGCAAGTCATTTGAGCGGCGATCCTTAACATCTAAAATCCGTGAGTCGTGGGTTGTAGATCGTGGATTGTGGATCGTGTGTTCGAAAATCGAATATCTCTTCCTTGCATGCAGATTTCCGACAGACGATCCACAATCTACAATCCACGATCCACGTCTAAGGTTACGGCACAGAACGCGCGACGCGCAAGCCGCCGACATCCTGGCCGTAGCTGCATTGATCGGGCAAATCGTTCCAGCCAATTCTATTCCGGCTGGCGGCGCGGCAAAATGGCGGCGTGCTTTGCCAGTCGCCGCCGCGGCCCATCATCGCCGGGAACTGGCCATTGAACATGAGACGGCCCAATGGATTCGCTGGGCCGGGGCCGTAGGGGTTGCTTGCCGGACTGACGGCATAGTATTCGGATTGAAAGATATCGAAAACGAATTCGGCGGCATTGCCAGCCATATCGTACAGGCCATAAGGATTGGGCGGAAATGATCCCACGGGCGCCACTCCTGCATAAATGTCCAGGCCTGCGGTGCCGGAGTAGTTGGCCAGATCTTGCGAGAGGGTGCCGTCGTGCGTGCCATAAGCCAATTGCTGTCCGCCGCGGCAGGCTTTTTCCCATTCCGCTTCCGTGGGCAGGCGCAAACCGTAAAACTCGCAGAAGGCGGCCGCACCGTACCACGTCAAACGCACCATGGGATGATTTTCATAACCGCGCGTGACTTGATATTCATAAACGTTGTTTTCAACTTCGACATATTGAACCGCCTCCTCATGATACGCCGAAGAGGTGAAGCAGAGCTTAAGATACGGCAAATCGACGAAGCGCCCACGCCGCGCCGTAACGATGAAATTCTCATAAAAAACTTCACCACGAGCCGTGGCGTCGTTCAAAAAAGCGACGTATTGCGCGTTGGTCACTTCATATTTGCCGATCTGAAACGCGTCGAGATGCACCTCGTGCGCCGGGCGCTGGCTGCTCGGCCCGTTGTCGTCTCCCATGACAAAACTTCCCGCCGCAACGGTCACCATTTCAAAAGGCAATTCCGCGATGGCTTGAACGTTGATCCGGCTCTGCACGACGAAACTCTGGTATCTGGCGAATACGGTTTCTTGTCCCTCCGCATTCGGCGACGCACGCAGCAATCCCGTGCTGTCAATGCTCGCGGCAATTCCCGGAGTGAGAGACCATTTGGCTTTTTCAGTCACAAACGCCTGGGTGCCGTCCTCGAATTGCGCATTGGCGGACATTTGCAGCGCGCCGCCCTGGGCCAGATTGGCGGAAGCCGGCGCAATCCCAAAACTCCTCGCCCGTTTGACCACTTCAATTTGAAGCGTCGCGCGCAGGCCGCGATAATCTGCCTGCACGGTTTCCACTCCCGCGAGGTTGGGGGAGGCCAGAAACCTGCCGTCAGGGAGAATCTGGCCGGCCACGCCGGGCGTAATCGACCAAACCGCTTCAGCTGTTACTGTCTCGGTTTCGCCATTCGATAAGCGTGACACGGCCTGCAATTGCTGGGGATTGCCGGAAATGACCGAGGTTTCAGTTGTTATAATTGTAAGTGCGAGAGCTGTGGCTGCGGGTTGTGAGGGTTGTTCGCGGCAGCCAAAGAGCAAAAGATGGATTCCTGCCGCCCACCGTAGGAAGGGGAACATCTTTTCGTAATGGGGCATGCGCTAGCTCCCGCAAGAATGACAAGGGCGATGGCGTTTCGGCGGTTTAATATTTTATTGCTGCCGAATCAAGCGGTTATTATGGAAACTTCAATCTTCCGTGCACACTCTGTGCCGGAATGGAGCCTTTCGGATGAAAAAGCTGGAAGGCTGGAATGGCTTTGGTTCAAATTGACGTAAAGCAGGCTAACTTCTGCTAAATAAACTCGCTTTGACCGACGGATCCAAGGCCTAAGTGAGTTGTTTTGACGTTGTTTCCGTCTCTGCAAGCAAGGTAAGATCAGATTGGAATTGAAGCTTTTTAATGACAGTTTTGTATTAGGAGATGCGTCGTCTCTGAAATGGCTGCTGCAGTCATCTGCATGACCGCCTATGCAAACATTGTCCGCGATCTATGCAAAGTTTGTTCTTATTTTAACAATTCTCAAAGGTAGCTTCGGATGATGCATCATTGAATTAATTCAATACTAATCATTGTGTTATGGCTTCAACTTCGTGTCGATGACAAATAAAAAAGTTAGTGGCATGTAATTTGTCTAAATTTCAGACGCTTTAGTGTGCCTAAAGCAGGTGTGGCCTTGTATCTCATATACATGGGCCCGGAGGAGAAGGAAAACTTACCCCACAATTTATCCTTTAACGAGTTGTTGGCATCCTCGATCGTTCTTACGCGCGATGTTAGCGGTAATTTTATTTGCTTTATCGTTGTGCGGCAGTACCGATAGCATCATCTCTATTAATGTATTTGCATAGCCGTTTGTTGATTTAAAACCAAGAATATGCCATCGCATGTGGCGATGGTGCGTCTAAAACGTGAAAAGGCTACCGAATTTGAGCGGCAACTCAAGTCCGATAGCCTCAATCAGCGAAGGAGAAAGTTCTTCGGAAGACATTTCACTCGGTAGGTGCATATCTTTCGGCCTGGCTTTTTTAGTTGGGTCGGAGTCAGGCTTTTCTCTTTTTCGCTGTATTTGTTTAGACGAGGGTTGATGTGAAAACGTTGCACTAGTTTTAAAAAAAAATGCCGCAGAGCCACAGAGAGCACTGAGATGGATTTGAATCAAATCACCGAGAAAATAATCGGAGGTGCGATTGAAGTTCATAGACGTCTCGGGCCCGGGTTGTTGGAATCAATTTCAATTCTCGTTTGCTCAAAGATGGCGTCAAGAGAATGATCTTATGAAAACTCTGAGCACTCTGTGTCTCAGTGGCAAGAATGTTTAAATCACCCCCCAAACCCATTAACACTCATTAATGGAGGAAGTCACATGTATCGTAGGGTTCTGATGGTTGTAACCCTGCTTTTCCTTCTCCCGACTCTGGCGCTCGCGCAAGATGGCAAGATGCGCGGCCGGGTCACGGACAAGGATTCAGGTGAGCCGCTGATCGGGGCGAGTATCGTGCTGGACGGTACCACGCTGGGCGCTTCCGCCGACATCAACGGTGACTATATCGTGTTGAGTGTTCCTCCGGGCGTTTACACGGTGAAGGTCTCGTACATCGGCTATCAGCCCTTGTCGGTGTCGAACGTGCGTGTGAGCGCCAATTTGACCACCTCGCAAGATTTCAAGCTCGCCAGCACCGCAGTGGAAGTGGCGGGTATGGAAATCGTTGCCGAGCGGCCATTGGTGCAGCGCAATACCACCAATACCGTGCGTTTGACCACGCAGGAAGACATTGAAAATCTTCCCATTCGCGGCACGCAAAACATCATCGCGCTCAACGCCGGCACGGTTTTGCAGAACGGCGATTTGTACGTGCGCGGCGGCCGCAAAGGCGAAGTCGGCTACTTTGTTGACGGCGCCACGGCCATGAATGCTTACAATAACGAAGAAAACGTCAGCGTCATTCAGGAAGCCGTGGAAGAAATCCAATTGCAGGCCGGCGGCTACACGGCGGAATTCGGCGGCGCCAATTCCGGCATCGTGCGCACCGCAGTGCGCTCCGGCAGCTCGGAATTCAAAATGACGGTGGATTATCGCACCGACGATTTCGCCAAACCGGGCGAGCAATTCCTCGGCACCACCGCTTTCGGTTTTCGCAACGGCGTGGTGACCTTGAGCGGCCCGATCATGAACAAGCTCAAATTCTTTGTGGCTGGCCAGCACAACTACATTCGTGACGAGGATCAACGCTTTTTCGAGCCTTTCGAATTTACGGGCTTGGTCACGGATCCGACGCAAGGCAATCCCATTCCGGTCGGCGCACTGCTGCCGGAAAATGGCACGGTGAAATACGAGCAAAACTACGTGCCGGACAACGCGCGCCGTGACAATACCGTGCAGGGCACGCTGAGCTATGATCTTTCCAACAGCCTGAAATTCCGTTTCACGGGCAGCTACAACGTGGTGGAAAGACAAGCCGGCAGAGGCTGGCCGAACTCTTTGACGAATTATTTTCAATTGCGTGACCCTCTGGCGCAGACCAAAACCGCTTTGACCAATTTGAAGCTCACGCACGTACTCAATCCCAAAACGTTCTACGAAGCCTCTTTGTACTACTCCAAGCGGGATTTCAAGCAGTTTGACGAAACTTTTGGCGAGAATTGGCAAGCTTACTCGGATAGCACCGCCAATGCCGCCCTGGGTTACACCGACTTCATCAGCCGCTGGGAAGGCCCGGCGCAGTATAAGACCATCAATGCTTTCGCCTTCGATCACCCCAATGCTCCGATCAACACCTATTTCTCGAACAACCAGGAAGATCTGGGTTTCTCGCTGGATCTCACCACGCAAGCCTCGAAAACCTGGGAAGTGAAAGTTGGCGGCAGGTTCGATCGCTGGAACATGCGCCAATTCAATGTCAACAATATTTCAGCCGTGATGACCTATCTTTACGGCCGAGATGGCAGAACGGTGCGCCAATTTGAAAGCGCATTGGAACGCAGCGTACAAATGAGCCGCCAGGGCACGATTGACCGTTACGGCTATGACGTCGATGGTAACAAGCTCGACTCCGGCCTGGAAGGCCCGCGCAATCCGACCTTTTTGTCCATGTATGTGCAGAACAAATTGGAATATCGCGACCTGGTGGTCAATTTCGGTATACGTTACGAGCGCATTGCCACGGATGCCTTGGGAGTCGTCGATCTTGAAAGTCCGGAATACGACCCCAAGCTGAATTATCTCCTCGATGATCAGTTTACCACCGTGAGCGCCGAGGATTATTTCCTGCCGCGGGTGAATTTCTCCTTCCCCGTGACCGATAAAACCGTGTTCTACGCCACCTACGGCAAGTACGTGCAAATGACCCAGTTGACTGACGTATACGGCGGCAATCGCCGGCTGAATGACTCGGTGGTTCCGGTATCGCGTTCGCCCTACGGCACGTTCGGAAATTGGGTCGGTTTCACGGCAAAACCGGAACGCTCGACGCAATATGAGATGGGCATCCGCCAATCTTTGACCGACAACTTCGCGCTGACGGTGACGGGCTTTTACAAAGATTTGCGCGACCAGCTCCGCTGGGACAGAGTTCTGGCAGACGGCTCGGACGTTCTGGCCGCGGGTAGTGTGCTCTTCTCCGGTTTGATTAACAACGACATTGCCACGATCAAAGGATTGGAAACGACCCTGGAGCTGCGGCGCACCAAGCGTTTGGCCGCGAAGTTGAACTACACCATTTCCAGCACCAAGGGCACCGGCTCTGATTCACGCGCCACGCGCGTGGTGGTCAGCGACGGCGGCACGCGCTATCCGTTGTTGATCTATCCTTTGAACCATAACCAGCCGCATCGCGGCAGCTTGGTGATGGACTATCGCTGGGCGCTGGGCGACGGCGGCCCGGTTCTGCAAGGCGTGGGCTTGAACGCCATCTTCGGCTTCACCAGCGGCCACAGCTATACCCAGATCAAAGAACCCGCGAATCTGGGCCAGGCGAGCCCGTGGAACGTCGGCGTTCGTCCCTTGATTGATTCGCGCAGCAGCAATCCCACGGAGCCGATCAATACTTCGCAAACGCCGTGGAATTTCAACATTGACTTGACTCTGGGCAAAAACTTCCGCGCCGGCAGCTTGGGCATGGAGGTGTATGCCGTCGTGCTGAACGCGTTGAATACCAAAAGCGTGATCAACGTGTATCCCTCCACCGGCACGGCCGAAGACGACGGCTGGCTGCGCAGCCCGCTGGCGGCGTCGTTCACCGAAATTCCGAATTACGTGGAATTCTACAACGCCATCAACCAGCAAAATCGCTGGGCCTACGGCACCGTCGTCGCCAACGCCGGAACCATCTCGAATTCTGGGATCGGCAGCGATCTTTATGGCATTCCGCGACAGATTCAGTTGGGTTTGAAAATCGAGCTGTAAGATCGCGTCGTGAATGAACAGGCGGTAGGTTCATATTCTTGTAGAGACGGCTCGCCGAGCCGTCTCTGTAGGTGCATATCTTCGTAGAGACGGCCCACCGGCCGTCTCTACCACCGTAACATCGATTCTTGAATAAATCGTAATCCTGAGAAAGGAGCAACACGATATGCGAAAGAAAGGTTTGAGCTTGCGCATCCTTCTGGCGGCGGGCGTGGCCCTGATCATGGCCATGGGTTCCTTGGCCTTGGCCAAGGAAAGGCCTGCCGGCGAGAAGCAAGATCGCCAGCAGTCATTGAGCAAGATTACGGGTGATCCCCGTTGGCAAATTCTCAATATTAATAACTTCACCACCTGGGCGCGAAATGACGGCCAGTCGAATCATACTCCCCGTGGGATCGACGGCGGCTTGTTTCCGCGCGGCACGCGAACGCTCATTTATCAAGATGGTTTGATGTGGGGCGGCAAATGCTACGTCGATGCCGCACTCACCATCCCTGCACCCAATAGCCAATTGATTCGCGTCGGCGGCGCCAACTACGTCGTCGGCAGCCGCGAAGGCTGGATCATCGGTTCTGGTGCGGCTGCGGTTGCGGCCAATCCGGGCGATGCGCGCGCGCGCGCTTTCCGTATCCGCCGCGACTATTTCTTCATGTCGGACGGAGAAGTGCAGCGCGACGCCGCCGAGTCCAATGAAATTGCGGAAGCCTCGGTCAGCTCCGCGCAAATGCAAACCATCCGCTCCAACTACGACGCCGACTGGAAAGATTGGCCGGTCGATCTGGGCGCGCCCTATATCGAGCGCAATGGCACGCCAGGTTATCAGCCGCCGCCGGCCTTTAGCGATGCTTTCACACCCGACCATCTCATCTCCGGCACTTACGACGAGCCGGGCCTGGCGGGCGCCGATCCCAATTCGCCGGCAGATCAGGTGATTTGGCTGGTTTATAACGATCTCGACCCCAATCAGACGCTGGGCTTGGAAGGTTCCGAACCCATGGGTTTGGAGGTACAAGTAACGCTGTGGGGTTACAAACGCACCGACGCCCTCGGCAATATTTACTTCAAGCGCTATAAATTCACCAACAAAGGCGGAGTCTCCGTGGACGCCGCCGGGACCAAAGGCGCTTTCTATATCAACGAAATGTACGCCTGCCAATGGTCTGACCCGGATATGGGCAATGCCGGCGACGACATTCTTGGCAACGATTCGACCTTGAGCGTTGGCTTCATTTATAATGCCAATGGTATCGACTCGGAATACAACAAATTCCGTCTGCCGCCGCCTTGTGCGGGTTACGATTTTCTGCAAGGCCCGATTGTAGCATCTCCGGGGGACAGTGGGGTGTTCAATCTCGAGAGGGTTTATGACAAGAAGAACCTTGGCATGACCTCCTTCACCTACTTTTCCGCCGGCTCGCCGTTTTCGGATCCCACCGGCGGTTATAGCACGAGCACTTTGCGCTGGTATAAGCTGATGCGCGGCTTTGCGCCGACGGATGGCGATGACCAGTATTATCCCGTGCCCCCAGGCTATGACTTTACCAAGTACCCACTATCCGGAGACCCGGTCAAACAAACCGGCTTTTTGGATGGCCAGGGCACACAATATTCCTTTCCTCCCGGCGACCGCCGCCTGCTCTGCAACACCGGCCCGTTCAGCCTGAATCCCGGCGAGACGCAGGAAGTGGTGGTGGCCACGGTGGGCGGCTTGGGCGCCGATCGCTTGTCCAGCGTTGCGGTCATGAAATTCAATGACCAGTTCGCGCAAAATACTTATAACGCCCTGTTTCAAGTGGCAAAACCGCCTTCGGCTCCCGCCATCACGGTCAATAACATGGACCGCGAAGCGGTGATCGAATGGGGCAGCAATCTTTCCCGCGTGGCCGACACCGAAAACAAAATCAACAATCCCGGCGGCTACACGTTCGAAGGCTACAATGTTTATCAATTTCCGACCCGCAGCGGCGGCTTGGCAGACGCGGTGCGCATTGCGACTTACGATTTGACCACCGACCCCTCCGTGGTTTTGAACACCGTGTTCGACATTGAATCCGGCCAAATCCTGTCTATCCCGGTGCAGTTCGGCACCAACAGCGGCGTGCAGCGTTTGTTCAGCTTCACCCGCGATTACGTGCGCGACATCGACGCGCTGTACAATGGCCAGGATTACTTCCTGGGTATTACCTCCTACAGCGTCTCCACGGTGCCGGGTTTCTTGCCCGCGGCTTTGGAATCCGAGGCGCAGGTGATCGTGGTTACGCCGAAAAAGCCGTTCGGCACGGTGTATGAGGAGAACGGCGCGCCCATCGCATTGGGCGACACTTTGAAGAACGTCTCGCACGTCGGTCCGAGCGACGGCGCGGCTTACCCGCTCGTGATCAATTCCTCCACGCTCAACGGCCATGACTACAAAGTCGTGTTCAAAGACGACGGCACGGGCACGGGCGCCACAATTTGGGACTTGATCGACGTCACGGCCAATAACAAGGTCGTGCTGGCCAATGTCGCAAATCAAAGCGGCGACGAGCAATACGCGTTCACCGACGGCTTTCAATTGCGCATCGTGGGCGCACCGAATAGCTTCAAGAATTTCTTGGTGACGGCGAATGGTGCTGGGCCGTTAGATCCACCAGAAATTGGATGCTTTGCCTTTAATAACAGTGGTTTCCCATTTTACGAAGGTGCGGACAGGCCGTCTGACCGTCAACAAGTTGGAGCGGGATTGTGGGGCATTCACACTGCTGATAACGGCACCCGTGCGAACTTCCAACCCTTTTTGGACCGTACTTCGAACAACGGTGCCAACTGGGCCAATATCATCCCCTATGATTGGGAAATGCGCTTCACGGCCACGGGCGGCTATGCTTATGATGCTTTCGTCACTGCTAAAGTTATCCAGGTGCCGTTTGAACTCTGGAGAATCGGCATCGGCACGCCGAACGATCCCAGCGACGATGTGCGTTTCGTTCCCTATATGTTGGACGATGATGAAAGCGGCACTTACAATTTGTGCGCCACGCATCCCAATGCAGGGGCCGATGATCACTCCATTTCCGGCGGCGACAACGATCCCTACACGGACTGGGTTTATTGGGCCACTCCGACTGATGTCACCCCGGGCGATGCTGGCTATAAAGCATGGGAAGCCGCGGCGTTGGCAATTCCGGGTGGCGGCGATGACGGCTCCTTCTACAATGTACTGGCGACCGACAACACGCTCCGCCGCACGGTCCTTGTCAACTGGAACGGCGGTAGTGTCACCGACCCGACCTACCCGGCAAACTTGAATCAAGCTCTACCGGAAACCGGCACCGTGTTTCGCTTGGTCACCACCAAGCCGAATACGCCGAACGACTCTTTCACGTTTAAGTCCCCGGCACCGACGGTGACGAAAGACTTGCAGGCTGCCAGCTTCAAGTTGATCAATGTTTTTCCGAATCCGTACTATGCTTTCAACCCGGCGGAAGAGACCACGCTCAGCCGCTTCGTGACGTTCAACAACTTGCCGCCGACGGCCACGATCCGCATCTTCAACCTGGCTGGCCAGTTGGTGCGCACGCTGGAGAAAAACGACGATCCCGTGCAGTTCATGCAATGGAACCTGCAGAATCAAATCGGTTTGCCTGTGGCGAGCGGCATGTACATCGCGTATGTCGAGGGCGTGCTCTCAGCGACCGGTGAAAAGGTGAGCAAAGTTCTGAAACTGGCCGTGATTCAAGAGCAGGAAATCTTGGATATATTCTAAGCGTCACGCGCTTTCTTCGAAGGCACAAACCTTCGAGGTCTTCGCAGGCCTGGAAGGTTTAAACAACTTCTTCAAGAAGGAGAAAATGTCATGAAAAACAAAGCTGTCCTGTTTATGTTGTGCCTCTGCGTGGCGCTGGTCACTGATCGTCTGGCGGCGCAGCAGGGAGTCGAGGTTCAAAACAATCGCATCGGCACGGCCGCGGCGAGTGAAATCACTATTCCCGTGGGCGCCCGCGATATGGCCATGGGCGGCGCGAGCATTGCCACCAGCAAGGGCATTGACGCCGCGCACTGGAATCCCGCGGGCTTGGGCCGCATCGGCACCACGGCCGAAGGGCTGTTCACAACCATGTCCTACATCGGCGACATCCGCTTGAATTACGGCGCGATCGGCGTCAATTTTGGCGGCTTCGGCACCGTGGGTTTTTCCGTGCGCTCGTTCGGCTTCGGCGATATTTCATTGACCACCAATGACGATCCCGAGGGCCTGGCCGGCAGAACCTATTCACCGGCTTTTGTGACCGTAGGCATTACTTATGCCCGCGCGTTTACCGACGCCATTACCGCCGGCGGCACGGTGAAATTGATCTCCGAGAAAATGGCTCGCGCCAGCGGTTCCGGCGTGGCTTTCGATGTCGGTGTGCAATACCACAATCTCGCCAGCGTCAACGGTCTGCACTTGGGCGTGGCCTTGAAAAACATCGGCTCGGAAATGTCGTTTGGCGGTGAAGGCTTGAACCGCCGCGCCACTTCCAGCGAAGGCTCGCGTCCGGAGCAATACTACGAAATCAAGGCGGCCAGCTTTGAGATGCCCACCTCCGTGGAATTGGGCATGACCTATGAGCGCGGCATCAACGAGAACATGCGTTGGAACGTCAACGGCGCTTTTGCCAACAACAACCTCGGCCTCGACGGATATCGCGGCGGCGCCGAGTTGGTGATGAAAAGCGGCACGTTGCAGCTTGCCGGCCGCGCCGGCATGGAGTATTCACCCACGAAAGCCGACGATGACAACATTTTCGGCCCAGCGGTAGGATTTGGCGTGCTCTGGGAAAATGAGTCGGTTGACATCACCCTGGACTATGCCTTCCGCTCCGTGGATTTCTTCAACAACAACAACATGTTCACGCTGAAGTTCGGATTCTGATCTCCGGCTTCTGTTATTGCACTCCCGTTTTGGAAAGGCTGCCCCGCAAGAGGCAGCCTTTCGTGTTCTGGGCAGTTTTTTTGTGAGAAACTTGTTGCGTGAAATGTTGGAATTCTTTTCCTTGTCATGCTGAGCGAAGTCGAAGTATTGTCGTCACCCTTCGACTGCGCTCAGGGTGACCTGTTAATGGTTATGCGGAGCGGAGTCGGATCTTTCTTTGGTCATGCTGAGCGAAGTCGAAGCATGATTATGCTGGTAAAGATAAAGCAAGGGGGAGAACATGTACGTCTACATACTTAAATGCAAGGACGCCTCTTATTATGTGGGTGTTACTAATGACATTCAAAGAAGACTGAGCGAGCACGAGGAAGGCACCGATCCCAAGTGTTATACCTTTAGAAGAAGGCCGGTAGAACTTGTTTTTGGTGAACTCTTCGATGATCCCATGAGAGCAATAGCAGTGGAGAAACAACTCAAAGGATGGAGTCGCAAAAAGAAAGAAGCTCTCATTGCGAGGAATTGGGATAAATTGAAAGAGTTGGCAAAATGCCGAAATGAGACCAGCCATGAGAACTATAAAAGGCGAGCCTTCGACTCCGCTCAGGCTGACTCAAGTGACTCCGCTCAAGATTTGTGATCATCGTGATTATCTGTTGTTGTAGTGATTGTCTCCAGCCATGCTGAGCGAAAGCGAAGCACGATAGCGACCCTTCGACTGCGCTTGAGGTGACGCTGAATGTTATGCCGAGCGCAGACGAAGCATGGTCGTCACCCTTCGACTGCGCTCAGGGTGACGTGGAATGTCATGCTGAGCGCAGTCGAAGCAGGATCGTCACCCTTCGACTGCACTCAGGGTGACTGATCAAATAAAACATATATCATCTGAGACGTTTATGACAGCGAGTGATTTCAAAGCATCTCTCTATTACTTGACTTGCACTTTGTCTTTTTGCATTTTGAATTTTGCCTGCCAGCGTGAATCCGTCCCGCGCACGTATTTCCCCGAAACTGGCAAATACGCGCTGCACCAGCGCACTCTCGATTTGGCCAACGATTTCAAGGTGCTGTCGCTGGCCTTGGAGCCGGGATACGAAGATTTGGAAACACTGGCATATCTGCGGCTGGGCAAGGGGGCGACGGTCACCAGCGCCTATCTCACCAACGGCGAGGCCGGCGAGAGCGACGTGCGCGGTGAATACCCGTACGATCTTGCGGCGCGGCGGCGTGAAGAAGCATATGCTGCGCTCAAACATTTGGGCGGCCAGACGCATTATCTCAATTTGCCCCACCTCCTGGCCGCGCGCGATTCGAACGCCGTACGCGCGCAATGGCCGGCGGACACGGTGCGCGCACGCCTCTCGAAGTTGCTGCTTTCTTTCAAGCCGGATTTGATTCTGCTCGCACCGGATGGGAGAATGGTCTTGCAGGAACCGGGCTGGCCGTGGCAGTGTTTCATCCGTGAGGTGCTGGCGACCACAGAAGCAATCGCGGTGTTGCCTTCCTCCAATGGAGGCACCAACGGCACGGAATACTGGCGTGTGGCGCGTGTGGTGGTGGATGACGGGCGCAGCGCCGGTGCAAAATTCCCACTGCAGGAACTGCATCCGTTGTGGAAGAAATCCTATCGCGCCCTCGGCGCAGAAGCGGCACAGCATTATGTTTCGCTCCGGACGCAACGCCGCATGTGGCAAGAGCGGCGCGAGCCCGCTTATCGTGTCCTGGCCTCGGCCTGGAAAACCGGGGATTCGGATCTGCTTGCCGGTTTACCCTTGCCCGCGACGGCACGCCTGCGCGGCCTGCAACAGCGCGTCGACCAACTGGCGCAAGTGGCTGCGCAAGGCGCGAGCGCGGAGGCGCTGCCGCTCAGCATGGCTGCGCTCGATTCGGTGGTGCGGCTGCTCACGCCGCATGCGCAAACGCAATTGAATCCTCTGGAAAAGCGGCGTGCGCTTCA
>JBIOXB010000054.1:0-22569 GCA_044869275.1 bacterium
CGCCTTTGATGGACTTCACACCTTCGTTGGTGGCAAGATTGACCGTCGCCTCAGGCTGGCCCTTGGGCGCGTCGGCACTGGTCTGCGTCAATCCATGGGCTGCCAACAGCGCGACAGATAATAGAGAATTACGAATCTTCATGGCTTTGCCATCTCCTTGCGCAGAATATCAGTTGATCGACTTTACCACGTAATAATTGAACGGTGCATTGACTTCTTTGAACCAATGCGGCACGCCATGAGGCACGATAATCACATCGCCCTGCACCAGTGCGCGCGCTTCACCGCCCTCGATTGCGGCGCCGCGAATCTCGCCCGGCGAAATGCTCTGGCCGTCCGTCACTTTGCCGCCGGTGACGAACGTTGCCGTACCTTCGAGCACATAAATGATGTCGGTCTCATCTTCGTGGACTTCGGCTCTGCCCGGACCGTCGCGATGACTGGCGTGAACCTTGTATTCGCCGTTTTCCAGCAGCGGTTGGCCTTTGATGAAAGCGGCGGCCACGATTTTGCTGTCGAAAAAAGTCACGGCGGAAGTTGCCGTGCCATTGGCAATCGCGCTCAACGCATTCGCGCTGGCAATGGCAAGTTCTTCATCCTGTTGCGCGCTGGCTGCGCCGCTCACACCGACGGCGCCGACAATCTGCCCATCGATTGTGATCGGCACACCTCCCTGCAATGGCGTGAAATCATCCAGCGCCACCATGGGTGTGCGGCCTTCACGAATGATCTTTTCAAACACACTGGTCGGGCGCTTAAAAATCGCGGCGGTGCGCGCTTTGCCGATGGAAATCAAACCGCCGGCAGCAAAGGTTCCGTCCAAGCGCTCGACCGCCATCAGATTGCCGCTATCATCAACAACCGCGATCACCGCGCCCGGAGCGTTCAATTCCTTTGCTTTGGTAATGCCGGCAGTAATGGCTTTCTTCGCGCCAGCCAGTGTTAAAGTTGTTTTTGTCGTCGTCGATTGGGCATGAAGAACGTTCATGGTGACGCACGACAGAATTATGAAGAAAATCTTAACGTTTTTCATGATTGTTGCTCTCCTTGCCGGGGGTTCTGAAAACTTCAAATCGCCAGACTTGTGCTCGAGAAGGGGCTCAGACATTGGACCCCTCCAACCTCAAAATCCATCATTCCATCAATCCCATCATCCCTTTCCATCAAGACGCCGGTTGATGGAGTTTGTGACCCGATCAACCGGCGCGCTTCAATGGCAGCGCTTATTGCATGGTCAAAGAAACAGCCTTATCGAACGAGGCTTCACCAAGCAAAGCTTCGGCAAATGCACACCAAACTTGCACCTTGGCCACATCCTTGATGTAAGCCGGCAGCGTGATTTTGCGATTCACTTTGTCGCCTTTGATTGGAAAGCGAGCAAGCAAATAGACATTGCCCTTGGAGTCAACGACCTGCCAATGCGGATCAGGTGTGTCAGGAACAGTGAAGTCATCGGAAACCGTCAGAATGTTTTTGTCGTTTTCGACGGAATGTGTCACCGTCCCGGTGTTGGCCTTGGGGCCCGCGAATTTGCCGCTGGTGTGCGACGCCATCTTGTCTCCGGCAAAGGCGGCCGCAAACACGAGCGCGATCGCCAGAGTCAGCATCTTGCTGATTGCTGCAGGGGATTTCATAGGGTTCTCCTGAATGATTGAGAGTTGAAGGTTGATTGGAATTTGATTCATGATTCTTGTTTGCGATGCCAGCAGAAGATGCAACGCTTGTCGTTTTGGTGATGCAGCTTGGCGCACATGATCCGTTCATGCCCTTGCCGCATTAGATAAACTTGCGAGGCGAGCAGCATGCCCAGGGGCGGCGCGATGAAATAAATCCACAGACTCTGCCAGATTTGGCCGGGAAAGGCCGAGCCGAAGCTGCGCGCAGGATTCATGCTCATGCCGGAAAGCGGCGCTTCGAAGGTGATATAAACCGCAACCAGCACGCCGGCGAAAACTCCGGTAAAGTTGGCGAGGCGATTGGTATTCGAGACCTGCAGAATCATGGTCATCAAAATGAAAGTGATCGTCAGCTCAGCGAGGAACGCCAATTGCGGACCACGCGCGCCGGGAAGCGTGGCGACGTAATTGACGGAAGGATCAGCAATGATTTCGCCGAGGAATGCGAGTGCAATCAACACACCGGCGACTCCACCCAAAAATTGCGCGATGACATAAAAGAAAGCATCCCACCTCGAAACTTTGCCGAGCCGATAAAATGTCAACGTCACCGCCGGATTGAAATGCGCGCCGGACTGCTTGCCCCAGGGTGAGTAGATAATGCCGATCGCCGTGAGGCCCATGGCCAGGCCCATCAGCATTCTGCGCACGAAGGGATCAGGAATCGCCTGCCGAATCGGCGAACCGCTGTATTCCAGCAAGGCGCCGAAGCCGCATGCGGATATCATGAAGAGGGCGAGCTCGGCGGCTTCCATCAAATATTCCGGCCAGTGAGTTTTGAGTGTTGCGAGCATTTTGGATTCTCTCGGTGTCTTGCTAATCAATTTTCACAACCATTGGTCGAGCGAGTCGCACGATCCTTACAAATGCGAATTATTATCGTCCGGACGCTCGTCGCGTCCGGGCCGAAATCTCGCTTGTAAGGATTGTCCCGTTCGGGCGACGAACCTGCAAATCACGTTGCACGAGAACGCATAATGCCTTACAGAATTCTTATGAATAAAAACAAAAAAACACGGATCGTCATTCTGGGCGGCGGATTTGGCGGCCTGTACACCGCCCTGCATCTTGAAAAGACGCTGGCGCGCGATCCAAATGTCGAGGTGACGCTCGTCAACAAAGAAAACTTCTTCTTGTTTACGCCCATGCTGCATGAAGTCGCAGCGAGCGATCTCGATATCACGCACATCGTCAATCCGATACGCAAGATGCTCACGCGTGTACGCTTCTTCGATGGGGAGGTGGAGTCGATCGACTTGGCAAGAAAACGCGTCATCGTAGCTCACGGCCTCGAAGCGCAAGGGCATGACCACGTGCTGGAGTATGATCATCTCGTGCTCGGCCTGGGCTCGATCACCAATTTCTTCAACCTGCCGGGATTGCAGGAGCGCGCGATCACCATGAAATCGCTCGGCGACGCCATTCATCTGCGCAATCGTTTGATCGAGAATCTTGAAGAGGCAGATTTCGAATGCGCCGTTGGCATGCGCGATCATCTGCTGACAGTCGTCGTGGCCGGCGGAGGGTTCGCAGGAGTGGAAACGATCGCGGGCGTCAACGATTTTATGCGTGAAGCCCTCGAGTTTTATCCGCATCTCAAAGAAATGCAAATTCGCACCGTGCTGGTCCATCCCGGCGCGGTCATCCTGCCCGAGCTAGGGGAACAATTGGGCCGCTACACACAACAAAAGCTTGCGGAACGCAAAGTGGAGATTCGCGTCAACACGCGGGTGAAGGGAATTTCCGAACGAGGCGTGGAACTGAGTGATGGTACAATGATCAAAGCAAGCATATTGGTTTGGACCGCTGGGACTTCGCCGCATCCACTGTTGGAAAAATTGCCGTGCCAGAAGGAAAAGGGCCGCGTGGTGGTAAATGCGTTCATGGAAGCGCCGGAATGGCCCGGCGTGTGGGCGCTTGGCGATTGCGCAGTCGTTCCCGATCCAGAGGGTAAACCTTATCCGCCCACCGCTCAACACGCGATTCGCGCAGGAAAGGTGCTGGCGCAAAATATCATTGCGACCGTGCGCGGCGGCAAGAAGAAGCCGTTCGTGTTCAAGACGATCGGCCAGTTGGCGGCAATTGGCCGGCGCACCGGCGTCGCTCGCATTTTCGGATTCAACTTCTCGGGATTCGCGGCGTGGTGGATGTGGCGCACGATTTATCTGAGCAAGCTGCCACGGTGGGAGAAAAAACTTCGCGTGGCACTGGATTGGACGCTGGATTTGTTCTTTTCCAAAGATCTCGTTCAGTTTGAAACCCTGCGCGCGCCTGCGGTTTCACACACGCACGAGGAGGTCCCATTCTTCAACAATAATGGCGTGAGTACTGCCATGAAGATACCACGCGAAGTGTCGCAAAGCACGTGACAGCGATTGCGCCGCGAAATGGCTCAGGAACACCGATGCTGAAGCGGAGCAACAGTTGTAAGGACTTTTATCGCGTTTCCGACAAATGTGTGACTTGAATTCCGCAGCTCAAGAGTGATGGACAGGAGAAAATCATGACTAGTGCAAATCATTTCGACGTGATCATCATTGGCAGCGGCGCGGGCGGCGGCACGCTGGCGTATCAGCTCGCGCCTTCCGGCAAAAAGATTTTGATTTTAGAGCGCGGTAATTATGTGCCGCGCGAAAAGGACAATTGGAGCACGCGCGCCGTCAACGTGCAAGCCAAATACAATACCAAAGAGGCCTGGCTTGACAAAGACGGCAAGCCGCTGCATCCGCACACCAATTACTACGTCGGCGGCAACACGAAATTTTACGGCGCTGCGCTTTTCCGTTTGCGCCAGGAGGATTTTGGCGAGCTGAAGCATCATGGCGGCGTCTCGCCAGCGTGGCCGGTTTCGTATGATGAGCTGGAGCCATATTATACCAAGGCCGAGCATCTCTATCATGTGCATGGTGAGCGCGGCGCTGACCCCACGGAACCGTGGGCAAGCGCGCCTTATCTTTATCCCAAGGTGAGCCACGAGCCGCGCATACAACAGCTGCACGACGATCTCACCCGGCTCGGACACCAACCGTTCCACGTGCCGCTCGGCATCATGCTCAACGAGCAGGATCGCTTGCACAGCCGCTGCATTCGTTGCGACACCTGCGACGGGCACCCCTGTTTGGTGTACGCCAAAGCCGATGCGCAAGTCGTGTGCGTCGATCCGGCGCTCAAGCATCCCAATGTTTCGATGCTCACCGAAGCCTACGTCTCGCGCCTGGAAACCAGTGCCTCCGGCCGCGAAGTGACGCAAGTACATGTCGAGCGCAACGGCGTACAAGAAACTTATTCGGCGAATGTGGTGGTGGTTTCGTGCGGCGCGATCAACTCCGCGGCGCTGCTGCTGCGCTCTGCCAATGACAAACATCCGCGCGGCTTGGCCAATGGCTCCGACGTGGTCGGCCGCCACTATATGGGACATATCAACTCCATCGTGCTCGCGATCTCGCAGCATCCCAATCCCTCGGTCTTTCAAAAGACCTTGGCGCTGAATGACTTTTATTTCAAATCAAAGGAATGGGATTTTCCGATGGGACATATCTCGTTTGTCGGAAAATTGGATGGTGTCACCCTCTCCGCCGGCGCGCCGCCTTTCGTGCCGGGCTTGACGCTCGACATTATGGCGAAACACTCACTTGATTTTTGGCTCACTTCGGAAGACTTGCCTGATCCCAACAATCGTGTCGCGCTTGATCGCAAGGGCAACATCCTGCTGTCCTACACGCCCAACAATGAAGAAGGCCACAAGCGCCTGCAAGCCAAGCTCAAGAACATGCTGCGGCAGATCGAAGGCATGGAGCATATCATTCCGCTGCAGCGCTTTCTGGGGCAGCGCATCCCGTTGGCGGGCGTTGCGCATCAAAACGGCACGATTCGCTTTGGCAAAAATCCCAACACTTCGGCACTCGATGCCAATTGCCGGGCGCATGAAGTGGATAATCTCTACGTCGTCGATGCCAGCTTCTTCCCCTCCAGCGGCGCGGTGAATCCGGCGCTGACCATCATCGCCAATGCGCTGCGCGTGGGGGATCATCTGCTGGCACGGCTGAAATAAGGAGGGAGTGGGAGATAGGGAGACAGGGAGACAAGGAGAGAGGGAGATATCGCCCCGTCACCCATTCTCCCCGTCTCCCTCTCCCTCTCACTCTCGCAGTTCAATACTTCATCGCTCGTGTTTGATTTTAAAATCTTCCAAATAAGAAATGACCGCCGAACAAACAACCTACTGTCCACTATGCAAAGCTCCTGCTTCCCGCGCGCTACTCGCGCAAGGCGGTTGGATCTCGCCCGAAGCCGAGAGGCAAATGCGTCAGGCGCATCCCAGGTGGCGCCGCGCCGACGGTGCGTGCCCGGCTTGCGTGCAGCAGTATTTGCTGCAAACCTTGCTGGACAGAGGCGAAGCCGCCTTGCATGAAAGCATTCAAGCTGTATGGCCACTCGATGCTGAGGCCGCGCTTGGAGCGTTGCCGACACCGCTGCGACTGCATGCGGACCCGCGTTTTACCGGCAGAGGCATTACGCTCGCCCTGGTTGATAGCGCGTTCTATCCGCATCCGGATCTGGTGCAGCCCGTGAACCGCATTCGTGCGTGGGTTGATGCGAGCGAGCCGGCGATGCCGGCATTATACTTTAGATCGCACGAAGCGCCGCGCTGGCCGAACTGGAATGCCGCTGCTTCCGGGCAATGGCACGGCACCATGACCAGCGTGGCCGCGGCCGGTAATGGCTGGCTGAGCCACGGGCTTTATCGCGGCCTCGCGAGCGATGCTGATCTCGTGCTCATGCAAACGATGGATCGCAACGGCCGCATTTCGAATGACAGCATCGTGCGCGCACTGCGTTGGCTACGACAGAATCACAAGGCGCTCGACCTCAAAGTCGTAAACATGTCGCTCGGCGCCGACGCGACCGGCGCGTTGCAAGAAAATCCGATAGATGCCGAAGTCGAAGCCCTCGGCGGCGAAGGAGTAACCGTGGTTGTTGCCGCCGGCAATAACGGCGAACGCCGGTTGCTGCCGCCGGCAACCGCGCCCTCTGCACTCACCATTGGCGGACTAGATGATAAGAGCACATTCAATGATGAAGAGATCGAGCTGTGGCACAGCAATTACGGTGCATCGCTCGGGGGTGCGTTCAAGCCGGAGCTTGTCGCGCCGAGCATTTGGGTGGTCGCGCCGGTATTGCCGGAAACAGAGCTCGCCCAGGAGGCGCAAGAGCTTTTTGCGCGTCGCGCCGCGGGTGATGAGAGTTGTGAGGGCCGCATCGCAGAGTGTAAGCTCGTCACGCCGTTTTATCAACACGTCGATGGCACCAGTTTCGCCGCGCCATTGACCGCGAGCGTCGCGGCGTGCATGCTCGAAGCCAACCCCAAGCTCTCGCCATTTCTGATTCGCGAAGCGCTGATCATGTCGGCCGAGCGGATTCAGAACGTGCCGCGTGAGCGCCAAGGCGCCGGGGCGTTGTATGCCGGCCGTGCGCTCACGCTCGCGTTGCGCGAAAAGCACGACAAGCTCAATGGCACTGTGCTCTCGCCAGAGTTGACAGATTCGATGATGAGTTTCGTGTTGCACGATCATGACGCGAGAAAAGTTCAAGTCTTCGGCAGTTGGAATGATTGGCGCGCGGGTGTTCTCGCTCATCGAGTGGAAAAGGGGGTATGGCGCGTGAGTTATCCCTTGCCGGCAAAGGGTCGTTATCAATATAAATTTCTCGTCGACGATGAACGCTGGCGCGATGATTCTGCCAATCCTCACAAAACGCCGGATGGGTTGGGAGGATTGAATAGCGTGTTGGTAGTGATAGATTAATTAGAAGCTCATGGTTTTGTGCCCCTACTCCTACTCATCCTCTCACTCGTTTTTGAAAAATATTGAACACCGAGTAAGAGTAAAAGTATGGGGACGAGTAAGTGCTGGAGGCATAAAGCAAAAGGAGTTCTCATGCGGAAAATGTTAAACAATCGTACAAAAGTTTTCCCTTCGATTTGGCTCCAATGTTTAGCTTTTCTTTCAATCTCTTTTCGATCCTATGCTCAGGAATCAATCTCTGTCGTCGACGCCATTGGCATCACGGTTTCGGATATGGATCGCGCACTTGATTTTTACACGAAGGTTCTCACTTTCGAGAAAGTTTCCGAGATCGAAGTCGCCGGCGAGGCATACGAACATTTGCAGGGCGTTTTCGGTCTGCGCATGCGCGTCGCACGTTTGAAACTCGGAGAAGAGTTTATCGAGCTGATGGACTATCTCGCCCCCGAAGGCCGGCCGGTTCCGGTTGATATGCGCAGCAATGATCGCTGGTTTCAGCACATCGCCATCGTGGTGAGTGATATGGACCGAGCCTACGCGCATTTGCGCCAGCACAAAGTGCAACACGCCTCCAGCGGCCCGCAACGCATTCCAGATTGGAACAAAGTCGCGGCCGGTATTCGCGCGTTCTACTTCCGCGATCCGGATGGCCATCATTTGGAGATCATTTACTTCCCCGCGGGCAAAGGCGATCCCAAATGGCAGAGCCAGGGGCAGATGGCAGATGGCAAGGAGCAAGGAGCAGAGGGCATAGCGCAGAGGGCGGAGGGCAAGTTGTTTTTGGGCATTGATCACACGGCCATAGTGGTCGCGAACACGGAAGAGAGCTTGAAATTTTATCGCGATTTGTTGGGATTGGAAGTGGCGGGTGAAAGCGAGAATTACGGCACGGAGCAGGAACATCTCAACAATGTCTTTGGCGCACGCTTGCGCATCAGCGGCCTGCGCGCCGCGCAAGGACCGGGCATCGAGTTTCTCGAATACTTAACACCGCGTGATGGTCGTCCTACGCCGGATGATATTCGTGCAAACGACCTGATGCACTGGCAAACCACGCTCGTCATATCGAGCGCGGATGCTGTGCTGCAACGCCTGCGTCATAGTGGCGCGAGATTCATCTCGCCTGCGACAACGGTGATGATTCCTGAAGCTGCACTCGGTTTTAGCAAGGCCTTCCTCGTGCGCGATCGAGATGGCCATGCGATGCGGGTAGCGGAGAAATAATTACACAAGCTCCATGCAATGAGATTTACTTCATGATCCAGATGTTGAGGTTAGGAATCCTTCCGATCTCCGATAAAGTTTTAGTGAATCCATAACGGCGGAGTGTTTATGAACGCGGAGAAAAAACGCCTCGAGGAGGCGCGCCTGCAAAAGGCGGCGTGGAAGAAATGGGGGCCGTATGTGACCGAGCGGCAATGGGGCACGGTGCGCGAGGATTACAGCCCCTATGGCAATGCGTGGGAATACGTCTCCCACGACGCCAGCCGCAGCAAAGCGTTTCGCTGGGGTGAAGAAGGCATAGCGGGAATTTCTGACGAGCGTCAGTTGTTGTGCTTCAGCTTGGCGCTGTGGAACGGTCAAGATGCCATTTTGAAAGAGCGCCTATTCGGCCTGACCGGTAATGAGGGCAATCACGGGGAAGACGTGAAGGAGTATTACTATTACCTCGACAGCACGCCGACGCATTCGTACATGAAAATGCTGTACAAATATCCGCAGGCGGAATTTCCGTACAGCCGGCTGGCCGAAGAAAACCGCCGGCGCGGCAAAGGCGCACCGGAATTTGAGCTGATTGACACGGGGATTTTCGATGAAGATCGCTATTTCGATGTGTTCGTCGAATATGCCAAAGCGGGCACGGATGATCTATTGATTCGCCTCACGGCGCACAATCGCGGGCCGGAAGCGGCAACCGCACATGTGCTGCCGACGGTTTGGTTTCGCAATACCTGGTCATGGGGCTTGAATGGGCATAAACCCAGCATGAGTATTGACACGCGGGGCGGCGTTGAAATCAATCAATCTGATCTTGGCAAATTTTGGCTGAAGTGCGAAGGCGTCCCGAAAATCTTGTTCTGTGAAAACGAGACGAACAGCAAGCGTTTATATAATGTCAGTGACCCGCGAGGGTATGCCAAAGATGGAATCAACGATTATCTCGTTCACCATGATGCGGCTGCGGTGAACCCCATGCAATTGGGCACGAAAGCCGCGGCGCATTATCAGCTTGAAATTCCGCCGGGAAAATCGTCCAGCATTCGTTTGCGCTTGACCAATTCAAATGCAGCCAGGCCTTTTGCTGACTTCGATGATATCTTCGCCCTGCGCCAGCAGGAGGCCGATGAGTTTTACGCAGAGATTCAAGCGCTCATCAAAGACGAGGACGCCAGGAACGTGCAACGCCAGGCCTTCGCGGGCATGCTGTGGTCGAAGCAGTTTTTCTATTTCGACATTCCGCAATGGCTGAACGGCGATCCGGGCCAGCCAGCGCCGCCGGTGCAGCGCAAGCGCGGCCGCAACAGCGAATGGACACACCTCAACAATGCCGACATTATTTCGATGCCGGATAAATGGGAATATCCCTGGTATGCCGCCTGGGATCTCGCGTTCCATTGCCTGCCGCTGGCGATGATCGATCCTGATTTTGCAAAAGAGCAGCTGATGCTGCTCACGCGCGAGTGGTACATGCATCCCAACGGCCAATTGCCGGCGTATGAATGGGCGTTTGGCGACGTGAATCCGCCCGTGCATGCCTGGGCAGCGTGGCGGGTTTTTCAAATCGATCGCAAGAGGAACAACGCCAAGGGCGATCTTGTTTTTCTCGAGCGTGTCTTTCAGAAACTTCTGTTGAATTTTACCTGGTGGGTGAATCGCAAAGACGCCCACGGTATGAACATCTTTCAAGGCGGATTTCTCGGGCTGGACAACATCGGCGTGTTCGACCGCAGCGCGCCATTGCCCACCGGCGGCCATATCGCGCAAGCGGACGGCACGAGCTGGATGGCGATGTATTCGCTCAACATGATGCGCATCGCATTGGAGCTGGCGCTGCACAATCACGTCTACGAAGATATGGCCACGAAATTCCTCGAGCATTTTCTCTACATTGCCGGCGCCACCGCCAACATCGGCGGCGAGGGCATCAACTTGTGGGATCAACAGGATGAATTCTTTTACGATGTCTTGCATCTGCCGAACGATGCGAAGATCACGCTGAAAGTGCGCTCGATGGTGGGATTGATTCCGCTCTTTGCAGTGGAAACACTCGAGCCGGAATTACTTGACAAAGTGCCAGAATTCAAGCATCGTCTCGAATGGTTTCTCAACCATCGCCCGGATTTAGCGAACTTGGTTTCGCGCTGGTCTGAGCACGGCATGGGCGAGCGCCGGCTGCTCTCGCTGCTGCGCGGCCATCGCATGAAACGCTTGCTCAAGCGCATGCTGGATGAGACGGAATTTCTCTCGGACTATGGCGTGCGAGCACTCTCGCGAGTGCATGATGACAAGCCTTACGTTTTTCATGTGAACGGCAACGCCTTCACAGTGAAGTATCAGCCGGCGGAATCGGATTCCGGTTTGTTCGGCGGCAATTCCAACTGGCGCGGCCCAATCTGGATGCCGGTGAATTATCTCATCATCGAGTCGCTGCAGAAGTTTCATCACTATTATGGCGGCGATTTTAAAATCGAGTGCCCGACCGGGTCCGGCAAGTTCCTGACGATTAACGAGGTGGCGAATGAGCTTGCGCGCCGGCTCTCGCGCATATTCCTGCGGGATGAAAATGGCAAACGCCCGGTGTTCAACTACAATGAAAAAATTCAAAACGATCCGCATTTTCGTGATTATGTTCTGTTCCACGAGTATTTTCACGGCGACAGCGGTCGCGGCGTAGGCGCCTCGCATCAAACCGGCTGGACCGGGCTGGTCGCGAAATTATTGCAGCCGCGCGCGGTTGAGACATAAATTAACCGCTGGGATTGTAAGGTTGCCGCGTAAAACACGACAACTCTACGGTAGTGAAGAAATCGACCTTCCAACAGATTGTTGTATCTTACGGAGACAATATGAAAGCGATTGCGGTTCTTCCAGGAAAGCCTAATTCTACGCATCTGCGTGAGGTGCCGAAACCGAGCATTTCCGAGGCACCGGGTGGCCGGGGCGTGCTGGTGAAGGTTTTGCGCGTCGGTGTCGATGGCACCGACAAAGAAATCAATGCTGCAGAGTATGGGGCTGCGCCTCCAGGTTACGATTATCTCATCACCGGCCACGAGTCCTTTGGCGTTGTCGAAGAAATCGGGCCAAAGGTAACGGAATTGAAGGTGGGTGATTACGTGGTGGCCACGGTTCGGCGTCCCGGCAGCTCGATCTATGATCAGATCGGCGCGTATGACATGACCACCGATGACTTGTATTACGAGCGCGGCATCAATTTGCGCCATGGCTTTCTCGCCGAATACTACGTCGATGATCCCGAGTATATCGTGAAATTCCCCCGCGGCTTGAAAGAAGTTGGCGTGTTACTTGAGCCGATGACGGTCGTTGAGAAAGGCATTGCGCAAGCCTACGAAATTCAGCGCCGCCTCAGAGTATGGCGTCCGCGCCGCGCCGCGGTAATGGGCGCCGGCACGATCGGCCTGCTGGCAACGCTGGTGCTGCGTTTGCGCGGCCTGGAAGTGACGACCTTTGGCCGCACGCCGAAGCCTTATCTTAATTCCGACTTGATTGAGACGCTGGGCGCACGCTACGAATCAACCAGCGATTTGCCGATACTTGCTGGCGCTCAGAAATACGGACCGTTCGATATTGTTTTTGAAGCGACGGGCGCTTCCTCCATCGTCTTCGAGAGCATGCAGGCGCTCGGCAAGAATGGCGTGCTCGTGCTCTCCAGCGTGACCGGCGGCAACAAAATGATCGAAGTGGCGGCGGACAAGATCAACCTCGAGTTCGTGCTTGGCAACAAAGTGACGGTCGGCACGGTAAACGCCAATCGCGAATATTTTGAGATGGGCGTAAAAGATATGGCTCACGCCGAAGCCGAATATCGCGGCTGGTTGAAACGCCTGCTGACGCATCCGGTCAAAGGCCTTGAGAATTACCAAGAGCTGCTCGACAAGCTGACGACCGCCAAGGGCGCGATCAAAGTGTTTTGCGAAGTCGCGGAGCTATAAATCAGAAGTTGTTGGCAAAATCTCCAGCGGATCAAAACGACCCAGCTGATATAAACGACCAGTTGGGTCTGTCTTTCTATTTCTGGTTAATATGCCGGCAATAGCGGCGGGCGGAGTTTTGTGGGGCTTCAAGTTTTTATTATGGATCGTGTAAGGTGTTACGCCGCTCACCGACTAAACATGGGGCGAGGCCGTTTCGTCCTTCCAATTGGTGTAATGGATATGAAAATTGATCATGTGAAGAACCAAAGAAGTAATGGCAAAAACGAGATTGGACAGGCTTATGAAAATAAACGAAATGTTGGTGACATGGTTGGCGCGGCGATTATCCAATTGCCAAGAAGTCACGCGCATGGCCTCGGATGCGATGGAGCGAAAACTTTCGCTGCCTCGATGGATTGATATGAAATTGCATTTTTTAATTTGCGCTGCGTGTTACAGGTATTTCAAGCAACTCCAATTCATGAGAAAAATTGCCCGCCAACACGGGGCGCAAGCCGAAGACCCGGTGTCTTCACCCACCTCTTCTCTTTCTCCCGAAGCTCGCGAACGGATGAAACGCAGACTGGACATTCCTCCTCAAAGAGAATAAGGATCTCGGCATGTCTATTTTTTTTGATAAATCCATTACACAAAATTTTGATGAAGCCGTGCGGCGCGAATGGCTCGAAACCAATGGGCTGGGCGGCTGGGCCAGCTCCACGATCGCTGGCGCACATACGCGGCGTTATCATGGGTTGTTGGTCGCGGCCACGCATCCGCCGGTGGGGCGCATGGTTCTCCTTTCCAAGCTGGATGAAACGATTGTTCTCAACGGCCGGCGCTTCGAGCTGGGCTGCAATCGTTATCCTGGCGTTGTGCATCCACAAGGCTACCAATATCTGCAATCCTTCACCAAAGATCTGTTTCCGGTGTTTGAATTTGAAGCGGGTGGCGTTCGGCTACGCAAAACAATTGTCGCGGTCGATGGTGAAAATACCACGTTGGTTTTGTATGAAGTCCTGAGCGCACCGGCGGCTTTCTCGCTTGAGCTGCGGCCGTTTATCGCTTATCGCGATTATCACAGTATGACCCATGCCAACGGCGCCATCAGGTGTGGGGCGAATTTCAACCTCGGCGTTTTGCGTGTGCAGCCTTACGACGGTTTGCCCGAATTATTCCTTGCGATTCCCGGCGCGGCCTTCGAAGCACAGCCCGATTGGTATCGCAATTTCGAATACAGTATCGAGCAATATCGCGGGCTGGATCATCGCGAAGATCTATTTACACACGGACTGTTTAAGCTCAGCTTGAAATCCGGTGATACACTGGGCGCCGTTATTTCAACGAATAATCCAGAAAATCGTGAAGCATTTAAATTGTTCGCCGGCGAAAAGCGTCGTCGCGAAAAACTTCTCGATGGTCCCAGCAACAAAGACGAGTTTTCCAAAATTTTGACGCTGGCCGCGGATCAATTCATCGTCAAGCGCGGCGAAGATTTGCGCACCATCATCGCCGGGTATCATTGGTTCTCGGATTGGGGTCGCGATACCATGATCGCGCTGCCTGGCATTTGCCTCGTCACCGGTCGTTTCGATGACGCTAAGAAGATTCTGCGCGCCTTTGCCCAGAGCACCAGCCAGGGGATGTTGCCAAATCGTTTTCCGGACGCCGGTGAGCAGCCGGAGTACAACACGGTTGACGCAACGCTGTGGTTTTTTGTGGCGATTTACAAATATCTGCAAGCCAGCGGTGACGAGGCACTCGTGCGTGAGGAACTGATGCCAATTCTGCGCGACCTCCTTGCGTGGCACGACCGTGGCACGCGCTATCGCATTCACGTTGATGCCGACGGCTTGCTCTATGCCGGCGTGCCAGGTGTGCAGCTCACTTGGATGGATGCCAAAATCGGCGATTGGGTGGTGACCCCACGACAAGGCAAAGCCGTTGAGATCAACGCGCTGTGGTACAATGCGCTGATGATTTTCGCCGAATTATCCCAGCGGTTTGGCAATGCCGCTGAAGTGAGGCAATTCTCTCAACGCGCCGAACAGGTCAAAACGAGATTCGGTGAAGTTTTCTTGAACAAAGCTGCGGGTTATCTTTACGATTACATTGATGGCGAGCACCAGGATGTCGCGCTTCGTCCGAATCAAATCTTTGCGCTGAGCTTGCCTTTCCCATTGTTGGAGGGCAAATATGCAGAACAAGTTTTGAAGATTGTCGAAGAAAAATTGCACACACCGGTTGGTTTGCGCAGTCTCGCTGTCAATGAATCTGGCTATCGCCCACATTATGGCGGTGATTCATGGTCGCGTGACAGTGCTTATCATCAAGGCACGGTTTGGAGTTGGCTGCTCGGGCCGCTGATCACGGCGATTGTCCGAGTTGAAGGCGAGGCCGGGAAGCAGCGTGCAAAGCAGCTGCTTGAGCAAATCAAACCGCACCTGAGCGACGCGGGCATTGGCACAATCTCCGAAATCTTTGATGCCGAACCGCCACATGCGCCGCGCGGCTGCATGGCGCAAGCGTGGGGAGTTGCCGAAGTCTTGCGGGCGTATATTGAAGACGTGATGGCGCAGACGCCAACGGTGAAGCCGGTGCGTGCTCCAAAGAAGGCAACAACAGCGAAATCCCCAATAATGGAGATGGCATAGTCATGATCAACAATTCTCCAGGTGAGCCGCACTGTGGATGATGGCCATGGCTTTGAGAACGCGCAGAGACCTTCTTAATGGACTTCCTCGGGTTTTCAGACGAGCTGAAAACCGAAACCAGAGGGCAGCAGCAATGGCACAATTATCCTGCAAAAAAGCAGAAGGCAGAAAGATGCAGGACAAAAAAATGTTTGCCGTTTGCTCTATCCCATCACTAACCAGACTCAGAGCATGACGTCCATTGCCATCTTTCTGTACTTCATTTTTCTGTCATTGCTTTTGCTCAATTCGACGCAACATTTCCAAAATAACTCTTGCTGAAGGGGTGAAGATCGTAAGCACCGCCGGTCCGCGATGCGGCAGGGCAAATCGGAAGGTGGTGAAGTGGTTGAAAGGGTTCGAATGCCGCTTTTTTTTCAATCGTGTCGCTCTGATCGAATTCGACGAAGTGGTTTTCAATGCCGGTTTTGCCAATTATTTCACGCGGCTTGGCTAAATCGGCGCCCGTCTCCGGATGTGATTTATGAACTCAACCAGGAATGAAGAAAATAATATAGGGTGAAAAATCTGAACGTGGTTGGAAGGTTATCGTGTCTTTGCGGTTCACAAATTCTTCATGATAAGCTCTCTGCAGCGGTTGGTTCGCTTGATTATCCAAAATGTGCCTGGCAAGATAAAGCGCGGCAAAATCCACCGAAAAGGCGTTGGAAAGATGTTTGAGATGGTCAGGCACTGGCAGAGACAAGCTGTCCGTGTGCCGATGGATTGTGTGTGGTGAGCGCTCTTCCCTACAAATGCCCGAGGCGCACCCCGTCGAGCACAATCCCGAGTCAGGTTTTCATAGTGGTGCATGATTGGACTTGCAGGACGAAAAAAGGCAATTGCAATTTTTCTCTAGCACGAGCGCTGCACCACCTCACGCCACCCGGTTTCTCGCGATGCCGAGCTTTTTCATTCGCGCTTCGAGAGTTGTCGGTTTCAAGCCGAGCAGCTTGGCCGCCCCCATCTCACCGCTGACCCGCCAACCCGTGAGCTCGAGCATCTCGAGAATGTGATTTCGCTCCAGCGCGGCAATAGTCAAAATGCGCTTGCCGTTTGGCGTGGTGTGCGCTTCCGGAATCCAATCGCCGAGCTCGAGCTGAGGGCCGGGGCTGATGATCACCGCCCTTTCGATCACGTTCTCCAGTTCTCTCACATTGCCCGGCCAGGCATAGGCTTGCAGAGCATTCATGGTCTTTTGCGAAATGGTCTCGATCTTTTTGCCCAGCTTCGCGCCGTATTTCATGGCGAAATGTTTGGCCAGGAGCGGAATATCTTCGCGCCGCTCGCGCAGCGCCGGGAGATGAATGGGGAAGATGTTGAGACGATAGTAAAGGTCGGAGCGAAATCGCTCTTCTTGCATGGCCTGCGCCAAATCGTGATTGGTGGCGGCAATAACTCTGACATTGACCTGCAGGATATGCGTGCCGCCCACCCGATCGAATTCGCCTTCTTGCAAGACGCGCAGCAGCTTGGCCTGCAACTCCAAAGGCAAATCCCCGATTTCGTCCAAAAAGATGGTACCGCCGTCCGCCAGCTCGAAGCGGCCAATCTTGCGGGAATAGGCTCCGGTAAAAGCGCCTTTCTCGTGGCCGAACAGTTCGCTTTCGATCAGCGTGGCCGGCAGGGCCGCGCAGTTGACTTTGATCAGCGCACTGCTTTTTCGAAGGCTGCGATTATGAAGCGCACGCGCAATCAATTCCTTGCCGGTGCCGGTTTCGCCGGAAATCAAAACGGTGGAGTCCGTCGCCGCGACCAGTTGAATTTCCTGAAAAACTTTTTTGATGGCGCGCGAAGCGCCGACGAAGGATTCAAAATCATATTCGGTTTTGATTTCTTCCTGCAGATAAATGTTTTCCAGCTGTAATTTGCCCAGCTCGGCTTTGGCTTTTCTTATCTCATTGACATCGCGCAAAATGATGGTGAAGAGTTGCCGTCCCCCCACTTCGACTTTTGATATGGTCGCTTCAACCGAAAACTCTTCTCCATCCGCGCGACGGGCGGCGAGCCCCTCCGGCCGCCAAATGTAACTTTGCGTTTTACCGCCATTCGTCGTGGAGGCGATATTCTCAATGATGAGATCGTCGAGCGCTTGGGAGAGAAAACGGTCGAAGGGCTGGCCAATGGCATTTTGCGCCGCGCAGCCGAATACCTTCTCCGCGGCGGCATTAAAAAGGGCAATGCGCCGGTTCTGGTCGATGATGATAATGGCATCCATGGCGGACTCGAGGATGCGGCCGAGACGCTCTTCACTCTCCCGCAATGCGGCGGTGCGCTCTTTCACTCTTTGCTCCAGCTCCTCGTTGGCCTGGCGCAACGCTTCCTCCGCCTGCCGGCGCGCGGCTCGTTCTTCGGCTTCACGGAGGGCGCGGCCCACCGCCGGCGCCAACCGTTCCAGTCGATGCTTCAAAACATAATCCGTCGCGCCCTGTTTAAGGGTTTCAATGGCCAGTTCTTCGCCAATTGCGCCGGAGACGAAAACAAACGGCGTTTCATGGCATCTTTCCTGTGCCATGGATAATGCCGTGATGCCGTCAAAAGCGGGCAGAGAATAATCGGCGAGAATCAGATCGGGTGAAAAGGCCTCGAGCTCATGCAAGAAGGCCTCCCGCGTCGCGACGCGCCTGGCGGCGAACTCGATTTGCCCTTTGCGCAGTTCGCGCTCGACCATTTCCGCATCGGTAGGAACATCTTCGAGAATGAGGATTCGAAGCGTTTTTTCCATAGTCAGCTCCTCTCTAAATTGCCTAGCAGGATGCTGAAAAACACTTTTGAAGTCATGCCCGCGAAAGCGGGCATCCAGAAAATGCAAGGAAATCATGGATTCCCGCTTTCGCGGGAATGACAATCTTGAGTGATTAGTGAATTTCTCAGCAACCTGCTAGAGCATAGAGCCGAGGGCATAGAGCGATGGGTAAAAGGTGTGGGGCGAAGAGCGCACCCATCGCCCTCCGCTCTACGCCCTACACTCTTTGCCCTAAGCTCTATGCTCTCAGCTCCATGCCCTCAGCTCTACGCCCTCCGCCCTCAGCTCACCGCGGTGGCTTGTTGCACAACACCCAGTAATATCCCAACTCCGCGACGCACTCGATGAATTTGTCAAAACCCACCGGCTTGACGATGTAGCTATTGACGCCCAATTTGTAACTTTCGACGATATCCCGCTCCTCTTGCGAGGAAGTCATCACCACCACCGGAATCACTTTGGTGCGCTCGTTCGATTTGATTTGGCGCAACACTTCCAAGCCATCCACCCTGGGCAGCTTCAAATCCAAGAGCACGACTTTGGGGCCGGTTTTAAGTTGTCGGCTCGCATAAGCACCGGTGCAGAAAATAAACGCCAAGGCCTCGGCGCCATCTTTGGCCACGTGCACGAAATTGGCGAGATTGTGTTTTCTCAACGCGCGCAGGGTAAGCTCGATATCATGCTGGTTGTCTTCGACCAATAGAATTTCAACATCATCAACGTTTATCATAATTTCGTTCCTTTGCTTGGCAGCGTAAAGTGAAGCGCCGCGCCCTCGTCAACTTTTCCTTTGGCCCAAACCCGGCCGCCGTGCCGCTGAATGATGCGCTGCACGATGGCCAACCCAACGCCCGTGCCTTCAAACTCTTCGGCGCCGTGCAAGCGCTGAAAGACGCCAAAAAGCTTGTGCACATATTCCATGGCAAACCCGACGCCGTTGTCTTTGACATAATACACATTTTCATTTCCCTCGACGCCGGCGCCAACTTCTATCATCGCGGTTTCCCGCGACCTGGTGAATTTGATCGCATTGGCGAGCAGGTTGACAAAAACCTGGCGCAGCATGGCGCGATCACCATGCGCCACGGGCAATGGCATGATCTTCACGTGCAGCACGCGCCCCGGGGTCGCGGCATTAAGCTCTTCCCACACCGCTTTGGCCAGCTCGGTCATGTCAACTTCGGTGCGCTGCAATTCTTTGCGACCGATGCGCGAGAAAGCCAGCAAATCGTCGATGAGCTGCGCCATGTTCTGTGTGTTGCTGCGAATGATGCTCAACAAACGGTTGCATTCGGCATCGAGCATGCCGGCATGGTCCTCTTGCAAAATGCGCGAAAAGCCATCGATCGCCCGCAACGGCGAGCGCAAATCGTGCGAGACGGAATAGGAAAAAGCTTCGAGCTCGGCGGTGCGCTCGGCCACGCGCTGCTCCAGTTCTACGGCGTGGCGCTGCACTTGTTCGTGCAAGCGGGCCTGTTGGATGGCGATGGCGAGACTGTTGGCGATCTCGCGGGCGATCTCCACGTCTTCATTGGAAAAAGCGCCCGGCTTTTCAGAAGCCAGATTGAAGGTGCCGATGAACTCACCCTTGGAAATCAGCGGCACATTAATATAGCTGCGAATGCCCTCTTCCTTCAGAGCCTTCATGATGGGCGATAACGGCCGGCGCAAAAGGTCATCCACCACGACCGGTTTGCCTTGCTCCAGGGTCTCGACCAGCTCGAATGCCGTCATCGGCCAGCGCGCGCCGGTTCCTATTTTTGTTTCTCTGCGAACCTGAGTCGCCATCACCACGCCTTCCTTGGTTTCGAAGTCGAAGACGACGACGCTCGTTCTGAAGCATGGCATCAAATCTTGAATGTAATGCAAGGCAGCCTGGGCAATCTTTTCCGGAGAACGCGCCGCCAAAACGGCCCGGTCGATCTCCTGCAAGTTCTCCAGGCGTTTCGTATATCGCCGCAGCTGATCTTCCGCCCGCTTGCGCTCGGTGATGTCGATGACCGTCGCGATGCGATAGAGCGGTCTTCCCCGCTCATCTCTAACCGCCGTCACCTGAATGAGCGCGGGAAAAACGCTGCCGTCTTTACGCAGATGCGGCGCTTCAAACGTGAGCCATCCTCGCTCTTTGATCGCGCTGATATTCTCAGGTACCTGAGCGCGATACTCCGGAGCGAAAGTATGGGCGATAGGCATGCCGATCAGTTCTTCAACAGCATAACCGTGCATCCGCGCGAAGGCTGGGTTGACTAGCTCAAAAGCGTCTCCGCTACTGGTGGCCACGCCCGACTCGGTATGCTCGACAATACTGGCGAGTTTGCGCAGCTCCTGCTCAGCCTGCCGGCGCTCAGTGATGTCTGTGGAAATTAATGTCAAGGCAAAAATCTGTCCGTCACGCTTGATGGGGCCGACCCGGGTGGAATACCATGAGGTGCTGCCGTGAGGCCCTTTGGCAATCATTTCGAAAGCGTCGGGCTTGCCGGTATGAAAAACTCGTTTGATGCTTTTCCTGATTAAATCATGATGTTCGGTTGAAATATAGTCAAGAACACTTGTCCCGATGACCTCGTCTATCGTAAAGCCAGGCGCCGTGCGATTGATAAACAAAATTTTGCCGCCACTATCCACGATGGCAATGAAATCCGGAGCGTTTTCCACCAGCGAACGGAATTTTTCCTCCGATTCCCGCAGCGCCTCTTCCGCTCGCTTGCGCGCGCTGATGTCACGACACACACAAATCAGGCCGCCTTCGGCAATGGCAGTCAGTGAAATTTCTGTGTCAAAGGTGCTGCCCTCACGTCGCTTTCCGATGACTTCGCCCTGCCATCGCCCTTTTTCCGAAAGGATGGGCATGATTTCCTGTTCAATTCTTTTGATCTCATCCTGACGGTAAAGCACTCGCCACGTTTTCCCGAGAAGGTCTTTCGGACTGTCGTAGCCATAGATTTTCGCATGCGCATCATTCATATAAACATAGGCATCGTCCTGAGAGAGTATGGCAATTCCATCCATCGCCGTTTCCATGGCCGCCGACTGCCGTTTACGCTCAGCGATTTGCTCTCGCAGAATCTCATTGGCTTGCGCCAGCTCGGCCGTGCGTTCCTTCACCCGCTGCTCCAGCTCGTCGTTTGCTTTCTTGAGCTCCTCTTGCGTGCGCTTGAGCGCGGTGATGTCGCGAACAATCGTCGCAGTTACAATCGGCTCGCCCGTGTGTGGATCATTCACCGTGAACAAATGGCGATGAATTGGAATTCGTGCACCGGTCTTGGCGTGTCGAAAGCACGTCTCGCCCTCCCAATGCCCTTGCTCAAGCAAAGCCGGTATGACGACCTGCATGTAGCGTTTCTGCTCATCTTCCGGATGAAAATCCAGCACGCTGTGGGAAACCGCCTCTTCCAGAGTATCGAATCCCAGCATTTTCAGCCCGGCAGGATTGATGTACACAGGTTTCGGAGGTCTGTCCATGGTTCCGAACCCGATGAGGTCCGGGCTGTTCTCGATGAGGGCCACCAGCTTTTGGCGATCCTCTTCCGCCCGTTTACGCTCGGAGATATCTCGCACCATGGCAAGCATAAAATCCTTGCCAGTCATGTTGAAAATTGAAGCTGAAATCTCGGCGGGCAAGTATACACCCGCTTTGGTGAGGCAGCAGAGCTCATGCGTCCAACCTTGCCCCTTTGCCAAAACCGTTTGCGCAAACGACATCAGCTTCGGCGTCTCGTGCGCATGGATATCCGACATGCGCCTGGCGAGCAGCTCCTGGCGTGAAAAGCCGAGCATGGCACTGGCCTTGGAATTGCAATCAATGATTTTTTCATCGGCGAGATCGACGACAAAAATGGCGTCGTTGGAGTGCTCGAAAATTTTGCGGAAACGCTCCTCGCTCTCCTGCAGCGCCTGCTCAACGCGCTTGTGATCTGCCACTGCAGCGACTTTTCCAGCCGCGGCTTGGGGAGAACGCCGTGTTCGGTTTGCCGTCTTTCGCCTCGGCCTTTGGGCGGAAGCACTCTGGCGATCTGAGGGAGATGACATTTGCGCGCACTCTTATTTGAAGGGGATCGCTGATGCAGTTGCTTCTATATTATATTAACATCGGCAGTTTAAATAACCAAGGCAAGTACTATTCCAGAAACCCCCCAAATATAAAACACATGCGAAATGAATAAAAAACAGATACCTTGATCGCAAGCACCTTAATATAAACTACTTGTTCCAAATAAACTATTCCCAATATTATGTGAATTTCGCGAAATATTGGAATTGGCTTCGGCGAGACCCGGTTCTCTTTCCGCCGCACGCTACTTTACAGCGCACAAAGTCGCTGAGAAATATCGCTGCGTGATCGCGGAAAAAATACTCTCATGCTTTCATTTCCGTGAGCTGTTCCATTTCCGTGAGATTGAACTTTGCTGCTCGAAGAGCTTCAATTTTCAGTTTGAAGATTGGGGTAGACCGTTAAGCGGCGTAAAAATGGTGTTGTGTTCGATGAATAGGTCTGCT
>JBIOXB010000055.1:0-28438 GCA_044869275.1 bacterium
TTTTTGCCAGTTTCCTCCCCAGTATTTTTTGTTTTGTTGCCTGCTTGCTTATGGCGTTCATTGGTGTGGCAACGCTTTGCTGTGGGCACAGGAAAACGGCGGCGCGGCGGCCGCGGCCGATTCCATGCCGGATTTTTCCGAGCAGGCGGAAGCCGGCTCAACCATTCCTTCTTCACCCAAGTTTTTCGCGTACACTTCGTTTGGGCACGATATTCAGCTTTATGTTTGGCAATCCCAGTTGCGCTGGCAACAAGCTCTGGCCGCCAATGGGCAGCTTCAGGTCTTGGGAAATCTGAGTTCCATCTTGCAGCCGCAGAGCGCGGGCGACCTCTGGAAAGACGACCATCAAGCCAGCGTGCAGCTCGCCCGACCGTTGCCGGGAGATGGGCGTTTGGAATTTCTGGTGGAGAGCAGAATTTTTCGCGACGCCTTGACCGGCAGCGCGGGAAGTGATTTTGGCAACAATGATTTCAGCACTTCGCGGGTGCGCCTCAATCCTGAATGGCTGATGGCGCGGCGGCTGCGCGTGGCACCTTTGCTGGGTTATCGCTGGGAAGAGATTTTGAATCGCCAGGAGCATGGCCCGGCCGGCGGCCTCGATCTCGCGCTGACCCCGACGGCATGGGGCGGATACGCGCATCAATTCGACGCCGGCGCCGCGGTCGAGAGCTTGCCGGAACGACGGAATGAGGACCTCTCGCTGCTCTACGGCGTCTCGCGAAGATTTGAAAGCAACACCAGCGATTCTTTTTTCGTGCGCTTCAATCATTTGCGCCGAGAGAATTACTTCACCACCGAATATGTTGATTTGGTGCAGCGCAATCGCCGCGCGCTGGAGAACCGTCTGCATTATCGCTTGAGCGGGACCTGGCGCTTTTCATTGTACTCGGAATTGGGCGAAGCCGGCGTCGAGGTCACGCGCCGGGTGCTGGCCTCGTCGAATGCTTCGGAAACGGTGGTCAGCCGTTTTCACCACGACGATTTGGAAACCAGCCATCTCGCGGTCTTGCTTTTTGCAGCGACGCAACTCAAGAACGACCTGGCGCTGTCCTATCGCTCGCGCCGCCGCGCTTATGAAATTCCAGACTCGCTGCGCGCTTCGCCACTGATTCGCCGCTATGCCAGCGAAGGCTACGATTCGGATTGGTGGGACCTGGCCTTATCGCATCGCCTGCAATGGCAGATCGGCAAAAAGGATTCTTTGCGCTGGTTCGGCCGGTTTGCGCGATATGCGCTCACCACCGCCAATTTGGAGGAACCCAACGATCACGATCGCGTGCAAATTCAAACCAATTTGCTCTACGCCCACCGGTTTAATGCCTTTTTCAGCATGGGCTGGGAGGTGCGCAGCTATCTCGAGCATCAAGTCTACTTGAGAAAGAATCTCTCGGGCGACAACCGCTGGATGCGCATCTGGCAGCTGCTGCCCTATCTGCTCTTCGAGCCGTTCGCCGGCATGAAATTCAAGCAAAGCTTCGGCGTGCGCGCGACCTACATCGATTACGACTACCCGGAAGCCCTCTCGCGCCGCAGCAGCATCGTCTTTCGCGATTTTTTTATCGCCGATTCGCTGTCGTTTCCTTTGACGCCACGCACGACCGCGACGCTGCAATACCGGCTCAGTTTGGAAGAGCGCGGTCTGCTGGATTGGGGGCGCTGGCTGCAAAGCCCGCAAACCGAATTGCGACGGCATTGGGCCGACCTTTCTTTTTGGCATCGCTGGTCGGCACATTGGGAAATCTCTCCGGGCGTTAGTGCTTATCGCGAGACGCATTGGAATTACCAATTGCAGCCCGGCAGTGGCTTGCAAAAGGTTTTCAACGGCAACCAAACCATCATCCGGCCCATGCTGCAGTTGAGTTACGTGCGTCCACCGTCTGCGCTGCTGTTTTTGCACTGGCGCCGGCAGATGAGTTTTCGCACACTTACAGATAACCGCTTGCTTCGTGATCGAAATATTGATACATTTAATTTGACTGTGCAGTGGGGGTTTTGATATTTTTGACGAAGCGTCTGGAATTCTTTTCGGTGCCGGGCACCGAGGCCTTCACCATGCGATCGCGTTGAGGGAAACCTTCTTTCCACTAATGAGTTTTTGATGAACCGATGCTGTCGCCAGCAACGAACGGATGGAGAAGAGGTGAAAGATGGCAACAATCGCCAAGAAAACATTCACACTCGTCGCACCCAGCAATCAGCATGGTTTGATTCAAGAAATCGAAAGCCTTGCCGAACAAGCCGCTTCTTATGCCGGCCTGGCCGAAGACGAGCGTGACAGCTTGGCGATTGCCGTCACCGAAGTGGGGAACAATGCCATCTTGCACGGCAACAAACGCGATCCCGAGAAGAGAGTTTTTTTGACCATCCATGCCGGCCCCGAGGGCGTGGAAATCATCGTGCGCGACGAAGGCCCGGGTTTCAATCCTGACAACCTCAGCAACCCTCTTGATCCCGAAAACCTTTTGCGCGAAAGCGGGCGCGGCGTGTTCATCATGCGTTCGCTGATGGACGAGGTGAAGTTCAATTTCTCCAGAGGCGGCACCGAGGTCACCATCATCAAGCGCAGAAAAAATTGAGGCGCCCGTTTCGCGCGCACTATGAAATCCGACTCGCCACTTCGCTTTTTGCCCGCCGTTGACAAAGTATTGCAGCACGAGCGCCTTGAACCTTTGCGCGATCGCCTCTCCGCGGAAATCCTGGCGGAAAGTGTGCGTGGTGCGGTGGAAGAATTGCGCGCGCATTGGCTACAAGTTTCTCCCGCAGCGATCAATGTGGAAGCCGCGCTCGCACAAGCCGTCGATTTGACTCTGCAGCAGGCGGCAAAACTGCTGCAACCCAGGTTGAAAAAAATTATCAACGGCACCGGCGTCATCCTGCACACCGGCCTGGGCCGCGCGGTCTTATCGGAAGCGGCGCAGGCGGCGGTGAGGGAAACGCTCACCGGCAATTGCAATCTCGAGCTGGATTTGGCCAGCGGCAAGCGCGGCGATCGTCATCAGCATGTTGAAGGCTTGCTTTGCGCATTGACTGGGGCCGAGGCCGCTTGTGTGGTCAACAACAACGCCGCTGCGGTGTTGCTCGCCTTGAACACCATCGCCAATAGGAAGGAAATCGTCACCTCGCGGGGGCAATTGGTGGAAATCGGCGGTTCGTTTCGCATGCCGGAGCTGGTGAAAAAAAGTGGCGCGAAGCTGGTGGAAGTCGGCACCACCAACAAGACCAAAGTGAGTGATTATGCCCATGCCCTCACGCCGCGCACGGCGGGTTTCCTGGTCGCGCACACCAGTAATTATCGCATCCTGGGATTCACGCAAGAAGTCGATCTGCGGGCTCTGGCCGAGCTGGCACGCGCGCGCCATGTGATTTTAGTGCACGATCTTGGCGGCGGTGTGCTGGTCGATCTGCGGCGCTGGGGCTTGCCGCACGAGCCCGTGGTTTCTGAAAGCATTGCCGCCGGCGCCCATCTGGTGACTTTCAGCGGTGACAAAATATTGGGCGGGCCACAATCGGGCTTGATCGTTGGCGAGCGCGAGTTGATTCAACGCCTCAAAAAAAATCCCTTGATGCGCGCGCTGCGTTGTGACAAACTTACGCTGGGCATTCTGGAAAGCACGTTGCGGTTGTTTTTGCATCCGGAACGATTGCCGGAACGGCACGCCGTTTTTCGAAAAATGACGGAAAAACTGGAGATCGTGCAACAGCGTGCGCAACGATTGCAACTCGAGTTGCGGCAAGCCTGCGGTGCATGGCTCGCCGTGCATGTCGAGCCTTCCGAAAGCGAAGTGGGCAGCGGTGCCCTGCCCTTGGAAAAAATTCCAAGCTTTGCCGCCGTGCTCCAGGCACAGCCTTTTTCAGCCAGCCAATTGGCGCAGCACCTGCGCCGGTGCGAAATGCCAATCTTGGGTTACATTCGTGACCAACGTTTGTGGCTGGATTGCCGCACGCTTGACGATGAAGAAGTTTCGAGGATTGCACAAACGTTGCAGAAGCTGTATTGAAAAAATCACCAAAAAGCCAGGAAATAGGCAAATCAGAATTGGTTCATGAACCGTCTTAAGCTGCCCAAAGACTCTAATTTAGCCCGGAAAAATGCTTGACTAAAAAGCCCAAATTTGCTATTATTCTTCTTTGTGTTGGGAAAGTTTGCGAAAAGAGAACATTTGTTTCAAGTTTTGCGAGGGCAAGTTGAAAACCTACATTCCGAAAAAAGAGCAGGTTAAGAGCAAGTGGTACCTCGTCGATGCCAGCGGCAAAGTGCTGGGCCGCATCGCCAGCGAGATTGCTCGTGTTTTGCGCGGTAAACACCGCCCGGATTTCACGCCGCATTTGGACTTGGGTGATCACGTCGTCGTGATTAACGCCGACAAGGTTGCGCTTACGGGAAGAAAGGCTTCCATCAAAACCTACACGCATCACACGGGCTATCCCGGCGGGTTGAAGCAAATCAAATTCAGCGATTTGCTCAAGACCAAGCCCGAGCGTATCATTGAAAAGGCGGTATGGGGCATGCTGCCGCACAATCGCCTCGGCCGCCGCTTGATTCTGAAGCTGAAAGTATATGCCGGCGGCGAGCATCCGCATACCGCGCAGCAGCCGGAAGCGTTGGCGTGAACTTGTTTTGCTTTTAGTCGTACGCCCGGCGTTTGCCGGATTCTCCTCGCAGCGCTCGGCCGCACTGGCGCGTGCGAAGAGGCAGGGAAAAAATAAACGGGCTTTGAAATTCATGTTGATTCGTCAATAGAGGACGGAATGAAAGTCTTATCCTTTAATGCAACGGGAAGACGCAAACATTCGGTGGCGCGCGTGCGCCTGCTGCCGGGTGCGGGCAGTTTTATGATCAATCAAAAAGGCCTGCTCGATTATTTCAAGCGCGAAACCTTGAAAATGATCATTGAGCAGCCGCTGCAATTGACCGAGACTCTGGGCAAGTACGACGTCCTGGCGAACGTGGAGGGCGGCGGCTTGACCGGCCAGGCGGGCGCGGTGCGCATGGGCATTGCGCGGGCGCTGCTCAAAGTCGACAGCGATTATCGCAAGAAACTGAAGGTTGCGGGCTTTTTGACGCGCGATTCGCGCATGAAAGAACGCAAAAAGTATGGCCAAAAAGGCGCGCGCAAGCGTTTCCAGTTCTCGAAGCGTTGACCGCCGGATGGGATTCTCGCTTCGCATGTTCGGCAAAAACCGCGCACGGATTTTCGCCTTTCATCCTCGCAGCCCGCTCCCATTGATCACGTGCAATTCCGGCGTTATACTATTTCAAAATCACTCACATCCGCGCCGCGACTCCGGGGTTTCCAGCAATGGAACGGCGAGTCGTATTCGGGCCGGATGGCGGATTCGCGGCGCATACAGCACAAGCTCGCAGGGTGTGCTTCGGCGCAGCGAGGCTCGCCTTGACCTGATTGTTCCCGGTCCGGCGAGCACCAACCCCAAACCAAAGGAGATGTGCGTCAAATGAACGTCAGTCTACAAGATTTGTTGGTGGCAGGAACACATTTCGGCCACCTCACCCGCCGTTGGAACCCAAAGATGAAAAGATACATCTTTATGGAGCGCAACGGCATTCACATCATCGACCTTAAGAAAACCCTGGAATGCCTGCAGCAGGCCTATCAGGGAGTAGCAAACGCCGTACGCAACGGTGATAAGATTCTGTTCGTCGGCACCAAGAAACAGGCCCGGGAAATCATCAAATCCGAGGCGGAGCGCTGCAGCATGTATTATGTCAACGAACGCTGGCTCGGCGGCATGTTGACGAACTTCAGCACCATCAAAAAAAGCATCAAGCGTTTGAAGAATATCGAAAAGATGAGCAACGACGGCACCTATGACAAAATTACGAAAAAAGAAATTTTGTCGCTGGAACGCGAGCGCGGCAAGCTGGAAAACGTTCTGGGCGGCATCCGCGACATGACCCGGTTGCCGGGCGCGATTTTTGTGGTCGATATCCGCAAAGAAGCGATTGCGGTAGCCGAGGCGAACAAACTTAACGTTCCGGTGATCGCGATCGTCGACACCAATTGCGACCCGGATGCGGTGGCGCTTCCCATCCCCGGCAATGACGATGCGTTCAAGTCCGTGGGCCTGATCACGAGAGCGATCGCGGACGCCGTGCAGGAAGGCTTGAGCGGCATGCGCGAACGCATGCCGGAAAAAGAAGAGGAACCGATGTACGCCGAGCGCGAGGAAGGCGAGGTGGTGGTGACGGTGGCCGACGTCGAGGCGCAACGGCGATAAACAACGTGAATTCGTTTTGATCGGAGGTTATTTTCGCATGGCTGTTTCTGCTGATTTAGTCAAACAATTGCGTGAGCAAACCGGCGCGGGTATCATGGATTGCAAAACCGCGCTGGCCGAAACCAACGGTAATTTTGAAAAGGCGATCGAATGGCTGCGCAAAAAAGGCGCAGCCTCGGCGCAGAAAAAAGTCGGCCGCGCCACGAATGAAGGCGTGGTCGAAGCTTATATTCATCCCGGCAGCCGGCTCGGCGTGTTGATCGAAGTGAATTGCGAAACTGATTTTGTCGCCAAGACCGAGGATTTCAAAACCCTGGCACGCGATCTCGCGATGCAGGTGGCGGCGTCGAGCCCGCGTTTTGTCAAGCGTGAAGAGGTGCCGGCGGACGTCGTCGAAAAAGAAATGGAAATCTACCGCACCCAAGCGGAGAATGAGAAGAAGCCCGCCAACGTGACGGAGCGCATTGCACAGGGTAAGCTCGAAAAATTCTATCAGGAAATCGTATTGATGGAGCAAAGCTTCATCAAGGATCCCAACCGCACAGTGAAACAACTGGTCACGGATGTGATCGCCAAAGTCGGAGAGAACATCGCGATTCGCCGCTTTGTGCGTTTTCAACTTGGTGAATGAGCGAAAAGCCGGTTTACAAACGCGTGCTGCTCAAGCTGAGCGGCGAAGCTTTGATGAGCGAACGGGGCCTGAGCGTCGACCCCGATATCGTCGAAGTCATTGCTTTGGAAATCAAGTCAGTGGTGCAATTGGGAGTGCAGGTCGGCGTAGTGATCGGAGGGGGCAATATTTTTCGCGGCCTGTCGGCCAGCGCGCGGGGCATGGATCGCGTGCAGGCCGATTACATGGGCATGCTGGCGACGGTGATGAACGGCATGGCTCTCCAGGATTTTCTCGAGCGCCACAATGTCTTTACGCGCCTGCAAACGGCGATCAAAATGGAACAAATCGCCGAGCCTTATATTCGCCGGCGTGCGGTGCGGCATCTGGAAAAAGGCCGCGTGGTGATCTTCGCAGCGGGAACGGGAAATCCTTTCTTCACCACCGATACGGCCGCCTCTTTGCGCGCGATTGAAATCGAAGCCGATGCGGTTTTGAAGGGCACGAAAGTCGACGGTGTCTATGACGCCGACCCCATGACCGATCTGCACGCGAAAAAATTCGAAACCCTGACCTATCTGGACATCATCAAGCGTGGCTTGAGGGTGATGGACGTCACCGCAGTGACGCTGTGCATGGAAAACAAATTGCCCATCGTGGTTTTCGCGTTGAAAACGCCGGGCAACTTCAAGCGCATCGTCCTCGGCGAGCCCATCGGCACCAAGGTGATCGGCTAGAATGGTGCGCCTCCTGGGCGCTCTGATCTTTTGCAGTGTTCATGCCAAACCTCTCACGAGGGACTACCACGGACATCTCAAAAAGCGTGCTGCTGGAAGGAGTGTAGAACTCATGTCTCATGCGATTACCAAAGAAGCGGAATCCCGCATGCACAAGGCGGTGGAAAACATCCGCAATGAATTCGCCAAGATTCGCACGGGCAAGGCCTCGGGAACGGTGCTGGATAGCGTGCGCGTGAATTATCATGGCGCCTCGATGCACATCAAGCAGGTGGCCACGATCAACACGCCGGAAGCACGGCTGATCACGGTACAGCCCTACGACAAAAGCATGATCGCCGAAATCGAAAAGTCGATCCTGAAGGCGGATTTGGGTTTGAATCCGCAAAATGACGGTAGCCTCATCCGCATTCCCATCCCCCCCCTGAACGAGGAGCGCCGCAAAGACTTGGTGCGCGCCTGCCACAAGCTGGCAGAAGACGGCCGCATCGCTATCCGTAACGTCCGCCGCGACACCATGGAGCATCTCAAAAAAGAAAAGAAAGACGGCAAACTCTCCGAAGACGATGAAAAAAAGCTGGAAAAAGAAGCCCAGAAATTGACGGATGCGCAAATCGGGCAGATCGATGATTTGCTCAAGCGCAAAGAGGCGGAAGTCATGGAAGTTTAGCCTGAATTGGTGAGGTTCGTCATGTCCGCGGTCAAAAAACTCTCTGCTGAAGAAATTCAAAGCAAGCTTCCCGCATTGGCGGGCTGGGCCCTCGTTTCCGGCAAGCTGAAAAAAGAATTTCATTTCAAGTCTTTTGTGGAAGCATTTGGCTTCATGTCGAGCGTGGCGCTGCTGGCTGAAGCGATGAACCACCATCCCGAATGGAGCAATGTTTATAACCGTGTTTCCATCGAACTGATCACGCACGATGCCGGCGGCATTAGCACGCGCGATTTCGATCTGGCCGGAAAAATCGAAGCATTGCTCAAAAAGTAGAGCTTCCGAGTTTCGAAATTCACAATGGCGACTGATGGTCGCCTTTTTAATTTTGTGCTTACTGCCCTGGCCAATCTTGAACTGCGACCAAAGTCGAACCATGGCTCGCATGGCTCGCTTGACAAATTACCTCCTTTTTCTTATTCTCCACTTATCAAGATAATACACCCTCCCCCACTTTATTCAAAACGCTGAACAGCGTAGCCGCCCATTTCTACAAGAAAGGCAACGACGCGAACAGTAACCAACGATTTTATCCTACTGCACAGTATCATCTTAACTTGAAGGGGACAAGTCATGAAACGCAAATCGTTCTTACCGCAATACCTGCCAATCGTGATTTCTTTGGTGCTGGTTTGGGGGAGGCTTAGTTCGCCTCCAAGGCGCTCCGCATCGCTTTTTTCTGATGATTTCGAGGATGGCGATGCCGAGGGCTGGTCGCCACAAACCTCGAGCCGCTGGGAAGTTCGCTCGGACAATGGCAGCCTGCGCTATTTTCTCAATACTACAAACTACCAATCTCCCGATGATATTCGCCTGGGTGAGCTGGCCGTGCTCAATAATTTTGTCTGGGGCGATTTGGATAACGATAACGATTTAGATCTTGTCCTCGGCGCGAAGATTTATCTCAATAACGCTGGCACCTTCACCGAAGCCAGTGTCGTGCTGCCCGAGGGTGCTGCTGCTGTGGGTGACTATGACAATGATGGTATTTGGACGTTCTGCTTTCGGGCGGCGATTTTGCACAACCCATTACCAAGATTTTTCGCAATGACCCGGACACCAGCGATCGCGCATTCATCGATATTTCCGCCTCCTGGCCACAGGTCATCAGCGCATTTGCCCTCGGGAACTTACTTGTATCGCTTGCGCGCCGGCAGTTTTGTTGCGAGCAAAACGATGGCGCTAGTCAGATAAAACCCCGCCTCGGATTTTCAGACGAGCTGAAAATCGAAGCCAGAGGGCAGTAGCAAAGACATAATCATCCTGCAAAAAACAGAAGAGAGAAAGATGCGGGGCAGAAAAATGCTTTTCGTTTGCGCCATCCCGTCACAAACCAGCCTCCGGGTATGAGATCTAATGCCATCTTTCTGTCCTTCATTTTTCTGTCCGGGCTTTTGCTCAATTCGACGCAAGATTACCAAATTATCTGTTGCTTTCAATCAATCGATTGATCATAAAGACTTTCAGCTTCATTCTAAATTTGATGAGCTAAATACATACCGGATTGTTCATGCCCAGACTCACACCGCTCTCGCTGGATCAGGTTAAAATCAATGGCGGCTTTTGGCAAGAGCGCCAGCGCTTGAATGCGCACGTCACGATTCCGGCAGTTTATCAACAATGCCAGGAAACCGGCCGCATCGCAGCATGGAAATTGAGCTGGCGGCCCGGCATGCCGAATGAGCCGCATGTTTTTTGGGATTCGGATGTGGCAAAATGGCTGGAAGCCGCCAGCTACGGTTTGATCACGCATCCCCATCTCGCGCTGGCAAAGCAAGTCGAGGAGGTCGTTGACTTGATGGCAAAAGCGCAGCAGTCGGACGGCTATCTCAATACGCATTTCTCGGTGGTGCGGCCGCACGCCCGCTGGGCCAATTTGCGCGACGATCACGAATTGTATTGTGCTGGGCATTTGATCGAAGCCGGTGTGGCCCATCTACAAGCAACTGGCGAACGCAAACTCTTGGAAGTTGTTTGCCGTTACGCCGATTACATTGCAAAAACCTTCGGCACAAACCCGGGACAAAAGCGCGGCTATTGCGGGCATCCTGAGATTGAATTAGCTCTGGTCAAATTGTTTCATGCCACCGGGGAACAGCGTTATTGGGATTTGGCAAAATATTTTGTTGATGAACGCGGCCGCCAGCCGCATTATTTCGATCTTGAAGCTCTGGCGCGCGGCGAGAAGCCCGAAGACTACTGGGCTAAAACCCATGCTTACACGCAGTCTCATGCTCCGGTGCGCGAGCAGAGCATGCCCGTTGGGCACGCGGTGCGCGGCATGTACTTATATAGCGCGATGGCTGATTTGGCTGCAGAATCAGAAGAACAAGCGTTACTTACTGCCTGCCGCCACATTTTTCAGCATCTCGTGCAGCGCCGCATGTACGTCACCGGCGGTATCGGTTCTGCACGCTCGAATGAAGGCTACACCGCGGATTATGACCTGCCCAATGACACTGCTTACGCCGAGACTTGCGCGGCCATCAGTTTGTGCCTGTTTGCCCATCGCATGCTGCAAACAGAAATCAAGGGCGTTTACGCCGACATCTTCGAACGCGCATTGTACAACGGCGTGCTCAGCGGTGTTTCGCTTTCTGGCGACAGATTTTTCTACGAGAACCCTCTCGAGAGCCTTGGCGCGCACCATCGCTGGCAATGGCACCATTGTTCCTGTTGTCCGCCGAATCTGGCGCGGATTATCGCCTCGCTCGGCCAATACGTTTATGCTCAAAACGAAGACAATTTCTTCGTTCATCATTACCTCGCCAGCGCAACGCAAACCGTGCTGGGCGGAAATCCGGTAAGAATTCAACAGGAGACGGATTATCCCTGGGGCGAGAAGATTTCACTTCATGTGGATTCCGCACAAGAAACGGAATTTGCGCTGGCGCTGCGCCTTCCGAGTTGGTGCCGCAACCCCGAGCTGAAAATCAACGGTGACGCAGCACCGCTTGCTGCCGCCGTGGACAACGGCTATGTTCGCCTCCGGCGCATTTGGGAACCGCGAAGCGAGGTGGAATTGCATCTTCCCATGCCGGTCGAACGGGTGCAGGCGCATCCAAACGTGCGCATGAATTGCGGCCGCATCGCGTTACAACGCGGGCCGCTCGTCTATTGCCTGGAGGAAGCGGACAACGGTGTGAATCTAAACGATTTGTTTTTGCCGGGCACGGCTCGCCTCTCGATCGAGATCGAAAAAGAACTTCCCGGCGGCCTCGTGATGATTTCCGGCACGGCCAACCGCCGTGTACCGGATGATTTCAGTGACACCCTCTACCGGCCTGTAGCGCCGCGCTCTGTGGAAGCACCTTTGCGGGCGATCCCGTATTTTGCCTGGGATAATCGCAGCCCTGGAGAAATGCTGGTATGGATGCGAGGGGAGTGAGCTTACTGTCATCCAAGGGAGTCTGCATTCCGTAACATTTTCCATCTGCCACGAGCTCCTCACGAAATTTGATTACGCCACTCCTTTAATTTGAACGAAAACCATGCTGCTGCGTCTTATCGGCAAGCTTTCTGAAGGAAAAAATGATTTTGCAGTTCTCAAAAGGAGCAAGCATGAAATCGCGGCAACGCTATTTTGCCATCCTCCTACTTACCTCCGCGCTCGGCTATCTGGTTTTTCCTCCACGCGTTGCGGCGAATCCGCCCAACAATAAATACAAAGGCGCCGAAAGCATCACGGCGGCGCAGTTGAAAGATTATCTCACCTTCATTGCCTCCGACGAGCTGGAAGGCCGTGACACGCCCTCACGCGGGCTTGACCTCGCGGCGAAATTCATTGCCACGCACTTGTCACGCTGGGGCTTCAAGCCCGCGGGTGACGAGGGTACTTACTTTCAACGCTTTGCTTTGTTGAAAACCACGGTGGATTCCGCGCAAACCGTGATGGAAATCAACGGCCAGCGCTTCAAACACGGCCCGGATTTTATCGCGAATGCCGCTCAGGGCGCAGGCGCGGCAAGTGCGCCGTTGGTTTACGTCGGCCACGGCCTGATGATCAAAGCCAAAAACATCGATGCTTTTGCCGGTGTTGACGTGAAGGGCAAGATCGTGGTGTGGACGAATGAATTTCCGCAAGGTGTTAGCTTTGCCGATTTCACCGGCAAGCAAGGCGAAGATTGGCAGGTTCCGGCGCAGCGCGCGGCCCAATATGGCGCTCTCGGCGGCATTTCCCTTGCGGGCTTTCCCAGCCTGGCGATTTGGGAACAGACGCGCCGCACCAACTCCGTCACCGGCGCTCTCGCGGTGGAAAAATTTCAAAGCGAAGGCCCGCCCAAAATTCCGGTGATCTCGATCATGCCCAAAGCTGCGCAGGCCCTTTTTCAAGGCGAGCAGCACAGTGCCGCTAAAATTTTCAACAACGCAGCCTCCGGCGAGCCTTTGCCTGCTTTCGAATTCAAATCCGAGAAAAAAGTGAGTTTCACCGTTGCGCTAAAAACTGAGCGGGCTTACACGCAAAATGTCGTGGGCGTTTGGGAAGGCAGCGATGCCATTTTGAAAAGAGAATACGTCGCGCTGGGCGCGCATTACGATCACGTCGGCGTGGGCACACCGAGCAACGGCGATGCCATTTACAACGGCGCGGACGACGATGGCTCCGGCACGGTGAGTATTCTGGCGATTGCCGAAGCGTTCGCCAAAGGCCCGCGCCCGAAACGTTCAGTTCTGTTCGTCTGGCACGCGGCGGAAGAAAAGGGCTTGTGGGGCGCGCGATATTTTACGCGTTTTCCGACGGTGCCGCTGGACAAAATCATCACGCAATTGAACCTCGACATGGTGGGGCGCTCGAAAAAACCGGGCGATACCAATCCGGCGAATGCCGGCCTTTCGGGGCCCGCTGAAGTCTGCGTCGTCGGCTCGAGAATGATGAGCACGGTGCTGGGAGAGTTGAGCGAGGCGGTGAACAAGTCCTATTACAATCTGGTGTTCAACTATAAGTACGACGATCCGAACGATCCCGAAAAAGTATTCTTTCGCAGCGATCATTTCTGTTACGCGCAACAGGGCATTCCGATCATTTTCTATACCGACGGCGAGCATGAGGATTACCATAAAGTGACGGATCACGTTGAAAAGATCGATTTTGAGAAAATGCAAAAGATCTCGCGCACCATTTATGCGATGGCGTGGGAGCTGGCGGGCAGCATGAAGCGGCCGGCGGTTGACAAAAAATTGCCGCCGGAATTGACGCAGCCGCTGTATTGATAAAATTGGAATGTCATTCAAAAATTCTCTGTCCGCAGATTCACGCAGATTTTTTATCTGCGAAATCTGCGGACAGAAGCTTTGTTAAAGAGGCAAAACGCCACATGTATGTATTACAAAGCTTCACGAACTGAAGTCAAGTAAATGTCAGGAAACAAATCATGAGATTCTCGCGCTTCTGTTTTTGGACCTTATTTACAGCATGGTCTCTAAGTCTGGCACAATCTTCAGTCTCGACTGCTCAGGATGAAGCCATTGGCGCACTCGTGAAATTGGGAGGACGGTCGTAGTGGATTCACTGCGTGCGGACCATCCCGTCGTCAGAGTGGATCTGCATGAAACCGAAGTGAGCAACACAGATTTGGAACACCTCAAGAATTTGACCAAGCTCGAAGTGTTGTTGATCGGCAAATCGAAAGTTACACCCGCAGGAGCAATGGCGCTTCAAGAAGCTCTGCCCAAGTTGCGTTTCACTGAGCAAACGTGAAACCTTTTTTCACAGGAGTTCATTTTCGTGAGCCAGAGTATTGGATTTGATTCTAACTTGGCAATGTTAAGTTAAATTCGCGCCATCTCAATCTGTCATGCTGTAAGCATCTTCCCTAGGCTTTGGTGCATGCCTCTTGGGAAGATTCCTGCGGAATGACAAGGAATAGGGCTTTGGGGGCTAACTTAACATTGTCAAGCTAAGTTTGATGAGCTAATCGCCTATGGCTTTCCAAGACCTTCCACCTGCCATTCTTTGGCGGCTGCATTTGCGCTCGTCGCCGTTTCGCGTCCATGAGATGTTGTCAACCGATGAAGGACGCGCGCGCTTTTGGGCCGAGTCCGCGGTGGCGGAGGACGGCGTGATCCATTTCATCTTTCCCAATGGGCAGCGTTGGGACGGGAAGATTGTCGAGAATCGCGCTCCCCATCTCTTTGCGGTGGAATATATCGGCGGCAGCGCGGCGAAATTTGAGTTATCCGAGGATGGCAATGGTGGCACGATGTTGCGGCTCGTGGATGCAAGAGTCGCTGCGGAAGAAAGAACCGAAGTGATTGCCGGATGGGTTTCAGTATTGCTCGCGCTCAAAGCCGCGTCGGATTTCGATGTGGATTTGCGCAATCACGATCCGTACATGACATGGGAGCAAGGATTTGTGGAGAATTGATAAACACTTAAAAGAGAAGTGATCGTTTGGAAGGCGAAACCCTCACACGCGTAACGGTTTGGATCGCGCTGCTTTGTTATGGCATTGCCGCGTTCGCCTTTTTATTGCACAATGGGCGCACCCATTTGCTGGCAATCTCTCGCTGGGCGTGGTCAGTGGGAGGCCTGGTTTTCTTGGCGCACGTTTTTTGCGCTTTCCAGTTTTATCATGCTTGGAGTCACGACGCTGCTTTTCGCGACACCGCGCGCCAAACCGCGGAAACCCTCGGCTGGAATTGGGGTGGCGGATTGTTCGTCAGTTATGCCTTCACCGCGGCGTGGGCGCTCGATGTGATTTGCTGGTGGCGGCAAGGATTGGCCAGCTACACGCGCCGCCCGAAGAGTTTGATGATGATTTGGCACGGCTTCTTTCTCTTCATCGTCTTCAACGGTACGGTCATTTTCGAAACGGGCATCGTGCGTCTGTTCGGATTGCTGCTGTGCTCGAGTTTGCTCATTCTCGGGTGGAGGACGAGCCGCAGGAATCAAATCAATATCACAGGAATTCGCCTGTGAAACGCCTCACCACATTTGTGAAAAGCGAAGTGACTGCAGGCTGATCAATGCCATCGACAATGATACATGTATTCGAGATGATCAAGACGATGGCACATGAGCAAGTCATGCTCTGTCATGACGAAGCCGTGGGCTATCGCGCGATCATCGCAATTCACAGCACAGCGCTCGGTCCTGCGGTCGGCGGCACGCGCTTGTGGCCGTACGCCGATGAAGAGGAGGGCTTTATCGATGCGCTGCGCCTGTCGCGCGGCATGACTTACAAATCCGCGCTCGCGGGGCTGCCATTTGGCGGTGGCAAGGCCGTGATCATGGGCAACGGCAAGACCGTAAACCGTGAAAAACTTTTCCGCGCACATGGCCGCTTTGTGGAAACACTCGGAGGGCGCTACATCACTGCCGAAGATGTGGGCACGAGCACGGCCGATATGGAGGTCGTGCGTTTGGAAACCCAACACGTCGCCGGGCTCGCAGCGCGCTCGGGGGATCCTGCGCCCTGGACGGCACGCGGCGTTTTTCGAGCGATGCAAGCCGCCGCGCAACATCGCTGGCATTCCGCTGATCTTACCGGCAAGACCATTGCGCTGCAAGGTTGCGGCAGCGTGGGTTACTGTCTCGCCAAAGAGTTGCACGAAGCCGGAGCGAAGCTGGTGGTGACGGATCTCGCCGCCGAGCGCGTGACCCAAGTCGTGCAGGAATTCGGCGCGACAGCAGTGAGTCCCGAAGCTATTTGCGGCGTGGGCGTCGATATTTTCGCACCCTGTGCGCTCGGCGCCATTCTAAATGACGAGACCATTTCGCGGCTGCAAGCTGAAATTGTGGCCGGTGCTGCGAATAACCAATTGCTTGAAGCGCGGCATGGCGAGGCTTTGCATGAACGCAACATCCTGTACGTGCCCGACTATCTTGCCAACGCCGGCGGTGTGATCAACGGGTGTATTGAAATGCTGCATTGGGAATCGTCCCGCGCGATGAAAAAAGTGAATGAGATTTACAACACTGCGCTGGACGTTTTCGCGTACGCGCACGAGCGAAAGATTTCCACCTCGCGGGCAGCGGATTTTTTGGCAGAACAACGTTTGCAGAAAGGAAGATCGACATGATGAAACGTTTTTCGGCTGCGCTGATTTGTATTTTGGCTCTGCTCTTGCTGGGCTTCTGCGCTTTCGGCCCGCGGGTCACTGCGGCTGCACCTGAGGGCGGCAACTGGCCGCAGTGGCGCGGCTCCGAAGGCACGGGTGTTTCGATGGAGACCAATTTGCCCTTGGAATGGAGCAGGGATAAAAACCTCAAATGGATTACACCTCTTCCCGGACGCGGGCACTCTTCGCCAATTGTTTGGGAGAATAAAGTCTTTTTGACTTTGGAAATCGAGGGCGAGATCGTGGCCGGGGCGCATGCGGTCAAACACCTCGTCGAGGGCGAGGAATACAAACATCCTGACGCCGTGGCGGCTGAGCTCAAACACACTTTTAAAGTGATCTGTTTGGAACGTGATACCGGGAAATTGCTTTGGGAGCAAATCGCTTATGAAGGGACTGTCTTCGACGACCGGCATCGCAAAAGCAGCCACGCCTCGCCCACGCCGGCGACGGATGGCAAATTCGTGTATGCCTATTTCGGCACCGAGGGATTGTACTGTTATGATCTCCAGGGCAAGCTGAGATGGAAAGCCTCGCCCGGTCCGATCGCCACGCTCGGCATGGGCACGGCCACCTCGCCGGTGTTGTTCGAGAATCTCATCGTTTTGCAATGCGACGAAGACAACGGCGAAAAATCTTTCATGGTCGCCTACGAGGCGAAAACCGGCAAAGAAGCTTGGAAAGTGCAGCGCAAGGTTCAAGTGGGATGGTCAACGCCTTTGCTCGTGCGCACGCAGCAACGGCCCGAACTGATTGCCAGCGGCAATGAGTTGATTATCTCTTATGATCCCAAAACCGGTAAAGAGCTTTGGCGCACCAAGGGACACGAGAGCAATGCCGTGCCGACACCGGTGGCCGGGTATGGCATGGTGTATGTTTCCACCGGTTATCCGCTCAAGCGGACTCTTGCGATCAAACTCGGCGCCTCGGGCGAGTTGGACAGCTTGAATGCGAATATCGCCTGGAGGTACAACAAAGGCTCGGCCTACGTGCCCTCGCCGATTCTCTATGGCGATTACTTGTACCTAATGACGGACCGTGGCCTGCTCACTTGCCTCGAAGCCAAAACCGGCAAGGTGATTTACGAGGGCGCGCGTTTGCCCGTGCCCGCTACTTTCACTGCCTCGCTGGTGGCATGCGCGGACAGGCTTTTGATGACGAGCGAAGAAGGCGACACGTACGTTATCAAAGCCGGGCCGCAGCATGAAGTGGTGGCGACCAACTCCCTCGAAGAACCGGTTTTTGCTTCGCCCGCCATCGCCAACGGCATGATCTTCATTCGCGGCGAGAAGAATCTCTATTGCATCGGCAAAATGAATTGAGGAGAAGGCGAGAATGAAATCGCATGACATGCGACCGCACACGGAGACGCGAGCAGGCCAGGGTGTCGCGCAGAGAACCTTTGCGTATCTTTGCGGATCTGTGCCTTGGCCTGAGATCTCGTTGAGCCGTTTTTGCTCATTTATGATAATGCCGGTGTTTGCGTTTCGCCTCGGGTTTGCCGGCGAAAAGCCCAATTTCAGCGGCACGTGGACGCTGGACAAAGATAAAAGCTTCAGCAACCCTGCGGGGCTCGAGCAGACCATGACGATCACGCACGACAACGATCAGATTAAGCTCGTGGGCAAGCAGAAGACCACGCGCGGAGGTGAAATCGACCTTAATGAGAGCTACACCCTCGACGGGAAAGAAACCGAATTCGCTCCCACGAACCCGCCCAATGCCAAGGGCAAGCGCAAGGCATACTGGCTGCCGAATAACAGGAGTTTTTTAGTTGAAGATGAAATCACTTCGGATTCTCCCGGCGGCCTTGTGGTGCAGAAAATCATGCGAAAATGGCAACTTTCGCCCGAGGGAGGGGTATTGACCATCGATTACTATTTTGACGGACCGCGCGGCTCTTTCGAGGGCAAGCGTGTTTTCGTGAAGAAAGAGAAAACCGACTGAAGACGGCGGCTTGACTGCAGAAGGAGAACTTGCCATGAGGTCTCGCTCCATGGTGCTGGTTGTACTTTTGGTAATTGTCGCGGGAAGGCCTGCACTAAATCGTGCGCAAAGTACCATTCCCTTTGATTCGAAACGCTGGGAAATCGAGGCGAAAGAAAGCCGCGTGGAAGAATATCTCGGCCGGCAAAGTCTTTTGCTCAAAGGTGGACTGGCGCTGGTCAAAGATTCGAAGTTCCTCGACGGTGTGGTCGAATTCGACATCGCTTTTGCAACGGAGCGCACGTTTGTCGGAACCGTTTGGCGCGTGTTGGACAATCGCAACTATGAGGAGTTTTATTTTCGCCCGCATCAATCCGGCAATCCGGACGCAAATCAATACACACCGGTTTTCAACGGCGATGCCGGCTGGCAGCTTTATTATGGCGAGGATTTCGCCGCTCCCGTGCGCTATCGCTTCAATGAGTGGATGCGCGTCAAAATCGTCGTCGCCGGCAAACAGGCCGAGGTTTACATCATGGACATGGAAACGCCTGCGCTATTTATTCCGGAGTTGAAGCGCGAACCCGCCTCCGGCCGAGTTGGTTTGAGCGCCCTGGATTTTGCTCCCGCGCATTATTCAAATTTTTCTTTCACCTCATCGAACGCGCCGGCGCTCAAAGGAAAAGCCAAGCCTCAGAAGCCCGCACCCCAAGGCTTGATCACGGCGTGGTCGGTTTCAAGCGGATTTTCCGAAAAAAACTTGCAGGGCAAATTTCAATTGAGCGAATCTGATAAAGCCGGATTGACTTGGAACAGACTGGAATCCGAGGCTACCGGCATCACCAACCTCGCGCGCCTGGTCGCCCTCGGAGAGCAGAGTAACACGACTTTCGCCCGCCTCGTCATCACCTCTGAGCGCGAGCAGATCAAAGAAATGAAGTTCGGCTTCAGCGATCGCGTGCGCGTTTATCTCAATGATCATCTGCTCTACGCCGGAAGCGACGGTTTTGTCTCACGCGACTATCGCTTCTTGGGAACCGTCGGCCTTTGGGATGTGCTCTATCTGCCGTTGAAAAAAGGCCGCAATGAGCTGTGGCTGGCGGTCTCGGAAAATTTCGGCGGCTGGGGCGTCGTTGCTGCGATCGAGGATATGAGCGGCATTCAGATTCAATATTGAGGCCGGGAAATGAAGTGAATGCCGCTATGCCCATCACCATTGAATTTGCCGAAAAGCTCAATGCGCTTGGGATAACTGATTTCGACCAAGTCATCGATGCTCATCATAGCCGTATCGTAACCCGCGAGGAATTCAAGGCAACGTTGCAGAAGGCAGGATATGAGGAATTTTGATGAACCGCCTTTTTGAATTATGAGAAGAATCATGTTTTTCGCCGTAATCGTGCTCGTACCGCTTTCTTTTGCCCTCGCGCAAAAGCCCGTGCTCGCGCCCGATGAGAATTTACTGCACGAGCAGGAAATCAGGAAATTGCTCGACGTGTTTGCCCAAGCATTTGCACAAGTCGATACTGCCATTTTGAGGAACTTGATCGCCGATGATTATGTCCACACCAATTTGACCGGCGAAGTTCTCAACAAGGCGCAATGGCTGGAACGCGCCAAAATGCGTCGCGCCGACCTCAGCGCCGGAAAGTTCAGGATCGATCATTACAGCTACGACGATGTCAGGATACGGATTTACCGCAATACTGCACTGGTTACCGGCCAGGCCACTACCTTGGGTTTCCAAGAAGGCAAAGAATTCAAATCGAATTTGCGTTTCACCAATGTCTGGGTGAAGCGTGAAGTCCGCTGGCAGCGCGTGGCTTTTCATGATTCCAATCTCGCGCCATTTTGATTTTTGTAATGAGTCCGAGAGCTTTGTGGAGGTCATGCGAGTGATACCCGTCTCATGTGCCATTCTTTCGAGCAGAAACGCGCCACCAGAATGTCATTCCGCCAGGAATTTTCCCGCGCACTGGTGCCGTATTCATGCGAGGGAAGATGCTTACAGCATGACAAAAAGATTGTTTTGTTTTTTCCTTTTGATTTGGCTTGCATCAAGCCAGGCGCAACAAGTTGCAGATACGACCTTTAATCCTCCTATCGCACAACCGGCCTATGCCCACGGCCACGGCCCGGTGGTCATGCTGGATGAAGCACATTTCAATTTTCACACCGCAACCGGGCGCTATCGGCCTTTTGCGCAATTGTTGCGCCGCGATGGGTATGTCGTGCAAGCCTCCACATCTCGTTTCAGTAAAGAAAGCCTGCGCCAGGGCAAAATTCTCGTCGTTGCCAATGCTCTGGCGGAGGTGAATCAGGGAAATTGGTCGCTGCCCAATCCTTCGGCGTTTGCCGATGATGAAATCGCTGCGGTCCGCGAATGGGTTCACGCCGGCGGCGCGCTGTTGTTGATCGCGGATCACATGCCGTTCGCCGGCGCGGCAGAAAAGCTGGGCGCAGCATTTGGGTTCCGTTTCAGCAATTGCTTCGCTGTGGCTTCCGATTCGCTGTTGAACTCAACATTCGTATTTCGCCGCTCGGACGGCTCGCTGGCGAATCACGTCATCAAGGAGGGCCGCACAAATGCCGAGCGCATCGACTCTGTGGTCGCCTTCACCGGCTCCGCATTTCAAGTGGAGGCCAATGTACAACACTTATTCTATGAATTCTTAAAGTTTTGGCGAATTTATGGACCAACCTTGGGAACATCCCGATTGGTACGATCTGCACGACACGGCTTGGACTGCCGGTAGTGAGCGCGAGCCTGAGCATTATCGTGAGCTTGTGCTGGCGCTGCCGGCTTTGGATCGCCAGCATCATCTCATCGACGCCGGCGCAGGCACGGGCAAACTCGCGGGGTTGATTGCCAATGGTTATGCGAACCTCGGTCAAATCACTTTGATCGAGCCAAATCAACAGAAGCTCGAGCGCGTGCAAACGCGGCTGGCCAAAGTTTTGCCGCAGGCGAAAATCGAAGCGCTCGCGGCAGCGCTTGGCGAGCATCAAGATCTTCCGAAAGCTGTCGCCAATTTGGTGACTGTCGGCAGTGTCTTCATGCCCACCATGTTGTTGCGCGGCGGCTCACTCCGTGACGGCCGTGAGTGGTTGCGCCGCGCCCTTGCGGATTTGGCTCTCATGCTTCGCCCGGGTGGATGGCTGTACTGTCTCGAGACTCTGGCTGCGCCGTCTCAACATGCCGGAGTTTGTTGCGGAAATCCAACACGCCGGTTTCGAGCAGGTGGAATGTACTTATCGCTTTCGCGATCGCGTGACGATCCGCGGCCAAACCTCCATTAAGCTCAGCCGGCGTTGAAACCAAGCGTTTTCACACCGACTGAATCAGCCTGGGTGAAGACTCTCGTTCCACCGCGCAGTGGTGGAATGCATGCGATGACGCTCTGCGTCCGGAAAAATTAGGCTTTGATAAGGATTGCAAATAGAAAACGGGATCGGACTAAAGACTGGAACGCAGAGCGTTTTAACAGACCTCACGACCCCGGCGCTGTCAGGCGGCAATTTGTATTTGCGCGATGACAAAGAAGAACTCTGTCTGAACTTGAAAGGACAAAGGCCGTGCGCATGTCAGAAATTACAACAGCGGGGCTTGTTGCGATGCTATTACTGGCCTGCCGGATAGGTCTGGCTTCGTCCGCTTTTCAAACAGAATCCTTCGACGCGATCTTCGCGAAATCTCTGCATGCCATGGGCGGCGAGGGCGAGCTGAAAAAAATTCAAAGTATCACGGCTTTGGCGCATTGCACCGGGCCGCGTGGAAAATACACAACTGAAGTCTATTCCGCACGAAAGGAGCGGTTGTTGTTCAAGCAAGTTTCTGCTGGCGGGGAGGTTTTTCTCGCCTGCGTGAACGGTGATTACGCCTGGCTCAAAGAGCAAAAAACCGGGCAAGTCTCGCAAGCCGACAAAGCCCTTGCTGCCGGCATTCGCGGACATGAGTTTCAAATGATGGCGATGGTTTTGCCGGAACGTTACAAAAACCCGAAGCCTGAAGGCGAGGAAGATTTCGGCGGCATGGGCTGCTATAAATTCAAAATGATCGACGAGCTGGGCAATCCCTGCCAGGTCTATTTTAGCAAGACTTCCCAGCTTTGGGCAGGCAAAGTGATTTTGGATCCGCGCAGCGACAAAGGCGAGACCGTACGTGTAGTGATTAACGCATGGAAGACAGTTGGTAAGGTTAAGCTCCCTTCCAAAGTGACGGCCACGGACAAATCCGGCGACTGGGTTCTCGATTTTCATGAGATTCAATTGAATGGAGTTGGGGAAAACATTTTTGACGTTCCGCCGAGTATTTTGGCGATTAGAGAGCTGTTGCAATTGCAGCAACAGGCGCGCGCCGCGCATTTCGGCAAAGATGCCAGGTTGCTGGTTTCGACGTTTGCGGATGATTTCATCAATATTCGCAATGGGAAAATTACACGCCCGGCGCGCGACGAAAGCATCGACCGGCTTCAGGCATATTTCGACCGCTCGGAATTTTTGGAATGGGATGATATTTCACCGCCGATTGTTCGCGTGGCGCAGGATGCGACCATGGCCTATGTCATCGTGCACAAGCGCGTGCGGCTCAAAGCGAAAAACGAGCAAGGTGCAACGGAAGAACAAACCACCATTTTCGCCTGGATGGAGACTTACGAAAAGCAAAATGGCAAGTGGGTGCTCATGGCCGTGGTTTCAACGAATGAGCCGGTGGCGCCGTGACGAACCTCGATCGGTTTCAGACGAGGCCACTACCTCGAGTTTTTGTACTTGCTCGAGATGAAATGAGTGTGTAACATCTGAGGCGCAAAGTAGCTTTGCCAGGCATAACCCCCTGAAATGTCATGCACTTAAATGAAAGGATGAAGAAATGGCCGTTGCGATTCTATTGGTGGTGTTGTCATTCGCAACCAATTCCCCGCCCAATTTTGAAAAATATTGGCCGCAGTGGCGCGGTCCTTCCGCCACCGGTGTTGCCCTGCACGCGAATCCACCGCTGCAGTGGAACGAAACCAAAAACATCCGCTGGAAGATTGAAGTGCCGGGCAAGGGTCTTTCTTCACCGATCGTCTGGGGCGATCACGTTTTCATAACGACCGCGATTCCCGCGGCTCGGAATGTTGCGCCCGCATCACCGGCTGCTGAGGGATCGTCCCGGCGAGGTATAGCGGCCACGGACGTGCTCAAGTTCGTGCTGCTGGCCCTCTCGCGCCGCGACGGCAGCGTGGTTTGGCAGCGCACTGCCGCTGAGGCTCTGCCGCATGAAGGCACGCACACGGACGGTAGTTGGGCTTCAAACTCGCCGGTCACGGATGGCGAGCTGATCATTGCCTCCTTCGGCTCGCGCGGACTGTTCTGCTACGATCTGCAAGGCAAGCCCATTTGGCAAAAAGATCTCGGGGACATGAGCACGCGCCTCGGCTTCGGTGAAGGCAGCTCGCCTGCCTTGCACGGCAACACGCTCGTGGTGAATTGGGATCACGAAGGCCAGTCGTTTATCGTTGCGCTCGACAAACGCACGGGCAAGGAATTGTGGAAAGCCGATCGCGACGAGCAGACTTCGTGGGCTACGCCGCTGGTCGTGATACACGAAGGCCAGCCGCAAGTCATCGTCCCCGCGACCAATCGCGTGCGCAGTTATGACTTGACCAGCGGCGAGGTCGTCTGGGAATGTGGTGGCATGACCGCAAATGTAATTCCTTCACCCGTCACCACCGAGGGCATGGTCTATGTCACCAGTGGTTTTCGCGGCAGCGCCCTGCTTGCGATCCGGCTCGAGGGCGCGAAAGGCGATCTCAGCAACTCTGCCTCCGTGGTTTGGAAATACGATCAGGACACGCCCTACGTACCTTCCCCGCTGCTTTATGACAACAAGCTTTATTTTCTGAAAGTGAACACCGGCGTGCTCTCATGTTTTAATGCCAAAACCGGAGAGCCATTTTACAGCCGGCAACGCCTCGAAAACGTCGCAAACGTCTATGCTTCGCCGGTGGGCGCGGCAGGCCGGGTGTATCTGGTGGGCAGGGACGGCACGGCGATGGTGATCAAGAACAGCCCAAGCTTCGAAGTGTTGGCGACCAACAAGCTCGAGGACGACATCGATGCTTCACCCGCGGTTGTCGACAACGAGTTGTATTTGCGCGGACGGAGATTTCTTTATTGCATCGTGGAAGAGTGAGAGCGAAAATGTTTGGACCCTTGGCACTGATCTTTCCGCTTTTTTGTGCCCGCCTCAGTGCCCAAGAACCGCCCTATCGCATCGAGCATGTTTCCATCGAGCAGGGCGTCCCGCATAATTACATTCAATGCATGCTGCAAGATCGCAATGGCTTCATGTGGTTTGGCACGTTGTTGGGATTGGTGCGGTTCGACGGCTACACTTACAAGACTTATCGCCACGACCCTCGTGATCCCTTCTCGCTCTCAAATGATGATATTGCAGCATTATACGAAGATGCGGACCAAAATCTTTGGATCGGCACGTACCAAGGTGGTCTGAACAAATTCGATCCCCGGCAAGGAAAATTTACGCGCTATCTCCATAACCCGGCTGATTCTGCCGGAATTTCGCATGGTGCGGTGTGGTCGATTTGTGCCGATCGTTATGGCATGCTATGGATCGGAACCGAGGGCGGAGGGTTGTGCAAATTTGATGAAAAGACACAGCGCTTCATGTGCTATCAAAATGATCCGCAAGATGCGCACAGTTTGAGCAGCAATTATGTTGCAGAGATTTACGAAGACCAGGCCGGTACGCTGTGGATTGGAACGCTGGGCGGCGGGCTTTGCCGTCTCGACCGCGAGCACAATCGGTTCATCGCTTATCACCACGATCCAGCAAATTCCAAGAGCTTGAGCTCCGATCGCGTCAGGGCGATCTATGAGGACCAAAACGGTTCGCTTTGGATTGGCACCGGAGGCGGGGGATTGGACAAGTTTATGCGACCAGGAGAGGAGTTCGAGCATTGTCGCCACGATCCGGCGAATCCGCAAAGCTTGAGTGGAAACAACGTCACGCATATTTTCGAGGATCGCAAGGGGGTTTTGTGGATCGGAACCGCACGCGGCCTGAATCGTTTCGACCGCGAACGCGGTGAATTTACACGTTTTTTCGACAGCTCCGCCGCAGGCCAGGGTGCGAATTTTATCACGGCGATCTGCCAGGATAATGCCGGCACGCTGTGGATTGGCACGAATCATGACGGCCTCAAAAAAATACATGAAGGCGGATGCAAGTTTGGCCGTTATGCTCAGCACCAAGGGGAGGCGGCAGGCTTGAGCCATCGCGTCGTTTTTGGCATTCACGAAGATCGCCGCGAGCGTCTGTGGATTGGAACGGTTGCGGGACTGGATTTGCTCGATGAAGAGCGGAATCAATTCACACATTATCTGCCGGAATTCGATCCGGACAATCCCATGAGCGGCAGAACTGTGCTGGCGATTGCCGAGGGCCATTCGGGTGAGCTTTGGCTGGGAACGACGCGCGGCTTGCAGAGATTCGAGCCGGGCACCGGCCGTTTTCAAGCATATATTACCAATTCATCTGATACCACAAGCTTGAGCCACAATACCGTCACGGCGCTATGCTGGGACCGATTCGGCGCGTTGTGGGTGGGCACACGTTGGGGGCTGAATCGCTTCGACCCCAAAACAAAAAACTTCACGCGCTACTACCATCGCTACTCGGATCCCCACAGCCTGAGTGAAAACTATGTCGCTGCTCTTTATGAAGATCGGAGCGGCACGCTTTGGGTGGGAACTTATGGTGGTCTGAATTATCTCGATCGCGAGCGCCGGCTGTTTGTCCGCTTCAAGCATGATATTTCAGATGCGAACAGTCTGAGTCATGATTATTGCTTCACCATCCACGAAGACCGGCGAGGCGCGCTGTGGATTGGCACTGGCGGCGGCCTGAATTTGCACGATCGCAAAACCGGTGGATTCACACACTACACTGAAAAGCACGGCCTGCCCAATAGCGTGATCTGCGGCATTCTCGAAGATGATCATGGCCGTTTGTGGCTCAGCACGCAAAAGGGGCTGTCGCGCTTCGATCCCGAAACAGGATCGTTTGCCAATTTCGATCTCTCGGATGGCTTGATGAGCAACTTGTTCACGTTGGGGTCTTATCACAAACGCAGGAACGGCACCCTGGTTTTTGGTGTATTTTACGGGGTCAACTATTTTCATCCGGATAGTTTGAAAAGCAACCCCTCCGTGCCGCCGGTTGCGATCACGGCCTTTACCAAAATCGACCAGGGCAAAGAAGTTTCACGCGACGCGGTGGCACTGCAAGAGTTGGAATTGTCTTATCGCGAAAATTTTTTCACGCTTGAATTTGCAGCGTTGAATTTCATCCAGCCGGAAAAGAACCAATATGCCTACAGGCTCGAAGGCCTGGAGCCGGACTGGATTCAAGCTGGTCACCGTCGGCACGCCAGTTACACCGACATAAACCCGGGCAATTACATTTTTCGCGTGAAAGGCTCGAATAACGACGGCGTATGGAATGAACAAGGCGCTGCGATCAAAATCAGAATCACGCCCCCGTTCTGGAGAACTTCCTGGTTTGCCATACTTTGTGCTGGCGCGACCATTTTGCTCATCGCAGTGGTGCATCGTCTCGCGGTGCGTGCCAAGATCAATCAACTGCTGGCCATCGAGCGTGCGCGGCGCCTGGAGAGTGAGCAGGTGCGAAAAAGAGCGGCCAATGATTTTCATGACGAGCTCGGCCATCGTTTGGCGAGGATTGCGTTGTTCGGCGAAATTGTCAAGCGCAAATGGAAGGGCCAGGCGGAGGAGGCGGCTGCGTATCTCGACAAGATCATTGACGACTCGCAGCGCCTCTCGCATGACACCCGCGATTTCATCTGGGCGCTGGATCCCAACAAGGATTCGTTGTTCGAAGCCATGCATTATCTCCGAGAGTTTGCAGAAGAGTTATTCGACCGCACCGCGATTTCCTTTCATGTCGAGGGATTGACGGAAGAGCTTGACCTGATAAAACTTTCCGCCGAAGCCAAGCGCCATTTGACGCTGCTGTTCAAAGAAGGCTTGACCAATATTCTCAAGCATGCCGAATGCCGGAGCGCGGCGTTAAAGGTTGAAGTAGTTGGCGGGCAGGTTCAAATCACCCTGGCCGATGATGGCAAGGGATGCCATCATCACATGAATGGCAATGGGCACGGCCTCAAGAGCATGCGCGAGCGCGCGGAGAAGTTGCGCGGCATCGTGCGCATCATTTCGCAGCCTGGTGCAGGAATGCAAATTCAATTGATCACGAATGTGTAGCAAAACTTCGCGATGGGACAAGTTCTATTCGTGAGCGATAATGCTTATCATGATCAAGCAAAGCCCTATAGCTGTCGCCCTGGTTGAAGACGACGAGGGTCTGCGCGAGGGCCTGGCTACCCTCCTCAATGAAACCGAAGGCTTCTGTTGCGTGGGCGCATACGCCGATTGCGAAGCGGCTTTAGCCGGCATTCGGCAAGAGCCGCCCGACGTGGTATTAATGGATATTCAATTGCCGGGCATGTCGGGCATCGCAGGCGTGCTGCGCCTCAAACAAGTCCTGCCCGCAGTCGATGTAATCATGCTGACCATTCACAAAGACGACGAATTGGTTTTTCAGTCCCTCTGCGCCGGCGCCACCGGTTACCTGATCAAAACCACCAAACCCGCAAGCATCTTGGAAGCGATACGCGAAGTGTGCCAAGGCGGCGCGCCGATGAGCTCGAATATCGCGCGCATGATCGTGAATTCGTTCCGGCGCACAACCCAATCGCCGCTGTCGCCGCGCGAGAAAGAGGTGCTGGTAGAGTTGTGCAAGGGCCACAGCTACAAAATGATTGCCGATGCCCTCTTCGTCAGCGAACAGACGGTCAACTTTCACATCAAGAACATTTATCACAAGCTGCAAGTTCATTCCAAATCCGAAGCCGTGGTGAAGGCTTTAAAAGAGAAGCTGGTTTGATTTTCCTTAATTATCCTGCCCAGTTTTTAGTCCCACCAGGTTCGGCTTGATCTAAAACCACTAGTACTCTGTCACCTTAATTTTCGTACCCCTTCATAAACTGTCATTCGGTACAGAAGCGCGATTGAACGATCATGGGTGAGCGCTGTCTATTTCCTTGACCTCTTGCGAGCAGCCCACATAAT
>JBIOXB010000056.1:0-2338 GCA_044869275.1 bacterium
GCCCCTGGCAGACGAAGCTGGGGGTTTCTTATTTCCGACCTCGATGCGGTCCCACCCGCTCTACTAGGCGACGAGCTGCCGATACGAATGTCCTGTATTGGACCTACGTAACGGCCTTGGACCTCCGCCGGCAGAGGGACCATCGACCGCATTGCATTGGCCACATTTCCGGGACAATTTATCATCTCCCGCACGGCCAACGAAAGAATCGTGCATATCGCGATCGGCACAGCCGTTTGGCGGCTTTGGATTTTGACCCGGACATTGACATCAAGATCGGTGGCAACGGCGCTTGGCACTGGGCAAGGCCTCGACCCGATTTGGAAGAGTTCCTGAGAAAGTATTTTGTAAGCAGGGCTGAGGACGAATAATGGGCGCTCTTTGGTAATGGGTCAGCAAAAATGAAAACGCTCATCGCAGCATTGACAATTGCGTCATTGCCCGTTGCCGCTCTTGCTCAAAGCAACCCTTCACTCACTACATCTCGTGGTCAAAGAAGTGGGTATTACTCATACAAAGAATTGAAGCCCAGGCACCAAAAGGAAATGGACTACGAGTCATACAGAATGAAAGAGAAATCATACGAAGATGCGCTCAAAAGCATACCCGATTCCAAAATAGAGCCCGACCCTTGGAAGGACGCTCGCTAAAGCATCCTGCTGCTGAAGGTAATCAGGTCAAATCCCGCGCGCCGCCACTGCAAACTGTGGCGGAAGCGAGCTGAGTTTTTACAGATGCGTCAGGCCGAGGATGCGGCCGACAAGCCATGTGGCAAGCGCCCAGCCCGCACCTGTGAAAAATCCCACGCAAGCCCAAACGACAATCAGTTCAACATTGACTTTTGTCGGCATTTGAATTTCCCCCTTGTCGTAATGTTGCGTTCCAAATGACTGCGGTCGATTGCGCGATTGCCATTCTAGCAGCTGCCTTCGCTGTTCCGCCGTTAATCGTTGTAGAAATATGACGGGCTGGAGAAGCCACCATAGCCAGGAGCATAGTAAGAGCCGCCATAGGGCGGCCTCGTTGCCTTGGCGCGCCTTCCTGAGCGGCCCGGATTGTAAAACTGGTTGGGTTCGCAGGAGCCTCCTATGCCGCTGACTGTGGCCATGCACTGTTGCAAAGTCTTGAAACCGCAGTTGGATGCGCCGCTCCAGCTGCCGCCATACACCGCACACCAAGGATAAGGGTCGTAAGGCGCCGCCTGTGCGGATGATGAATACGCCAGCATGGCAGGCAGCAGAAGGAATGACGCGCGCATCCGAAACCTCCTGTCCGGTGTAACCCGCAATTTCAGCAGTCGTTCCCATCGCAGTCATATTTGAAGGACGCCATGGCGCAGCATCAGTCGTTGTGCCAACGCACCCGCCGCAACATCAAAAAAGCAATCAATAGAAATATGGCTCCGAACGCCCCGAACATTCCAGGGACGGCGGCATCGGACACTGAAATAAAGGGCAAGATGCAGATGGCCGCAATCAAACACGCCGCGCCGAGCACGAAGCAGACGACGCCAAGACCAATTTTCAGCGCCAAACGTATCGTCATCCTTGGCCCCGCGTCAGAATGCGGTCGCCACTGGGCAGGGTCAATGGACCGTGGCTGGGCCAATTCCTTATTCTCGCCATCACCGTCCCTTGAAATCCGGGCCAGACATGAGGCAACGAAAAATCACCTGGCTGGTGCTGACAGCGCTTGCAATCAGCATGCATTTGGCGGGGACGTCGGACGCCTCGGCCCAGTATTGGTTCCCGTACCGGTCCTGGACGGGTGACTACCCATTCAGGCAGATGTACCGGCACAGGTACAAAAAACCTGATTCAACAAAGAAGGCTCAGTCCCAAAAAGCTTTAAAGGACGCTCCAAAAGATGCTGCGAAAGGACCGCTCCTCGTCATTATCTCGATCGCGGATCAGCGGATCTCACTTTATGACAACGGGGCACTGATCGCGCGCTCTTCGGTATCGACGGGGGTCAGGAATCATCCCACCCCGCTCGGCGTCTTCAGCGTCATCAGCAAGAGCAGATTTCATCGCTCGAATATCTACAGCAATGCGCCGATGCCCTACATGCAGCGCATCACCTGGTCGGGGATAGCACTGCACGCGGGTGACTTGCCCGGCTATCCGGCGTCACACGGCTGCATCCGTCTGACCAATGATTTTGCCGTTCGCCTCTTCCATCTGACGAAGCGCGGGACGCGCGTGATCATCGCGCATGACGATATCCGGCCGGAAGAGATCAGCAACCCGCGCCTTTTTGTGCCAAAGCCAAAAATCGCGCTCGCTTCGCCGCAACCTGGCGCCGCCGTCGAGCCGGTCAATGCCACGACCACAGCCGA
>JBIOXB010000057.1:0-2610 GCA_044869275.1 bacterium
GTCGTCCAGGTCGTCGCGGCCGGCGAGCGCCCTGCGTCAGTGCCGGAATTGCTCGGCGCACCCGAATACAACAAGGAAGGCTGGCCTCGTGTCGTGAAGGCCAGTGTCAGCCGTGAGACGCCGACGACGGTCGCGCTGCGGCATCGCGCGAAGAGCGACGCCACCAAAAAACGCCGCCGACCGGCTGTTGCGGCCCTGCATGGCGACGCTGCGAACACCAACAACTGGTGGCACAGCCAGCCCCAGCGTGGTCACATGTGTTCCTTTCAGGGATGGTGTGGCCAATAGCGGCAAATACTTTGAAGCCGGCCAGCGAGTGTGACTCCTCCGGCCAGGTCAGACTGACACCCTGTTCAGGAAATTATAAACAAAACTCATTGTCACGCTGTAGGTGAGTAGCATCCCGAGCATAAGAACTGCTGGCGCTATTCCGTGACCGAGCGCGACGGCGAAAATGCCCCGATCGACAAGCGGAAAGAATACAAACCCCATCAAGGCCCAGGCGCAAAGGCCAAAAAACACCCCTTTCTGCCATGGTCGCTTACCAGGAAGAAACCGGTAGGTTTGGCCGAACACGAACCCCCAGAGCACCGCTCCGTTGAAGAACAGGAGCATCCAGGCGACGCCCGGGTGAACCTCAGTGTCCATCAGCCGGGACAGCCCTCTTTGAAGGTCGTCGTTGGGTTGAAAATCTGGCAGCGGACCAGTCTTGCTGTGGACTAGCACAAGGAAGGAATGCACGATTGTGCCGCACAGCCCGGCAATGAGAGAGTTCCGGATTTTTGCCGGGCTCATGCTTTAATAACAACTCATGACGTCAGTCAGCGTGATGCTCGGTGCCTTTTCCAAGCGCCGCCTGACGCAAATTCTCAGCGAAGGTGATGAAGCCTAGTTCGCCGCTGACGCGCTCCCGGCTGTGCGGAACTTCGGCGTCGGTCTTGGGTTCCAACGGAGCTTTCTGAAGCTTGCGCACATGTGCGAGACGTTCTTGCAAGGCATGGTCGATTTCATGCATGAGCGCTGCCTTGAGCTTCGCGAGATCGCCGGTCTCCACCGCTTGCTCAGCGGCCGGGATCACTGGCCCGTAGTCGATGCCAGCGGGCTTTAGTCCGGTATATGTGGCGCCCTCGCCGGCGCGATGGAGCCGTATGACCGTTTCCATGAACGCATGGTCCGCCAGCTCGCGCGCATCAGCTCCAAGGCCGCGCACCTTACGCGACTTCATAAATGCCGCACGAATTTCTACTTGGGCCGATGCTGGCGCATAGGCCAAAACCGGATTGATATTCCCGGTCTCAAGCGCCTTTTGAACGGCTTTTGCAACCGGCCCGTCGATTGAATCGCAGTGCGCTTGCGCGCTCTGTGCGCCAACAATCATTCCCGCGGCAATAATTGCAATGATCCAAATCCTGAGCTTGGTCATGTTACGCTCTCGTGAGCTAGTGTTTTCGGCATGTGACATGCCGACTCCAGTTTTTCGAACGCATTTTCAAGGCCGGCGCATTGATGTGAATCAACCGGCTCGAATGTCGCCGCGGGCCGCAGCTGAACGGGAGCGGCCCGAACAACGAAAGGCTGCAGGAAATCTGTGATTTATTTCTCGGTGCCGTCGAAAGAAAGCGCAGACCTGCTAGCTTTGACGCCTACGCTTTTTGTCCTGGCTGACTTTCTCTGCGCTGCGCGGGCTCGGTCCAGCGGTGTACGACCCAAAATCCGATCAGCAGGCCGGAAGCCAGAAACACCAGCGTGGCTCCTATTGAGAGGCCAAATACGCTCCATCGGCCCGGAAAACTCATCAGCAGGGAAAGTGCCGTGGTTCCTAAAAGAAAAGCGCCCGCGAGCGCTCCGCCCGCGCATAGCCACACGCGCGCAGCATTGGGTGAGAATTTCAGCAAGCCGAGATAGACCAGAGTAGACGCCACCAGTCTGATCAGAATTTCCTCGTCATGCATCGCAAGCCACATGGCACAGTGGGCCACAATACCAAGCGCCACCCACATGGCCGGCCTGCTTCGCATCCCGATGGAAAGCGCCACGCAGCCGATCAGAACGGCCATCTCCAGCCAGAATAAGGATAACGATGCGCTGTAGCTCATCGGGGCCCTGGTCGCCGAGAGGGCCAAGCCTACCCGAACCGTGCTTTCAATTGCTTTAAAGGGTGGGTGCCCTTCAGTTCGGTGCGGCCGAGAGAAGCCACACAAGCGATGATTTTCAATGAGTTGGGCACAAAATGAGGGTCTATAGGTGTCTTTGAAGCCTAAAAGTTAGTCCGCTGTGGCCCGCACGCCGGTAAAATACTGCTGATCTGTTGCAGGATATTCACGTGTATACTTCCGTTTGGGGACTGATTTGCCAAAAACGAGACCCTTGCAGTTCGCCTTCCTTTTAGCCGCATGCGCAATTGCTGCGGCTTCTCAAGTTATTGTTGGGAAGACGACGAGCACCGCTTCGCCCGATGAGGCAGTCGAGGTCGAAGTCAGTTCATCGAGTCATTTCGTGACCGCTGCATTGCCGGTCCCGCATGGGCCATTGCTCTTACGCAATGAGGAAACCAGCTCCGACACCTTTGAAAAAGATCAAGCGCGACTAGATGCGGCCTTCGACGCTCTG
>JBIOXB010000058.1:0-16399 GCA_044869275.1 bacterium
TGCGTGGCACCTCTTGGGGGGGAGAAAAGTTTTCACATTTCCCTGCAAACTCCTTTTTTTGATTCGATCCCTACCTCCTCTTTGTAAGGGCTAGTGCACTGTCACCATAATTTTTGCACCCACTTGACTATGTCATTCAGAAGGAATCAGACTGTGTGAAAACATGGGAATGCCGCACCCTGAGCTTGTCGAAGCGTGCTGAGTTCAAAAAATCCGGCTTCGACAAGCTCAGCCTGCGTTGAAACCAGGTGTTTTCACACAGTCTGAATCTTGTGCAGCATAATGACAGTGCTTGATTCAACCAAGATCCCGCAACGGCGGGATGACATTACTGAGAGTATAACAATCAAGGTCACAGCGCGGCAGAGCCGCAACCAAAATGGTTCCACACGGATCAAAAAAACCACACGGAAATTTCTATGCTGTCCGCGTGGTTTTTTAATCCGCGTGGAACTAGTATTTACTTTTTTGCAAAGCTTTCACCTGTAGCTGACTACAACGGAAACTCTGCTAATAAAGCTGAGTTTTGCTGTTTTGTATTACAGAGTACTAGGTTGTTCTCCTCATAAGTCGTTCAAGGTATCATCCCTCCCTGCTATCGGATTCTGCAAGGCAAATCCCAGCATTATCAAATCAATAATCTCCGGTTATCAATCTGATAAATTCCCAGAACAACTTTTGGAAAATCTCTCTTAATCTCTTGTATTTGTGACAGGAAATCCCCATCTTCCGCGTGGCGCAGTTTTTGTGAAGTTTGTGTCATAGAAATGTCTGCCCTGCCTTAAAGCGCAATGTAAGCGATCACAGCAACCCTCCTGCGGATGAAGACATGAAGACACTGCTTCAGGTTTCTCTTTGGTGCGCCATCTCCCTGACGGTTTCCTCGGCGCACACCGGCGAAAAAAGCAAGAATCAGAAGCTCGACGAGCAGGCGGCGGAACTGCTTGCCAGGATGACGCTCGAAGAAAAAGTCGGGCAAATGACGCAGGTGGCGATCGACGTGGTGACCGCCAGCCCGCGCGCGCCTGGAGGCTGGCAAAATTTAGATCGCGACAAATTGCGCACGGCGATTCTCAAATATCACGTGGGCTCAATTCTGAACGTCTCGGGCTCGGCGTACGCGCTGGAAAACTGGCATGAGATCATCACCCAGATTCAAGATCTCGCCCGCAAAGAATCCCGCCTGGGTATTCCGGTGATTTATGGCATTGACGCGGTTCACGGCGCAAACTACACCACCGGCGCGACGATCTTCCCGCAAAGCCTGAGCATGGCCGCGACCTGGAATCGCGAGCTGATGAAAAGGAACGCCGAGATCACCGCATACGAAGTGCGGGCCAGCGGCATTCCCTGGAATTTCAATCCGGTATTGGACGTCGGCCGCCAGCCATTGTGGCCGCGATTGTTCGAAACTTTCGGCGAAGATCCTTACCTCGCTTCCGAAATGGGCATGGCCTATATCAAAGGCCAGGAAGGCGATCGCAATGATGTCAGCCACAAAGAAAAAGTCGCTTCCTGCCTCAAGCATTATCTCGGTTACAGCTTTCCGCATACCGGCAAAGACCGCACGCCTGCTTACATTCCTGAAAATCTGCTGCGCGAAAATTTCCTGCCCACTTTCAAGGCGGCGATCGAGGCCGGCGCGCACACGGTGATGATCAACTCCTCTGAGATCAACGGCGTGCCCCTGCATGCCAGCCATCATTATCTCACTGAAGTTTTGCGCAACGAGCTGGGGTTTAAAGGTCTGGCCGTATCAGATTGGCAAGACATCATCAATCTCTACACACGCGAGAAAGTTGCGGACTCTCCGAAGGAGGCCGTGCGACAGGCGGTGATGGCCGGGGTGGATATGAGCATGGTGCCGCTCGATTTCAGTTTTTATGACTATCTGCTGGAATTGGCAAAAGAAGGGAGCGTGCCGCTGTCGCGCATTGACGAAGCCGTGAGCCGCATTCTGCGTCTGAAAATGGCGCTCGGCTTGTTTGAAAATCCCTATCCCGACAAATCATTGCAAGCCCAATTCGGATCACCTGCTTTCAGAAAAGTTGCACTGCAAGCGGCGCAGGAAGCCCTCGTCTTGCTCAAGAACAAGGACAATCTCCTGCCCTTAGCCAGGGGGACCAAAATTCTGGTCGCCGGCCCCACCGCGGACAAGCTTTCCGTTCTCAACAGCGGGTGGACGATCACCTGGCAAGGCAATGACGAGTCTTTATATCCCAAAGATCGTGACAATATTCTCCAGGCCGTGCAGAAAAAATTCGGCAATGATAATGTGACGTTTGTGGCTGGAACCAACTTCAAAGAAGAGCTCGATATTGCCGCCGCAGTCAAGGCCGCACAGCAGGCGCAGGTTGTGGTTCTTTGTTTGGGAGAAGAGGCCTACTGTGAAACCCCGGGCAACATTCCTGATTTGACCTTGTCCGCCCTGCAATTGCGGCTGGCGCAGGCGCTGCAGGCAACCGGCAAACCCATGGTTTTGATCCTGGCGCAAGGCCGTCCGCGCGTCATTCGTGACATTGAAGAGAAGTCCAGCGCGATTCTGGCGGCTTTTTGCCCCGGCATGGAAGGCGGAATGGCGATTGCCGAGGTGCTTGGCGGTGAGGTCAATCCTTCGGGCAAGCTTCCGATTACTTATCCCAGATATCCGAACGATTTGACTCTTTATGATCACAAAGTCAGCGAAAACGTGGGTGAATTTCAGGCATATAGGCCGCAGTATCCTTTCGGTTTTGGCTTGAGCTATACCTCTTTCGCGTACAGTGAGCTCGCTCTTGCCAAAACCAAGATCAAAAACGGCGAGCCCGTGCAAATCGACGTCACGGTGCGGAACACCGGCGCGCGTCCCGGCAAGGAAGTGGTGCAACTTTATTTGTCCGATCTCGTGGCCTCGGTGACGCCGCACAATAAACGGCTGAAACGATTCGCCAAAGTCGAGCTGCAGCCGGGCGAAAGCCGGAAGATTTCCTTTACTCTGAACGAATCGGACTTCTCGTTCATTGGACGCGATAATAAACCCGTGGTCGAACCGGGCGAGTTCAAAGTTACGATTGGTGGATTGGTGCAGAACTTCTGGTTGGAATAGGATTAGGGATTGAGAATTAATTAGTTTTCCCATTTCTCAAACCGCGAATGAACGCTAATAAACGCGAATAGAGAACATATTAGCGTACATTCGCGTTAATTAGCGGTTTCAAAAAACGGGCATGTTAGTAAAACGGCGATCCTAAGGAGGCGATGCGCAAGCTTCACGATATCGTATTGATTTGGTTTGATAATTCCCTCAGCCTTCTCACTCATGCGTGGAGGATTGTGATGAAACGCTACTATTCACTTTTCTTGCTGTTGCTTTTCCCGGTTGCAGCATTGGGGCAGGAGGTGTTGGATTCATTCGACACCCCACGTGATTCGAGTTTTTGGTTTTATGAGCACGTCGGCAGCTCCACTCAAACCTTCACAAATCTAACTTATGGCAGCGAACAGGTCAAGCAAGGCACAGGCTCGCTCAAAGTCGATTATGCCATTCAAGGGACGGAGAGCTGGGGCGGGTATGCGAATATCATGCATGGCGCTGCGGACACCAGCGTTTTGGATTTTTCGGCCTATACTCAAATGAAGCTGTGGTATTACAATGCCTCTCCCCAAACCTTGCCGGGCACCACCCATATTCGCATCCTTTTGAAGGACATGAGCAATGTTGCGGTTGCAAATCGCCTGATGGCGAATATCACCCAGGCTGAGTTTTGGTACTCGCACTTCTTCGTGCTGGATGCGCAGCCAGGATGGAATGAGCTGGTGCTGCCGTTGCAGGATGTCGGCGCGCAATCCGATCAAGGAGTGTGGCTGCCGGGCTGGGCCGGACAAGCCGGCAATAGCACTCTGGATCTGGATCAGATCAAAGCGTATAAAATCGAATGGTCGATCGATGCCTCGGTTTACAATCCCGCCAACCCGCAAACTTCCGGAATTTCGGCCGGCACGATCTTTTTCGATTACCTGACGCTGGCCGGCCACGCGTTTCCGGTGATCAATTATTTCGACACCGCCGCCACGGCCACCAATGACGTTTATTCCGGAACCGGCACCAGCGCCATCAGCGTCACGGACAACACGCAAAACGCTTTCGAAACGGCTTCGGCGCAGTACGATTGGAAAGTCGATGCCGATCAATCCTGGGGCGGTTATGCCAGCCTGACCTACGGCGACGACAACAGCTTTTTGCCGAACATGGCGAGCCATACGCACATGACTTTGCGCTACAACAATTTCCTGGCGTCCAGCAGGCCCGGCAATATGGTTTTTCGCATCCAATTGTACGATTACAGCGAGGGTGCCAATTCCCAAGAACAGTGGATCTTCGAGACCCGTGCGGTGCTCGACTCGGCAGCAGGATGGAAAAAACTGATCATCCCGCTTGAAGATCGCGGAATGGGCGTGGGACCGAACGCGGAAGGTTTCTCCAACCCGGGCTGGTCCGGCGTACCGGGAAACAGCAAGCTGGACTGGGACAAGGTAAAGAAATACGAGTTCGCTTTCTCCGCGGCGCAGCAAGGCACGGTGACCACGGGCGGTATCCTGTTTGACAATCTCGAACTCTACGGCAAGCGCCAGACGGATTTCGAAGCGCCGGCTGCGCCGCAAGGTGTGGCCGCGGTTCCGGATGCCAATCAGAGTTTCAACTTGGTGATTTGGCAGGATGTGCCGAATGAGCAGGGCGAGAAATACACGGTCTATGCCAGCCAGCAGCCGATTACGGATCTCAGCGCGGCCGGCGTCGAGGTTGTTGCTGAGGGCATTGTGGAGAACAACCAAACTTATGTGCATTACTTGTACCAGCCCCTGGTGGACAAGGACGTGACCTATTACTACGCCGTGACCGCCACCGACAAAGTCGGCAACATCGGCGAAGCGGGCATAATGGCCGCCGGTGTGACCAACAAGGCCAAAGGCCAGACTACTATTTCCTTGAATGTGCCTGCCAGCGTGGTCATCGATGGTGACCTCGGCGAATGGTACAGCAGCGGTATTAAGCCCTTTGTTTTCAAACCCTCGACTTCCCACATTGCCTTGGGGGCATACGATAATGACGATGACTTCAACGCCACGATTTTTATGGCGATGGACAATGAGTATCTCTACTTCGCCGCGGACGTCATCGACGACGTTCACTCCTTCGATCCCTCGGGCAACTGGTATGAAGATGACGCCATGGAAATGTTTTTCGGCCTGTACGACGGCCGGCCCGGCCCGCCGCATCTCGCCCGGCTGCGCGGCGCGAAGCCGGATTATGCGCTGCAATTCCGCTACGACGGCCTGGTGAATGCCGACAACGGCAATCGCGTGATTTATAATCGGGACTCCACCAATTATTACTTCGAAGGGTTCGGTTCGGATTACATCATCGAAACCAAAATCAAACTGAGTGACATTCACTTTGGCGATGATGCCGTGTTTGTGCCGGTCAACGGCACCCGTATTCCGCTTGATTTTTCGATTCACGATTCCGATGCCCCCAATGTGCGACAGGGTATTTTGAGCTTGTCGCAGATCAACAACGATAATTCCTGGTCGTCACCACGCAACTGGACCTACACCTGGGTGGGTGATAAAGAATCGCCCACTGCGGTGGCGGAAGCGCCGAACAACGTTCCGACCGTTTACAGCTTGAGCCAGAATTATCCCAATCCTTTCAATCCAACGACCGCCATCATCTACACGCTGCCGAAGGCGAGTCTGGTGCAAGTCGAGCTCTACAATACGCTCGGCCAGCACGTGCGCACGCTGGTGGATGAATTCAAAGCCGCCGGCAGATACACGCTCGCGGTGCAAGCCGACAAGCTGCCCTCCGGCGTCTATTTCTATCGCCTCAAGGCCGGAGATTTCAGGCAAGTGCGGAAGATGCTGTTGATGAAATAAGGCCATTTGGCCTGATTGGAAAACGAGTGCGCTGTCTCCCTAATTCTTATGCCTAGCTTATGATGTCATTCAGCAGGAATCTTGTGCAGCATGAGCACAGTGCTTGATTCAACCAAGATCCCGCAACGGCGGGATGACATGCTTGGGGTCTGGCAATTAAGGTTACAGTGCACTCGTTGTTGATAACCGAACCCAGCAAGCAGTGGCCGGTATTCAGATCCTGGACACTGCTTGCTGCTCATTCCCGTTCAGCACATTAGACGGCTTTGTGTTTCATAGCCTTCGGGGCAAGTTTGCGGCAGGCATTGCAATAGCGCAATGACGATGAACTGACATCTGATCACTGCTACCCGACTGAGGCATGATTGCGAAATGCAAACCAACCAAAAACTTCTGCTGTGCATGGTGTTGCTATTCCCTCTCATTGTTGCCGCCAAAAACTACAAAGGCGCTGAACTGCGCACCAGGGCCGCGTTTACCTACGGACGCTTCGAAGTGCGCCTGCAATCGGCGCAACGCGAAGGCATGCTGTCTTCATTTTTCACCTATCATGATGGCGCGGGCTCGGCAACCTGGAATGAAATCGACTTCGAGATTTTGGGCCGTTATTCCGATGACGTGCAATTCAATACCATCACGCCCGGCCAAACCAATCACCTTCGCCATCAGGCCACGGCATTCAATCCGCACGTGGCTTTTCATACGTACGCGATGGAATGGACTCCGGCATATGTCGCCTGGTTTATCGATGGTGTGGAATTTTACCGCCAAACCGGCGCGCACATCGCCATGCTGACCCAGCCGCAGAAGATCATGATGAACATCTGGAATCCGGCATTCGCGAATTGGGTGGGAAGCTGGAGCGACGAGGCGCTTCCGGCCTTCGCCTATTATGATTGGGTGAGCTATGCCGCCCATACCCCGGGATCGGGCAATTCCGGCACAGATAATAATTTTACCCTGCAATGGCGGGATGATTTTGATTCCTGGGATCAGGTGCGCTGGGAGAAAGCAACGCATACCTTCAACGGCAACAATTGTGATTTTGTGCCCGAGAACGCAGTGTTTCAAGGGGGCATGATGATTCTTTGCCTCACGAATGCCACCGATTTGGGATATGTCGACCGAAATCCGCCCGTGGTTGAATGGGCCCGCCGCTCGGGCAGCAATGTCACCGTGATGTTTTCGGAGGAGCTGGACAAAACCACGGCGGAAAGGCCCTCCAACTACATCGTGCCGAACGTTACGACTTCCAGCGCGCGCCTGCTGCCAGATCAAAAGAGCGTGCTGCTCGAAACTTCCGGTTTGGAGCCTGCAGTCAATCACAATCTCGTGGTGCTCGGCGTGCGAGATCGTGCCGCCAATCCGAATACCATCGCCCCCCGTGCCGTGGGCCTCATTCCAGAAGACCCGGTGACATTGCCGCTGCAGATCAACGTGGGAGGAGCTCAACAGGGTGAATTCTTTGCCGACCAGCCCTGGAACGAGAGAGCGCCACATGGCTTCATGGATGGCACCGCGAGAGCTTGGCCCAGCAGCCTACCCATCGGCAATACTGAAGATGATGAGATTTACCGCAGCGAGCGTTGGGGCCTGGTGTACTACAAGGTTCGGGTGCCCAACGGCAGTTATCGCGTCTCATTGCTGATGGCTGAAAACAACTTTGCCGCCCCCGGCCAGAGAGTCTTCGATGTCTTCATCGAGGGCGAATTGGCGGCCAGCCGCATGGACCCTTGGCAGGAATTCGGCGCACACACCGCGGGTGTAAAAATTGCCGATCCTGTGCAAGTTGGTGATGGCATTCTCGATCTGCATTTTTCCGCGATCACAGGCGAGCCCTTGTTGAATGGGCTCGTCATTGAGGCATCTACCACGACCGGTGTTCGAGCATTCAACACTGGCCCGACTCAATTCCATCTCGCGCAAAACTTTCCCAATCCTTTTAATGGCGCGACCACGATTCGGTACGATCTCGCCTCCGAGGAGAATATGCGATTTCGAGTCTTCGATCTCCTTGGCAATGTGGTTTACGAAAAAGACCTGGGCGTGCAGCAAGCCGGAAGGAGTGAGTTTTCATGGGAGGCGGTTGACGCCACGGGCAAGGTATTGAATTCCGGCGTCTATTTTTACACCGTGGGCGGCGAGAAGAGATTTTCGACTAGAAGGCTAGTGTTGGTGAAGTGAAGCTTGGGATCGCCATTTGGACAACTTTCCCGGTCTTTGAAACCGCTAATTAACGCAAATGTACGCTAATATGTTCTCAATTCGCGTTTATCAGCGTTTATTCGCGGTTTGAGATATGAGAAAGTCATTTGATTCTCAATCCTTAATTGCACAAGAAGTGTGATTTGCGTTTTACGTACTTATAGGGAAGAGGTTATGATCAATCGCGAACGGACCGGATTCATCATACCCATTATCTTGGTGCCTCTGCTCCTGTTTTCGACCCGGCGCGTGGCGGGGCAAGTTGCCACACTCGAAGCGACTTTGCAGCTGCGCAGCGTGGATGGCATCACTCTTCCTTTTCAAAACGGCATTCCCATTCCTGCCTTCGAAAAACAGCAGCGTACGACTTTGAGCCTCACTGGCCAGTGGCGCAAGCAACGCTTCGCGGCCAATCACGATCTGACGCTAAAAAAGAGAGATGCCGCCGGCTATGCCGAGTTGGTTGCCGAAGCCGCCGGCCGTTTCGAGCCCGGGTATGACGACAGCAACTGGCCTTTCCTGCAGATTCCCGGCGTCGAAAACACCATCAATACCTACGAGAAGCGCCCGGAGTATTATCAAGACGGCGTGTGGTACCGGCGTGCGTTTGAGGTTCCGGATTCGCTGCGCGGCAAATTCGTCAAGCTCATGTTTTATGCCGTCAATTACGTTGCCGACGTTTGGCTGAACGGCACTTACCTCGGTTATCACGAAGGCGGTTACACTTCTTTTGCCTTCGAGGTTTCGAGCGCCGTGAGATACGATACCGTTAACGTCCTGGCGGTGCGCGTAGACAATCCACCCTGGGGAACGCGAACAGACATTGTGCCATACTCCCGGGTGGATTGGTTCAATTACACCGGCATTATCCACGAGAGCTATTTGGAGTTTTCCGGTCCGGTCGCGGTGGTGCGTGCCGACGTCGTGCCCCAGAATATCGATGGCACCCTGCAAACCTCGATCACGCTGTTTAATGCATCGGCGGCGGCGCAGGAGGTCGGGGTGCGCGTGCAGGTTTATGCCGCCCGCATCGACGAACAAAACATCCGCACGGAAAGAGCTTTCGACCTGATCGGCGATTTGGCCTCGGTTTCCGGGCAGACGGAAAACTCATTGACAGTGCCGGCGCAAGAGAGCAGGGCATGGAGGACGAGCATCACGGTGCAAAACCCCAAGCTCTGGTCGCCAAAGAACCCGCATCTTTATGTCTTGCAAGTCACCGTCTCCCGTGCCGGCCAAGTGGTTGACCAATTTCATACGCAATTCGGCATGCGCACGGCCAAGACGCTCGGCAATAAATTTTTGCTGAATGAGAAACCCGCATTTTTTGTGGGTATGGCGCGCCACGAAGATCATCCGGTTTACGGACGAAGCCTCCCAGTTGAGACGATTTATGAAGACTTGGTGAAGATCAAGAATCTCAATGCCAACTGGCTGCGTACGGCGCATTACCCGAATCATCCCTTTACCTATCTTGCGGCTGATCGGTTGGGTTTCGTCGTGATGGAAGAAATTCCAGTGTGGCAATTTGATCTGAACCTGGCCTGGGTGCTGCAGAATTTGATCCGGCACATTCACGAGCAGATGTTCAAAGAAATGGTCTTTCGCGATTACAATCGCCCTTCGATCGTACAGTGGAGCACCAGCAACGAATGCCTGGAGGTCGACGGCAGAAAGACCTTCATCCAGCGCGTCAACCAGGAGTTGGACCGATTGTATCCCGACGGCAGGCTGGTGGGCCAGTCCGCGGCAGCCGACCGGCCCGGGCCCGAGGATCCTTCGCAGGCGGTTTGTGACTTCATGGGCTGGACCATGTATTTCGGCGTTTTCCACGGCAGTACGGCTTACACCGGCACAAAATACTTTTTGGTTGATGCCAATCTTGCCTATCCTCTCAAGCCTGTGGTCAATACCGAATTCGGCTACTGGTCCTCGGAAAACGGTTCGACCGCGGGCATGCAAGTCGAAATCTTCAACGACACCTTCCGCGCCTTGAAGCAACGCGCGGCCATGGACAGCTTGGGCAACGTCGATTGCTGCGGTTATTTGATGGCGATGACGTGGTGGTGCGCTTTTGATTGGTACCGCATGACTGAGGGGTTCCAAAGCATGGGGCTTTTGCACATGGATCGCGTCACCGAAAAGCAGGTGACGCCAGTGCTGAAAGCGGCCTATCTTCCCTATTTCAAAGCCGGCGGCATAGGCACGGAGGTGAAAGCAAGAGCTCCCGCACTCATCGCGCAGCCGCAGCGATATGCCTTGCAGCAGAATTATCCCAACCCGTTCAACCCGGCCACGAAAATTAGTTACTCCGTGCCGGCCAGAACGCATCTCAAACTGGAGGTGTTCGACGCTTCCGGGCGCACTGTTGCAGTTTTGGTGGATGAGGTGAAAAATGCCGGTGATCACGAGGTGGCGTTCCCGGCTGCCGGCCGAGCGCAAAGCTTACCGAGCGGCGTTTACTTTTATAAACTGCGGGCGGAGAGTTTCACGGAAGTGAAAAAAATGATTTTGATGAAATAAGCCATTTGGTTACTGACCGGTCACTACAGCACAGTCACAACGCAATACACGGTGCAGAAGTGACCGGTCAGTTGAGCTGAAAAAATGATTTTGATGAAATGGACAAACACAAATCTGAGCATCAGCCCAAGAACATGGTTTTCCAATCAGAGGACTTCCCCATGGCTCTGTTCAAAACCAAAGCACGTTTGATCCTTCCCCTTATTGCCGCCATGCTTTTCTCCAGTGCCGTCCTGTTGACCGCGCAAACCACGGGCAAAATCGCCGGAAAAGTGACGGATAAGGAAAACGGCCAAGGCCTGCCCGGCGCGAACGTCATCATCGAAGGCAGCAATCGCGGCGCGGCGGCGGACCTGAATGGCGATTTTTATATCCTCAACGTTCCACCCGGCGTTTTCACCGTCAAAGTGCAAATGCTGGGCTACGAGACCGTGCGCTTGGAGAACGTCCGGGTCTCCGTCAATCGTACTGCGACGGTCGCGGTGCAGCTCAAAGCGACGACATTGACGGGCGAGGAAATTGTGGTCACGGCGGAACAAGTCGCCATCAAGAAAGATCAGACCAGCTCGGTGCGCAACGTCTCCGCCGATCAAATCGAGATTCTGCCGGTGGAAAGCATCGGAGCAGTGGTGAGCATGCAGCCGGGCGTCGTGGCCGGGCACTTTCGCGGCGGCCGCATCACGGAGGTCTCCTACCTGGTGGACGGCTTGCAGGTGGACGAATCCTTTGCGGGCGAGGGCAAAACCGTCGATCTCGAGCCCGAGGCGATTCAAGATTTGGAGGTGATCACCGGCACCTTCAACGCCGAATACGGGCGCGCCATGAGTGGCGTGGTCAACGCCGTGACCAAGGACGGTGGCGAGGCGTTTCACGGCGCGTTCTCGGGCGAGATGGGAAATTATTATACTTCACACGACGACATCTTCATGGGTCTGCAAAGCAGTGATCTCGATCGCAATCAAGATTACAAATTTCAGCTCAGCGGCCCGCTGCTCACGAAAAAGCTCTCGTTTTTCACCAACTACCGGGCGCAAGATTACAAAAATCACTTGAACGGGATCCGCCGCTTCGAGGTGGACAACCTCAGCAACTTTCAAGGGGATGACGAGGCGAATTGGTTTTCCGAGCACACCGGCGACAGCGCCTACGTGCCGATGAACAACTCCAAGAACATTTCTTTTCTGGGCAAAATTTCAGCGAATTTTGCCAAAAGCGTGAAGCTGTCCTTGCTTTACACGCGCAACGACGACGAATGGCACAATTACGACCACGCGTTCAAGTATAACCCCGACGGCCTGCCCACGGCGTATCGTGAAACCGACATGTACGCGCTGCAATTCAATCACATGCTCTCACCCAAAGCCTTTTACGAAATCAAGCTTTCCTATATCGACAATTTCAACGGCTGGTACATTTTCTCAAATCCACTCGACCCGGGTTACGTGCACGACAGATACTATTACAACGACGGCCCCGGATTCTATACCGGTGGCCAGCAAAAGGACCACAATCTGCGCACGCTGAAAGATTACAACGCCAAACTGGATTTGTCCTGGCAGGTAAACAAGCGCCACAGTTTAAAGGGCGGATTCTTATTTACCCAGCATAATTTGAACAACCACAGCGTGCAGATTCGCAATCTTTATTACGGCACGGATCTCGAAAACGACTTTTACCAGCCCGTCGTTTTTCCGGATTCCTCCGTCTACTCGGACATTTACGAAGTCGAGCCACAGGAGTTTTCCGCGTATGTGCAGGATAAAATTGAATACAATGAAATGGTGATCAACGCCGGCCTGCGCTACGATTATTTTTACTCCAACACGGTCTTTCCCTCGGAGCGCCGCAATCCTGCGAACCAGCTCAGCTATCCGGACAATCCCGAATACATGTCAACCTATCTCAAATCCGATCCGCAATCGCAAGTCAGCCCGCGCCTGGGTTTGTCTTATCAATTGAGCGACGTCGCGCTGCTGCACTTTAGCTACGGCCATTTCTTCCAAATGCCGCCGATGTATGCGTTGTACGACAATCATTCCTTTCAGGTGGCGCCCACCAATTATGAAACCACCATGGGCGATGCGCAAATCAAAGCCGAAAAGACGGTGCAGTACGAGCTCGGTCTGTGGCAGCAAATCATCCCGGGGATGGGCATTGAGGTCGCGCTGTTCTATCGCGACATCTATGATTTGCTGAGCGCCAAAGTCGTCACCACCTTTAATCAGATCCGCTACGGCTTGTACTCGAACAAAGACTATGGCAACGCCAAGGGCCTGGAGCTAAAATATGATTTTGCCCGGGGGAAACTCTCCACGCATGTGAACTACACCCTGCAATTCACCCGTGGCAACGCGGACAATCCGCGCTTCACGTTCGATCGCGAAGGCGACAACCGCGACCCGGTGCCGACGCTCATTCCGATGAGCTGGGATCAGCGCCACACTTTGAACGCGACCGTCGGATACAACACCGGCAGATACGGCTTGACCGCGACCGGCTACTTTAATTCCGGCGTGCCTTACACCTGGTCGCCGCTGTCGGAGAATTTGCTCGCGCGCGTGAATTTGCTGCCCAACAACGCCAAACAGCCCAGCCAAACCAGCGTCGATTTGGCCGCTTACTATAATCTGCGCATGGTAGGAGAGGTCGATTTGAGATTCACGCTTTCGGTTTACAATCTTTTTGATAACTTGAATGAAGTTTCAGTCAATTCACAAACCGGCCGCGCCTACACGGCCATCGTCACGCCCTCCGATCTCGCCGCGCATCGCAGCGATTTCAACGACTATTACGACCGTGTGCAGGACCCGGAAATGTATTCCGCACCGAGATATGTGAAGCTCGGTATGGGCGTGTCATTTTGATGCGTAACTTTGATTCGTAAGAACAAGCGCCTGAAGGGGCGACTACGAACGTAACAACTCTCAAGGCAGAACGGATGAAAAAACTCGCCGGATTTCACCGCATGGTCTTCTTTTGGGCCGCTTGGCTGCCCGCCGCATTATGCGCGCAAGGCAAACCCTACGACGGCCCGGAAGACGGGCCGGGCGACATTGCCGCGGAGCGCGAAGGCTATATGACCGGCAATCGCGTATATCTGTATTTTCGCAATTCCACCGAGCTCTCCGACTGGCCGCGCCCGGACGTCTCGCGCTGGCCCAACAATGTCAACGGTCTGAAGATGCTGGATGGCATCGGCTTGCTCATCGGCGCGAAGGTTTATATTGAAAACGATTCGACGCCCGTCACCGATCCCGCGATCATCGCGAGCCGGCCGGATTTGCAGCCGCTCTATTTTTTGCAGACCAGCTATCGCGAAGAGATGGACCGCGATCCCACCGGCACCATTGAGTGGGGAATTTATCCGGTGTTCGGCTATTTCAACGAGCTCGGCGAATATCCGGCCATGAGCAACCGCAGCGATTCCTGGCCGCGTTCCGGATGGCCCTCCATCGGCTACAGCAAGAAATGGCCGGGCGAATGGAATGGCCGTTTTGGCCGCGGCGTCATTTACGCCGATCTCGAGACTTTCTTCGTCGCCAATGACGCGCAGGACCAGGAATACCTGGGCCCGGAGGATCAAGTGAAATACTATCCCCGGCCCGGCAGGGTCGTCGGAGACAACTACCCGCAAGTCAGTATTCAAAAGGGCAAGCCTTGGGGCGGCATCGGCGTGCGCGTGGAACAGCGCGGTTTTCAATGGAACAATCCGCAAGCACGCGATGCGATTTTCTGGGAATACACCATCGCCAATGTCTCAAATTATGACTTGCCGGAAGTCGCATTCGGATATTGGGTGGACAACGCCATCGGCGGCGAGCGCGATGACGAGCTGGGTTACTTCGATACGCAGATTGACATGGCATATTCCTGGGACGTGGACGGCATCGGCCTGGGCGGGGGCCAAACCGGCACCATGGGATTTGCCTATCTCGAAAGCCCGGGGCTGGCGTATGACAATTTGGACAACGATCAAGACGGCCTCACCGATGAAAAGCGAGACAATATTGCGACCCGCATCGTGGGCCCGACCGAGGGCATTACAGATTTGAACAAATTCCTGGCGGCGTACAAACTCAAATTGGAAGATTTGCAGCCGCACTGGGACGCGGATGAAGATCAGGATTGGCAGGACGGTGAGGATTTGAATGGCGACGGCATCTATCAAATCAGCGAATTTTCCGGCGACGATGTCGGCCTCGACGGTGTCGGCCCAAACGAGCTGAACTACACTGGTCCGGACGAAGGCGAATGCAATCACCGCCCGGATTTTGTCGAGGGGATCGGCAGCGAGCCCAACTTCGCGTTCACGGACGTTACCGAATCCGACATGGTCGGACTTACCTCCTTTCGCCTGTTTCCCGTTCCCAGCCACTCTTCCAGTTTTCGCTGGTTCCGCGGGGACGAATCGATGTGGGACTTGATCGGCGAAGACTCGCTGGTCACCTACCTCGGCAACATTTCCAACCTGGTGGAAACGTTTGCCTCCGGCAGCTTCCCGCTCTTCAAAGGCCGCACCGAGCGCATCTCAATGTCCGAGCTGCATTCTTATGACCCGCTCACCGGCTTGAATTCCAGCGCGCACACCGCGCCCGCCTTGTTCGAGCAGAAGCGCATCGTGCAGGTGATTTATGAAAAAGATTACCGCTTCGCGCAGCCGCCGCTGATGCCGGCGCTTAAAGCCACGCCCGGCGACGGTTTCGTCATTTTGACTTGGGACGTTGCCGCGGATACCAAAACGCGCGATCCGTTTGTCAACAACGTGAACGACTTCGAAGGCTACAAGCTTTTTCGCTCTACGGACAATAAGTTTTCCGACTCCGAAGTCATCACCGACGGTTTCGGCACGCCCATTCTCAAAAAGGCCATTTTTGAATGCGATTTGATCGACGGCCGGCTGGGTTTCACCAATTTCGGCCTGGTTAATGGCATTGCCTACAATCTCGGCTTCGACACCGGCCTGGTGCATTACTTCATCGACAACACCGTGCAAAACGGCCGCACCTACTACTACGCACTCGTAGCTTATGATTATGGCGCACCCAATATCGGCCCCGGTATCGCGCCCTCGGAAAACACCATCGTGCTCGAGCTCGATGAAGACGAAGAAGTGCGCGCCTTCGGCAAAAATGTGCAGATCGTCACACCGCATCAAAAAGCGTCGGGTTACGTTCCTCCGGCCATCGGTGCGCTCGACGACCAAACCCCCTTTGGCTCTTCCACCCTCGTGCCGGAAATTCTCGCCGACAAAGATCTCCAAGTTGGCCATACGTACAAAATCAAATTCGGCGTGGACACGTTGTCCACTGTCGCCAATTACGCGCACGGCCAGCGATATATCAACAACGGCATTTTCGTCTATGACGTTGAAGCCGGCAACGAACTGGTCTATGAAGAAACGCCCGAGCACTTTGCTTTTGAGAACTTCGTTTATGACGACACCTCCGGCTACTGGCACTTCAACACTTCGGGCGATTTGAGAACCGACATTTTTGCGGGCATGCGTTTAACGATTCGAACGCCGGTGGAAATCGCCGCCTTTGATCCCTTCAACTCCGGCTGGCTCAAGGGCACCTCGTTCATGAACGTCACGCCCACCGTGATTGAATCCGAGTATTTTCCCTGGGAATATGTTATTGTCTTCACCAACAATCCCGCGGCCTATACCGGCCGCGTCACCAACAAAACCATGCGCGACGAAAATCACAGCCGTATTCCCAACGCGCAGCTATTGGTGAGCCAGTCGTTCAGCTTC
>JBIOXB010000059.1:0-31285 GCA_044869275.1 bacterium
TTAATGGCATGAACAAATTTACGCAAACCACAAGGGCCTTTTCAATTGCTATCAGCAAAAACCGCAAGAAAATTCAATAAAATCGCGGTCAAAACGCCAAGTCAGAAAGTTGAGGTGCTGATATGCACAATGCGAAACGAATCATCCCGGAGTTACAGCATCTGGAAGTTGGGTACTACTTCATGGACATGGGGATGCTCTTCGGAATCAAGCAACGCTCCGACGCCACGCCGATCAAAAACCTATATCTCGCCGGCGCTTGGACACAGCCCGGGCATGGCTATGGCGGCGTGATGGGCAGCGGTTTGCAGTGTTTTGGGGAGATCATGAAGTGCTGGTGAAGAAGGACGGCGAAGAGCAAGAGTAATGCTCGTTTCGCGTGGGAATTACACTTCGCACGGCCATTCCCGCGCAAGTCGTAACTAAACACAGGCAACCGTGAATGGGCGCGAATGCAGGCGAATCAAAAAAATATTAGCGTTTATTCGCGTTGCTTCGCGGTTGAACATGTTTGCTGAAAAAGCAAAGATTCCAATTTAACCACCAAGGCACAAAGACACGAAGTTCATCAGTTTTTCTTGGTGCCTTCGTGCCTTGGTGGTCTAAGAAATCTTTGCAGGTAGGATCGTTTTTCAGGATGAATACAAATAAGAGTAACAAAATCGGAGGAAGGTCCATGAGAAGAGTCACAAAAATCATCATTGGCGTTGTTGCCGCCCTTGTCGTTCTTGTCATTGGGTGCGTGGTCCTGTGCATGTATTACATGATGTCGGGTCCGGATTTGTCGAAATACGAGTCTCTCAAGGAACCGAGGATTTCGAGCGTACAGAATCAGAAGATGCTGGTGGTCGAGGCCAAGGGTGATCCAAACGTTGTCGGCCCGAAGGCGTTTGGCTTGCTGTTCAGAATGTATTTCAAAACGAAGGGTACACCCAAAAGCCTAAAGCAGCCCGCGCCGCGAGCACGCTGGCCGGTCGCTTGGGACGCGCCCAAAACGGAGTGGGTGGGTTTATATGCCATGCCCGTCCCTGAAACCGCAACTGAGCTTCCGCAGTATGAAGCAGCGCCGGAGTTCAAGGTCTCGTTGACCACTTGGGAATATGGCGAGGTGGCGGAGATTCTCCACCTCGGGCCTTATGACAAGGAGCAACCCACCGTCGAGCGGCTGATGGAATACCTCAAAGCGCAAGGCTATGAGATTGCCGGCGCACATGAAGAGGAATACCTGAAAGGCCCGACGATGTTTTCCAAAGGCGATCCGGGGAAGTACGTTACGATCATTCGCTATCGTGTGAAAAAAAACTGAACAATCGCAAACGTGAAGGATCGGAGGCATCAGCGCGAATAGAATTAGCGTACATTCGCGTGAATTAGCGGTTCATTAATCAACTCCACGGTCGTGATAGTTTTTCCGGAGTACTACAGAGGCCAACCCATGCAAATCATCGATCTCACGAATGAACACAAGCCGCTCTATTTTGTCTGCCTCGAAGACTGGTCGGAAGAAGTGAAAGAGGCTGGCAACCACAAAGAAGCCTGGTACAACCACATGCGAGGCAAGGGCCTCCGTGTGAAGCTCGCGCTGGATGATGAGGGCAATGTTGGTGGCATGATTCAATATGTTCCCATCGAGCATGCTTGCGCACCACCTCGGAGTTTGGCGAAAAGGTGGTATTTCGCGCGATCGATACCTTGCCGCGCGAGACCTTGGTCATGCGTCGTTTAACCTTTCTAATAATAGCGATGCTTTCAGCTCTTATCACCTCTCGCACCTTCACTCAATCAAGATGGAGTTTTCTAAATCCGAAGCCAAACCGATCTGCGGATAATGTGATATAGTCAAGTTAAGAGTCTATTGAAAAAGATGAGCGCGGACTCTCTTGTCCGCGACGCGCTCGTGGACTTGAAAGTCCGAACTCCCTCGAAGGGAGGAGAACACATGGCCGAGATAATCGCCTACTGCGGCTTAGCCTGCCACACGTGCCCGATCTATCTGGCAACGAGGCAGGAGAACAAAGCAGAGCAAAGGAGAATGCGAGCTGAAATTGCGCTACTGTTAAAAGATGAATATGGGATGAAGTATGAGCCGGAAGACATTACCGATTGTGATGGTTGTCGGACAGACGGTGACAGATTATTTTCAGGATGCAAGGGCTGCCTTATGCGGAAGTGTGCAAGAGAAAAGAGACTCGAGAGTTGTGCCTATTGCACCGACTATGCCTGCGAGCGGCTTGTGGCGTTCTTCAGTTCGGAGTCAACTGCTAAGATACGCCTGGACGAGATAAGTCGCAGCATTCTCTTTCAAAAGTGAGACAAAAAAGAGTAGCTCAATGATATCGCACACGAAAAACCTCACAAGAATTTTCATTTTCCTTGCTCAGGCAACGATGCTGTTGAATTGCACCGGAAATGAGATTAAATATCCTTCTGCGCCATCAAATGCAAAAGCCGGCGGCTTAATTTTGAAAAGCGGCACATTCAAAACGAAATCCGCAAGTTACCAAGCTGATTTCGGCGCGCTTGTCGTTCCTGAGAACCGTGAAAAAGCAGATTCTCGTTTGATTGAGCTTCCGGTAATTAGAATACATGCTGTCAACAAAAACCCGACTGAGCCAATTTTTCGGCTTGAAGGAGGACCGGGAATTTCCAATGTGAAGATTAATCCACTCGCTTACTTGCTCGACAATCATGATTTCGTCGGTATCGGATATCGAGGTGTCGATGGCTCGTCTGTGTTGGATTGTCCCGAGATCGAAAAAGCATTCCAGGGAAAAGGCCATGATATTTTAGGTAAGGAATCTTTAATGAAGATAGGTGAAGCATGGACAGACTGTGCTTCCAGATTAAAGCACAGCGGCGTTGATATTGATGGCTACAATATAATGGAAGTGATTGAAGACATGGAAGCAACGCGTCTTGCTTTGGGATATGAGCGAATCAATCTGTTGAGCATGAGTTACGGCACACGTGTGGCCTATTTGTACGGTTTGAAACATCCCAATAGCATTCACCGGTCGATTATGATTGGAGTCAATCCACCTGGCCATACGGTTTGGGAGCCAAAAACAATCGAGGCGCAACTGAAGTACTATGCTGGTTTATGGGCAATTGATTCCAAAGTGTCCAGCCGTAGCTCTGATCTCGTGGCCACGATGCGTCATGTTCTTCATAGCATGCCGTGCAAGTGGCTTTTCTTTAAGATCGATCCCGGCAAGGTCAGGATTGTCACTTTCACGCTTCTCTTCCATCGCCAGACGGCTCCTCTGGTTTCTGACGCATACATTGCCGCTGAACATGGCGACCCTAGCGGTCTTGCGCTCATGTCACTGGCATACAATCATATTTTGCCTTCTTTAATGACTTGGGGTGAAATGGCCTCAAAAGCAGTGAGCGCAGATTTTGATTCATCTCGTGATTATTTTACTGAAATGGATCCGCCTGCTTCAATAATAGGCTCACCCATGGGAAAATTACTATGGGGGCCGTTCCGTTTTGGAGATTGGCCGATAAAGCCTATTCCTGAAGAATATCGAAAACTACAGCGCTCTGATATTGAAACTTTGCTCATCAGCGGCAGCGTCGATTTTTCTACTCCGGTAGAATTCGCTACAAATGAGCTGTTGCCTTATCTTAGCAAGGGAAGACAAATAATTTTGTCTGAAATGGGACACGTTGATGATGTCTTTGCCATTCGACCGGAAGCAACCAAGCGGCTGTTGACAAGTTTCTACGAGACAGGCGTTGCCGAAGACTCACTCTGCGAGTATGTTCCCATGGACTTCAATGTGAAATGGGGATTCCCCAAAATCGCGAAAATGGGGCTGGGTGTTGTGGTTGGTGTAACAGTGATTATCGTTGGCAGTTTGGTGTGGCTTATTAAGTCCATAGAGGGCTCAAACAAAGTGATCTAGAGAATGAAAAATCCCAATGCCGAAGGCAAGTATGCAAGGGTTTCTGGGTGGGTTGAAAGGAGACTGAAAAATGCAGGTGAACAAATGCGTGGGCTGCACCAAGTTTCCATGTGCTGATGTCAAGCACGAGTGTTATGTCATCCCAAACATAGAGGTGAAACCGCGCGAGGTTTCCATCATCATGATCTCGGAGGCTGCGCCGGCGAATCCTGGGGATTACTACTATGCCAAAGGTGATGCCCTCTTTCAGCAAACCACGGTGCAAGCATTCAACGATGCCGGCGCCGAGGTCAGAAACATGCGGGATATCCTTGCTCTGGGTGTGTATCTCACCACCGCCGTAAAATGCGGCAAATCAGGCTATGGCCTCAAAGCCAGCACCATTGAAGAATGCTCACTCATTTTGGAGAAAGAACTGGCGCTGTTTCCAAATGTGGAAGTGCTCATGCTCATGGGCGACGTGGCGATAAAGGCCATTAACTACATCGCCAAGCGGGGCGGTGAAGGCAGAGTGATTCCGGCCGGTTCCACGTACAAGATTCGCGGTCAGAAATACTACTTTCGAGGAAAGAGAGCTTTCCCGTCCTATCTGCAAGCCGGTCCGAGCTTCTTTATCGAGAAGAGCAAGCGCAGAATGATCGCGGAAGACATTGCTGCCGCGCTTAGTCTCGTGTAAAGGAGAGCGGTTGTTTACAAATTTATTTAAGGAGAATCACCATGGATCTACTCGTTCGTGTCAAAGAGATCAAAGGGCACTGCCCCGTCCACAAAATTGGGGACAGTTTTAAACTTGAGTCCGGGTATCGGCTCCTGACCGACGTTCCTATTTGTATGCATGCCCTGGCTTCGTTGCTGCCGCATTACAATGCGCTGCGCGTTGCTGAACCCTCGCAATGGGGCGCCGCCGGCAAAGATGATGCGTCAAAAGCATATTTCCAATGTTTGGACCCATTCGAATACACCGGCAATGGCACGGTGGTCTTTGAGGTGGAGAGAGTGGGCAAGTAAGCTGGGAGCGTACATGGGAAGCCATCATGCGCGGCAGGGGCATGGGCGCTGATGGCGTGTTTGCAAAAGAGCTCAAAAAAGGCGTGCGACCAGCACGGGCATGAAAAGGATCAGCTTGGTATTTGGATAGCGAATTCAGATGGAAGCGATCCCATACCTCGCTCCTATTGAAAAAGGAAGCTATCATGGATTTCGTCAACGTATATGAAGATGCCCAACGTGCCGAAGCTTATGCCAAACTGGAATTTCCGGGCACATATTATCTAGCCTATCGGGATCTGCCAGAAATAATATTTGCACATGTCAATGGGAGAAAAGCGATAGATTTCGGGTGTGGCGCCGGACGTTCTACGAGATTTTTGAAGAAAATCGGATTTGAGGCGATTGGGGTTGATATATCCGAAGACATGCTCAAGCAAGCGCGCGCAAGAGATCCGCAAGGGGATTATCGTCTGATTGAAGAGAGTGGCATTCATCAGCTTCGGGCTCGCGTTTACGATTTGGTATTGTCGGTCTTTACATTCGATAATATACCCACCATGGAAAAGAAGGTAACGCTATTTGGAAACTTGGGGCGACTATTGAAGGACGGAGGAAAGCTGGTGAGCGTGGTTTCATCGCCTGAAATATATCTTTATGAATGGGCCTCATTTACCACCAAAAATTTTCCGGAAAACAAATATGCCGAAAGCGGCGACAAGGTCAGAATCATCATGACGGACGTGGAGGATCAACGGCCAGTCGAGGATGTTCTTTGGTCCGACGAGGCATATCAAGAAGTCTATACGCGCGCCGGATTGGAGTTAGTTCAGACGTACAAACCATTGGGCACAGAGCGTGAGCCGTATAAGTGGGTGAACGAAGCACGGATTGCGCCTTGGGTGATCTATGTGCTCAAGAAGCCATGAAAATACACCTCTTGAAAATTCCATGCACAACGATCTCAACCAACGCCCGGCTCTCGTTGTTGCCTCCGTGGCGTCATTTCTAACGCCCTTTATGGGATCCTCGGTGAATATCGCGCTCCCTGCCATTGGACGTGAGTTTGCCATGGATGCCGTGCTTTTGAGTTGGGTCCCCACTTCGTTTTTGTTGGCTGCCGCCATGTTTCTCGTACCATTTGGCCGCCTCGCGGACATTTACGGGAGAAAAAGAATATTTAGTTATGGTATTGTGATTTACACTGCCGCCTCGCTGCTGGCAGCCCTTGCGGCGTCAAGCGTGGAGTTGATTGGCGCGCGAATTTTACAGGGGGCCGGAGGCGCCATGATCTTCGGCACCGGCGTCGCCATTCTCACCTCCGTCTACCCTCAGGGAGAAAGAGGCAAGGCGCTCGGCATCAATGTCGCGGCGGTTTATTTGGGATTGTCCCTCGGCCCTTTCTTCGGCGGCTTCCTGACGCAGCATTGGGGTTGGAGGAGCATCTTTCTCGCCAACTTGCCGGTGGGTGTGCTTCTGATTGCTCTCACGCTCTGGAAACTCAGGGGCGAATGGACCGAGGCCAAAGGAGAAAAATTTGATCTCATCGGTGCGATCATTTACGCCTTTGCTCTCATCGCCGTCATGCTGGGCTTTTCGCTATTGCCCTCCCTGTTGGGGCTCTGCGCGCTTGGCAGCGGTGTTTTGGGGATTCTGGCTTTCATCAAGTGGGAGACGAAAACACCAAGCCCCGTGCTGAGCATGCATCTATTCAACAACCCCGTTTTCACATTTTCCAATCTCGCGGCGTTGATCCACTACAGTGCGACATTTGCACTGACTTTTCTCTTGAGCCTCTACCTGCAATACCTCAAAGGGCTGTCCCCGCAAACGGCCGGCTTCATTCTGGTGTCACAGCCAGTGGTGATGACGATTTTCTCCCCGTTCGCCGGAAAACTTTCCGACAGAACTGAGCCGCGCATCGTCGCCTCTGTTGGGATGGCGCTCTCCGCCGCTGGTCTCTTTCTTTTTACTTTTTTGGACGAACACATGGCATGGTCGTCGATTGTTGCCGGGTTGATGCTGCTCGGCTTGGGCTTTGCCCTTTTTTCTTCTCCCAATACCAACGCGGTGATGAGCGCGGTGGAAAAGAGATTTTATGGCGTCGCCTCCGGCACCCTGGGCACCATGCGGCTCACCGGACAAATGCTCAGTATGGGCATTGCCACCTTGATCTTTGCCCTTTATCTGGGGAGAGTTCAGATCGCGGAGGCAAATTATCCGCTCTTCATGAAGAGTATCAGGTCCGCATTCACCGTATTCGCCTTGCTTTGTCTCGGCGGTACGTTCGCCTCGTTAGCGCGAGGGCGGGTGAGGCGAGACGAAATAAAAACAGCCACGAACACAGCTTGATTAAAACAGAAGCACCAATTATGAGGCGGAGCACAAAGAGTCACATGACCTCAAGAGAATTAGTCAAAGCCACATTGGAATTTGCCTTGCCGCAGAGAATCCCGCGGCAACTCTGGTTTTCGCCCTGGAGAATATTCTTTTGGTGTTTGAAGCCTGGAGCAAAATTTGAATGCTGCAATTCTTCACCTGTTATTGGGAAAAAATCTCCCGAAAATCGTCATGGTAAGCCGTGCGCACAAAGATTCGTGAATGCAAGATGAAAGGAAAAATCATGAATGTCGGAATACCCAAAGAAACAGCCCTGGAAGAGCGCCGCGTGGCGCTAACGCCGGTCGGCGTCTATGCCCTGGTCAACGAAGGACATGCGGTGCACGTCGAACAAGGTGCCGGAAAGGCCAGCGGCTTTTCCGACCAGGAATTTCAAAAAGTGGGCGCGCAGATCGTTTTCTCCGGCGACGAGGTTTTTCACCGCTCCCATCTCGTGGTCAAGGTGCAACCACCCACGGAGGAGGAATGCAAATATTTTGAGCCTGGGAAAATCGTATTCTCATTGCTGGGGCTGGGCATTGCGCGCAAGACCATCATCAGAAAGCTGCTGGAAACGGGCGTCATCGCGGTCGGATATGAATTCATCGAGCAACCCGACGGCAACCTGCCGATCTTGACGGCCATGAGCGAGATTGCCGGAAATCTGCTGCCACAAATTGCCGGCCGACTATTGGAAAGTGAATGTGGTGGTCGCGGCATCACGCTGGCCGGTGTTTCCGGAGTTACTCCAGCAAGCGTGGTCATTCTTGGCGCGGGCGTAGTTGGCTTCAGTGCTGCCCGTGCTTTTTCCGCTCTCGGAGCTCAGGTACTTGTCCTGGACAAAAACCTCAATAGTTTGCGAAATCTGGATCGGTTTCTCGATAAGCGTGTGTCGACTTCGGTTATTACGCCGCTGCTGGTAGAAAGATGGTCGCGCCTTGCTGATGTCTTGATCGGGGCAGTGCTCATCCATGGCCAAAAGCCGCCCAACTTGGTAACGGAAGATATGGTGAGAAAAATGAAGGAGGGCGCCGTGATTATCGACGTTTCCATCGACCAGGGAGGTTGCGTTGCCACGAGCCATCCCACGACCTTGTCATCGCCGACTTTCGTGCAGCATGGCGTCACGCACTATTGTGTGCCCAATATTCCGGCAGCGGTGGCGAGAACGGCTTCTCACGCGCTGAATAATTCCGTCTCGCCGTGGGTGCTTGAAGTCGCCAACGAAGGACTGGAAAAGACCTTGCATAGTATTTCCGCCCTGCGCAAAGGGGTTTATGCCTTCAATGGAAAGTGCACGCAGCAGGCCGTATCAAAATTGATTGATTCTGCGTATCTGGATATCGAACCGCTGCTTGCTCTCAAAGATCGCCGGTAACCCGAGCCGAAAGGAGATGAGTTCAAGATGAAGTGGATGGAAGATTATAAGAGCAAACTTGTGACGGCCGGACAGGCCGTTGCTCTCATAAAAAGCGGCGACAAAATTTACACTTCCGGCAACGCCGCGGCGCCGTATGTTCTCGTCCAGGCGCTGGCCCAACGCAAAAATGAGCTGAAGGACGTCGGCGTGTTTAACTTGCTGCTGCTGGGCGAAGATCCGTTGAGCAAGCCGGAAATGCGCGGCCACTTTCGGCGCAAATCGCTTTTTGTCGGCCCGGCGGATCGCGAGGCGGTCAACGCAGGGCGCGCCGATTATTACCCCATCTTTTTGTACGAGATTCCCGGACTCTTTCGTGCACACGTGCAATTGGACGTGGCGGTCATTCATACTTCGCTGCCTGATGAGCACGGCTTCGTTTCACTCGGCGTCGAATCCATTGCCACCAAAGCGGCCGCGGAAACCGCCAAAGTGGTCATTGCCCAGGTGAATGAAAAAATGCCCCGCGTGTTGGGAGATTGTTTTGTGCACGTATCCCACCTCAGCAAGATTGTCGAGGTCTCAGAACCTCTGCCGACGCTGACTCCCAAACCGTTCACGGAGGTGGAGAAACAGATTGCGCAACATATCACCACCCTCATCGATGATCGGGCCACCCTGCAGCTGGGCATCGGCGGCATTCCGGACGCCGTGCTGGCTCTGCTGAAAGGCAAGAGAGATCTGGGCATTCACACGGAAATGGTGTCCGATGGCGTCATGCGGGCCATCGAAGACGGCATCGTGACCAACGCCTACAAGAGCCTGCATCCGGGAAAGGTGATTGCCACGTTTATTTTGGGAAGCGAACGGCTTTATGCGTACAGCCATAACAATCCCATGTTCGAGCTGCACCAGGTTGATTACACCAACGACCCGTTTGTCGTGGCGCGGAATGATAACCTCGTGGCGATCAACTCGGCGCTGGAAGTGGATCTGACCGGCCAGGTTTGTTCGGACAGTATTGGCTATACCATCTATTCGGGATTCGGCGGCCAGGTTGATTTTACCCGGGGCGCGGCGCGCGCCAAAGGCGGCAAGCCCATCATCGCGTTGTCGTCGACGGCCAAGAATGGCCAACTCTCCCGCATCGTGCCGCATTTGAAAGAAGGCGCTGGCGTCGTGACCAGCCGCGGTGATGTTCATTACGTCGTGACGGAATACGGCATCGCTTATTTACATGCCAGAAGCCTGCAAGAAAGAGCAAAGGCTCTGATCAACATCGCGCATCCGAATTTTCGCGAGGAATTGGAGAGATTCGCGCAAGCCAAAAAGTATATGTGAAAGACCGCAAAGCAGGCTCTTTGCGGCTGAAGTGCAATCGGTAGGAGTATCAAATGGCAACAGCACGTGTGGGTCGAATCACTTTCGTTGTTGTGATTCTGCTTATAGCTGGATCAATCGGAATGGTTTACAGAAATTATCAAGATGATATGCGGCAGGCGCACGAGCGCGTTTCGACCGGCAATCAGATCGTCCAGACGTCCTGCGGAACGATCGAGTATGCGATGGCTGGTGATGGCCCGGCGGTGTTGGTCGTACACGGGGCTGGCGGAGGCTTCGACCAAGGCTTGGAGTTTGCCCAGACGCTAGCCGGCAGCGGTTTTCGCGTCATCGCCATGTCGCGCTTCGGTTATCTGCGCACGCCGCTGCCGCCCGACGCTTCCGCGGCCGCGCAGGCCAATGCCCATGCCTGTTTACTCGACGCGTTGAACCTCCCGGCCGCAGCGATCATTGGCGCCTCTGCTGGCGCTCCCTCTGCCATGCAGTTCGCCCTGCGGCATCCGGAGCGCTGTACCGCTCTGGTCTTGCTGGTTCCAGCCGCCTACGTGCCGAGACTTGGTGAGGCACCTCCGATGAAAACTCCGGCCGGCACCGCGTTCTTGTTCGATACCGCGCTGAAGTCAGACTTTCTCTTCTGGGCCGCGATAAGGCTCGCACGCACGACCTTGATCCGTGCGATTCTCGCCACCCCGCCAGCGGTGGTGGAGAGCGCGGAGGCAGACGAGCAGGCGCGCGCGGCGCAAATGCTGAACCACATCTTGCCCATTAGCCCGCGCCGGCTGGGGCTACTCAACGATGCCGCAGTAACCTCTTCTCTTCAGCGATACGAGCTGGAACGGATCGCGGCGCCAACGCTCGTGATCAGCTTGGCCGACGACTTGTTTGGCACCTTTGACGGCGCACGATACAGCGCCGAACATATCCCCAATGCCCGCTTCATCGGCTACCCGAGCGGTGGCCATGTGTGGATTGGGCACCAGAAAAACGTTAACGCCGAGATAGCGGCCTTTCTGAAATAGGAGAAAATGATGAACGACCCAAAACCCAAAATGAGCAATGCCTTCCATGTCTTCTTAAAAGAAGCACCAGCGCATGCACAAGCTTGGATGGCAACCGCGCAAGGGCTCGAAAAGGCCAGTGCGTTGGATAAGAAAACCGCCGAGCTGGCCTATCTCGCCGTGCTCGCCGCCATGCGCCTGGAGAGTGGGCTGCCGTTTCACGTGCACACGGCGAAGGCAGCCGGAGCTTCGCGCGAAGAAGTTATCAGCGCCATCCTGGTGGGATTGCCTGCGGCGGGAAACATCGTTGTACAAGCGCTGCCCGCGGCGATTGCAGCCTATGAAGAAGGGTAGAAATGAAAGTCTAGAAAAGGGAGCACCATCATGATCACAACAAATCTTGTTGATCAAAGCCCAGATGCGGCCAGCAGAATCCAGTCGGACGAAACCATGTGGGCAATGTTGTGTCATTTGGGCGGCCTGTTCGGCGCCGTTCTCCCGCCGGGAAATATCATCGCCCCGCTGGTGATTTGGCTGATCTTTCGCGACAAATATCCCCTGGTGGACGATCAAGGCAAGGAGGCGGTGAATTTTCAAATCAGCCTCAGCATCTATTTGATCTCGGCTGCAATTCTCCTATTGATTGCCGTCGGCTTCTTTCTGATCATCGCGTTGCTCATATTCGCGCTGATCGTGATCATCACCGCCGCGCTTCGAGCTCGCGACGGTGAGAAGTATCGCTATCCGCTGGCGATTCGATTCATTCGATGAACCAATTTCTGGCAAAAAAGCAACGAGGTCATCCGTGCTAAAATTTCTCCTCTGGTGTATTCTGTTCGTCTTGTGCTGGCCGCTGGCGCTGCTGGCACTGATCCTGTATCCCATTGTGTGGCTGATCTTACTGCCATTTCGCCTCGTCGGCATTGTCGTGGACGGCGTGCTGGAATTGCTTTGGGCCGTTGTGACTCTGCCCGCTCGTCTCCTGCGCGGCCGGCCGCGTTCGTAATCCGAGGATTTCAAGTTCACGATCCCCGATCGGCGATCGTAAATCGTAATTCGCAAATCGGAAATCATCGAGTTTCTAAGGAAGCCTGTGATGAGAGTGAACTATCTTGTGCTCGCCGCCCTGTGGGTCATGTGGTGTGCGCTTCACAGTGGCATGATTTGGGTAACCGTCACGAACTACCTGAAGCGCCGGTTGGGAAGCCACTTTCGTTTCTATCGTTTGTTCTTCAACTTGGTGGCGATCCTCACATTGATACCCATCATCCTGTACGGAGGGTCCCTGCAAGCGCCTGTGATCTTTCGCTGGCAAGGAGCCATGATCGTCCTTCAGGTGTTCCTGCTGACCGTTGGGATGCTGTTGTTCATCGTAGGAGCCAGGCACTATGACATGCTCCAATTCCTGGGTTTTCGCCAAATCAAAACTGGGACCTCGCATGGCGCTCTCACCGCCACCGGTCAGCCCAAAACCACGGGCATACTTAGGATCGTGCGACATCCCTGGTATCTGGGGGCCATGATGTTGATATGGGCAGGCGATCTCAACGCCGCCACGTTGATTGGGAATATTGTTCTCACCCTCTATCTCATCGTGGGAACAGTGTTGGAAGAACGCAAGCTTGTGCTCGAGTTTGGTGAAGACTATCGACGCTATCAGAGGCAGGTTTCCATGCTGGTTCCGGTTAAGTTTCTGACCTCAAGATTTCGGCGAAGCATATGATGCACTTTCATCCACTTGTTTTTCCTGCAGAGTTGACTTCGTCGATTATGATCATTTATATAAGAGATAGAATTGAGGCGGGCCGGCCCGGTGCCCCAGCATGTTTGATTTTTCAGCAACCACGCAACTCTGAAGCAAATAACGATCGAGTTGACCGAGAATCCGTCCGATTTGGAGAATAAGATGACTCGAGTGCTGAAGGTTCTCGTGACAGTCTCACTTTTGGGAATAGCCATGCCATGGTCGTCGTGGGCACAGGATCACTCCACCGCGGCCACCGCCATCGTCAAGAGGATCGATGAGCTGTATCGCAGCGAAACCAGCGCGGGCGAGATGGAAATGGAGATCGTAACCCCGCATTGGCAGCGCACGCTGCGTATGAAGGTGTGGACGCAAGGAATGGATAAGACGTTCATCCGCATTCTCGAGCCGCAAAAGGAAAAAGGCGTGGCGACGCTGCGTCTTGGCAATGAAATGTGGAACTATTTGCCCAACACCAACAAAGTCATCAAGATTCCACCCTCCATGATGATGAGCTCGTGGATGGGCTCGGATTTCACCAATGACGATCTCGTGGGCGAATTTACCCTGCTGGAAGATTTTCGATACCAGTTGATGACTCCGGAAAATGCGGAAGCGGGCCTGTTCTATCTCGAAGCCGTGCCGCGCGAAGATTTGCCGATTGTGTGGAGCAAAATCGTCACCGCCGTGCGCCAGGATGATTATCTGCCGGTCCAGGAAAAATACTACGATGAAAAAGGCAATCTGATGCGTGTCATTCATTTCAAGGATCTAAAGTTCTTCGGCCAGCGCCGAATTCCGGCAACGATGGAGTTGATCCCACAAAACAAAGAAGGCTACAAAACCGTGATCCGGTATTTGGCAATCGAATTCGATCAGAAGCTGGATGAAAGCATTTTCAGTTTGAGAAATCTTCAAACAAGGTGAGGGGAAGAGCAAAAAGCAAAAGGCAAAGAGCAAGAAACAAAAAGCAAAGAGCAAAAAGCAAAGAGACTAGTAGAACGTAGAGCCCGTCCTTGCCCTCCGCCCTTTGCTTTTTTCTCTTTTCTTTTTGCTTTTTGCTCTGCACCACGAAGTGGATGGGTCATTATGCTCCTCAAGATCGCCTTCCGCAACGTCTTTCGCCAGAAACGGCGCACGATTTTGACCGCACTCACCATCTGCGGCGGTTTTACTTTGGCGGCACTATCGATCGGCTTGTCCGACGGAACGTACGCCGAGGTCATCGACCTGTTCACGCGCAATCGCTTGGGCCATATTCAAATCCATGCTGCCGGTTATCTCGACAAGCCCTCGCTGTACAAGAACATTGAGAACTTCAAGGCCGTGGGCGAGAAAATTCAAAACCTCCCCGCGGTAGAAGCCTGGTCGCCGCGCTTATATTCAGCCGGGCTGGCTTCCGTGGGGGACAAAAGCGCGGGCGTGCAAATCATCGGCATTGACCCCGAGCAGGAGGTGAGGGCCACGCGTTTCGATAAAAAGGTTTTTCAAGGAAGGATTTTTTCCCAGAATGCTTCGCCTGAAGCAATAATCGGCAAAGGCCTGGCGAAGGTTCTTCATGCTAAGGTTGGGGATGAGATCGTGATCGTTTCGCAAGCCGCCGATGGCTCCATTGCCAATGCGCTTTATCACCTCGCGGGCATTGTCGACAGCGGTGATGAGTTCAGTGATCGCGTGGCTTTTTATCTCCCTTTGGCGGAGGCGCAACTCCTTTTGGTGCTGTCCGAACGCGTGCACGAAATCGTGGTCATTGCCGATGATCTCGATCATGTGGAGGAGCTCACCCTGGCGATAGAAGCTGCGCTTGGCGCTTCGTCCCTGGCGGTCGAGCCCTGGCAGGTCTTTGCCAGATCCTTCTATGAGGCCATGAAACTCGATCAACAGGGCAACTGGATCAGCCTCTTCATCATCTTGCTGATCGTGGCGATCGGCGTGCTGAACACCGTGCTGATGTCGGTGTTGGAACGCACGCGCGAGTACGGTGTTTTGAAGGCCGTGGGGACCCGGCCGGCACAAATTTTCAAGTTGGTGGTTTATGAGGTCAATTTCATCACCTTGGCGAGCGTCGCGGCCGGTGCGGCGCTGAGCCTGTTGTTGAACTATGCACTTTCGCTGCACGGCATTCCCTTGCCGGAGACTTTCACCTATGCCGGCGTCGAGTTTAAAGAAATGTACAGCGAGGTGAACCTGCGCAGCTTGTTGATTCCGGCGCTGACCGTCACCGTGGCGGCCAACATCATCAGCCTGTTTCCCTCACTCAAAGCCGCCCATACCGAACCCGCACGAGCCATGCGGATGCATTGAGCCGCCGTCGAATCTGTGCTTTGGGCTTTGGATTTTGTGCTTTGTGCTTTGGACTTTCATATGTTCTTCTACCTCAAGCTCGCCTGGCGCAATCTGTTTCGCAACAAAAGGCGCTCGTTCATCACCGGGACGGCGATCGGCATGGGCCTGGCCGCGCTGATCTTTGTCGATGCATTGGTCATCGGCATGGAGCGCAACATGATCGGGTCCGCCACGGCTTCCTTTCTAGGCGAAGGACAAATCCATCGTGCCGGTTTTCGTGAAACCCAGGAAATCGCGCTCACCCTCGATCATTTTGATGAAATGATGGATAGCCTGGCACACGAGCCCATTGTTGCCCACGCCGCGCCGCGCGTCATGGCCTTCGCCATGATCACCTCGCCGGCGAACGTTAGCGCCATCAGCCTCGTCGGTGTCGATCCCGTTGTCGAGCGGCATTTATCACAAATAGACGACGCCCTCACGGCGGGTGAGTATTTTAGTGGCAACAGCGACCGCGATCTCGTTCTCGGCAGCAAACTGGCCGAGTTGCTGGAAGTGAGCCTCGGCGATCGCCTGGTCGTGACCTCCACGCAACTCGCCGATTCCGGACGCGGCGCGCTGGGCGGCGATCTGGCGCAGGAAATGTTCCGCCTTTCCGGCATTTATCACTTCAACGTGCGCGAGCTGGATGCCAGCATGGCCTTCATCCGTCTGGAAAAGGCACAGCAGATGCTGGCGCTGCACGGCGGCGTTCATGAACTCGCGCTGAAATTTCGAGACCCGCAGGTGGGAGGTGATGAATCCCATCCCTTCTGGAAAAAGTATTCTCAGCACGGCAACGTTGCGGTGGGCTGGACCGTACTGCTGCCGCAACTGAAAGCCGTTTTCGAGATTGCCGGCTTCGGTATTTATATCACCGGTTTGATTCTGTTCGGCGTGGTCGCGCTGGGAATTGTGAATACGCTCTTCATGTCGCTCTATGAGCGCTTGTTCGAGTTCGGGGTGTTGCGCGCGGTTGGCACCCGGCCCTTTCGCATGGGCGCTCTGATTGTCTGGGAGGCCGGCGCGCTGGCGATTCTCAGCATTTGCCAGGGTATCATTTTGGGAGCACTGGTCACGCTGATGACGATGAAAATCGGCATCGACTACACGGGCGTGGAATATGCCGGGGTAACTTTTCGCGAGCTGCTGTATCCGGTGATGACCATCAAACAATACACCTTTTATCCGTTTTGGGTTTTTGTGTTCACCGCGATCGTCGGCATTTATCCGGCCGTACACGCCGCAAGAATGCTGCCCGCGGAAGCCATGCGCAGGAGCTTGTGAAAGGCTATTCCAAGTATTACCACGGAAATACAGTTTGCAAATTCATAAAACACTTCAGCATGCCGTCATTCCCGCGCAAGCGGGAATCCAGCGAGCACAAGGAACTTGGATTTCCGCTTTCGCGGGAATGACAGGTTTCCATCATGATCGGGTGTCCACCTGGACATGGCCATTCTTATCATAATGCACAAGCTCTTCAACACAGAGACACGGAACGCACGGAGAGCCACAGCGCGACAGAGCCACAACCAAAATGGTTACACGCGGATCAAAAAACCACACACGGAAATTTTGCAGCTTTCTGCGTGATTTTTTAATCCGCGTGAAATTAATCCTTGTATCTTTAACCGCTTAATGGAGAAACATTGGCAACACGCGACAATCAACAGGTGATCGTGGCCGAGCATGTGGAGAAAACCTATGCCGACAATGGCGTGCCGGTGCACGCGGTGCGTGGGATTGATTTGACGATTCACACCAGCGAGTTCACCGCGATCGTCGGGCCCTCCGGCTCGGGTAAGACGACGTTTCTTCATCTGATCTCCGGCTTGGATACGCCGACCGCGGGTCAGGTTTGGCTGAGCGGCAAGCTGCTTGCGAGCATGAGCGGACGCGAATTGTCAGATTTTCGCCGCGACCATATCGGCTTCATTTTTCAAGCCTACAATCTCATTCCCGTGCTTACGGTGGAAGAGAACGTGGAATACATCATGCTGCTGCAAAAGGTGCCCAAGCTCGAGCGGCACGCACGCGTACTAAAAATGCTGCAAGAAGTGGGGTTGGAGGGTCTCGAGCAGCGTTTCCCGCCGCAACTGTCGGGCGGCCAGCAGCAGCGGGTGGCGATTGCGCGGGCGATGGTCTCGAAGCCCTCTTTAATTCTCGCCGACGAGCCGACCGCCAATCTCGACTCGGCCACCGGTGCGGCGCTGCTGGATATGATGCGCGAGCTCAACGAGAAAACCGGCATGGCCTTCGTGTTCTCCACCCATGATGAAATGATCATGGAGCGAGCGCGTAGGGTGATTACGATCAAGGACGGAAGAATTGCCGGGGATGAGAAACGAGCTGCATAGAGCCGATCGCAGAACCTCATACTGTCATCCTGCAGGGATGGCATTTTAGGGATTCCAGATAAGCTCTTCATACCGCGTGATGCTCACCACGGCCGCCGGGAATGTCATGAGAAAACTCTTTCTGACAGTTGTGCTGCACTGCTTCTGGTCCATGAGCGCATTCGCGCATCAACCCTTTTCTCTCGATGGGTATTACAAGAGTTTTTTCGCCGTTTTTCGCCTACCCGATTATATCAAGCCGGCGCTCATTCCCGACCAGCCGGAGCTGGGAGCAGTAAATAACCGGCTGCGGCTCAAGCTTTTTTGTCGCAACCAGGATTGGCTTACCGGCCAGCTCGCTTACGATTTCGCTCCCCGTGTGCAAGATCCCTTGTTGTTCAACCTTCAGCCGCTGCCCGCCAGTATAGATGCTTCGGGCTATCGCGCCTTCGATTTTGAGCCGCGTCTCTATCCGGCTAACCAGGCAAGCGTCGGCAGCTTCGCGATCTTTCACAATTTGGATCGCGCGGTGCTCGAGGTTAAGACAACTCCCGCCGACCTTGCTCTAGGCCGGCAGGCGATTGCCTGGGGCAGCGCGCGGGTGGTCAATCCCACCGACGTGATTGCACCCTATGCTTTCCAAGAATTGGATCGAGAGGAACGCCTCGGCGTCGATGCCGTGCGTGTGCGAGTGCCATTGAACGTGTTGTCAGAGCTGGACGCCGGCTATATCTTTGGCAGGGATTTCAAGTTTGACCAAAGCGCGTTTTTTGCGCGCAGCAAGTTGTATGTCGCCAGAACCGACGTATCCGTGTTATTGCTCGGATTTCGCGAAAATCTTTTGGCGGGATTCGACTTGGCGCGCAGCCTGGGCGGCGCTGGTCTCTGGCTCGAAGGCGCTTATGTCTTCGCCGATTTCTTCAATGACTATGCCAGTAGCAATGCAAACGACTACCTGCGCACCTCTCTCGGTCTAGATTACAGTTTCAACAGCAAAACCTATGGCTTCATCGAATATCATTTCAGTGGCGCCGGAACCGGCCGGGCGGAGGATTATCTGAATCGGCTCGCCACCACAGCTTTCACTGAGGGCGCGGTATATCTCCTAGGGCGGCATTACCTTGCGCCCGGGCTGATGTATCAGTTCACGCCTTTGCTCATCTCGAATACCCAAGCACTGTTCAACATGGGCGATCGTTCCGCGTTTCTATCGACCCAAGTGGAATACAACCTGGCGCAAAACATTTATCTCGCGGTCGGCGTGTTCCTCGGATTCGGTGAGCGCCCCGAGATCACCGTGGCCGGCGCGGCTGCTGCAGAGATGCGCTGGCATTCCGAATTTGGCAGTTATCCGGACTTTTTCTTTTCGTCGTTTCGCGTGTATTTCTGAGAAGGGAAGAGCTTTCGCTTAGGGCATTAACGCTGTAGTCCTAAAGCATCCCGCGATATTTGGAACGTTTCATATCCTTCGCCATCTCCGCAATATTTCTGCTCTTCAGCATATCGTTAATTCCCTCGCGCAACTCCGACCATTTTTGATGAAGCGCGCACGCGTTTTTGTCCGAACATGACGGAAAACCCAGTACGCACGCCTGCACGAATTCGTTGCCGTCAATGGCTTCAACAATATGGAATAATGTAATCTCGCCTGCCGGCTTCGCCAGTTTAAAGCCCCCGGCCCTCCCCTTGGATGAAGCGAGCAGTTTTTGATGCGTGAGATGCTGAAGGATTTTTGCCAAAAAAGGCGATGGCACCTCCACTTTACTGGCGAGCTCGGTAATCGAGGTCACGGCCTCGGCCGGTTTCGAAGCGAGATAGAGGACGGCCTGCAAAGCGTATTCACACTGCCGGCTGAAGATGATGCTCATGTATTCTTGTCCCTGTGTGATTATGACGTACGAGCTTAACCTTCCGAGGCCCCAATGAAATTCCAAAGCACAAGGCTCAAATTATTCTCAAGGATGGAAATCCGTTCCCAAATCTGAGAAAGGCATCTCCCGATTCTTTGCAATCTTGAGAAACTGCGGTCGCTTAAAACAACGAATTTTTGGCTAAGTCAAATAAGATAAAAAAGTCCGATTTAGGCATGGTAATTGTATCTCCACAAATCGTACCAAAACAGACAAATCGGAGTCTTATGTCTGAAAAATATCATATCCAGATTCCTGATCTTGAGTTTTGGCAAAATCTCGTCCCCTGCCAAATGGGCTGCCCGATTCGCACGGATGCGGGCAGGTATGTGCAGCTCATCGCGGAAGGACGATATGAAGAAGCCTACCTGACGGCGCGGTCTCCCAATCCCTTTGCCAGCGTGTGCGGACGCGTGTGTGCGGCGCCCTGTGAAGATCGCTGCCGCCGCGGCAAGATCGATGCGCCGGTGAGCATTCGTGCGCTCAAACGCTTCGTGACCGAAAAGTACGGCGTGGAATCGCTCGCGCCGGACCAACAAGACGAATTGTTCGCCGGCAGAAATGAACCGGGGAATAAATGGCGCGGCCATCTGCCCGTGCAGATTCAGTCGCGCAAAAGTAGCGTCAAGAACAAAAAAGTCGCCGTCATCGGCTCGGGGCCAGCCGGACTTTCATGTGCGCACGATCTCGCCTTGATGGGTTATCAAGTGACAGTGTTCGAAGCGACGAATGTGGCGGGCGGCATGTTGCGCCATGGCATTCCGGAATATCGGCTTACGCGCAGTTTGATTGATAAAGAAATTGACAAAATAAAGTCGCTCGGCGTCGAGGTGCACTACCTCACGCCGCTCGGTGAGAGTTTCGGCCTCGCCGAGCTGCGGCAGCAAGGCTTTGAGTCTATCTTCGTTTCCGTGGGAACCCAGAAAGGCCGCGATCTCAACCTCGAAGGTGTGCAGCTCGACGGCGTCATTAAAGCCATCGATTACTTGATCAACATCAACAACGGCTACCGCGTCAATCTTGGCAAAAAAGTGCTGGTCATTGGCGGCGGCTTCGTCGCGTTTGATGCCGCGCGCATGGCGTTGCGCGGCGGGCCCGAGCCTGAAACGGCCTCGCTGCATGAAGCCGTCGATGCTGCGCGCGCCGCGGTGCGCGGTGGCGCCTCGGAAGTGCACATCGCCAGCCTGGAGTCGTTTGAAGAAATGCCGGTGTTGCGCAGCGCACAAGGGCATGAGGAGTTTGAGGAAGCGAGGCATGAAGGCATCGTCTTCCATCCGCAGCGCGGACCGAAGCGCTTCATTGGCGAAAACGGCAAAGTCAAAGCGGTCGAGTTCCTCGGCGTCAAGCGCACCTATGATGAGAATGGCCGCTTCAATCCCGTTTACGACGCAAGCTATTCCGAGATTTTTGAAACCGATTCCGTCGTGCTCGCGATTGGCCAGCAAGCGGACTTATCCTTCATCAAACCCTCCGACGGTGTCGAGCTCACGCCGGGCAAGTTCATCAAAGTGGAGGCCGAAACGTTGGCGACCACCGCGCCGGGAATTTTTGCCGGCGGCGACGTTGCCTTCGGCCCGCGCAATATTATCGACGCCGTGGCCAACGGCAAGCGCGCGGCGCTATCGATGGATGAATATCTTCGGGGCGTGAAGTCTCGCACCTTTTTTGAGCTCGCCGTGGAGAAAATCCCCACGCGGCGTTTCACGCGACCGGAGGATTTCGAGCAACACCAGCGCCAAGCACCGCCCACGATCGATCTGCAACGCCGCACCGGGATTTCAGAAGTCGAGCAAGGCTACAACGAGGAGCAGGCGCGGCGCCAGGCGGAGCGCTGCTTGTCGTGCCACATTCAAACCATCTACGACGCAGAAAAATGTGTGCTGTGTAACCGCTGCGTGGACATCTGTCCGGAGTATTGCTTGAAGCTCGTGCCCCTGGCGCATTTGGAGGTCGAAGAAGCAACCAAAAGCAAACTGCTGCAGCAATACCATCTCGACCCATTCCAGCCGGTCTCGGCGATGCTGAAGGATGACGACACCTGCATTCGCTGCGGCTTGTGCGCCATGCGCTGCCCGACGGACGCGATGACGATGGAGGTGTTTTATTATGAGCAGAAAGAAGTGGCCTAGGGGGAAAGGCATAGCGCATAGCGCATAGCGCTTAGCGCAGAGGGCGAGCGAAAGGGTGAAGGGCAAGGAGCGAAGGACGAATTAACCAAGTATGCGTGAAATGAAAATTTTCAAAAAGAGTGATTCGAAAATTCCGGCGAAATCGAATGGTGTACAATCGGAGACACGCCGTTCGTTTTTGCAGAATCTCGGGCTCGGCAGTATGCTGGCGGGACTGGCCGGCTTCGGCTTTCAGTCGTTGCGCGCGCTGATCCCGAATGTCCTGTATGAGCCCTCGCAGAGGTTCAAAGTCGGCTTGCCCTCCCAGGTTGCCGAAGGCATGACGTTTCTGGAAGACCAGCGCATTTATGTTTTTAAGGAAGGAAAGTCCTTTTATGCGATCTCGGGGGCGTGCACGCATTTGGGTTGCACGGTGAAATACACCAAGCTCAATCAGCCCAAGCAAGTCGAAATTGGCGGCGAGAAAAAGAACATTCCGTTTGAATTTCATTGTCCGTGTCACGGCTCGAAATTCTATGCCGACGGCACGCATTACGCCGGCCCCGCTCCGCGTCCATTACACTGGTACAAACTGGAAGTCGCGCCGGATGACGGGCAGTTGATCGTGGACATGGACACCGAGGTCGAACAGAATTTTCGATTGACGGTGTAGAAGGGAAGGACGGATGGATTGGTGGATTATTGGATTATTGGAGTGGTGGAGTGATGCAGCCAAGCAACCCAACATTCCAGCGCCGCATCATTTCAACACTCCAATACTCCACCAATTCAGTAATCCACCAATCCAATCTTACGGATGGAGCTGCGCATGCCTGTCATAGAATCATCAAAAAAGCTCTTCGATAAACTCACCTGGACGTGGAGGCCCGGCAGTGATAAAGAGGCCGGCGATGCCATCGTCAAAAACTTACTGCTGCACTGGTTTCCGAACAAGATCAGCAAGGCCAGTCTGTCGTGGAATTATTCGATGTGGCTCGGGACAATCGCGTTTGTCCTGTTCATGATTCTTGTCTTCACCGGCGTGATCTTGATGTTTCTCTACGTACCCTCTGTGGAACGGGCCTATGCCTCGGTGAAGGACATCGAGTTTGTGATCTCGTTCGGCTGGTTGATGCGCGCTGTGCACCGCATCGCCGCGCACCTGATGGTGGCGGTGGTGTTTCTGCACATGGTGCGTGTTTTTCTGACCGGCGCTTATAGAAACGGAAGCGCAGCCGGCGCCAATCGCCCGCTCAATTGGATTATAGGTCTCGTCCTACTGATCACGACGCTTTTGCTTTCTTTCACCGGTTACCTGTTGCCCTGGGATCAACTGGCTTACTGGGCCATCACCGTGGGCACGAACATTGCCAGCTCTGCGCCGCTCATAGGTGCAGCCACGCGCTTTTTCTTGCTCGGGGGAAACACCATCGATCAGAACGCATTAATTCGGTTTTACGTGCTACACGTTTTCTTTCTGCCGATGATCGTGCTGTTCCTATTTTCCTATCACCTGTGGCGTGTGCGCAAAGACGGCGGGCTCGCGGTGACGGATCGCGAAGCATTGGAACAAAAACCGGAACAGGTCGCACCGGTCAAATCCAAGACTTATTCTTTGCTCGGCCTCACCAATGGCACGAGCGTGCACGTGCAGAACACGATGGTGGATGAAGAGAAAAACACAGTGCCTGCTTCGCCCCACCTGTTGCGACGCATTTGGGTGGTGACATTGCTCACGTTTGTAGCAACGGTGGTGCTGTCGTTTGTCTTTCGCGCGCCATTGGAAGCGCCGGCCAATCCCGCGGTCACGCCCAACCCTGCAAAAGCGCCCTGGTATTTTCTGTGGCTGCAGGAAATTGTGACGATCTCGACGATCAAAATCGGCCCATTCACCATCAACGGCGCGCTGATCGGCGGGATTCTGTTGCCAGGCTTGCTGTTGGGATTAGCGGTGTGGTGGCCTTATCGCGACAAGTCGAGTCTCAAGGCAGTGGGTGTCTGGTTCGCTGCGGAGCGCAAGAAGCAAAACATGATTTTTATCGCCATCTGTCTATTGATTGTTCTGTTCACGGTGATCGGCACATTCCTGCGCGGGCCGTACTGGAATCTCTACTGGCCCTGGGAAGCGTGGCCGGAGATGCCGGTGAAGTTCTAACAACGGAAGGTTGGCGGGTGGATTGACAAGGTATTCGATCGATGGAGTATTGGAGAATTGGAGTGATGGATTGATGGAAGGGTGGATTGTTGAAGAATTCAAGCATCGATAGTTCCAATAATCCACCACTCCAACATCCCCGAGGGCAAATACATGGACCACAAAACCACAAAAGACAAGCTGACCTTCGTGAAAAAAGACCAAGTCCTCCTGAGCGTAATGGGAATCGGCCTGCTCCTGCTGAGCGGATTCATCTTCTATGCGTCCCTCACGCCGGAGTGGTCGGCGTATCAATCTGAGTTTCGCGACTTCGCCAAAGAAAAGTTCGGCCCGGAACGTGCGGCCGCGGTTCCGCAAGGCTTGCAGCAGGTTTTTGTCAAGGAATTGGACAAGACCGATCGCTGCGTGACCTGTCATCAAGGCGTTGAGTGGAAAGGCTTGGAGAGCGCTCCGCAGCCGTTCCGTACTCATCCTCAAGAGATTTTGCAAAAGCATCCCATTGCGAAATTCGGCTGCACCAGTTGCCACGCGGGACAAGGATATGCCACGAATATCGAGCAGGCACACGGCCTGGTCGAACATTGGGAGGAGCCGCTGCTCGGTAAAGAGCTGGCCGACTTTTATGTGTTGAGCGACAAGAAGGCGCTGATGCAAATGAATTGCAATACGTGCCATCGTTACGACAAGGAGACCAAGGGAGCAGGCTACATCAATCGCGCCAAACAATTGGTGACCGAAAAGGGCTGTCGCGCGTGCCACGTGATCAACGCGCGCGGCGGCACCGTGGGGCCGGACCTGACCAAGGCGGGGGGCAAATCGCCGGAGCAATTCAATTACGAACGCATCAAAGGCTTTCATTCCGAATTCTCCTGGCAAGTGGCGCATCTGAAAAACCCCAAAGAGCTGGTGCCGGAAACCGTGATGCCGAATTTCAATTTCTCCAGCATGGACGCGCAGGCGCTCGCGATGCTGGTGATGAGCTGGAAGAAGATCGACGTTCCCATCGCGTACATTCCCAATCATAACTTCCGCGATCTCCCGTCACCGGAAGAGATCCAGAAAGAGCAAAAGATGACGCAGGGCCCCGGCGCATTCTTCGTGAAAAAGAATTGTTTCGTCTGCCATTCGGTGTCCACACTCGGCATCGACGCCGCCGCGCAAATCGGCCCAGACCTGGCTTTGGCGGTGCAGGATGTGCAATCACGCTTCGGCAGAACACTGGATGATTTCCTTGCTCGCCCAACTGGTACGATGGAGGTGGTGCTATCCACCATGATTACATTGACCGAGGAAGAACGAAAAGAGGCGATTGCGAAATTACGCTATGCTTTTGAATTGAAGCAGCAGCAAGCTCAGGGTGAGAAGTGAAACGTGAGACGTGGGATGTGAGACGTAAAGCGTAAGGTCCGAAGGTAGGGAAGGCGTCAAAGTTTGAGTCGAGGGCTTGAATAATGAGACGTGATCGCCGATTCAACGATGCACGAGATCGAAGCGCCAGGAGGCAGGGAGTGGCATGGCTGGCGCTTTGCCTGGCTTTGGGTGTCCACGTAGCCGATGAAGCGCTCACGGACTTTTTATCGGTTTATAATACTGCGGTGCAAGCCATACGAGCGAAGATCCCTTACTTGCCTTTGCCAAGCTTTACCCTTGACGTTTGGCTGGCCGGTTTGATTTTCGGGATCATGCTCTTGTTCTCACTCACTCCGTTTGTCTTCCGGGGATCGAGGTGGATGGCGCCCTTATCGTATGTGTTTGGCGCCCTCATGCTAGGGAACGGCCTGCTACATATTGCTGGCTCTATCTACAGCGCACGGCTCATGCCGGGAGTCTATTCTGCACCGTTGTTAGTGGGATGTTCCGTCTCTCTTTTGGTATGTACCCGCAAACACAGGAAACCGGTTTTGGCAACTTGAACCAAATCAAAATCGATTAATTCGTTTAACACTTCCCGCGAGGCCCTGCTTGATTGAATGAGAGAAGCTAGGCGGCCGGGGAGCCATAACTCAAAAGAGGAGTGAAGCACCATGCGAGTGAAGCTTTTTCTTCTGGTAGGTCTGGTCGCGGCGCTCGGCGCCGGCTGTGGCGGGGGCGAGAAAAGAGCGCGGCAGGGCGTGCGCTCGGACGTGCAAGAGGCGGCGCTCAAAAGCTACGTTGCCCCCGGTGATCTGGATGAATACTATATTTTCAAATCCGGCGGCCACTCTGGCCAGGTTTACATTTATGGCATTCCCTCCATGCGGCACCTCGCCACCATTCCGGTGTTCACGCCGTATCCGGCTACCGGTTATGGCTTCGATAAGGAAAGCAAGGAGATGCTCGGTGGCTTTGCCTGGGGCGACGCGCACCATCCTTCCATCAGCGAGACCAACGGTGATTACGATGGCCGCTGGCTGTTCATCTCCGACAATGCCAACAATCGCATGGCACGCATTGATCTGCGCGACTTCAAGACCAAGGAAATTCTGGGGCCGATCGCGAATGTCTCCGGTAATCATTGCTCGTCATTCGTGACAGAAAACACCGAATACGTGCTCGCCGGCTCGCGTTTTTCGATTCCGCTGCCCAAGGGCACCTATGAAAAAATCGAGGACTATGCGACGAAATTCAAGGGCATCGTGGCCGGCATCGCGGTGGATTCACAGTCCGGCAAGATGTCGCTCGGCTGGCAGGTACTGATGCCGCCGTTCAATTATGATCTCGGCGACGCGGGCAAAGGTCCGAGCGCGGAATGGGGCTTCTGGACATGCTACAATAGCGAGCGCGCCACCGGCAAGCTCGAAGTTACTTCCGCGCAGAACGACCGTGATTACGTCGCGGCGGTAAATTGGAAGGCCGCTGAGAAAGCCATTGCCGAGGGTAAATTCAAAATGCTCGGCGGCGTGAAAGTGATCGATCCCAAAGATGCCGAAGGTGTGGTTTATCTCCTGCCCGCCGCGAAGTCGCCGCACGGCGTGGACGTGAGCCCGGATGGCAAGTACATCATTGCCAGCGGCAAGCTGCAGAGCATTACGACGGTGTTCAACATCGAAAAAGTCTTGACCGCGATTCAGAACAAGGATTTTACTGGCAATGAAGACGGCATTCCCGTGCTCAACTATGACAGCGTCAAAGATGCGGAAGTGAACGTCGGGCTCGGCCCGTTGCACACGCAGTTCGACGATAAAGGCTTTGCCTATACTTCGCTCTTCGTCGAAAGCGCCGTGGCCAAGTGGAAGCTGGGCACGTGGGAGTTGGTGGACAAGATTCCGATCTCCTACAACATCGGCCATCTTACTGCTGCCGAAGGCGATACCAAGAGCCCAGACGGCAAATACTTGGTGGCGTTGAACAAGCTCTCGCATGGCCGGCACCTGAGTGTTGGCCCTTCGCAGCCGGAAGCGTCGCAGCTCATCGACATCAGCGGCGAGAAGATGGCGCTGCTGTACGATGCCTTTACCGAGCCGGAGCCGCATTATGCGCAAATCATCAAAGCGGATAAACTGCATCCTATCGAAGTTTATCCCAAAGAAGAGAACAAGCATCCCCACGCCATTTGGGACCTCAAGGACGCCAAGATCGTGCGCAACGGCAAAAACGTCGAGGTTTATATGATGGCGGTGCGCTCCAGCTTCGAGCCCTGGAACATCGAAGTGAATAAAGGCGACAAGGTCACCATCTATCTCACCAACATCGAGCAAACCACGGACGAGCTGCACGGCTTCGGCTTGAACGAATACAACATCAATATCGTCGCCGACCCGGGCGAAACCAAAGTGATTGAATTCATTGCCGACAAGCCCGGCGTGTTCCCGTTCTATTGCACGAACTTCTGCTCAGCGTTGCATCAGGAGATGCAGGGGTATTTGCTGGTGAAGTCGTGAGGCAAATGGGCATATAGTGTAGATATTACACGTTACACCTTACACGTTACACGTGTGAAGTGTAACGTGTAAAGTGTAAGGTGTGTACCATATGCAAAAGTACATCGAAAAAGCCAACTCCTTCTTTGAGACGCCAATTGATCTGCGCAGTCGCGCCTTGATTCTCGTCGCAGCGGTCATGTTGCTGCCGAGTTACTTCTCTCCGCTCTGGAATTTGAAGTTGTACTCGAATCAATTTCCGGAAGGATTGGTGTTGAAGATTTATTCGTACAAGCTCGCCGGCGGGCGGAGCGAGTACCGCGACGACTTGAAAGAGATCAACGCGCTCAATCATTACATTGGCATGCGCGAACTGAAGGAAGATGATTTTACGGAATTCAAGTGGATCCCGTTCGTCATTGGTGGCGTCATTTTGCTGTCGTTGCGCGTTGTGGTGCTCGGCAAAATGTCGAAGCTCGTTGATTTGTTCGTCTTGTTCACTTACTTCGGATTGTTCTCGCTGTGGAGTTTTTACCATAAGCTGCATCTCTATGGCCACGAGCTCGACCCGACTGCCGCCGTCAAGGTGGCACCGTTTACACCGCCGATCATCGGCCATCATACGCTGGCCAACTTCGAAGTCTACAGCTATCCACACGTCGGATCCTATTTCATGGCCGCCGCGCCGCTCTTTTGGCTCGCGGCCATGTGGCTGTCAAGAAAGGCGTGGCAAAACGCCAAGAGCGTTTAGTTGAAAACCGGAGTTCTGGCGATTGGATTGGTGGAGTGATGGAGTTCTGGAGTAATAGAGTAATGGAGAACTCATCACTCTATTACTCCGCCACTCCAGTACTCCTCGTACCAAACCGTAGTTTTCGAACCGGACGTTATTCACCAGCGTTGCATGCTATGCGAATTCCATCTCCCATCATTCCGAAAGAGCACGGCGCATGGGCCGTGTTGTTTGTGCCGATGATTATCGGCGCAAGCGTGGCCGGCCGGTTCGACACCAACGCCTGGTATCTCGCGTTCTCGGTGCTGGGCGGTTTTTTGAGTTATATGCCCGTGCAAACGATTCTGCGCCAATTGTTCGTCGCACCACAGGGAAAGGAAAAACTGCGAGCGGCAATGTTTTGGGCGGCGGTCTACTTCGGCCTCAGCGCACTTTTTGCCGTTCCGCTCTTCCTCCAGAATTTTTGGCTGCTTGGGAGCATGGGGTTGGCAGCAGCAGTCGCATTTTTCGGAAATTTTATTTTAGTGCGCCAGTATGCCAAAAGCATTTGGAGTGATCTCGTTTCAGTACTGGGGTTGACATTGGGGGCGCCGGGCGCGTATTACGTTACCACTGGAAAACTCGATCAGACCGCGGCGCTGCTGTGGCTGCTGAATTTTCTTTTCTTTGGCAGCGGCATTGTTTACGTGCATATGAAGCTGCGCGCCTCGGCAATGAAAAAATCCGAGCTGTCCCTCGCCGAAAAACTCGGCTTGGGAAAAATGAACCTGATTTATCACTTTTTCGTGTTTATAATCGTTGGTATTCTCGTTATCAAAAACTTCACACCATGGCTGGCGATGGCGGCGTTTGTACCGATGACGCTTCATGCGATTTATGGCACGTTCAAGCTCTCGCACGCCGTACGCTTCAGGAATTTGGGATTGATTTTGCTGGCGCAAGCGCTCGCCTTTGCGCTTTTTTGTGTGATCGGCGCTGCGCTCATTTTTGCACCAGCCGGCGAAGCGCAATCATCGACGCCGGCGATACCCCATCACAATGGGCGCAAGAGTTTCAATGACATCGATTTGCAGAGGCTCATCAATACGGCGCAATGCGGCGACACAATTTTCGTCCCTGCCGGCCTTTATGAGGGTAATCTCGTCGTCGACAAAAAGCTCGTGCTCATCGGAAGAGATTGGCCGGTGATTCGCGGCAATGGCAGCGGCAGCGCGGTTGTCATTGCCGCTGATTCCTGCACGTTCAAAGGCTTTGTGGTCGAGCATTGCGGGAGAATGCTGGTTCAAGAGGATTCCGGCGTACTGCTCAAATCGCATGGCAACGTGGTGGAGGGGAATCATCTGCGCGATGTTCTGTTCGGGATCTACCTGCTGCAAGCCAATGGCAACGTGGTGAGAGACAACCGTATCGCTGGCCGCAAAGAGCTGGAGTTAGGGGAGAGGGGCAGTGGCGTTCACCTCTGGAATGCGCAGCGCAATCGTTTCATCGGCAACGTAATCACCGATAGCCGAGATGGGTTTTATATTCAGAACGCGAATCACACCTATCTTGAACGCAACGAAGCGTTTGGCTTGCGTTACGGCGTGCACTACATGTATGCCGACTCCAATGTTTTTCTGCAAAACAGATTTTACGACAACGTTGCCGGTGCGGCGATTATGTACTCGCGCGGCATCGTGATGCGGCACAATAGTTTCGTGCGCAATCGTGGCTTCGCCTCGTTCGGCATTCTCTTTCAAGATTGCCACAATTCCGTTGCCGACTCCAATATCATTGCCGACAACGTCGTCGGCATGTTCTTTGAAGCCTCCACCGACAATCACTTTCGGCATAATATCATCGCACGGAATGACATCGCCTTGCAGATGTTTCAGAACTCCGAGCGCAACACCTTCGCTGAGAACAATTTCATCGACAACTTGAACCCGCTCTCTTTGGTTGGCAAACGGACACGGACGCATTGGCACCAGAGCGGCAGGGGCAACTACTGGAGCGCATACGACGGCTACGATCTCGATCATGACGGCGTCGGCGATATTCCAATGAAGATTCAAAACGCATTCGATTATCTCGAGGGCCAGCATCCGAATCTGCGCTTGTATCTTTACAGCCCAGCGGCGCAAGCGCTGGCGGTGGCCGCGAAGGCTTTTCCGATTATTGAGATCAATCAGGAAGTGGATGATTATCCCTTGATGAGGCCTATTCATCTTCAAAGAATTATACTAACGGATAAGAAGCTCTAAATCCAAAATCCAAAACTCAAAATTTCAATCTAATTTTGGATTTTTTGCTTAGAGTTTTGTGCTTCCTACTTGTCCGGAATATGCCAGATCGAATCATCATGATCCATGTCGAACATTTCACCAAGCGCTATGGCAAATTCACCGCCGTCAATGATGTCTCGTTCGAGGTAGAACGCGGTGAGGTCTTTGCCTTTCTCGGCCCTAACGGCAGCGGCAAGACCACGACGATGAAAGCCATGGTGGGATTGAATGTGCCGACCACGGGCCGCATCCTCATTAACGGCATTGATGTACGCCGGCAGCCGAAGGAAGCGAAACGCTTTGTGAGCTATTTACCGCAGCGGGTGGTGTTTCCCGAGAATCTGACGGCGCGGGAAGTGCTGCGCTTTTACGACCGCGTGCGTAAAGTGCCGAAAGCGCTGGCAGACGAAGCGCTGGCGCGCGCCAATTTCAACGGTTTTTCCGACAAAGCGGTGAGCGAATTCTCCGGCGGCATGGTGCAGCGCTTGGGGCTCGCGGTTGCTGCCATGCCAGATGCTCCAGTTTTGTTGCTTGACGAACCGACAGCGAATCTCGATCCGCAGGGCGTGAAGCGATTTCGTGAATTTATTTTGGAGCAAAAGCAAAGGGGCAAGACCATCATCTTCTCAACCCATTTGCTCACCGAAGCCGAGCAACTGGCCGATCGCGTGGGTATTTTTGTGGGCGGCAAGTTGGTGGCGCAGGAAGCGGTCGAAAATCTGCGCCAAACGTTCTTGGCGAACGGCACGATTGAGGATATGTATCTGCATTATGTCGGCAACGATCAACATGCTGAGTGATGAGGAATGTCAGGCTTTTCAAAAAAGAGATTCCAGCGGATAGAAACAACCCAACGGATAAAATATTTTATCCGTTGGGTTGTTTCTATCCGCTG
>JBIOXB010000060.1:0-29051 GCA_044869275.1 bacterium
CCATCTCGAGGAGAAAAGCGCTCGCACCTTCGCCCATTGGGAAGGCACTGCCACAGGCTCCTTCTCCATCCGCTGGATGAGACGATGCCAGTAACCGTCCCAGAATTGCTGCGGGATTTCCGGGCGCGCGGGCTTGCCCATCACGGCTAAAACCCCTTGCCACTCCGCCAGTTGCTCGCGGCAGGCGGCACAGGAGTGCAAATGTGCCTCAAGCCGGCTCTGCTCATCAAAGCTCAAATCGCCGAACAGTTTTCCCGCCAGCAGCGGCTCGTATTTGGTGCAAGACATGTCATACTCCAGTAAAATCGAACTTGCGGAGGGCATAGTGCAGAGGGCATGGCGCATAGCGCAAAGAAATATATTTTTATGACGAGACGCGCTATGCCCTCTGCTCCAAGCCCTCTGCTGCTCATCCCATCCCCAAATCCGCCTTATAAAATGCCAGATGCTCCTGCAGTTTTCGCAGCGCGCGAAAAAGCTGGCTTTTAACCGTGCCCTCGGAAATTTTCAAAATCGCGCCGATTTGCTGCAGCGGCAAATCCTGGTCGTGCCGCAGCACGAAAATCGTGCGCTGCTGTTCCGAAAGCTTGTCCAGGGCCCGGCGCAAATCCTGGCGCACGAATGCAGCCTGCGCCGCATGCTCGGGATTGTCTGCTTCTGCAGCCGCTTGCGCCGGATGCAAACCGTCTCCTTCAAAGCTCTCCCGCAATTCCATTTCCGAAACCGCTTTTTTACGGCGCCGATTGAGCGCCAGGTTCACCACGATGCGATACAGCCATGAGCTGAGTTTTGCTTCACCGCGAAAACTGCCAATGCTGCGATATACTTTTATGAAAGCTTCCTGGGAAAGGTCCTCGGCGTCCTGCACGTTGCCGGTCAAATCATAAGCCACGGCAAACACGCGCTGCTTCTGGCTCTCCACCAGCTCGCGAAAAGCGGAAACCTCGCCCGCTTGCAGACGCCGCACCAACTCCGATTCATTGCCGATCATGCACGACCCTTCCGGAACCATCATACCGGCGAGCGCTCCTCTGGCCAGCGTGCTCGCTTTTCATGGGATAGGACACGGGGAGCGGGAGAAAAGTTGGCGAGGACCATGAGGAAAACTTCACGCACCCCGGAAGTTTCCACCTAGAAAATACATTCGTTTTCGCGCATAAACATCCAGCGAATCCCGACTTTTTCGGGACTCAAACCGACGAGAAAATCGCCCAGGGAAGTATTTCTTGAGTCCGATTCCGTGGGAGTTCGATTTCCGTGGGCGAAAAACTTGCTCTGTGCGCAAGGGTCTTCAGCGTTCAAGATTTATTTTAAGCGCAGCCTCGGTGATGCTGCTTCGCCCTGTCCACATACCGAAGCCTTGCTGCGCGCTCCCTCAAATCTTTCGCAGCCAGGCTTTGAGTATGCGATTCATCTCGTTGGGCTTTTCCAAGCTGGGCAGATGTCCGGCGCCTTCGATCAAATGCAGCTCCGCTCCCGAAATGTCGTGCGCCATTTTTTCGGATTCGGAATACGGAATGAGCGCGTCGGCGGTGCCGGCAATAATCAAGGTTGGAATATGGATCGAAGTGAGCACCTCTCGAGCATCCGCACGCATGGCCATGCCGCGCAATGCGCCGGTCAAACCCGGCATGGAAGTATTCGACATCGTGCGCTCGACTTCTGTTTGCAGGCCAGGGTTGGCCGCAATGGAAGCGGGTGCGATCATCTTGGGCAGCATTTTCGCAACCACGGGCACAGCGCTCTTTTCCATTTCAACCGTTTGCGCCAGAGCTTCGCGGCCAGCTTTGCCTTCCACAGAGTCTGCTGCCGCGCGCGTGCTGACCAGCACCAAACCTTTCACCCGCTCCGGGTATTTTCGCAAAAAAGCCATCGCCACATATCCGCCCATCGAATGTCCCGCGAGCACAGCCGGCCCGCATTTGAGATACTGCAGCAGCGCACATATGTCGTCCGCCAGAATTTCCATTGTATAAACGCCACCCGGCGCTTCGCTCGCGCCGTGGCCGCGCAAATCCGGCACAATCAGGTACGCTTCATCGCGCAGTGCTTCGACTTGCGACTGCCAAATTTTACGACTCAAGGGAAAGCCATGGATCAAAACTACTGGCAGGCCATCGCCGTGCACTTCATAGTGCAACTGCACCGCGTTTAAAAGGGTCTTCATCGTCTACTCCGTTTCTTTCAATTTCATAAACACCGGCTGCACCCAGGCGGCGAAGCCGCCGGAATCCACCACTTTCGCGCGCACGTATTTTTCATCCTGGTGTAATTCAAAAACCGCGGGGTTGTTTTCGGTTTGAAATAAAACCCGGCCACGCTCGCCCAGGAACAGTGTGCGGTATTTGAAATCGCCACGAAGGGAGATGCGAATTTCGAAACGGTTCTTGGTGACAATGACGTCTTCCAAATCAACGCCGGTACTCGCGTAAAACAATCCCGCTTCGAGATGGTTGACGATCTCCATCGCATTTAATGTACGCGCCCTCACCACCACCCAGCCGCGTCCGGGATTGCTGCGCTCCGGCGCGAACTCGCCCTGAAAATGATGCGCATCATCCACGGCAATGCCGTAAATGCGCTTGCCTGCGGACAAAAGATGATCCCACACTTGCTCCATGCCGGGCCAGCCGCCTCCGCCGAAATTGTTTACCAGCGGATGACCATTGAAAATCTCGAATAATTTGTCATTTCGAATTTGCAGCAACTCGCGGTGGTGGAACGCCCAACGAAAATTGGGGTGATTGATGTGCGGCACACCGTTCGCCTCGCGCACGGCATCGATGTTCCTCTGAATCGTGCCCACCAGTGTGGTGTCGCTTTGCGGGGGAACAACTCGGGGCAAGTTCAAGCCGTTCACGTGCACCGGCTTGTTTTCGAATTTCGCTGAGACTTCTTCGCCGGGGATGAGCAGAAAAGCGGAATCTTGCAGAGCAGCTAAAGTTGCGGGATCGACAAAAACATTGTGATCGGAAAGAACTAGGAATTGATAGCCACGATCTTTGTACCAGCGCGCCACCACTTCCGGCGGCGAATCGCCGTCGCTCATCGTGGTGTGGGTGTGTGTATTGCCTTTGAACCAGCGCATGCCGGCGGTATTGGGTACTTCGAATTCAGCCGGACGGTGACAGGAAAGGAGAAACTGAAAACCCACAACAAGTACAAGGCGACGAAAGGGCATGGCTATCTTTCTATTGCTCTTTGTTCATCGTGCTTTCTTGTCATTTTCTGAACACGGATCGTACGGATGGCAAGGATTTACACAGACAAAGCCAAAAGGAAATCCGTGAGAGTCCGTTTCATCCGCGTCATCCGTGTTCTACAGCTTTTGAGTGCGTAGAGACGTCCCGGCGGGACGTCTCTATATATTTTTGGAATTGTGCCCAGTACTTGGGAGGATTCTTACAGAATGACAGAGTCGCAATTGTGCAAAGGCGTATGAAAGTTGCCATCTGCTCACTCAAATCAAAACTCACCCGAAATCGAAAACGAAACATTGCGTATCTCCTCCAAATTCTGCTCAACGATGGTGTAGTTGTAATTGCTCGCATTCTTCGTTTGCAGCAGGAAGGAGAATTGCCGCCATTGATAGCGCGCGCGCAGGTTGACGACTTTCATCGGCACACGTTCATAATTTGGAAAAAAAGAAACACGCTCGGCGCGCGAGGAATGGCGATAGTCGCCCTCGAGAGTGACCGGGCCCAGGCGCAATGCCGGCGAGATCAATCCAATAAAGCGCGGGCGATACGGCAGAGGATCGTCTTTTTTGATGTGGCAATCCGGATCATCCTCCAGGCTGCGCGCCTCCATCCAGGTGCCGTTCGCCAAGATCGATAAATGGTTTTTCCACACGCTGAATCTCACCTCGGACTCAATGCCCTGAATGCGGGATTTGGCGCAATTGCGCAGTTGAAAACTCAGACTGCCGGGGTCGGTTTGAATCAATGAGATTTCATCGGTGTATTCGTTCGAGAAAGCCGTGACTTCTGCGGAGATATTTTCGCCGAAGCGCTGGCGCAAACCGATATCGAACAAGGTCGAGCGTTCCGGCCGCAGGCCCGGATTGTTTTCCAACTGCACATTATCATCCGCCTCGCTGGCGCTGAAGCGCTCGGCAATGCTCGGCGCGCGAAAGCCGCGGCCGAAAGAAGAATGCAAAATCGTGCCGGCCAGAGGTCTATAGCTCCAGCCGAATTTGGGACTGAGCTGAGTCTCGGCGGAATCGCCCACGAGAAAATAGGTGTCATAACGCAGGCCGGCGTTGAGCTGCCAGAGGCTCGACACGGTCCACGTTTCCTGGACATAAGGCGAAATCGCATCGCCGCGGTGCTTGCCGTAATACTTCGCTTCGACTTCATCGCGTTTATAATCGAGGCCGGCGGTGAGATGGTGATTGATATGCGGCAGCCAATTGGCCTGCACTTCTCCACCCAGACCCAGCGCAGGCTCAAAATTATTCGAAAGATTGAAGGGCAGACCGATCAATTGCGCGTTGAAGGAAAGCCGCGTCTTCATCGATAACACCGGTGAGAAAAGCTTGTTGTAAATCAAATAGGCAAAGCCGCCATCGACATCGACGCGATCGGTCAACGTGGTTTCCAGCGCGTTGTTTTGGTCCTGCCAAAGCAAAAAGAGCCCGCGCGCATCACGGCTGTAAGCGGCAGAAAAAACCAAATTGGAATTATCTTTGAAAAGGATCGTGCTTTTGCCGGTGAAATACCAGCGCTGAAAATCGCCGTTTTCACGGTCACTGGTGGAAGTATGGCGCGAGGCGGCCAAACGCAATCCTACCGGACCGAAAGTTTGGCTATAACTCACATCCGTGCGTAGGTAGTGCAAGTTGCGGCCGGTCCATTGCCATTCGGGCACGGACGGCTCGGTGTACACTCCGGCATTTTGCCGGAAGGAAAATGCCGGTTTTATGCTGGCCGGCCGGGTGATGATATTCACGATGCCGCTGATGCCGCCTGAGCCGTACAGCACCGAACCCGCACCTTTCAAGACTTCCACGCGCTCGACTTCAGACACGGGCAGAATATCCCAATTCGCGCGGCCGAGATCGCTGGTCAGCACGGGTACTTCATCGATCAGCATCAACACGCGGCTGCCGCCCAAGCCCAACAGGCTGAAGCCCTGGCCGCCGCGGATGTTGACATTCTCGCCCACTTGCGTGACGCCGGGAACGGTTTGCAGGGTTTCGTCAATGCGCATGCGATCGCGCTGGCGAATTTCGGAGGCGGAGACGACGTTCACACTGTTGGCCGCACGATTGAGATCTTCCGCCTGCCGCGAGCCGGTGACGACCACTTGATCGAACGTGATGGGCGAGGGGCGCAAGGCAAAATTGATCCTGGCGACGGAATCCTTTGACACCTGCACCGAAGATTGCGCCGTCGTATATCCGACGAAAGAAGATCTTAAATCATGCATGCCCACCGGCACACGCGTGATGCGATAATTGCCGCGAGCGTCCGCGCTGGCCCCCAACAACGTGTGTACGACCGAAACGTTTGCGCCCGGCAGACCCTGGCCGTTTTCCACGTCGGTGATCTGGCCGGTGATCGTACCGTAATCCTGTGCTCGCGCACTGCCGAGGCCTGCAACCACCAACAAAAAGATGACAACACCTTTTTTCAAAGTGATTTCTGTATCTTGGCTGCTTGACGTGCGTGGCTTCCTTTGCATGAATGAAAACGCTCTCCTCATTATCTTCCTCCCCCGATCTTTACGCCGTCCGGCAGCGTGTTGAAGTCCGCGACAAAATCAATGCCAGTGATGCGGCCCTCCGGGGGCAAAGTGAAACTTCCCGGCTGGGCCGGATCATTCGGCGTGGGATAAAATCCAATGCAGCGCAACTCGTCCCAACCGGAGCTTTGATCTTTCCAAAAGAGCCCGATGAATTTGTATGTGCCATTCCGCACCGCCATTTCGTAATGATACGAGGGCACGTTTTTCGGCAAGGTAAAATTGATGCCGCCAATAAAGCCGAGTGCGGGCAGCAAATTCTGTAAATCGGGTATTTCATTGAAACCTCCCAGCACCACGATATCCGTGTTCGCCGGCCATGTGCCGGCATAGGTGAGCTCGCCCTCCACCCGCGCATCGAATTGGGCAAAGTTCCACAACGCGGGTATGTCGATGTTCGAGGCCACCGGTTCCGCTTCGGACAAAATCACGCCCTGCAAGCTGGCTTCGAACGGCGGCCGGAAGCCGTAAAAGCCTAACAAGCTCTCCAGCGCCCAATCTTTGCCGCGGGGTTTCCACAACACCGCGAGCGCGGGATATTCGCCGTACGGCAAAATAATCTCATAATCTGCCGTGTCTACACCAAAATTCACGGCGTTGCTGAAAAAAATGTCCGCCACGCCCGTCGGCGGAAATTGCGCGGCGGCAACGACGCGAACTTCTTCAACATTATCGGGCCGGAATTCCGGGCCAAAAAAGACCACGTGCCCGATGACCTTGGACGGCGACAATCCCAGACCGTGATCGATTTCACAAGCTTGAAATAAAAAGGCGGATGAAATGGCAGCGAAGATGAGCGAAATGGTTTTGCACATAGGAGGTGATCATTGGTTAATAATTCGATTTGGTCAACACAGCAATACAGACCTTCACAAAGGCTCAATGGCATGAATGTCCGAAGCATGACGCCTTTCTTGGAACTCAAGCAGAGGCAACAACAATGGTTCTGACCTATGCCAATACCTTGGCAAGGGTCATGGGCGGTGAATCTTTCACGGTGGAAGGTGTATGAACGTGAAAAGGGAAGGTGGCAAGAATGGTCTTTTCTCCGTTTCTCTTCGTCAAAGATACCGTGCTCTGGTCTAAAAGTCAATACGCACTGTAGGGCGTAGCAATGTTGTCTCATTGCTTTTAAGAATTCTCCTGCAAAAAACGCACGGCCACGCCTGCCATCATGCTGATGCCAATGGCGAGCGCCTCGTCGTTAAAATTGAAATAGTCGGAATGCAACGGCGGGTTCGGCCCCACGCCCAGGCGGAACATGGCGCCGGAGTATTTTTGCAGATAATAGGCAAAATCTTCCCCCCCCATGCTCGGTTCTTGCAGCTCGAGTACGTTTTCCTTGCCCACCACTTCTGCCCCCACTTTGGCAACCAGATTGACCAAATGCTCGGTGTTGTGCAACGAGGGATAACCTTTCTCGATGTCGATTTGTGCCGATCCGCCAAAAGTTTTCGCGACGCTTTGCACGACTTCCACGATGCGGCGCACCATGCGCTCGCGCGTTTCGGTTTGAATGGTACGAATGGTGCCGGTCATTTCCACTTGCGCGGGAATGACATTATCCGCCGTGCCGCCGTGAATGGTGGCAATGGTGATCACGGCCGGATCCGCGCCGTGGCGCTCGCGCGTCACCAGGCTTTGCGCCGCGTTGATGATTTGCGCGGAAATCCACACCGGGTCGACGGCCGCGAGCGGATGTGCCGCATGCCCGGATTTGCCGTGTACGATGATCTTAAAATCATCGATGGCGGACATCATCGCGCCGTAGCGAATGCCGACGGTGCCGGTGGGGATATACGGCCAGGCATGCAAGGCGAAGAATGCTCGAATCGGAAGGTTGGCGAGAAAGTCCGTGGCGAGCAGTTGCCGGCCGCCGCCGCCGTCTTCTTCCGCGGGTTGAAAGACGCAGGCAATGGAGCCGGGAAGCTCCTGGCGCAGTTGCGACAACACCCACGCCGCGCCCATGAGATTCGCCGTGTGGCCATCGTGTCCGCAGGCATGCATCACGCCGTGGTTCTGCGAGCGATAGGGAATGTCGCTCTGTTCCGCGATGGGCAATGCGTCAATATCCGCACGCAAACCAACCATCGGATCGTTCTTGCGGCCGGGAATGAGTGCGAGTGTGCCGTAAATCCCGTCGGCCGCGCGGAATTCGATGCCATGCTCCGCCAGCCAGCGGCGAATGAAATTCGCCGATTCTTTTTCTTGCCAGCTCAACTCCGGATGCTGGTGCAAGTGCCGGCGCACGCGGGTGATTTCAGGGGAGATTTGTTGGGCGAGTTGCTGGATTCGAGGCTGCATTCCAATCCTTATTGCAGGTGTCGCATGGAGGCGTGTTTGACCGTGAAATTCGTATCCTCGGGAATATCGCCTAAACGGGCGAAGTTTTCAACCATTTATTTTACGGGGGCGCGAGGCTGCTCGTGACGAATCATTTCGAGCGCTCCGGTGCAAGCATGCCCTCCCAGCCTAGCGCACGCAATAAATCATCGAGGTTGTCGAGCAAGGCGTGCAGATGTGCAAGCAGCACCGGGTTTGCGGTAGCGCCGGCGTGGAGAATGCGCTGCACCTGTTCCGCCATTTGCACCGGCACTTGAGTGCAGCGTTCAGCCACCCAGTACACCAGCCGCTTTTCGCCGGGATGCGGCAGGCAGTTGAGGGCAAAGAGGAGGTCAAAATAACTCGCGAAAAATGCCGCTTCGTCGCCCGGCTCCCAAAACTGATTGCCGACCTCGGCGTAGCTGGCGCTCGTCACCGCAATGCGCTGCCGTTCAGGCATTGGAATTTCCTCGTGAACGTACACATAGAAATCGAGATCCGAATCCGGGCCTGCAGTGCCAGTGGATTGTGAACCAGCCAAAGCGACGGCTTCAACCTGTGGCAAGGCGCTGTAGTCCATCGCGATCCGCCGGGCGAGCGCGAGACGAATCGTTTCTGTTTGATCAAATAAAGCACCAGGCATATACTCTTCGGAAAATGACACAGGGTGAAGGATAGAGATTTTTTCGCTGAGTTTAAAGGAAAAATTTCTGCAGATTACCTCATGGCTGGAAGCAGAAGAAGCGGCCTGAATAAAGCGGAGGGATGATCTACTGCACCGTTGCCTTAGTTTTTATGAGCGCTTCATGAAGTCATTCAGAGGGAATCCTGTGAAGCCTAGGCACAGTGCTCAATTTCACCAAGATTCTTTCAGAATGACAGTGCTGAGGGTATCGTCTTTACGGTGACAGTGTGCTACGTCCAAAAAATATCACCGGCTAATATATTTTTTTGATTCATCCGTTGGGTTGTTTCGATCCGTTGGACATTTTTTAAATTGCCGCTTCATACAAATTTTTTAAATCATCTTTCCCCACCGTTCGTGGATTGAGCCGATGGCAGGCATCCTCCCATGCTTGCTCGACCATTGCCGGAATCTGTTCCCGCTGCACGCCGGCTTCAGAAAGTTTTGCAGGAATGCCGAGGCGGCAATTCACTTCTGCAACGAATTCTACAATGTCATACCCTTGCTTCCCAACCAGTGCTGCAGCAACATCCGTGAGGCGATCCGCGGCAGCAGTGCGATTGAATTCCAAAACATACGGCAGCAGGATGGCGTTGGCCAAACCGTGATGCAGGCCGGCAATCGTGGAAAGCGGATGCGCTAGCGAATGGCAAACACCCAGGCCCTTTTGGAAAGCGACCGCGCCCATGATTGCGGCCATCATCATATTCGCGCGCGCTGCCAAATCATTGCCATTCTCCACGGCACGAACGAGACTGCGGGCGGCCAATTTGATGCCCTGCAGCGCAACCGCATCACACAAAGGATGGTAACCTTGCGCGAGATACGCTTCGAGGCAATGCGTGAGTGCATCCATGCCGGTCGCCGCGGTCAATTTCGGCGGCAAATTCACAGTCAATTCCGGATCGGCAAGCGCGATTTTGGGCATCAGATGCGGGGAAAAGATCACGGTTTTGCGGCCGGTGGATTTCAGCGTAATCACGGTGCTGCGGCCGACCTCACTGCCGGTTCCCGCCGTGGTCGGGATCGCGATCACCGGCGGAACAATCGCGCGGACATTTTTGTAGCCGTCGAACTTGTCGTCGTATTGTTCCATTGGCCATGAATGCGTGCTCATCAATGCGATGGCCTTGCCCATGTCCAGTGGCGAGCCGCCGCCCAGGGCGATGACACAGTCACACCCTTCGGTTTTGAATCGCGTCACTCCGGCGACCACGTTGTCTTCGACCGGATTGGAAGCGACGTCATCAAAAATAATCGCTGGATAGTTTCCAGCTTTAAGCAACTCCATAACGCGCGTGGGCAAGCCGCTGGCGACCAGGCCTTTGTCCGTCACCAGCAATGGCCGTTTACCGCCCACTTCACGCAATGCTGCCACCAAATTTGCTATTGCCCCCGCACCAAAAATGATTTTGGTTGGAAAAGAGAAAACGTTAATCATTGGCGTTTAAACTATATCAAGCCCACGATATCCTACGCAATCTACAATCTACATCCACTATCCACGATCTTCGAACCTCAACCTTCGGCCAATCTTCACCCCAGCTTCTTTCCTGCCTCCAATTCCAGCGTCAAAATGCGCCATGCCGGCACATCGATTTCCAGGCGCGATTTCGCCAGTACGGGAATCTCTTCCAGCCGATCTTCCGACATGTTCACGCGCCAGGCGTGCAGCACCGGCATGCCCCAGGCGAGCTTGCCTTTTACTCTTTCCGCAGAAGTATTGTAGAGCCGCACAATGGTGGTGTTGCGCGACTCGCATTTTTTCACTGCCGTGACCACGAGGTTTTCCGGCTCACATTGGAACAATGAAAACTCGGCGGGCAGATTGCCATGATGCCCCCGGCACAATTCTTCCAACACCGGCACGCGAAAATCTTGCGCGTGGTTTTGCAAATTGGCTTTCACGGCGTTGCCGCCGTAAGGCATCACGGCGAAATGGAACGTATGCGCGCCCCGGCATTGGGCCTCGGGCGTAACGTAATGTGGTCCGGCGTTGCCTGGCCTGGTCGCAAGGTCGTCGCGCGAGAGCCATCCCACGGCCCGCAATAGCGTCAGAGCGAGTGTGACACTGCCCTTTTGCTTGATCGCTTCATATTCATGCAAGCCATTCACCAAAATTGCCAAGCCGCCGCGGCGATCTTCCACCGCGCAAAAACGTTGCATCGGCGAAGTGGGCGCGGGCGGCTGCAGCCAGCCCTTGCCGTTCATCATTTTCAGCGGGCGTTCCATGCTATGAAAAGGCTGGCCCGCCAGCGTGGTTTGTGCAGCGACGGGTGTGGGAAAATGCATGCGCAACCGGTGGTCCTCAGCAGAATTTTCCAGAGCCAGCTCCACTTCGACCCAGGGCGCGGCCGCGGTCATGGTAAATTTCCAGCGCATCGGGATTTTCACCGATTGCGTGCTGCGGCGTTGGCGCTCGCGGTCAAATTTTGCCGGCAGAGATAAAACACTTTTCACTTCGATTTCGACCGACAAAGGTGAGCGATAGATCATTTTCATCTGTCCGCGGCGATTGCGGCTGAGAATCGCCGCGTTTTTCTTGGGCGGCGCATAATCGTATTCATCACCGGTGTCCGCGCTGTCTTCCAAAATATTGAGCGGGCCGTAGCGGCGTTTCGTCGCTTTGTGAAAAAGCTCAAAGCTGCCATCGGGCGAAAATTTCGCGCGAAAAAACTGGTTCTCCACGATTTTTCCTTTGACCACGACGGGCTGCTCGGGCACACTCGCTGGCGTCTCGCGCAACGTGTAGGCCCGATACCCCGTGGCGGGAATGTTCGCGGCCAAATATTCCACCTCCGCCAGTTTCCAGGGTTTTTCGTCTTTGCGCGGAGACAGGCCGTAAACCTCAAAATGCTGTGCGAGCTGTGCTTGTTTTTCCGCAAAGAGCAGGGGCCGCGCGCCGGAGACTGCGGCCTGGCGCAGGAAGGCCTCGGGCAAAGCATAGCCTTCGTGCGAGCGCAGCGAGCGCATTCTGACCAGGTGCGTGGGCACGGTCTTGCCCTCGCCATCGACCAGTGCCATGCTTTTCATCGGTTTGCCGGGTGGAATCAAGACCAACGAACGCAGCACACGTGAGCGTTGAAAAGCCAAAGTGTTCACGGCCACGACTGCGGGCGCCTGGTCGTGCCGCAGGTTCGCGGCCAGGTGGTCGAGCACGGCGCTGGCGGCCAGCCGCGCGTTTTGTCGCGCCTCCTCGAAGCGTGGCAGCATGTCGCGATGGACTTGATCGATGCTACAACCGCAAATGGAGTCGTGCGCATGATTCTGCAACAAGATCTGCCAGGCGTGTTGCAGGAAGCCGGCATAGTTTTCCTGGCCCGTGCGCTGCCAGAGCATGATGCCGAGCGGCTCGGCGAGATGCGACAGCCAGGTTTCGCATTCGTCATTTTGCTGCTTCAAATACACGCGCGACGACCACACGCCCGAGAGAATGGCGTGGTTCCTGCCGCCGTAAATTTCGCCGTTCCAATCCGACAAGGCCAGGCCGGCGCGGCGCAAAGCATTGATGAAACGCGCGAACGTCGTGTGCTCGGCCTGCACATCGGTCAACACGCTGTTGGCGTATGCCAAAATGCGCGGCAGATCCGCCTGCGGCTCGCGATGATCGCAGCCGTTGTTGATCAAAATATTCGTGCTGCCGTCATTGCCGCGCTTGGCGCTCTCACCGAGCTCTGCGATTTCCTGTTTGAAAAAATCCAGCGCCAGATCGAAACGCGGCGTGTCACCCGGATGATCGGGATGATACTCGAAGCCCAAGTGATCGCCGTTACAATAGCCTTTGAGCTGGTTGACCGCGAGCACGCGGCTGCCGTCGGGTGCGATCCACAAAAACTCAGTGCCGGCTTTGCTCAAGGCCTCCCCCATGCCGCGGGTGAAAATGAAATTGTCAATGCCGAAGCCGCGCAAAATTTGCGGCAATTGCGCGACGTGGCCGAAGGTATCCGGCATGTAGCCGACTTTCATCACGCCGCCGAACTGCTGGCCCGTGCGGTGGCCGAGCAACAAATTGCGAATCAACGCCTCGCCGGAGACCAGAAACTCATCCGGCAACACATACCACGGCCCGACTTCGAGGCGGCCGGCTTGCACCAGTTTCTGCAGGCGCTCGCGGTTTTCCGGGCGGATGGCAAGATAATCTTCCAGCACGATGGTTTGCCCGTCGAACACGAAGTAACGGAACTCGGGGCTGCGCTCCAACAAATCGAGCAGGCGGTCGGTCATGCGCACCAGGCGCATGCGATACTGCTGGAAGCATTGATACCATTCACGATCCCAGTGGGTATGCGAGACAACGTGCAGCCGATGGCGAATTTGACCCGGGGCGGGCTTGCCGTCCTTGCGCGGTCGATGAGTATAAGGAGTGGTATAAATCATGTGCTGTTCCGAACGACTAAATTGATTGAATTAGCGCGATGAGATGAATACGTGCAGGCCACGCGAGCGCGGAGGTGAGCGCAAAATGGAAGAATGGCGAAGGTGAGTGAATGAGCAGCTTGCGGCGCGCTGTGAAAACACGCCGCCAACCACTGTATGCGAAGAGACGAATTCGTCAACGGCGCAGTTGAAGATACGGTGTTGCAAAACGGCGTTAGCCATGCCTCCCTCTCGAATGCGACGGCTGCGGTTTACTCCGGCGATCTCCGGGCCGGAGCGAGCGGAAAATTTTTGTGCCGATCTCCTCCTGAGTCGAAATCAAATCAATGGGTACGCAGGTTCTTCAAAAAGTATTCTTTAAAGACGTTGCCACGAGCTTATTTCCGGCCTCTGATCTTCAGCGTCTTTACTTCCCAAGCATTGAGGTTGATCGAGAATCTTGCGCCAGAAAGCAGCGTGGGCTTTTCTTCCGTTTCGATCAAATTGACTTCACTCACGGCCGTCGCGGCGAAGGGCAGGGCCAGGGTTGCCGTGACCGGCGCGCCCGCGGTTTCATAAACGCGCACGATCCAACTGTCGTCATCCTCGGCTTTCTTGAGTGCGGACAGCATGACTTGCGCCGGCTCGATGTTGAAGAAGCTGAATTGCGCCGGCAGCTGGCCCGGGTGCGGCGCCAACACGCGCGCCAAGAGCGGTTGATTGAATTCGTAACCCGCACGCATGGCGTGCGCCTGTCTCCCATCGCCTTTGTGCGGCATGAGTGCCAGCGCAAATTTGTGCTCACCCATGTCGGCTTTGGGGTTCGGTGCATCCGGCGAGCGCAAAGCCGCAAAACTGAGCATGGCCTCCTGCACTTCCACGGCGTGCACGCCTTCATTCGCCACGGTCACGCCGAACTGGTCATTGGAAAGCTCGAGCCATCTTTGCAGCGGCAGGACCTCGCCGTCGGCCGGGCGAGACAATACGCCGAACGGGATTTCCATCTGCAGCCTGCTGTCAGGAATGGCGAAAGGCAACATCACCCGCAGCATTTTATGGCGCTCGTGCCAATTCACTTCGTAGCGCACTTCGACGCGCGGCAAACCGGCATACATCACATATTCTTGCACGATTTCAGAATTGCCAAACTGGAACTTCGTGCGCAAACGGCCGCGCAGCGGACCGTTTTCAATGACTTCCGTGCCCGTGGCCGAAGCGAGCGTTTCTTTCGTACCGTCGAAAACAATGTTCAGGGCGGTCGCTTCACCGCTTTTTTCGCCCCAGATTTCCAAACCGCCCTGGTTCGAGGCAATCCATTCGCGATTCAGCTGGGAGTCGACCATTTTTTGCAGCGCACCCGTGCGCGCGTCCACGGCGATGCTGAGATCGCGGTTGCTCATCGCCCACTGGCTGGCGTCGATGCGCACGCGATGCGCCGGCTCTTCTTCCGGCTTGTCCCAATAAAGCCAGTAGATCTTGTAACCGCATGCCGGCACTTGTTCCGGCACAAAAAGCAAGCGATAATGCCAGCCCGTTGCGGTTGAATCCCGCCATAGCGTTTGCGTCGCCAACCGTGCACCGCCGGAGTCGCGCAGCATTAAAACCGGAGCAGGCTCAGGCTGCTCTTCTTCCTTCTTTTTCTCTGGTGAAGAAGATTTACTCTTCTTGATTGCCTCGCTTTTCTTGCGCGGCGGTGCGGGCGGAACCTCGACATCGACTTCGACATGATCCGTGCGTGGCCACGCCGAAGCATTGTAAATCACCACGGGAATCTCCTGCGGGGCGCGGCCCTGCGTGTTGATCGCCGTTTCGATTCTCGTCATGGCCATGTCGAGCGCGGCCTTCGCGGTTTCGGCGGCCTCGCGCTGCAAGCGCTGCGCCTCTTGATACAGCTCTTCGTTGGCGCCGGCGCCGGCGAACAATTCCTGCTGCTGATTGGCGAGCACGTTTTGCCAATCGTGCGTGAATTCCGCCTGAGGATAGCTGTAGCCGTATTCTTTGGCGAAGAGCGCAAAGGCTTCGGCCACCGGCAGCAGCATTTCGCAGCGACGGTTGTTCGATTTGTGGCGCGCCTGGCTCACCCATGCGCCCGGATACATGAAATTGATTTCGCCGCGATGCACGGACAAATTGCGCGGCTTGGCGGTCAATTCCTCGAAGAAGCCTTCGGCACGCGCCATGCGTACGGACGGAACCGCGGGATGCCCCGCGCGGCCGGCGGTGACGAACGCCAAGTCTTCCGCCAGCCGAATGTCGCGGCCGCTCGGCCCACTGCTGCGATCACCCACGCCATACAAGCGCAATGCTTTAGGCCAATTAAAACGCTGTTTCGAAATCAGTGCCTGCCGGCCGATGTCGCGTGTGAGTCCGGCGTCGAACCAATCCGGCGGGCGGTAACCCGTAACACGCGCGCCGTCCAATCCCTCCCACTCAAACAAACGCATGCTCTCCCAGGGGCGGTAGAATAGATAAGTCGTCATGCCGCTCTTTTTCAAAATCTGAGGCACGTTTGCAGAATGGCCAAAGACACTGGGGGCCCAAGCCGCTTTGGGGTCGGCGCTGAACTTTTCTTTGAAATAGCGTTTGCCATACAAGAATTGCCGCGCCAAGCTCTCACCCGAGGGCAAGTTCAAGTCACTCTCGACCCACGTGCCGCCGACGATTTCCCAGCGATTCTGCGCGATGGCCGCACGGATATTTTCAAAGAGCGGCGGATCTTGTTGCTCGAGCCACCAGAACATCGCGGCTTGCCCCTGTGCATAATGAAAGCCGGGATATTTCTCCAAATGTTGCAGCACTTGCCGGAACGTGGCACGATAAGCATCGACCAGCCCGACCATGCTCGTTTGCCCGCCCAAGCCGGGATGCGAGTAGCCCGAGAGGCTGACGCTGGGCACACTCTTGGCAGCTTCCGGCATGGCCGGCAGTTTGGAATTGGCCTGCTCGATCAGCCGGTTCAGCTCGCGCACGTCCCGGTTTTTGAGCGCGGCGAACATTTTCTCGTCATGCGCCTTCTGCTCGTCCAGCAAATCGCCGCGAAATTGCTGCAGCAGATTTGCTGCGGTCAGATATTTCAGCAGCGCGAGATTTTCCACCGTCAAAAACAAACGCGGCGGCGGCATGGCCGTCAGCGCGGAAGTATCAGCGGCCGGCTGGTTCGCCTGGCGCTCCGGCTTGTTCAAATGCACGGTGATCTCAAACTTTGCCGCCACTGCGGCGCTGTCGGCGAGCACGAAATCGCCGGAGTAACCGTTAATATTGAAACCCTTTTGCTCGCCGTTGATGAAGACCTCTCCTTGGGCGCTGCCACAATCAGCTGAGAGCAACAGTGGCATGCCGGCCCACTCCCACGGCACGGTGATCGTGCGGCGAAAGGCTTCGCTGCCATTGGCCGCGAGGCGCTCCACCCCTTCGACTTCGAACGTTCCCAAAATCTTGCCCAATAGCCGGCCGTCGTATTGTAAAGGCACGACGCGGCGCACTTCATGGCCTTCGAACTGCAAGCGCATCTGCCACGAGCCCGCCGCTTCATAGCTGGCGAGAATCGTGGACACGGGAACGATGAAATAAACGTTGCGAATTTCACCCGCACGCCAGTCGAACGTCGGCGCTTCACCCACCAGTTTTCCTGAACGGGCCACCAAACGCGCCTGGCATTTGCCCAATGGCCGCTGCTGGGGATTGTACAACAACGCCTTGAACTGCACCGCGGGCTGATTCTCGCGCGTGTACAGCGCACGGTCAACCGGTTCGATCGAACGAATGCGAATTTGTTCGGGATTCGCACGCGCGATCATGGCCATGCGCTCCGGGGTTTCGGCCTGAACGACGAGATCGCTGCGCTGCAGAAATCGCGCGCTCAGGGTCCACTCGCCCACGCGGTTGAAAGTTTTGAAAAGCACACTGTTCCAGCCTTCGTGCAACGGCACGCGCACGGTGTCTTCACCGGCTCTGTGTGTGCGGTTCTCCATTTTTTCCCAGACCGCCTGCCCATTTACACGCACCACCAGACGATCATCATAATTGACCGCCAGTGCAACGGTGTCCCGCTTGGGGCTGTTCACATAAAAGTGGGCATAGGCTACCGCTTGCTCGACCGGAAACAGATCCAACGTCAAGTCCAGGAAATCGAGCGCGGTCTCCGGCGTATTGTAATGACGCCACGGCCGACCGGCCGTCATCATCCCACCGTGCGGACGAATCTTGGCTTCGCTGGCAATATAGTCCGTATCGAAGCTGCGCCCGCCCTCGGTCGAGTACGTACCCAAAATCAACCATTCGCGCACAGCTTGTGCCTGAACCTGGGAAATGCCAAGCAGGCAAAGGAGCATCGTTGTCAAAGAACTCTTTCTAAGCGATCGCCCAAACGGCGATAGACGTAAAAGCGCGCCATGATTGGATGCTAGGCGAGAGGCTTTATCAATGTTCCTCAGCCAGCAAAGGCGCGACGCTTTTTGACGAATGTTCACCATTCCCTGGTTTTGGTGCAAGAATCTCAAGAACATGAGATCAGCCTCCTGGCGGTTTTGCGGGATGCCATTTTCCGTTTACACGGTGCGGTTCGAGTGAAAGCGGCCGGAATTTGCACATCCGAAAAAATTACAGACGAATAAATATACTCAACTTTTTAGCGGCCTACAAGATGTTTGTACCGCTAATCAGTCGAAATTGAAGAAAAATAGTCGTATGAGTATCATGAGTGTCCTTTTGTACACATTTTAAAAAATTTCAATCGAAGCCGGAGTGACAATGCTGACCAAGGGTCATGCAGAGTCGGCACGGCGATGCCGCCAGCGATCCAGCGCCACAGCCAGGACGATGATGAGGCCAGTGACGATTTGTTGCACCCAATTTGGCAACTCCAGCTTGGTGCAGCCATTGTCGATGACCGTCATGATCAACGCGCCAATTAAACTGCCGAGCACGGTTCCCTCTCCACCCGACAAGCTGCCGCCGCCGATCACCACCGCCGCGATGACGTCCAATTCCTTACCCTCCGCGGTCGTAGGGTCGCCAATCGTCAGATAAGAAAACTGCAGGATGCCCGCGAGCGCGGCAAACGTCGAGCACAGCATGTATACCATCGTTTTTGTTCGATTCACCGGCACACCGCAAAGCCGCGCGGTTTGTTCATTCGACCCAAGCGCAAAGATGTGCCGCCCAAGCTGGGTGTAACGTAAAACGCCGGCAACGAGCAGCGCGAGCAGAAGCATCATCCACACGCCCGGCGGCAAGAGCTGCCACTGCTGCGCCTCCGGCAGCTTGGTCAGCAATAAGTTCAACCAGGTGCTTGCCGGATAGACCGGGGTTTCATTCACCATTCCTTTGGCCGTGCCACGGAGAATCGCCAACATGCCGAGGGTCACGATAAAAGGCGCAAGCCGCAGGCGCGTGATGAGCAAGCCGATCACGGCGCCACACAGCGTGCCCATCAGCACGCCGCCCAGAGCGGCAAGGGCAGGAGAAAAACTCTGCTCGAGCAGCACGCCTACGGTGACGACACTGAGCGCGATCGCCGAGCCTACGGACAAATCGATGCCGCCGCTGATGATGACCATCGTCATGCCGAGCGCCGCGATACCGACCACTGCCGTTTGCAGCATCATAATCTGCAAATTGTCCATGGTCAGAAACGTCTTCGGCCGCAGCGCCGCGAACAGAGTGAAAACAATCATCAATCCGAGCAAAGGCCCGAGTTTTCTCAGCCAGTCTTTCATGAGCTTCCCGTCGCCTCTTGCATGATGTGACGTTCGTCAGTTTCTTCAACACGGCGGGCGGGATGCAGGTGGCCGCGGCACATCACCGCCACACGATCACACACGCCCAACAGTTCGGGTAAATAACCGCTGACCATCAAAATGGCCTTTCCCTGCCCGGCCAAGGCGTTGATCAACCGGTAGATTTCAGCCTTGGAGCCCACGTCAATTCCGCGCGTCGGTTCATCGAGCAGGAGCACCTCCGCCTCGTGCTGGAGCAGGCGCGCCAGGGCGACTTTTTGTTGGTTGCCGCCGGATAAATTGCCAATGATTTGGCGTGGACTGCGGCATTTGATTTGTAAACGCTCGATCCACCTTCCGGCCGCGGCGTATTGGCGGCGGGGTATCACCAGGCCGGCGGGGCCAAATCCGCGCAATCGCGACAGCATCATATTATCAGCGATGGACAACGAAAACGCCAAGCCTTCGGCCTTGCGATCTTCACTGACCATGCCCATGCCCTGCATCCAGCGCCGTGCCGGTGAGCATGGGCCAATGTAAGCACCGAGCTTGATTTCACCACGGCGAATAGGATCAAGTCCGAACACAGCGCGCAGCAGCTCGGTGCGTCCCGCGCCCACCAGCCCTGCAATGCCGAGCACTTCACCGCGATGGAGAGTCAGTGAGGCCGAGGCAGGTTTCCAGGTGCCGGCCAAATCATGAATCTGCAGCACCGCCTCGCCGGGCGTACGCAGCGAGCGAGGATACAGCTCCGTCATCTCGTGCCCAACCATGAGTGCGATGATTTCCTGTGCGGAGACGGCAGCCGTCTGGCCCTCGCCCACACTTTTGCCATCGCGCAACACCGTGAAACGGTCGGAGATTTCTTTGACCTCTTCCAAAAAATGCGAGATGAAGATGAGGGCATGGCCCTCCTGTTTCAACCGGCGGGCCAAGGCAAAGAGCCGTTGAATATCTTCTGCCGCCAGGCTGCTGGTGGGCTCATCGAGTACCAGCACGCGGCAACCCACAGCGAGGGCTCGTGCAATCTCGACGAGTTGGCGCATGGCAAGGGATAGCCGACCGACGCGAAGCTCCGGACGGAGATTGGGATGGCCAAGCTGCGCGAGCGCCTCCAACGCTCGCCGCCGCATCTCGGCACGGCGTACGAACCCAAACCGCACCGGCTCCATGCCGAGCATGATGTTCTCGGCCACCGACAAGTGCGGCGCCAGCGAGAGTTCTTGGTAAATCATGGCCACCCCCGCGGTACGCGCGCCATGCGGGTCATGCGGACGATAGGGCTGGCCGTCCAGCCACATCTCGCCGGCATCGGGTTGGTGCGCGCCCGAAAGCACTTTCATCAGCGTGCTCTTGCCCGCACCGTTCTCGCCGACCAGCGCGAGAATCTCCCCGGCACCCACGGACAAGTCCACGCCTGCGAGGGCAATTGTCGCTCCAAAGCGCTTGCGGATTCCGCGCATCTGCAGACGGGGGGGCGATTGTTGTATGCTTACTTGTTCAGCCATTCCTCTTCACCACGGTTAGACATACCATCCGGCGGACCGGAGTACAAACGGCGAGTCACAGCTTGCAGCAGGTCGAGAGAAGACTTTGGAGGTTCTTAAGAATTCATGGTAAGAAGAAATTTCCTTTTAGTCAAAATCTTCACACGCCCCAGTGGCGTGGTGCAGCACGCTGCAATCCAAGGTATGATTAGAAATTAGCCGTCTCACGTGAAGCATATCCTTCGTCTTGGCTCTTGCCTTTTCAAAAAATTTTCGGTATGTTAGACAAGTGATCGCCCTGCCTCCTGACCATAGGAGAAGCTTTTGAATCATTCTACGCCTTTGCCATAACCGCTGCCTTAGCCTCCGATTAGAATTCCGGCCATGTTCACTCAAGCAGAAATCACCCAATTGCTTCTGCAATTGAATACTGGCGACAAGACGGCCAAGGACAAGCTGTTCGAGTACGTCTATCATGAATTACACCGGCAGGCCTCGGCTCAACTTCGCCAGGAGCGCCAGGGCCATACGCTGCAAACCACGGATCTGGTCCATGAAGCGTACCTCAAGCTTGTCGATCAAAAAGCAGTACAATGGCAGAATCGCGCCCATTTTTTCAGCATTGCTGCCCAGGCGATGCGCCGGATTCTGGTGGACTACGCCCGCAAACATCAAGCCGCCAAACGCGGCGGTGGCTTGCCCAAAATCTCTCTCGATCACGCTGCCGCCGTTTCGGAAGAGTACCCGGAAGAAATTGCCGCGCTGGACGAGGCCCTAACTCGTCTTACCGCCTTCGACGAACGGCAGAGCCTGATCGTCGAACTGCGGTTCTTTGGTGGCCTGACCATCGAAGAGACGGCAGATTATTTGGGCCTCTCAGTCGCCACCGCAAAACGCGAATGGAGCACTGCGAAGGCGTGGCTATCCCGTGAAATAAAACAAACGCTCGCCGCAAATGACACCTGAGCGCTGGCAACAGATTAAAGAGGTGTTTCAAGCTGCACTCGAGCACATGCCCGTCGCACGGCTGTCGTATCTCCACGCGGCCTGTGCCGAGGATTCAGCTTTGCGCGCCGAAGTCGAATCACTGCTCGCCTCCTACGAGCAAGCACCGAGCTTCCTGGAAAGACCGGCCGGTGCCCTGCTCTCTCCGTTGCTGGCGGAGGAAGCGGCCGAATCCTTGCAGGGAAGTGGGATAGGCCCTTACCGTCTGCAGCAAGAGCTCGGGCGCGGCGGCATGGGACGGGTCTATCTCGCCCGCCGGGACGATGGCCAGTATCAAAAGCAAGTGGCGATCAAGCTCATCAAGCATGGCATGGACACGGACGGCGTGATGCGCCGATTCCGTCACGAGCGCCAGACCTTGGCAACCCTGGATCACGCCAACATTGCGCGATTCTTGGATGGCGGCGTTACGGAGCAGGGCTTGCCCTACTTTGTCATGGAACACATCGAGGGCCTGCCGATAGATCTCTACTGCGATACGCACAAACTCGATACCATCGCACGGCTGCGGCTTTTCCGGAGCGTCTGCGCAGCGGTCCATTACGCCCACCAAAACCTCATCGTTCATCGCGACCTCAAACCAGGCAATATTCTCGTCACTGCCGCAGGTGTGCCGAAGCTGCTCGACTTCGGCCTCGCCAAATTCCTGCAACCGGATCAATCGCCCCAAGCGCTCGCCATGACCATGACCGGGGTGCGGCTCATGACGCCGGAATACGCCAGCCCGGAGCAGGTGCGGGGCGCGCCGATCACCACCGCAAGCGATGTCTACTCTCTCGGCGTATTGCTCTATAAACTACTCACCGGCCACCGTCCCTACCGCCTGGCGCGTTTTTCTGCGCAAGAAATGAACGAGATCATTTGTGAACAACAACCGGAAAAACCCAGCACGGCCATCAGCCGGGTGGAGATCGTGGGCGGGAAAAACGGCACGGCGCCGAGCACGATAACGCCGGAGACGGTCAGCAGCACTCGCGACGGCAGCCCCGAAAAGCTTCGCCGTCGTTTGCTGGGCGACTTGGACAATATCGTGCTCATGGCGTTGCGCAAAGAGCCGCAGCGGCGTTACGCCTCGGTGGAACAGCTCGCCGACGACATTCGCCGCTACCTGGAAGGTCTGCCCATCAGGGCGCACAAGGACACGCTCGGTTACCGCAGTGTCAAGTTCACCAAAAGGCACAAAGCCGGTGTGGCGGCGACGGTGTTGGTTCTGCTCATGCTATTTGCGGGAGTCGCGGGTGTGGGCTGGCAAGCAAGGATTGCCACGGAGGAAAGTCTCAAAGCGAAACTGGAAGCCGCGAAGGCGCAACAGATCAAGCGCTTTTTGCAGGAGATGCTTTCTGCCGTCGATCCGATAAAATCCGGCAAGGAAGCAAAAAACATAACCGTCGCGGAAGTACTGGCGGAAGCGGCAAAGCGTGTGGACCAAGAATTGGCGGAGCAACCGGAAATCGCAGCGGAGGTGCGCACCACGATCGGGATCACCTATCAAAATCTCGGAGATTACGATAAAGCAGAGCCCATGCTGCAAAGAGCCCTGGAGATGCGCCAGAGTCTTTACGGGAAGGAACATCAGGAGGTTGCCGCAAGCATAAAAAACTTGGGGCTCCTGCGGCACTATCAGGGGGATCTCAAAACCTCCGAGCCGCTTTACCAGCAGGCCATCTCGATGTATCGCACCCACGGCGGCCAAGCCACGCGCGGCTTTGCTGAAGCCTTAAATGACTACGGGACATTGTTGAATGACCAAGGCCAGTACGAACAGGCAGAGGCCACTCTTCGGGAAGCACTGGGCTTGTATATACGACTATTGGGCAGTGTGCATCCAGAAGTTGCTTCGGCAACGAATAATCTGGCCTATGCCCTTCATGGCAAAGGCCAGCTTGACAGCGCGGAAGTGCTGTACCGCAATGCCCTAACTATCTTTGAGAAAACGTATGGCCATGAGCATCCCGACGTAGCACATGCGCTGAACAATCTGGCCTTTGTCTTGCATGAAAAAGGTGAGCTCGACGCCGCGACCGACCTTTTTCAAGAGTCGTTGACCATTCGCCGCCAATTGCTGGGAAACGACCACCCGGAAGTGGCCATGGCCGTGCACAATCTGGCAGGGATTTTATATCATCAGAAAAAATTCTTGCAAGCCGAACGCATGATCCGAGAGGCCATTGCTTCCTGGGAGAGGGCTGTGCCCGAGAACCATCCCCATTTGGCTAATTCACTCTTTTGGCAAGGCAGGATTTTAATGGCTTTGGGCGAATCAAAAAAAGCTGAAGCGCCTCTGCGGAAATCTCTTCAAATTCGCCAGGCAGTCTATTCCAAAGACCATTTCCTCATTGCCAAGGCGCAGATTGAGCTGGGAGCCAATCTTTTGCGGCAGCGGCGTTATGATGAAGCAGAAGCGTTATTACAGCAAGGGTGCACAACTTTGAAAGCCACCACTGGCAATCAGCCCCAGGACGAACGTGAATGTTTGCAGTTGCTTGACGATTTGTACCACGCCAGGGGAAAGCCGGGAGCCACGACAGCAGCAGTTGATTCGCTTCTGCGCAAACCGTGACGGGACAAAATACGGCCATCGCTCGGTTCATCCCCCCGTTGAGCCAAGCGATGGCGCGAAAACTTCATGATGCGCATAAAACGGATACTGTTTGTTCGCTGCTTCCTTCTATAAGATAACGCGAAAAAACGCCGGCAAAGGGCTCACGGAGCAGAAGAAAAGGCGGGAAAAAAAACAAGCGAGCTTGCAACGAGGTTGTGACAGGCTCCGGTCGAGATTATCTCTTTAAGCCCTCCTGGATTTCCACAATACCGACACCGAGCGTCTTGCGCGCGATCACCTCGAGATCACTTTCCGATCCCTGCAAATGAATCGTCCGGTGCCGATGCGTGGCGCTTGCCATGCACGCCAGCGCCAGTGCCGGAGAAGAGGTTTCCAACTCATAGAACTGTCCCATTTGCGCCGCCCCTGGTGCAGGCGGGCCATCGTTGTAGCTGTTCACCACGTCGCCGCTCCAGGGATCATCCTGCATCTTCCACATCGAGTTCACATATTCGACCGCACCTTCCGGCAGAGTGAATTGCACCAGGGTGAGGAGACGATGAACGGCATCGTAACTGCCTAGCATGGGTTTGCAGCGTTGCGGCGGGATTCCGATCTTGCTGCGATGTCTGGCATCTGCCGCAAAAAACAAAACACTGTCTCTCACCACCAAGCGCCCGGGCGGCACCTTGCCAAAATAAGCATCGTTCACCACCGGCCCCCGTGCTGCTTCCGGCCCCGGCTGGAATGGAATGGCCACCGCCGTCGCGGGCGAAGCGTTGAACATTCCCAGAATCCAAATCGAGAGCAAACCGGTTTCCCGCTGCCAGGCTTGGTCGCCGGTATTCTTCACCGTATTAAAGGATTCGAAGCCAACCACTTTGACCTCCGGCTGCAGCACGATGCCAAGATGTTGTGCCACGGCGGCTCGAGTCAGCAGATGAATCTCGCGATTCACTTCCAATTCGAATGCCGCGCCGGAATAATTGGTCAAGCGCATCCTGCGCCGGCAGTGCACGCGATCGCGGGTTTTGCCAATCAGCTCGAACGGCTCGGTGTCGATGGGGGGCGGTGTGAACCAATGCTCCAAATCAAACGAAACTCCGTTGGCGAAGAATATGGAAAACTGCCCGCCCTCCGGCCCGATCCAAAAGCGGTCCTCGCCGCCAAAGACATTGATATGTGGCTGGAATTTTCCAGAGGCGATAAGCTCGCGATTGACCCAACCGTAACTGATGCCATTGAGGCCCTCCGCCGTGCTGGTCATGACACGGCATTGATACGCCGGCACCACGGCCACTTGCATGGCGCCCGTGGTATCAGAAAGCACGATCACCTCGAGGCGTTTCTGCAGGAACGCCAAATCATCACCGAAAACCGGTGCACCTGCAATGTCTTGTGCCCGGACGCATGCAGCCATTGTGGTGAGGAGTGACATGGCGAGTCCGATGCAATTCATTCTCATTATTTTGACCTCATAAAATCCGTGGGCATTCGTTTCCTCCGCGCCTCCGTGATCGAAAAAGATCTTGTCTTAATCCACTCGAACATTTTCTCGACCGTGGTCACGGCCTGCCCAGCAGCTTTTTGATCTCGGGATCATTGAGGTTGTCGCGCGTGATGAGACGCACGCCGGTATCCACCACCGTTGCCACCGCTTTGCCACGAATATGCTCCACCAAAGTTTTCACGCCTTCATAGCCCATGCGCGTCGGGTCTTGCGCGACCAACGCATCGATCTCGCCTTTCTCCAGCGCCTCGACCAGCGGGGGGGAAGTGTCGAAGCCGACAAATTTGATTTTTCCCGCGAGATTCGTTTGCCGCAACGCCAGCAGCATCCCGAACGTGCTCGATTCGTTCGGGCAGAATATGCCGTCGGCTTCCTTGATTTTGTCCAGCATGTTCAAACTGGCAGTTTTAGCTTCGCCCGCAGTGGCGCCGGCATAGCGGTTGTCCACAATGATCTGGATACCTGCATTTTTGCCGATCGCCTCGAGAAAGCCGGCTTCGCGCTCGACCGTGCTCGCCGAGCCAATTTGATAGCGCAACAACGCCACTTTGCCTTTGCCCTGCAGCAGTTTCGCGAGCTGCTCGCCGCCCAGGCTGCCACCCTTGCGGTTGTTGGTCGCGACAAAGCTGGCGAAATCCTTGCCGGCTTCACCCTTGAGGGCGCTGTCGAAAATCACCACGGGAATTTTTTTCTGGCCCGCGGCGGCGACCGGCCGCTTCAGCGCGGCGTCGTCCAGCGGCGCCAGCACGATACCCGACACGCCCTCGGTGACAAACTGCTCGACGATGGCGATTTGCTGCGCGCGGTCGTTTTCCTTGAGGGGGCCCTTCCAAATGATCTCGACACCCAACTCCTCGCCGGCCTTGCGCGCCCCAGCTTCAATGGACTTCCAAAACAAGTGCGTCGTGCCTTTGGGAATGACGGCGATTTTCAGCTTCGCATTTTGTGCCCGCATGGGCCGCGAAGGGCATAGCAGAAGCATAAGTGTTGAAATGATAACAATTGTTTTTCTCATCCATTTCTCCTTGGAAATTGAATATCTTGCCCGTTTTTTGAAACCGCTAATGAACGCGAATGTACGCTAATATGTTCTCCATTCGCGTTTATTAGCATTCATTCGCGGTTTGAAAAATGGGAACGATATGCAATTCTCGATCTGCGGTTTTGTACACATTTTTTCTGTGTATTTCGCGAGCGCAGTGTTCCTTTGATTGTTCCGGCTTGCTTCGCTAGAGACTCATCGCAAAAACGCTTCATGCAAGCCGCCATCCACACTCAAAATCTGTCCCGTGGTCTTGCCGAGGCGGTTGCTGAGCAACAAAAAAATCGCTTCGGCTTGGTCGGCAGTCGTGATCGGCTGCTTCAAGAGGGTGCGGTCGGCGTAGAATCGCGCCAGTCTCGCACGCAAAGCTTCATCTGATTCCGTTTCGGAGTATTGCAGCTTATACTTTGCCAATGAGGCCAGAACACGGTCTCGCGGGAACATGGTACTCCCCTCCACCACCGTCGCCGGGGCCACGCCATTGACGCGTACCAGCGGCGCAAACTCGACCGCCAATTCACGCACGAGGTGGTTGGCTGCGGCCTTGCTGGTGTCATAGGCAAGACTGCCTTTCTTGGAGACGACGGCATTGGCGCTGGTGGTGAGCACGAGATTGGCTGTCAAGCCTTGCTCCTGCCACAGGCGCGCGGCTTCGTCCGCGAGGAAATAAGCGCCGATGACGTTAATGGAAAATGTAAGCGCCCATTGCTCGTCGGGAATATGGCCGGTGAGATCAGGAGGAACGAAGATGCCGGCGGTCACCACCACCGCATCGAGGCCGCCGTAAGCCCAAACCACCTCCGCCAGCATCGCACGAATGCTTTCGCGCTGAGTGAGGTCGGCGTGCAAGCCCAGGGCCGGACCGCAGTTTGAACGGCCCGTGCCGGCCACGCCGATTCCCAGGCCGTGTTTGCCGGTGATTTCTTTCGCCGTCGTTTCTGCCGCGCCGGCGTTGAGATCGACGCAGGCCACATGCGCGCCCTCCTGGACGAGCCGGTGCGCGACTTCCTTGCCGATGCCGCTGCCGGCGCCCACGACGGCAATGATTTGCCGCGCCAACTCCTTTTCCGGCGGCATGCGGCGCAACTTGGCTTCTTCGAGCAGCCAGTACTCGATATCGAATGCCTCTTGTTGGGGCAGGGCAACGTATTCGTCGAGGGCTTCTGCCCCGCGCATCACTTCCACCGCGCAATTGTAAAACTCCGCCGTAACGCGCGATTCGCTCTTGTCCTTGCCCCACGCCACCATGCCGAGACCCGGAATCAAGATGACGGTCGGATTGGGATCGCGCATCGCCGGAGAATCGGAATGTTTGCAGCGCTGATAATAGTCCGCGTAATCCTGCCGGTATTGCACCAGGCCTGCGGCGAGGCGGGTCTTCAATTCTTCCAGCGACTCACGTTGTGGATTCCAATCCACATAGAGCGGCTTGATTTTCGTCCGCAAGAAATGGTCGGGACAGGAGGTTCCCAGTCCGGCGAGACGCGCGGCCGCGGCACTATTCACGAAGCGCAGCATTTTCTCATCATCCTGCAGAGTACCGACGAAACGCCGGTGCTGGCTCAATTGCCCGCGCAGCCAGGGCAGAAGGTTGGCGATCACGGTGTGGCGTTGCTCGGGCGCAAGCGTGCGATACTTGGCGCCGCCAAAGCTCTTTTCACTTTGATCATGCTGATCGATATACGCTGCCGCGCGTTCGATGAGGCGCAACGTCAGCTCATAGCACTCGCGGTCGTCGCCCGCCCAATTGATCAAGCCATGCTGGCCGAGGACGACGCCTTTGGCGCGCGGATATTGCCTGCAGATCTCTTGCAGCTTCAAGCCGAGATCGAATCCCGGCCGTTGCCAGGGCGTCCAGACCACTTCGTCGCCGAAAATCTCTGCGGTCAGTCGCTTGGCATTTTTCGCCGCTGCAATGGCGATGACGGCGTTGGGATGCATGTGATCGACGTGCGCGTGGGGAATGAACGCGTGCAGAGGTGTGTCGATCGAGGCCGCGCGCGGGTTGAGGTTGAATGTACAATGCGGATAAAGGCCGACCATCGCATCTTCAATCTCAGTCTTGGGCCCGCGCTTCTCCCCCCTCAAATATACAGGCTGCAACTCCAACAGCTTCTGCTGATAAAGCGAAGCGAAGTTTTCCTTCTTCGCCGTGCGCAGGTCCCCGCCAGAGCCTTTCACCCAGAGCACCTCCACAGATTGTCCGGAGAGAGGATCGCGCTCGAGGGTTTTCGCCGAGGTGTTGCCCCCACCGGTGTTGGTAATACGCTGATCCGCGCCCAGCAGATTCGAGCGGTAGACAAGCTTGCCGGCTGGATCGAGCTTGCCGGCTTCGGTTTCATTCCAAAGATAGTTGACGAATCTGTAGGGTAAGTTTTGACTCATGCTTGGGCTCAATTCCGCTTGTGTTATTTATGAATGATTTTCCATCGGATAGAAACAACCCAACGGATGTAAAGAGAGTTCTGCGCTGCAAATATATATCGAAACACGAACGCCGCAAATTTCCAGATCGTTCTTTCCAAAGTTGACTATGATCCCTGTCTTCAGTTCTTTGGCTCTTAAGTAGGACTGTATTTTAGCCACATCATAAAAATCGATCTTCTCTGCCAGAGCCTTGATCTGACAAATTAATTGCCT
>JBIOXB010000061.1:0-7892 GCA_044869275.1 bacterium
GAGTAGGAGTTTTGAACTCTTGGTTGAATGACAACTGGCTCTGCGCTTTCCGTTCTTCCATGAATTCAGGGAAACGCAAATAGTGAGGAAACAATGAATACTTCAGTCTGGAAAGAGTTCGATCAAAACCCCATCAGCCACAGCGCCGCGCATCACTTGATGGCCATCGATGGCTTGATTCGCTCGCATGGGTACGCGCGCGTGAGCGATGTCGCCAAGGCGCTGAACATCACCCGCGGCAGCGCTTCCATCACATTGAAGGCGCTGAAGGAGAAGGGTATGGTCGAGGAAGATGAGAACAAGTTTCTGCATTTGTCGGATTCCGGCACGGCACTGGCGCAAAAGATCGAATCTAAGCGCATTATTCTGATCAAATTCATGAAAGACGTGCTGCACGTTTCGCCCGAGCAGGCGGAAATCGACGCGTGCAAGGTGGAGCATTTGATCAGCACCGAGACCGGCGAGCATTTGTTGACCTTTTTGAAGTTCCTGTTTTCCGGCGATGAAAGGGCGCGTGCTTTCTTGCACGCTTTCCTGAACTACAAGAATGCGTGCAGCGACGACATCGAGCAGTGCCCGGTGTGCGAAGAAGAGTGTCTGTTGAATGAGACGAGCCGGTAAGGGCGCTTAAAGAACGAAACCCGGTGTGTGTTTATAAATTGGGCCATGACAGCATTTTATTTTGAAGAAGGTTGAGGCCATGTCGTTTCAAAATCCGCTATCCTTGAAAAAAGCCGCTCAAACCAAAACCCTCGCCGCGCTCCTTCCTGGAGAGGATGCCGTGATCAGCGGCTACGACGACGCCATTTCCAATCAAAGCCGTGTGCTGGAAATGGGCTTGATCGCAGGCACACCCGTGCGCATGATCAAAACCGCGCCCTGGGGAGATCCGGTACAGTTCCTCGTGCGCGGCTATCACCTGGCCCTCAGTCGCAGAACCGCCCAAGCGATATTGGTGAAATAAATCCTGCCACGGACCTCCCTTCCCATGGAACTCACGCCGCAGAGCCCGAGTGCAGTCTTGGACGAACCTGTCCCGCTTCCGCCGGTCAAGACCTCCGGAACGATGAACGCCGCTTCCCCGGCGCGTGCCGCGCGGGTGCTGCTTGTGGGCAATCCCAATTCCGGCAAAACCACGCTCTTTAACGCGCTCACTGGCCTGCATCAAAAAGTCGGCAATTACCCTGGTGTCACCGTTGAAAGAAAAATCGGCCTGTGGCACGGCGCGAACGGCCGGCCGATCGAGATTCAAGATCTGCCGGGACTCTACAGTCTGCTGCCCAAGTCTTTGGATGAGCAGATTGCCATTGACGAATTGACGGCCAGGAAAAACGGCGGCGAGGTACAGGCGGATTTGGTCGTTTTGGTCGCCGACGCCAGCAGCCTCGAAAGAAGCCTCTATCTCTGCCTGCAAATTCTCGATCTCGGCCTTCCCACCATTTTGGTGTTGAACATGATCGACGAGGCGCTGCGTAATGATTTTCACATCGACGCGCAGGGCCTCAGCCGCAGTTTGGGCATTCCCGTGATTCCTGCGGCCGCTAAAAAGGGGCTGGGCCTCGCCGAGATTCGGCGTGCCCTGGTGGCGGCGCTGGAAAAGCCGCATGCCGTGCGCCCGCAGTTAATGCCGTTGCCGGCGGAAGTCGCGGCGACGTGCCGGCCGGCAGCAACCTGGTTTCTACAGCAGGGATGGCCCACGGCGCGCGCGGCCATGTCTGAAGCTTTGCACGTGATTTCCGATGAAAGTTGTCTGCAGCGCTGGGCGCCGCGCGAACAATTTGAAGTGCTGCGCGAGCATGTCGCCCATGCCCGCCAGGAGCTGGCGCGCCGCAACATTCCCTGGCCGCAGGCGGAAGCGCACTTGCGCTTTGCCATCATCGATGAATTGCTCGCCGCACACACCAGCAGCCGGCGTGCCGGCAATCTCTCGCGCAGCGAAAAAATCGATCGCGTGTTGACGCATCGCTACTTCGGTCCTCTTCTTCTTGTTCTCATTCTCGCGTTCATTTTTCAAACCATCTTCAGCTTCGCCGAAGTTCCCATGGCCGCCATTGAGCAATTCTTCTCCTGGCTGGGCGTGCGCGTGGAGGCAGGCATGCCCGCCGGTGCCTTGCGTGAATTGATCGTCCAGGGCGCGCTGGCCGGCGTGGGTGCGGTGGTGGTGTTTCTGCCACAAATCATGCTTCTGTTTTTCTTCTTGTGTCTGTTGGAAGACTCCGGCTATCTCGCGCGCGCCTCTTTTATGCTCGATCGCGTCATGGCCAAAGTGGGTTTGCACGGCCATTCCGTCATTCCATTGTTGAGCTCGTTTGCCTGCGCCATTCCCGGCATCATGGCGACGCGCAGCATCAAAGATCCGAAACAGCGCCTGCTCACCATCATGGTCGCTCCCTTGATGAGCTGCAGCGCGCGGCTGCCGGTTTATACGTTGATGATCGGCGCTTTCATTCCCCGCACGAAAGCGCTGGGGATTTTTTCCTGGCAGGGATTGGCGTTGTTCGGCTTGTACGCGCTCGGCATCGTCATGGCGGTGCTCGCGGCGGCCGTGATGAAACGCTTCGTCGCCCGGGGTGCGCCCTCCGAATTCATGATGGAATTGCCGGCTTATCGCCTGCCCGCGTGGCGCACCGTGCTCTGGCAGATGTTCGAGCGCGCCAAATTGTTCGTGACCAGTGCCGGCAAAATCATCCTGGCGATGTCGATCGTGCTCTGGTTTCTCGCCAGCTATCCCAAAATTGAGGATCGAGGATCGGGGATCGAGGATCGAAGTGAGGCAACGCAGAATCCTTCAGCCGAAACCCTCGTGCAAAAAGAAAATCCCATTCTGCACAGTTATGCCGGCCGGTTGGGTAAAGCCCTCGAGCCGGTGATCGCGCCGCTGGGATTCGATTGGAAGATCGGCCTGGGCCTGATCACCTCCTTTGCCGCGCGCGAAGTGATGGTGGGCACGCTCGCGACGATTTATCAAGTGGAAGGCGGCGATGAAAACTCGCCCGGCTTGCGTGAGGCGCTGCGCCAGGATCGCGATCCGCAAACCGGCGAACCGGTTTATTCCGTTTTAACGGCAATGTCCTTGCTGGTTTTTTTTGCGCTCGCCTGCCAGTGCATGTCTACCGTCGCCGTGGTGCGGCGCGAAACCAATTCCTGGCGCTGGCCCTTCATTATGATTGTTTACATGACGGGCCTGGCTTACGTATGTTCGTTCCTGGTTTATCAGGGGGGAAGAATACTCGGGTGGGGATAATAATCACGGCGCAGGTCCGTGAACTGCTCGAGGCCCTCCACCGGGCGCGCACTGCCCAAGTGATCCATTTTGCATTGCCCGGCTAAAAACCATCACCATGCTATTTTAGTAAAACAAGCTTCCTCATCAAGACAAAATCTCCCCCTGTTTGTAAACGATAAACATAGAATCCGCTCGGCAGGCTTTCGGCCTCCAAAATGATCCTATGGCGTCCTGCAGCAAGTTTTTGCCGATCGATCAAGACCGCAACCACTTCACCGTGCACAGTGAATACTTCCAAGCTCACGACATGGGCGCGAGGCAGCTCAAACTCGATGCGGGTGGAAGCGTTGAAGGGATTGGGATAGTTTTGTAGAAGTTCAAAATGAGCTGGCATATCGATGTGCGCTTCTTCCACTTTCAATCCTGGACCTTCGAAGGTCAAGGCAATTCGGTGCGGCGCCTCTAGGCCGGTGAAGAGATCTTCGATGCCGGTACCATCCAGATTGGCACGGCGGATTTTCCCGGCCCCATGTTCGGTCCAATACATCTTGCCATTTTGCACAGCTAGCGCGATCTCACCCGGAACGCTCAATCCCGTCATCAAAGACTCAATATTTGTGCCGTCCAAACTTGCACGGTAAACGCTATGTGGATATTCTGTCCAATAGACTTTCCGGTTTTGGCCATCGATCGCAATCCCGCCGGGTGCGTTCAGATTGTTGATCAGCGCTTCCGCTTCGCTGCCATCGAGGTTGGCGCGATAAATGCCTCTGGATTGCAATCGTCCGCCGGCGTCCGACCAATACAATTTCCTCGCCTCCAGGTCCAGTGCGAGGTGATGAATGATGCCGCCTCCGCTTAAGTTTTCTACCTTGCTGCCATCGAGATTCGCACGGTGTACTTGAGAACCGCCGCCGCAATCCGAGTCCCTGATCCAGTACATTTTGTCTTCCTCTGGATCGATCGCAATGTCGTACAGCTCACCGATTCCGCAAGCCACATTGACCACGTACTCAACTTTCGAGCCCTCAAAGCTCGCGCGCAGAATTTCCCCAAATCCGGTCCAATACACCTTTTCGTTCTCAACATCCAGCGCCAAGCCTCGGGGTGGCACAAAACCAACCAGGACATCATCCACCTCGTTGCCCTCGAGATTGGCGCGTTGAATCCTGGCTGTCCACTCATCAACCCAATACATTTTTCCTTCGGTCAAATGGAGGCACAGGCTCGACGCGCTCAAGGCAATGCCTGTGACCAGCTCTTCCGTTTCTGTGCCGTCCAAATTCATGCGAACGATTTTTTGAAAACCGGCCAAATAGATCTTGCCATGCTGCGGATCCAATGCCAGGCTGGACGGCGTAACCTCAGCGATGATGGTTTCCATGTTTTGGCCATCGAAATTTGCCCTTCTAATCTCGCGCGTGCCGTTGGAGATCCAATAGATCATGCCATGCGTGGCATCAACGACGAGGCTCAGGACAATACTCGGTGCGGCAAGCACATCTTCCGACTGAGTACCATCGAGATTGGCGCGCTGTATCATTTGTGTTGTTTCATTTACAGTGGACGCCCAATAGAGCTTGCCGGCCAGGGAGTCGATCGCCAGCGCACTGGGAGAAAGCAACCCCTCCTGCAGCGTAACGACTCCCGTGCCATCAAGATTCGCACCCCAAATCTTACCGCTGTCCTGCTCGAGCCAATACAGCTTTTTGCTTTTCGGATCAACCACCATTTGCGCAATCCGGCCGGTTCCAGAAATAACGACTTCCGATGCGGCGCCGTCAAGAGAGCTGCGCTGAATGGCAAAGTTCGCTGCATCTGCCCAGTAAAGCCCGTCTGACGCGATAGCTATGACGCTCGGCAGGCGCGCAGAAATGATTTCCTTGTAAGCAGTGCCATTCTCATCTCCACGCAGAATTTTCCCTTTGGCGTTCGTCCAGTAAATGTGCCTTTCTTGTGCTTGCACGAAGGACAGCAAGACCACATAGGCGGCGACGGACAAAGATATTATGCGTTTGGGCATATACGTGGTTCCTTTATCTGATCGTTATCGCAAATTCGGTTGTCGCAGAATAAAGAAAAAAGATCGATGAAAACAAGAATAGAAAGGTGGAAATTGAGAGGGTTTTAATGGAAGACTAATGAAAATATGATCAAGTTACCATCTATTTCAGCAAAACGAGTTTCTTCATAGCAATATAGCTGCCTTCGGATCGCAAGCGATAAACATAAATCCCGCTCGGAAAGTTTTCGGCGTTCCAATTGATTGTATGGCTGCCAGCAGCAAGCTGCTTTTGATGAAGTAAAGTCGCGATTTCTTCGCCGTTCAGATTCAAAATTTGTAAGCTCACTTCGCTCGAATGAGTCAAATCAAACTGAATAATTGTCGTAGCATTGAAAGGATTGGGATAATTCTGCAGGAGCTGAAATTGGATAGGAATTGAAGCATCGCCCTGCTCTTCAACTGCAGCGGCGGGTTGAACCTGGCAAATTTGACCTTCGCCAAAGTATTCCACATCATTACCACATATCGCCGTTGTGAAAGCTTGCCTGATTTCACAATAGTAGCGTTCATATGCAACTGTCGGTGTGCCTGTAATTCGCATTATGAAACTGAAAGAACTGGGCAAAGCCATATAAATCGTGAGGACACCGGTATTCGCTATTGCTGGCAATGGCAATATTTCTCCGACCTCAACTGTATCTGAGGAATTGGACCATATCCTGCCATTGATTGCAGTGATGACAAGTTGAAAGCTCAAACCCGTTACATACGGAACAAGTGTGTTGGAGAATCTAAACGTCAGATGATCGGTAGGTCCACAATCGCCCTGAAGATAAGAATAGGTTGTGATTCCTGTGCCGGTGGTATCACAAACTGGGACGCCAACTTGGTATGTTTGTGCGAAAGTGTTTTGTCTTGTGCATGTAGATAAAAGTATAGTGCTGAAAAAACAGACGGCCACTTGGAATTCATGCTTTTTCATAACTTGCCACGCTACTTCAACATTAATAACTTGAATGATTGTGTGAATCCGTCAGCAATAACTCTATAAATATATGTGCCACTTGGCACAAAATGGTCTCGATTGTTTTTGCCATCCCAAACCACACTTTGTGCGCCCTGCTGCTGAAATTCGTTGACTAGAGTTTTTACTTCCTGCCCAAGCATATCGAAAATCGTTAGCTTCACGTGGCTTGGTCTGGGAAGTGTGTATTCTATCGTCGTTTTCGGATTGAAAGGGTTCGGATAGTTTTGCGAAAGACTATAGGCCATCGCTTTAGATCCGCCATCGCTATTCTCCACTGTAGGATCGAGGTCACTTCCTGCCACTTTAGGCGGTCCACCCGGTCCGATAGTAACGTTTCCCACAGGTGCAGTTATTGTCATCGCCTTGTTGATAGTCATGTTTTCATTATATGATCCTTTGACAATACTGACGATCCCACCTACTGGTACTGCATTGACTGCTCCAGCGACAGTGTTATAGGGTCTAAACACTGTGCCTGCACCTGTTGCAAAAGGATGGCCGTTGTCAGCATACCTGATATTTGCTCCAGGAAACACATTAATCGAATCTTCTAAGGCATTGCAGTCAAATGAAGTCGCATAATTTGGGCCACCAGTGGTACAATGAGATTGAATACCCACTGATAACCCCGTACCTTCTGGAATCATAGGACTTCCAGAATTACCTATTCTAATATCTACGTCGTAGATCCAATAAACGACGCTGCCGCTGCCAATATCTCCATAACTAGGAGCGTTACTATTGGGGCCTGTATGGGTTTGCCGTGTATTGCTACTAGAATTTCTTCCATTTCCACCTGGAGGTGGATCGGTACCGTATGGACATTCATCGACGCCATAACCTGTAACTCGGAATGTCGGTGGGGCACTATCAAGAGACAAGCGATAGAAGGCGTTTTGCACTTGTACTGGCAATAAGCCTGTATTTGAGTTGGGAAAACATTTATAAATTGCCCAATCTCGGCCAACCTGTACATACTCCCCAACAATACTATTCAGGTCAATCGCATATTGATTATCCGGATGCGCGAAATTAGGATCACCGTTTGGATCAGACGCAGGCACATTGAATTCAAAGAACTCTGAAAGGTTAGCACCGGGATCATCAAAAAAATTATGACCAGCAGTTACGTAGGCTCCGTTAGAAGCTATCCATGCTGTACCGATTGTACCAGAATCACCACTTGCGCTTCTTATTCCACTTAAACGTCCAACTGCAGAGTCATTATAAGGAACACGATCATCCGTTGTGCCAATTATACCGCACCAATTGGGGTCGCACGGGTCGCTTGCTATCTGAGATGACTTCCCGCTTTTACTCAAGCCTCCGAAACGTTCACCAACCACGACTTCCTTGATTTCAAAAAAAATCCCTCGATCCTCCGGCTCAACATAAAGCTCAACTTCGACCGCATCTCCGTTAAAATAGGCTGAGGTATTTGACCATTGCTTCAAGCTAATGGCGTTGAGGTTTTGATATCCTCCATCTTCCAAAGAAGTCATTTTAAGGTAGCTATTCTGCCCAAGCTCACAATTGCCAAAATAGATCTTGAGCCATGGCGCATTCGAAATTTGAACTGTTCCGCGAAAAGCGGGGAGATTGGGGGCTGAGCCTTTGACGCCATCATGAAAGCC
>JBIOXB010000062.1:0-9785 GCA_044869275.1 bacterium
CATCTGCTTCCCATTCTGTTACTTTTCTTTTGTTCCGCCAACGCGTCACAATATAGCCCGCCAGTACCAGCACCAGAATCGTCCCGCCCCAGAGCAGGCTTTCGTCCAGCAACACATACCAGCGAAAACTCTGGCGCAGATGATCGAAATAGGCGATTTCGAAATCCCACAAATCCTGGCTGAAAGCTGTGCGAAAGGCGATACCTGGATCGGGATGCAGCGCCAGTGTTTCCGCATAGTTTGTGAGGGAGGCGGCACCAAAACGCCGCACCAGGAATTTTACTGCATGATAGCTTTCTGAGTATGCCAGCGCCGCTTGCTCGTTGGGAAAGGAAAGCAGCGCTTCGATTTCATCAAAAGTTACCAGGGAATTCGTGGTCATCGCGCGCGCAATCGCCGTGGGATCGACATGGCCCATTTCACCTGCCAACAAAATCGCGGCGCCTTCGTTGAACCAGCGCGGCAAACGATTCGGATAAGCCATTTCCGCCAGCATCAAGTGCGCCAGCTCGTGCTTGATGGTCTGCCAATCCACTTCTTTACCGGCGTTGGCAGCCGGGGATTTGAGAAAGATGCGCCATTGCACCGCATCGGCTGCGGCCTGGCCCCAATGCGGAATCACCCCGCCGGTGAGGCGATCGAAAGCCGCTTGCGTGGGGCAGAGAAACACTGTGATCGCGCGGCGCGGCTGGAAATCCAATTGCTGCGACAATTGCTCCTGCTGATGCTGCAATTGCGCCAGAGCTTGGGTCGCCAGGTTTTTATCGACAGAGGCATAAGCGATGACAAAACGAGCAGTGCTGTGATATTGCCAGGCCTGGGAGAACAGCGAGGATGGCAACAGAACGTTGCCGGCCAAAAGAGTTATGATGCGAACGACATTTTTTCCGAAAGAAAATCTCATCGTTTAACTTTCCATAACATTTCCTAACACTATTTAATCATCTCGAATCCTCTCGCCAGGTCTGCGATCAAATCTTCCTTGTCTTCGATTCCCACCGAGAGCCGCACCAGGCCCTCGCTCAAGCCAATACGCTTGCGCTCTTCGGGCGGCACCGAAGCGTGCGTCATCGAGCTGGGATGGCAAATCAAACTTTCCACGCCGCCCAAGCTTTCGGCGAGGGTAAAGAGCGTGACGCCTTTCAAAAATCTTTTGGCCGTGTTAAAATCGGCAAGATTGAAAGAAATCATGCCACCGAAACCGGGCTTGCCATGGGGATCGAGTTGCTGCTTGTTCGCCAACTCGTGCTGCGGATGATGCGGCAGGCCGGGATAATAGACGTGCTGCACCTCTTTGCTTTCAGACAAAAAGAGTGCGATCGCCATGGCATTCTCATTGCTTTGGCGCAGGCGCAAAGGCAGGGTTTTGGTCGAGCGCAAGATCAACCAGCAATCAAATGGGCTGGGCACTGCGCCCACGGCGTTTTGCAAAAACGCCAGGCGTTCGGCGATAGGCGCATGATTCGTAATCACGATGCCGCCGACGACGTCGCTGTGGCCGTTGATGAATTTGGTGGTACTGTGCAGAACGATATCGGCGCCGAGCTCGAGCGGCCGCTGAAAGTAGGGGCTTAAAAAGGTATTATCGACAACGAGCAGCGCGCCGCGTTCGTGGCACACCGCCGCCAGTGCCGCCAAATCTGAAATGATCATCAATGGATTCGAGGGCGTTTCCACGAACAGCATTTTGGTTTCGGGGCGAAAGGCCTCCTGCACTCTACCGGGATGCGAAGTATCCACCGTGCTGAATTGCAAGCCAAACGGCGCCATGACCTGGCGAAAATAGCGCGCGGTGCCGCCATAGACATTCGCGGTGCACAGAACGTGGTCGCCAGCTTGGAACAATTGTGCGACGGTGGACGTGGCCGCCATGCCGGAAGAAAAGGCAAAGGCGAACTGGCCGCGCTCCAAAGCGGCGAGATTTTTTTCCAAAGCCAGGCGCGTGGGGTTGCCGGTGCGGCCGTACTCGTAGCCTTTATGCTCGCCCGGCGCGGCTTGCGCATAGGTCGCGGTTTGATAAATCGGCGTGATCACCGCGCCGCTAGTTTCTTCGGGGAGTTGTCCCGCATGCACCGCATCCGTCATGAAGCCCATCTGTGCTCTCCTTCTCAAACAATAAAATTGATCAAATCATACTTTGTGATGATGCCCACGAACGTGCCATGCTCCTGCACTAAAATCGCCGGATAGCGGCGTGCGAGCAGATATTTGGCATGTTCCAAGGTATCATCATGATGAATGACCGGAAAGCCGGCCTCCATCAAGCCGCGCACGGGCTGCTCCAGCAATTCGTCCGCTTCGAGCACCTGGCTGAGCAGCGCCGCTTCCTCCAAGCTGCCCACGCTGCGGCCGTCATCGATCACCGGCAATTGCGAGACGTTGCGTTCTTCCATGAGCAGCAGCGCCTCGCGCACTTTGGTTTCCGGTGTGACCGCCAGCAAAGCCGGCAAGCCCTTGCTTTTCGAATCGAGCAAGTGATGCACCGATACTTTACTCATGTCGAAGAAACGATTTTCCTTCATCCATTCATCGGAATAAAACTTGGAGAGGTAATACATGCCGGTGTCGGGAAAGATCGCAACGGCGGCTTGCTCGGCGCCGAGATCATGGGCCAGGCGCAGGGCGATGGCGGCGGCGGCACCGGAGGAGCCGCCCACCAATAAGCCTTCTTCACGCGCGAGGCGGCGCGCCGTTAAGAACGCTTCCTTGTCACTGACGGAGAGAATGTCGTCGATATACTCAAAGCTCCAATGCGCGGGAATGGCATGCTGCTGGCCCAGGCCTTCGAGCAAATAAGGTTGGCCTTTGCTCGGCGCGCGGCCATAGAAAGATTCGCGCACGACTGAGCCCGCGGGATCGACGCCGATGATGCGAACTTCGGGTTTCTTTTCTTTGAGAAATTTCGCCGTTCCGGAAATTGTGCCGCCCGTGCCCACGCCGCACACCAGCAAATCGAGCTTGCCTCCGGTTTGTTCCCAGATTTCCGGACCGGTGGTGAGATAATGTGTTTCGGCATTTTGCGGATCGGCATAATGATTCGCGAACATCGCGTTGGGCGTCTCTTGCGCGATTTTTTGCGCGAGATTGTAATGATGCTCCGGTGAGTCCAGCGGCACGGCAGTCGGGCACACGATCACTTCAGCGCCATAGGCCTTGAGCATACGAAGTTTTTCCGAGCTAATTTTATCCGGCACCGTGAATATGGCGCGATAGCCGCGGGCCGCGGCCAGCATCGCCAGCCCTCCGCCGGCATTGCCATTTGTGGCCTCGACAATGGTCCCGCCGGCCTTGAGCTTGCCGCTTTTCTGCGCGCCCTCGAGAATGCAGTGCGCCGTACGGTCGTTCACGCTCCCACCCGGATTGAGGTATTCGAGCTTGGCGTAGATCTTGCATTTGAGGCCCGAAGCGGTCTGGCGCAAGCGCACAAGCGGAGTTTGTCCGATCGCTTCGCCGATGCTGTCGTAAACTTTATTGGGCATAGTCAAGCTCGAGATGATGAAGATCGCGCGGTAAAGGCCCGCGAAAAACGATGCACGCCGGAAACCGGAAAAACTTCGACCGGTTCGCGTTTGGCGTCTGTTGCACAAGCCGTTAATCCGTGTGAGTATGCAGCAGGAGGCAGAACAATTATAAAAAATACCAGGCTGGAAACAAAGCAAAAAAGCCGTCCCGGCAAGATCGCCGGACGGCTTTCAAAAAATTGCCCCCACCAGTCTCAAGCGTCCGCGCGCTCGAGCAGCAAATCCATCAGGCTCAACAGAACTCTCTTCGCACTGGCGGGATTGTCTTCTTCAAAAAAGGCGAGCTTGCCGTCGTTGTTTACGGCCATGCCGTCCTGCACCAGGATCGGCGAAGGTGGAAGCTGGGATTGCAGGGCGTGCGCTGCCACGACGATGGCGGCTTCGTGGCGAGTAGTAAGATAGTCTATGCTTGGCTTGATTTGCGCAAAAGCCGCTTCATCTTGCCAGGGAAAAAGCACGATATACCCGAGCATGCGCCGGGAGAGCAAATCCAGCGAGGGCGTTTGATCTTCCGTGTGCACTGCGAGACCATAAAGATGCACCGTCAATTGGTCATTGACCGGAAAACGGCCGAACGCAAAATGCGGTGTGGCCATTTCCAACTGCGAGCAGATGGCGGCGATGAATTTCTTTCTTTCGTTCGCGTGGGTGCCGAGAACGGCGATTTCACCAATGCGCATATATGCTGCTACACTGAATTGGGGTTGCCAGATGTTGATCGTGTGATACTCCAATAAAACAAACGCAGCCGTGCAGGAGAGGCCTCCACCGCTGCGACTATGAGCGCACAAGTTTTTCGCGAATCATGAGCAATTCGCTTTTGTTGAGATGAATTTTGGATTTCTCGCCCACCACGGACCCGCGGCGGCGCTCGATTTGCCGGCGATCCGTCTGGCGGCGTTCGATGGGCCGCGACGGCGGTGCCTGCGAGGAGGTGACCATCATGTCGACGAGTGCATCGATCTTTCGGGTTTCGTCCCTGCGCTGTTGGCGCACTTCGTGCATGCGGGCGAAGAAGTCGCCATTCTTTTTTTCCGCGGGCAAGGAGGAAGGAACGAGCGCGCCTTTTTCAAGGAGCCGCTTGATCACGGTCAGCGTGCGCAAATCATCCGTCGCGCTTTCTTCAATCAGAGACAGGATCGGTTTGGCGGAGGCGCTGCCCATCAAGGCTAGCAGTGTCTTTTCTTCGTCTTCCCATTCCTCCGCGCCGACCTCTGTACCGCGCGTAACCGGAACTGGTAGCGGCGGCATTTGCGCCAACAGGCGCGACCAGCGTTCTTGACGCGTCAAGCCTTCGGAAATCAAATCGCGAGTTGGTGTGGTAAACATGCGTGCGCGCTCGTGCGGACGCAACTCCACCTGAAATCCGCCTTCCATCCAAGTGAACATGCGCAACAAAGCACGTCTGGCCTCGAGCTGCGCCAACTCCGCGTCGATGACTTCGCCCTCGGTGACGAATACCGTGCCCTCTCTCCCGCCGCAGCGCAGTTTGATCACGCATGTTTTTCGGCCGACCTCGATGGTTTGCAGCAAATCAGCGAGGCTCATTTCGGAAAGACTGCCATTGAAACCGCGCCAGGCAGGACGCGGCGAAGCCGATAACAGCTCCGCGTCCTTGATCAAGGCCTCGACACGCACGACCGCTTCCGCCGCCTCAATGGGTTTTTGCCAGTAATCGTCCAGGGGCAGCTTCATCACGTTGATGCGCTCGTCGATGTTTTTCAGTTTGCCGGTGAGCACGAAGGGCAGCCGTTGCATGGCCGGCCGCTGCCGAATTTCTTGCAACAGGTGCGGGCCGTCCTTCTCCGGCATGCGCGTTTCGCAGATGATCAAATTGGGTCGAAAACTGTCGAGCAGGCTCATCGCTTCCGCGCTGCTACCGGCGATGCGCACGTCATAGCCGATGGCCACCAAACTTTTGCGCAGCTCCGCAACGTCCGCGGGTGCATTATCATTTATGAGTATTTTCTTGCGATCCATATCGAAAAAATCGTTGCAGAAACTGCGCCAAAGCCGGGAAGGAAAAGCGTTTCATTTCTGTTACAGGCGAGCAAACGAGGTATGGAATCGAGGGAGAAGCAGCTTTGCACTCATGATCGCTCACAATATCAAGCAGCCAAGGGCGAAGTCTCTTTTGCCACTTCAGGCAGCTCGATCGGAACAAAAAACTTACAGAAAAACCGGGGATCCCCGCATGCTTGTCTCGTGCGGAGGAACGAAAAAAAACGCAAGGTACGAGGAGCATCTACGCCGGCTCTGCCCAGCGGGCGAGGGTGGCGTCACTGGCCAGGCCCTTCAGAAATGCAGCAACTGAAACGGCTTCGCCGGGATTGCATTCTTCCGAAAACTCAATGCCCACGTTCAGCAAATCGCGCACGGTTTCGTGGGACAAGTTTTTCTGGTCTTTTGCGCGAATAACCGCCACGGCCGCGGGCACGCGATATGACGATCGCAATGTGTTTAGGAGATATCCCAAATAATTCAAATCCTGCTGGCGATGAGCTTCCACCAGCATGATGTATCCCGCCAGGTCTTTCGCCACCGTCGCCAACAATTTGGTGAATTGCTGTTCGATGGAAATGCCGATGAAATCAAAGGGCTGGCTCGCGCCCACTTTGCGTTCGCCCAGTTCCAAATGCTGGAACGTCTCGCTCGCCACTTTACGCACGCTGGATTCCGGTCCCAGCAGATTTTTCACCATCGCGGAAATGTGAAAACCGTCGCGGCCGATCACCACCAATTTGGGGCGCTCAAATTTGCGCACGGTTGCCAGGCGCAACAGGCTCTGCGAGATTTCCGCGTGCCAATTCGGTGCGGCGGAGGTGAGCTCTGGCACTGGGATTTCAGTTTTGGCCGAAACGGCTTCGATTAAAGTTTCGAGCCGTGCCATGACCGGGGCTTCGGCTTTCGGCGCGGCCTCGGCTGCCAATGCCGCCGCGGCAGCCTGTTTTTCTAATTTCACCACGTCCACATATTCCGGAATGATCTCTCGCGGGATGTCATAAAGATTTTGCGTGAAATCAACTTCCGGATGCGCCGAAGCAGGAGGCGCTATTGCCGGCTCAGGCTTATCCCTCGGAGGCTCTATTTGCGCTGGCGTGCTCACTTCTTCCGGCAACGAGATTGGCAGCTCCGGTTGCGTTTCCGCGGGAGCCGGCGCCATCGCATTTTCTTGTGGCGTAATTACAGGAGCGCCGGGCGTTGCTGCCATGACCCTGGTTTTGCGTAAATCGACAATTGGAGAAAAAGCTTCTTCGTCCGGCACCCCGCTGCTGGCGGGCTGATCTTCCTCGATCTTCGCTGCTTCCGGCCGCGCCTTCATTTCCGGCGGCAACAGTGGTGCAGCAGCTTCTGTCGGTAGTTGAGGAACATCTGGCGTCACCATTTGTGCCGGCATGCCATTCTCTGCAGGTTTTTCGTCCTTGACAAAGGGCGGCGGGGCCATGGGCCGCTGCATCAACTCCTTCAAATCGAGCGGCAGCAGGTCGGGCGCAACATATTCCGGCGAAAGACCGCGGCCGATCGTGCGCAAAATGCGGTCAATCTCCACGGTCGAAGTGACGTCGCTGGGAGCCTCCTCGTCGGCTTCCCGGATTTCGATCAGATCCTCTTCCTCCACCGCAGACCCGGTTTCTGCTGCCGGCGTGGTCATCCCTGCGTCCGGCCACAAGTTTTCATTGCCGTTCTTTTTGGAAGAAGCCTCCAGCCCTTCGACGGGTTCCATTTCCGGCGGTTCAGGCTGCCCCGGCGGCAATTCGATGGCGGCCGTTTCCGGTATGGAAGATTGCGGTGGCTGCGGCGGGGAAATCGATGCGGGCGGCTCGTGCTTGTCGGCTATTGGCTTGGCCGCCGTTTCTTTGTTTTCTTCGTTCTTGGCCTCGTGGCGTCCGGCAGCCTGATCTTTCGCAGGTGCGCTGGCGAAGGGCGAGCGTTCGAAAGGCGGGGGCAATTTCACCGTCGGCCGGAACGAGGGCAAATCTGGCGAGGGTGTGACCGTTGTTGGGGTCACTAGTGAAGTCTTCGCCAATGCGGTCACAGGTGCCTTTTCGGGGAGTTTCACCTTTTCGGAGGGTTGCGGCTTTTCAGCGACAGCCGTCTTCTTAACTGAAGACCCCGCGCCCGCGATGATTTTCTGCACCATCTTCGGCTCGGCCAAAGATTGCGCCAAATCGGAATCATCCTCCAGCGGAGCGGCAGCCGCGCCTTTGCCCGGCTTGATGAAACCCTGTTGATACAGTTTCACCAATCGCTCCAGCGATTTGATGTCGTCGTATGTGCTTTCGTCAATGATTTGCAAAATGTCGTGACGGCCATCGACCAGGCTGATGAACTTCGCGACTTCGGGTGCCAACTCGCGTTTCGCCAAAATGGTGCGAAAAGTCTCGGTAACGACAAACGTGGTCTCCGGCGAAGGCAAAAGCTTGAACAAGCGCTCGCGTTCTTCCATGCGCTTGAAGCCTTGCAGCAGCAGGCCCAGGTTGCTCACGGAGATTTCGTCCGCCACATTGAGCTCTTTGAAGACCATGGTAAAATGCCCGTGCTTCCAGGGCAGCATTTGGTAGACGGCTTTTTCCGCTTTCAGATTGCCGAGCGAGGCATTGACCACCGCGCCTTCGCGGAAATAAATCTCGCCGCTGCGGTTGTTCTCATTGCGCAGCGTGAGAATGCCGGTTTTGCGCTCGACGCCGAAGCTTTCGATGAGGTCCACCGGGCTGAATTCCTCCAGCCGGCCCACGAGCTTATGCGAAGTTTCGATTTCGTCCTCTTTCAACCGCTCCATGCGCCGCAGGATCATGCGAATGCGCGCCAGCACTTCTTTCACGTGCAGCGGCTTGATCATGTAATCTTTGACGCCGCCACGCAAGCTGCGCACGCGATCCTGCAATTCGCGGCGATTGGTCAAGAACATCAAAGGAATGGCAGAGGTCGCGGGGTCGGCCTTGAGTTTTTCAAGCAATTGAAAGCCGTCGAGCTGGGGGAGATTGACTTCAGAGAGAATGAGGTCCGGCAGTCCTGCAGAAATTTTTTGCCAGGCCTGCAGGCCGTCCGCCGCCACGATGACCTCAAATCCCGAGGATTCGAGGTTCTCGCGCAGAATCTGAAGATTTTTCGGGTCGCCGTCTGCGACCAGGATGGTTGGGTTTTCCATGTATGCGTCACACTTTCGCCCGCGGCGGTTTTGATTCAGCCCAAAGAGAATTGCACAACCTGCCATTCCCGCGGATCACGAAGCGCGGAGACTCCTGCACATGCAGGAATGACAGACAAAACCTCGTTCAAGCCAATCGACCCGCCTGCGATGCCGTTGCTGTGACGAAGCCATCGCTCTTTCATGGCTTCGCCAACTGTTGAATACGCTCAAGAGGCGATTGATATAATTCCACATCTCTTTGACAGGATTGCCAAGATGAACCGGATAGGAGGTGAAGGAGGTTGAAGGGTGTTTCAAAATCGTATTAATACTCTTGCCGATCTGGTTAATCCTGTCATTTTCAACCCAATTAGCAGCAAAAATCGTTCACAAGATTCAAAGCAATATATGGGAATCGTTGGCGGCAAGCAAGATTTTTTTCAATTCAGGCAATTAAATATCCAGAAGGTAAGGGCGTGTAACATTGCAGTTACTTGATATCCTCGATTCCATCGGAATATCTGGGCCAAAGGCGGCAATGGGCAACATGCTTTTACTTACGAATATAAATCAAAATTCGATGCGCGCAACTTGGTTCTTTAATCGTCTCTATCATTACTTTCTCTGCTCAAAGCACGAGCCTGGGCTGCCGGAGCGTGGCTTTTTCTTAATATCAAAAAGTGCGACCGAGTCGTTTTGCCAAATGCACTTACAGAATGCCGGTGCATCGTAGTTTTCGACTCCAGTATTGCCGAAGTTTTCAACACGGCGAAAGTTGTGAAGCCGGGCTGCGGGTGTTGATCCCAATATCGCTTGTATGTCTCTAGTAAACAATCGTTGCATGATTCTAAATTTTTGCTAAATTCGAGCCAGCCAAACTTTGTCCTGTCAAGTTTTGCATTGCAGTTTTTACAATAAAGGAGCCGACGAGATATCAGAAACGATTACTTTGACTTTGCCCGGGGAAATCAAGCGCGCGCTTGATGATGCCACTCGCAGCGAAGGCGTTTCCTCAAGCGAATTGATAGGAAAAGCGCTGGAGGAGTATCTCTTCTTGCGCAAATTCCGCCTGCTGCGTGAGCGCATGATACTTAAAGCGCAGGCGCAAGGCATTTATGCCGAGCAGGATGTTC
>JBIOXB010000063.1:0-79302 GCA_044869275.1 bacterium
GAAAGCAAGGATCGCTGGGGTTGAATATGTTGCCTCCGCGGCCATGCCGGTTCCGAATCCCTTACCATTCTTGTGGTCGTGCTCGCGGAAAATAAATGTCATGCTGATTCCCGCAATGACGGCGATCGACATGGCAAAGAGTAAACGGCCAATGGCGAAATCGACGCCGATGACCGAGGCGGTGAGAATGATTGCGGTCACATTGATGGCGGGGCCGGTGAAAAGAAACGCCACTGCCGGGCCGATGCCGGCGCCGCGTTTGTAGATGCCGGCAAATAACGGCAAAATCGTGCAGGAGCACACTGCCAGCAAACCGCCGGAAATCGCGGCTACAGGATACGCAATATATTTTTTCGCGGCCGGTCCGAGCAATAGCAGAATCGCATCCTTTTTCACATAAACCGCGATGCCGCCGGCGATGAAGAAGGCCGGCACCAAACAAGTGAGCACATGTTTGCGCGCGTATTCTTGCAGTAATGCCAAGCCGCCCGCCAGCGCCCGCGACGCATTTTCTGTAGTGATGGGCAAGTAGTAAAACGCCAAAAACGTGGCGACGAGTGCTGCAAACTTTTTCCACTCCGTTGCGGATTTATCCGTGAATGCCGAGCGCCAATCTTGCCAATGTGCTCGTAAAGTGTGTGTGTTACCGCTCATTGTGATTCCTCTGCTTTCGTCAAAAATTTCTGCAAGAGGGATTTGATTTCTTCCACGCTGTTGACGCGGCCTTGACTCACCACCTCGCTGTCAAACGCCAAGCCGGGCGTGCGCACGATGCCCGCGGTAATCATCGCATCAATGTCAGTCACTTTTTCGAACTCCACTTGCAGGCCCATTTCTTCCACGGCGCGGCGTGCGCGCTGTTCTAAAGTCCTGCAATTCACGCAGCCCGGACCATAAACTTGGATTTTCATCATGCATTCCTGTATATGAGTTATTGATTTCATGAGCAATTACTCATGGATGAAGCAACAAAAAAAACTTTACACCTCGCGATAGATTATTTCAATCCGCGTGCCATAAGGAGAGCAACGAAAAAAAGCGCGGAAAAGTCTGATTTTTTAATGGGTTGAGCACAGGCGACAATTTCCAGCGCCAATCCGGATTTCTCAGAGTTCGGAAAAACAAAGAGGGATTTTTTATTTTCAGGAAAGTGGGAGAAAATAAGGCGGAAGAAAATAAATCTTCAGTTAATGGAAGCCCAATAATTGGAACGTAAGTGCAATCACTTTATTGCCTTGAATACACCGACTCCCAAAGATGCGCCGATCAATGGCGCTGCCAAATAAACCCACAGAGTCTCAAGATTGCCGGATAACAGCCCCGGCGCCAATGAACGCGCAGGATTCATGGAAGCACCGGTGATCGGCCCGGCAAACAGAGCTTCCAGTGCCACGACCGCGCTCACCGCGATGCCGGCGGTGATGCCCTTTTCCTTAATTCGCGCGCGGGCAGGTAGCCTGCCAGCCAAAACCCAAAAGTCACTGCGGGGTTGATGTGGGCTCCAGAAATCTCACCCAGGGCGTAAATCATGGCCAAAACGATAAAACCAAACGTCAGCGCAATGCCAACATGCGTGACCGCGCCGCCTGTGACTTCATTGATCACGATTGCGCCAGTGCCGCAAAAAAACCAGTGCAAAGGTTGCAATCAGCTCCGCCAAAGACTTTTTCATGAGCAGGGTTAAAGTAGAATTTGCAGGCTCGTCTCAATCTGATCGCGAATCTCGCGGAATTTGGCCAGGCGTTCGGCTTCGGTTCCGGTGGTAGCGGAAGGGTCCTCAAAGCTCCAATGCCATTGGGCTTTGTTGGTGGGAAAATAGGGGCAGGCTTCCTGTGCGTGGTCGCAGACGGTGATGACGTAATCGAACTCGATTCCCATGTACTTGTCGATATGATCTGAAGTATGATGGGAAATATCGAGGCCTTTCTCCGCCATCGCTTTGATCGCCAGCGGATGGACGCGGGTAGATTGCGTGCCCGCGCTAAAAACCTCGAAACGGTCGCCGGCGAGATGTCGCAGCAGCCCTTCGGCCATTTGGCTGCGCGCGGAATTATGGGTGCAAATGAAAATGACGCGTTTTCTTGGTCTGGTCATTCTGCTTGACTCTCCTCTGGTAAGCCCTCCGTATCTCTGCCGCCGTAACGAACCCGACCACGCATTTGCCTTCTTCTCGCAAGGCCATGCGGTGCGATAATTTTACCGCGTCATCAGCGAACGTCTCTTCCTTGAGATGGCGGCTCAACATTTTGAACAAATCACGTCGTAACGGCGACGTCCCACGATCAAGCCGGTAATAAACCCAGGTACCTCGGCGCTGGGATTGCACCAGTCCGGCGTTTTTCAGAATGGTCAGGTGCTTGGATATCAGATATTGCGGCAGCGCCAAGGCCTCTACCATTTCACAAACGCAAATATCATCATCCGTATGCAGGAGCAAACTGACCAATCTCAGCCGGGTTTCGTCGCCCAGAGCCTTAAAAATTTCAGTCTGATTGAGCATTCGCAATATGCTTATATGCACTTTCAGGCATATACTAAACATATCAAGGCGAATAAGCAAACAGTTTTTTGGGCTAAAACGAAACCATTCAGCAGGGGGGAGGGGCGATGCTGGATTAGCGCTCTCCTTCGATCACCGTCCCAGTCCTGCCCGCCATGGCTTCGGCCAGTTGCTCAATGGAGGTGATGATGGCACGCCGTCCACCGCTTTCTAAGAACTGCACGGCGGCACGGACTTTCGGCCCCATGCTGCCCTCGGGGAATTGGCCCTCTGCCAGGAGCTGTTGCGCTTCCACCACCGTCATGCGATCCAGCCAGCGTTGAGTAGGCTGGGCAAAATCGAGCGCCACTTTCTCCACCGCGGTGAGACTGACCAGCTCATCGGCACCGATATCGCGCGCCAAAATTGCCGCGGCATAGTCCTTGTCCACCACGGCGTTGATGCCCTCCAGTTTTTCTTCGCGATCAACGTACACCGGAATGCCGCCGCCGCCCGCCGCAATGACCACGCGGTCATTGGCAACTAATTCGCGGATGACGTTCTTCTCCACGATCGCCAGGGGCATGGGCGAAGGCACCACGCGGCGCCAGCCGCGGCCCGGATCATCCTTCATGATCCATCCCCTTCGCCGCAGTTCCCCCAGGCGCTCCGGATCATAGCAGGGGCCGACAAACTTCGTCGGTGCGGCAATCGAGGGATCGTTGGGTGAGACCATGACCTGGGTGACAATGGTCACGACTTCTTTTTGCACATTGTGCCGATGCAGCATATTGAGCAGCGACTGCTGGATCATGAATCCCATGCCCCCCTGCAAATCGGCGACGATCACGCCCAGGGGCAAGGGTGGAACTTCATCACGACTGCGTTCCACGCGAATGAGCGCATTGCCCACTTGCGGGCCATTGCCATGAACGATGACGACACGATGCCCCTGCGTGATCAGCGTCACCACGCCCGCCAAGCTGCGCCGCGTGTTGGCAAACTGCTGGTAAATATTGCCGTCTTCAAACTCGCGAGTGATGGCGTTGCCGCCGAGCGCAACCACGATCGTTTTGAGTTCTCTGGTCATGCCCTGGTCTTGTCTTGTAGTGTCCGAGAACGGGTTTTCAGGCAAGCTGAAAACCGATTTCCTTTGGGCGGCCCCAACGGAGAGATGAAGACCAACGGATAAAGCTCTTTGGTCGTTTCATCGGTTGGTCTTCATTCATCCGCTGGCGAAAAATTCTCATGAAAATCGCTGGAGGAAATCCGCGAGCGTGGGCTGACCGATCTCCTGCAATTCGTACGTCACCCGCGCCGCGGGTTTGTTGAGCGAGACTAAATGCCGCAAATCGATCGGTGTGGCAATCACCACCGCCTCGCAATCCGTGGCGTTGATCGTCGCTTCGAGATCGTGTACCTGCTTTTCGCTGTAGCCCATGGCCGGCAGGAGCGGGCCGTTGCCCGGATACTTTTGAAACGTGTCGATCAGGCTGCCGCGCAGAAAGGGGCGCGGGTCGACGATCGCCGCGGCGCCGAAACGCCGCGCCGCCACCACGCCGGCACCGAGAGCCATTTCGCCGTGCGTCACGGTCGGGCCGTCTTCAATGCACAGCACGCGCTTGCCGCGAATGAGGGCCGGATCGTCGACGAGAATCGGCGAGGCCGCCTCGATGATGGCGGCGGCGGGATTGACCTCGTGAATGGATTGCCGCACGGTGTCGACGTCCTGCGGACGCGCGCTGCCGATTTTGTTGATGACCACGACTTCCGCCATGCGCAAGTTGGTCTCACCCGGATGGTAGCGCAGCTCATGCCCGGGCCGCAAGGGGTCCGCAACGACAATATGCAGGTCCGGCTTGAAAAAAGGCGTGTCGTTGTTGCCGCCATCCCACAAAATAACATCCGCCTCGGCCTGCGCTCTTTCCAAAATGGCGGCATAATCGACGCCGGCATAGACAAAGGTGCCCATCTTGAGATGCTGCTCATACTCTTCTCTTTCCTCGATCGTGCAATGCTGGCGATCAAGATCGTCATATGACGCAAAGCGCTGCACCGCTTGCGCCGCCAGATCTCCATAAGGCATCGGGTGCCGCACCGCGACCAGCTTCTTTCCCTTGCTCTTCAAGTACTGCGCCACCCGGCGGGTGGTCTGGCTTTTACCCGCGCCGGTACGCACGGCGCAGATGGTCACCACGGGCTTTTTAGCCGGCAGCATTGTTTCTTGGGTGCCGAGCAAAGTGAAGCGAGCACCGGCAGCCATCACCGCACTGGCGCGATGCATGACGTATTCATGAGAAACATCACTGTAGGAGAAGACCACTTCGTAGATGTGGAGCTCCTGGATCAATGAAACCAGCCGGTCTTCCTCATAGATCGGTATACCCTGCGGATAAAGCTTGCCGGCGAGTTGTGGGGGATACTTGCGGCCGTGAATGTCAGGAATTTGCGTGGCCGTAAAACAGACCACTTCAGACTCCTCGTGGTCGCGAAAACATACGTTAAAATTGTGAAAGTCCCTTCCAGCCGCACCCATAATCAAGATTCGTCGTCGTGCCATGGGAATCACCTTCATAAAATGTGAGAGTTTTTTTTACTCTCCGCGTGAGATCAAATATGTGAGGAGGGCGAACCGCTCAAGCAGGAATTAAAAATTGGGAAAAATTGCAAAAGAAGCAAGAGATTAATGGAATAGAGCGTTCAGTTCAGTGTCGCATCCCACTTTGTCATTGGAGGAAATTTGGTTAGTGCTCCTCAATTCGCCTGGTACGAACGTCGCTGCGTGCGCTTTTTCCTTTTCAGGCCCTGCTTGTCCGGGTTGTGTTGAATATATTTCTCCCGCGCGGCCGCCATTGAAATCTCGCCAAATCGATGCCCCCATTCCGGTCGAATTTGATGCCTTCCTTTTTCAATAGTGCGTGCTGCAACTCGTAACCCGCCATGCGTGGCAGTGAAATCGTACCTCGACTGTTGATCACGCGATGCCACGGCAAGCCTTCCTTATCCGAAGCAACATGCAGTACCCACGCTACTTGCCGCGCGGCGCGCGGCTGTCCTGCTAGTGCTGCAATCTGTCCGTAGGTCGCCACCTTCCCGCGCGGAATGCGCCTGATCAACGCTTTTGCCCTGGAATGAAATGAAGCTGATTTTCGGTTTGACATAGTGCAAAATAATTACCATTATCGTGAGGTGCAACACGTTCCTGGAATATGTCATCCCGCCTTGCAGGATCCTGGTAAGACTGGGCACTGTGGGAATGCGTCACAAGATTCAGCCTGTGTGAAAACGCTTGGTTTCAACGCAGGCTGAGCCTGTCGAAGCCGGACTTTTTGAACTTAGCACCCTTCGACAAGCTCAGGGTGCGGCATTCCCATGTTTTCACACAGTCTGATTCCTGCTTCAGGAAAAGAGTATTCGAAACAAACGGGAGAATCGTGCATGAAGCGTTGCCGTGCTCTGTCGTTCGTTGCCGCCAGTGTTCTTGCTTTGAGCCCTGTGCTCTTTGCCCAATCCGATAGCGTCGATGTCACTTTTTATTACCAGCCTGCCGGCAACCCGAGCGTGGTTTTCTTGCCGGGGGAATTCAACAACTGGGGTCCGAACAGCAGCGGCACGATCGCGAACAATGCGCCCTCGCGGATGAGTTTTGAAGCGGCCACGGGACAATGGGTAAAAACCGTACGCTTGCGCGTAGGCGGCCAGCCCAACGGCGGTGTGGCCGGCGCCTATCAATACAAATTTAATGAAAACGGCAGTGGCGGCGGCTGGCTTTCCGACCCGCTCAATCCGCGCCGTAATCCGAATGATAATAACAATTCGTTCCTGTACGTCAAAAATCCCGTGATTCATTATCTCCTGCCCAATACCGTCTCCGGCGCGGTGAACGGCACCAGGCCGAAAATTACCGCCTACATTTTTCCAGCAAAAAACAGCGCGATTGACACGGCGACGCTGCGCCTGTTCATCGACGATACCGAATACCAAAATCTCGGCACGAATTATGATGCCGCCGCAAAAACTTTTTCTTTCATTCCCCCTGCGCCGCTGCCCGGCGGCTCGCACAAGGTCAAGCTGGTCGCCCGCAGCACGGCCGGCTCGCAAAATGCCGACAGCACCACTTTCACTATTCTCATCAATCCGCCTTTGGTGGTGGAAGCACTTCCCGCCGGCGTGAAAGACGGCATCAATTATATCAATCCGACCACCGCGACGTTGGTTTTGCAGGCCCCGCGCAAACAATTCGCGTATTTAATCGGCAGCTTCAATAACTGGCAGATCGATAACAACTATTTTATGAAAAGGACCCCGGATAGCAGTCGATATTGGATCACGCTCAACAATCTTACACCCGCCAATCAATCTCTATTTCAATATCTCGTGAACGGCAGCCTGCGTATTGCCGATCCCTATGCCGAGCAGGTGAGCGATCCGTTTAATGACCAATTTATCCTGAGCGCCACTTATCCCGGTTTGATTCCTTATCCTTCCGGAAAAACGGAAGAAATCGCCTCGTTGCTGCAAACCGCGCAGACGCCATACCATTGGCAGGCGGTGAATTATCAGCGTCCCGCGCAAAAAGATCTGGTGATTTACGAATTGCTGATTCGCGATTTCATTGCCGCGCATGATTACAAAACGTTGATCGACACGCTTGGTTATCTCCAAAACCTCGGTGTGAATGCCATCGAGCTTATGCCCATCAATGAATTCGGCGGCAACATCAGCTGGGGTTACAATCCTGCTTTTTATTTTGCCGCCGACAAGTATTACGGTCCGCGACAGGACTTAAAACGCTTCATCGATGAATGCCACCAGCGCGGCATTGCCGTAATCCTCGACATGGTGCTGCAGCATTCCGACGGCCTTCATCCATTGGTGCGGCTGTATAATACCGGCGGCTATGGCCCGCCGGCGCCGGGAAATCCCTGGTACAATGTTTCCGCTCCTCATACCGACTTTTCGTTCGGATATGATTTCAATCACGAGAGCAATGCCACCAAGACGTTCGTGGATGAGGTCAATTCATACTGGCTGAAAGAATACCGGGTGGATGGCTTTCGCTTCGATTTTACGCGTGGATTCACGAATCGAGTCGGTACAAGCGGAGGCCGGGACAATTCGCGTATTGCCATCTTGAAAAGAATGGCAGATCAAATTTGGGCGGTGGATTCGACGGCATATGTCATCCTTGAACACTTGATCGATGATAACAGTGAAATGAAAGAGCTGGCGGAATACCAGCGCGGCATGATGCTGTGGGGCAATTTGAACACAGCGTACAGCCAATCGGCCATGGGCTGGCTTGAGGATTCCGGCAGATCCGCCGATCTGGCGTGGGGATATTACAAAACCCGCGGCTGGAACAAGCCGGGATTGATCACTTATATGGAAAGCCATGATGAAGAATGGCTGATGTACAGAAATCTGCAATTCGGCCGGAGCAGCGGTAATTACAATGTCAAGGATTTGAACACGGCACTGAGCCGCATCAAACTGGTGGCCGCGTTTTTTCTGACCGTGCCCGGGCCGAAAATGCTCTGGCAATTCGGTGAGCTGGGTTACGATCAGCATTTACCCTCCGGCAATGAGCCCGGTCGTACCGATCCCAAGCCGATTAGATGGAATTATTTACAGCAGCCCGAGCGCTTGCGGCTTTACAAAACTCTTGCCGCATTGTTGAAGCTGCGCCATGAAAACGAAGTTTTTCGCAGCGCGGAAACGCAGGTCAATTGGCGGGTGGGGCAGGGCCAGTACGATCGCCGCATCAATCTCTCCCATCCGAGCTTGAACGTAACCATCGTCGGCAATTTTCACGTCACACCACTCACCGTCAATCCCAATTTCCAAGGCATGGGCACGTGGTATGATTATTTTTCCGGCGATTCGATTAGCGTCACCAACACCCAGGCGACATTCGCTTTGGCGCCGGGTGAGTTTCACATTTACACAACCAGGCGATTACCACCGCCCGAGCCGGGTCTGGTTACTGGTGTCGAGCAGCCACTTGATCGCGGGATCGTGCGCGCGTTTGAATTGGAACAGAACTATCCCAACCCGTTCAATCCGGCAACGCAGATGCGCTACGCTTTACCCCGGACGGAAAAGATCGCCGTACGGATTTATGATGCTCTGGGACGGGAAGTCATCACTCTATTCGAGGGGCTGCAGACAGCGGGAACACACACCCTCACGTGGGAGGGCAAGGACGGCAGTGGTCGCGAAGTGCGCAGCGGCATTTATCTGGTGCGGCTCGAAGCGGGTCAACAAACTGCAACGCAGAAGATAATGCTGTTGCGATAGCGTGATCCCTCACTTCCGCGCGCGCACCAGCACGATCACTCCCCCGATCAAGAAGATAATATTTCCCATCCACGCGCCCAACAGCGGAGGCAGGATGCCGCTCTGCGACAGCGTTTGCCCGGTTTTGATCGTGCCGAAAAAGAGAAAGGCGAGCACCAGGGTCATGCCCACGCCCACGGCGCCACTGGAGCGCGCGCGGCCCACGGCCAGGGGCGCGCCAAACAGCACCATGATGAAGCTGGCAAAGGGAAATGAAATCTTCAGATGCAAATCCACCAGCCAGCGCTGCGGGTCGCTGCCATTGCTGGCCACTTCACGAATGTAATTCTTGAGCTCGCGATACGACATCTCCTCCGGGTCCTTTTGCACTTTCACCAGCACTTCCGGCGTGAAAAAAAGATCGGTCAAAGCCAGCGTATCAAAAGGCACCGCCACCTCCCGGGCATTTTGAAAAGAGCGCCGGTAGCCCTTGATCGCCTGCCAATGATCATTTTGCCAGAGCAGCGCCGAGGCATCGAGCCGGCGCACGATGAATACCCCTTCGTATTCTTGAATGCTGGCGCGTTCCGCGGTTTTTTGCGCGGCATTGTAATGGCCGATAAAAACGCGGCGGCTGTGCAAATGAGCTCCGGCCGCCGGCCGGAACCAATCCTGCTGCGCGCCCGCGTCGAGGTTTTCCTGCAAATATAAATTCGAGGCGCGCGAGGGCAGGTGGTGCGGCAGACGGTCGATATACTGATTTTTGATCTCCGCCTTGCGCTGGTTCGCAATCGGCACGATCCTCTCCGTGAAATACATCATGCCGAGGCTGAACAGAAAACCCAGAATCAGCAGCGGCGCGAGGATGCGATACAGCGACAGGCCCGAGGCCTGCATCGCCGTGAGCTCGTTGTATTTGCTCAGCTGCCCGACGCTGAAGAGCGCGGCGAGCAGCATGCCGATGGGAAACATCAGCACGATGATGTAGGGCACGTAATAAAAAAAATAGCTCACGATCACCATGCCCGGCACTTGCCGGTCGATATAATCCGAGAGCTTCTCGATGAGATCGACCACGACGAAAATGCTGGTGAAGGCGATCAGCGCAAACGCCAGGGTGAGCAGGAATTTTCGGCTGAGATAGAGATCCAGTATGCGCATACGGCTTCCTGAAAGGCAATCCTGTAAAAGAATAGTATTCTTGCCCAGCGCCCGCCATTTCGCGGCCAATAATGGGCCAAGGCTTTGCGTCAATTCCGCGCGGCGGTGTCGCGGCGCGCGACCTTGCCTTTCTTTTGAATGGTTGGCGAGGAGGCAAACAGGCGCCGCAGCTTTTGCAGCAAGCCGGCAAGGCTCATGCCGGTTTGATCGTGCGCTGCACGCCAAAGAAAAAACAAACCCGCCGTGCCCACCACGAGGTTTGCCGACCACATGGCCACAAAGGGCGGAATAATTCGGCGGTCAGCCAAGTCTTCCCCTCCCACCAAAAACGTCCAATACATCAAAAAAAAGACCAGACTGATGCCGCCGCCGGTGGCCAGGCCGCCGCGACGCGACATCACGCCCAACGGCGCGCCAATGAGCACGAACACCAGGCAGGCGACGGGAATCGAATATTTTTTCTCGATCTCGACCATCAGCCCCTTGCTCTTCGTTTCAAACCCTTCCAGGAGGCTGGCTTCGCGTTCCACCTGATTCAAAAGCTGGCGGTGCAATTGCAGCTTTTCCGCCAGCGGCGAAACCGGCGCGCCATTCAAGGGTGGCGGCGCGGCCAAGTCGAGCGCTGGCGCGTACTGTTCACGCGCGCGTGGCGGGGATTGCGATTTCGGACGTGCGCCGGCACTGGTCCTGGGCGGTTTCAACACCGGTACGGTGGGCACGAGCGCGGAATCCCGCGGCAGCCCCAGCAGCATGTTGAGGCCGGCGGGCAAATTGACCGACAAAGCGGTATTGATGCGCGCGCGCACTTGCGCGATTTCCTTCTCATGGTTGGCCACGTCTTCTCGCATCTGCTGCGCGCTTTTTTCACGGTCGCCGCGATATTCCGAGGCGCTGCGGTTCAAGAACATATCGTCGACGACGACCGAGATCACATGCTTGGGAAAAGTGACGCGCCGGAATTCGTTCGGCTTTTGCATGTCGATTTCCTGCATCTCGCCGTCGTGCAGCGTGAGCACCAGCGCGGCGTGGCTGGCGTCCATGCCGATCGTGCCGCGTCGCGCTGAAATCACCCGGCTGAGCGTGGGGCTGTTGTAATCGTTGATCAACAAATTCCGCGCTTTGGTGACATTGGCGCTATCTTCTAATTCTTGCACCAGCAGGCCGTAATTGGGAATATCGTCGTACCATACCCCCGGCTCGATGTTGATCGTCGGCCGCTTGCGTGCGATGTCACTCGCCAGCAGGCGCGTGCGGTGATTGAAATCCGGCAGAACATTGTTGTTAAACCAAACCAGGCCCGCCGCGAGCAGGGCCGAAGCCACCGCCACCGGCGCAATAATGGCGAAAATGCTGACGCCGTTCGCTTCCATCGCCGCAATTTCGTTGTCTGCCGCCATGCGGCCAAAGGCCATGAGCGTGGCGGTTAAGACCGCCATGGGCACGGACAGCGCGATCATCCAGGCCATATTCAAAATAAAAAACTCCAGCACCACGTTCCACGGCAGGCCTTTGCTCAGAATACGGCTCAATTCCCGGAACAGCATGTTCAGCAGGAACAGCAGCGTGATGGTGAAGAAAGCGAAGAAGAACGGCCCGATGTGCTGGCGGATGATGTAACGCGAGAGAATGAAAGTCTTCATGTGCATGTCAAAAGAGGCAACGGATTATCACCATGCCGAAAACTACAATCCATACTGGTTGGCGTCGCTTCTGTTGCTCATACAATATAGCAATCTCACCTTCCGCATGCTATGAAAATTTAATGGAGCCAACATTCGACTGGAACCGAAGTTACATGCTGAGCGTTTAGGCTATTGTCCCATCTCAGGATGCCGACTTTTTGCTTGATTCTAACACGTTTGATCTTTATTTTGCAACGCTTTAATTCATCCCGCATCCTTCACTCAAAAAACGAGGCGCTTATCGCACGATTTGCTACTGGTTTTTGATGCCAGAGTCGGTTCTTTTTGCCGGCAGAGAATTCAAATCAGGAAGATGGCCGGAAAGAATCGCAACCATGAGAGCAAAAAACGAGTACTAATGTTGAGTAAGCGACAAGAACGAAAGGCCGTGACCCGAGTTCTCTTTTGCTGTTTGGCCTTTTTAAGTTCTTTCCAACCAGTAGCGACGTCGTTCGGGCAAGATTCGTCTGAAGACCAAACCATCCGCGCGGAAATCGGCATGCGCCTGCCGGACGCCTCGCGCTTGGATCCGCGCACATTTCCATTCGAAACTCAAACCTTGCCGGGGTTGACACTGAACGGCGCAGAAGGCTCCTGGCTGCGCTGGCAGCCGGTGTCGTTGCAGCGCCAGACCACGGTCGATTCCACCGGACGTTTCATCACCATTCGCGAAGATTTATTGGGCCTGCCGTTGCGCTTTCCCTTCAGCGTGCCGCTGGAAACTTATTATTCCATGCGGCTGGCCTACGAGCAGCACATGCTCTGGCAGCAAATGGCGGCGCGCAGCATTTATGGAGGATTGGACGAGCAGCGCCTCGGCCGCGGCGGCGTGGATATCGACATTCCGGTGCCGATCAAAAGCAAGGCGTTTTCGCAGATTTTTGGCGGCAGCAGCGTGGGCTTGAACGTGCAGGGCGACATTCGCATCGAGGGCGGATTCCGGCGCGAGAAGCGCAGCGAGGCGCAGACCGTGCTGAATCGCGGCGCGAATACCAATTTTAAAATGAACCAGACACAGCGTTTTACCGTCACCGGCCGCATCGGCGAGAAAGTGACGGTGAACGTGGATCAAGACAGTGAGCGCCCCTTTGATTTTGAAAACAGCATCAAGCTCAATTACACCGGTTTCGATGACGATATTCTCAAGAAGATCGAGGCCGGCAACATCGCGTTGAGCCTGCCCGGCACGCGCTTCGTCACATTTGGCGGCACCAGCGCGGGCTTGTTCGGCGTAAAATCCGAGATGCAGCTCGGCAATCTGTTCATCACCGGCATCGCCAGCCAGGAAAAGGGCGAGAACAAAAAGCTGACCCTCTCCGGCGGCGCGACCGAAGGCTCGCAGAAAATCGAAGATTACCAATATCGCGCTCGTACCTATTACTTTGTTGACACCTTTTATCGCGTACAATACCGCAATTACGCCTCGAAGTGGATTCACACTTACGATCCCGGCCGTGCGATCGCAGACATCGAAGTTTATAAGCTCACCCTAGAGAACGACCCGGAAGGCCCAATCTCTGGCGTGGCGTACACTGTGCCACCTTTGCCCGGCTCCACGACACCCATAGATTCGACCGAAAAGGAGCCCGGTTTTTTCAAAAAACTTCGTCTCGATGTCGATTATAGCCTGGTACCCAATTTGGGCTATATTCGCATGGAGACGCCGGTGAATGAAACCGATGTGCTGGCGCTCGCCTATAAGGATTCCAGCGGTCGAATCATTGGCAACATCGGTTATGCGCTCGATCCCACCTCCAGCCGCGCCAATCCGATCAAATTGAAGCTGCTCAAAAAAAGAACGCCCCAGCCCAGCCGCGATCCCAACGCCACCTGGCACCTGGAATGGAAAAACGTTTATTCTCTCGGCAGCCGTAACATTCCACAAGAAGGCTTCGAGCTCAAGATCTATCAAAAACCCATTGGGGCCGGCGATGCGCAGGAGACGCTGATTCAAGAAGGCAAACCGCCGCGCTCCTTTCTCAACGTCTTCGCCCTGGACGAGCGCAACACAAACGGCGCAACGACTCCCGATAACATCGTGGACAACGATCCCGCGATCATCGATTACGCGCGCGGCGAATTGATTTTCCCCGATCCTCGTCCGTTCGATCCTGACGGCGGCCCGTTTGGCTCGAGCACGCAGGTGGGCGACGCGAGCGAGCCCAATCGCCTGCCCAGCGATCTGCACGTCTCTGCGATTTATGACACCACCAGCCCCAGCCATATCAACTTCAGCAGCCGCTTTTACATTTCGGTCAAATCGAAAAATCGCAGCACCAATTACAGCCTGGGCTTCAATGTCATCGAAGGCTCGGAGGAAGTGCGCCTGAACGGCGGCATCTTGCAGCGCGACATCGATTATACCATTGACTATTTTTCCGGCAGCCTGACGCTGCTGTCGGAGCAGGCCACCAAACCCGACGCCACGGTGGAAGTGTCCTATCAAAGCAATCAATTATTCCAGCTCGAGAAAAAGACAATCATGGGGACGCGCGCGGAATACCGCCTGGGGCGCGAATCCTTTATCGGCGGCACGTTTCTGTATCAAAACGAGCGTTCACTGGAGCAGCGCGTGCGCCTGGGTGGAGGCGACCGCGGCCCAATGAAGAATCTCATTTGGGACGTGAACACCAAGCTGGAATTCCGGCCCAATTTTCTTTCGCGCGTGCTCAACGCCATGCCTTTTCTTTCCACACAGGAAGGCAGTGTGCTGCGCCTCGAGGGCGAAGTGGCGCAGATTCTCCCCAACCCCAACACCCTCAATAGTGAATCCACGGGTGACGCTGACGGCGTGGCCTACGTCGATGATTTCGAAGGCACAAAGCGCATCACGCCTCTGGGCGTGAACCGGCGCGGTTGGGTGCTCTCTTCCATTCCCCTCGAAATCTTGAATGAAGAAGGCGTGATCACCCGCCCCGATGACGGGCTTGGGCGCTTCAAACAAAGGCGTGCGCTGGCCCGGCGCGGTGATTTGTTGTGGTACAACACCCTGGTGCCGCTCCAAGTCATTTATCCCAATCGCGACGTGAACCCGCAAGTGGCGCAAACCGCCACGGTGATGAACCTCGAGTTTGCCCCGCACGACAAATACGACACCACCTCGTTCAGTCCGTATAAGTCATGGGCCGGGCTCATGCGTGCACTTTCGCCCGGCTATTTCGATCAAACCGAAACCAAATTCCTCGAGCTTTGGATCAGAGGCACGCGTGGAAAAATTCACGTCGATCTCGGGCAGATTTCGGAAGACGTCATTCCGAATGGCCAGCTCGATTCGGAGGATCGGGTGCCGCGCAACCAGCTTTTGGATGAAGGCGAAGACAACGGCCTGGATGGCGACAACCGGCCCGATCGAGAGGATTTTTGGCGGGTGAAGGACTGGGATTTCAACCGCTCCACGCCGGTGTGGGGCGAGCCGCCCAGCAACGACGACTATTTTTTCATTTCCGGCACCACGGAATTTGGCGATCCCGGCCAGCCCTCGATCAACGGCACCCAGGGCAACAAAAACGACGAAGGCGGGGCGCGGCCCGATACCGAAGATCTCAACGGCAACGGTGGTTTGGATTTTACCGGCAACGAAAACTACTACAGCTACGCCTTCCATCTCGACCCGGCGCGGCGCAAATACGTAGAAGGCGGCAGCGACTCCTCCGGCTGGTTTTTATATCGCATTCCGCTGGTCGAAACCGTGCGTGTCACCGGCACGCCCACTTTCTCCAACATCGAGTATGTCCGCGTTTGGATCGACAGTGTGGAGATTTCGCAAAACCCTGCCTTCGTGCAAATCGCTGAGATCAATCTCGTCAGCAATGAATGGAAGGAAATCGGCTTATCCAATCAAGACAGCACGCTCACGGGCATCACACCAAATGACAAGAAGTTCAGAATCAGCGTGGTCAACACGGAAGAAAATCCGTTCGCGCCGGCAAGCGCGTGCGATCCCGGCGAAAACAGTTACATTTCTCCTCCCGGCGTGCAGCGCGAACGCGACCGCATCAACCAAGTCTTGGCAAAAGAACAATCGCAAGTTTTGGACGTCGATAGCCTGGGCCGTGATCAAAGCACGGCGATCGCGCAAAAAACATTTTACCAGCCCTTGAGCTTCGTTCATTATGCCCGCCTGAAAATGTTCATTTACGGCGCGGACAACAACAGCGACTTGATCCAGCCGGACAACTCGCAAATCGAATTTTACATTCGTTTCGGCGCAGATGAGAAGAATTTCTACGAGTTTCGCACGCGCGTGTATTGCGGCTGGGATCAGCGCAATGAAATGGATATCGATCTGGCCGAGCTGACGAATTTCAAACGAACCAGCGCAACGGCAACACAGGTCATTGACAGCACCGGGGCGCTGCCGGTTCCGATCAGCGGCTATTATTACAAGACCATTCCCGGTCCGGTCGCGGGGGCGGTGCAAGAGCTGCGCGTGCGCGGCAACCCGTCGCTTACCAATATTCGCACCTTGGTCGCGGCGGTGCACAATCGCAGCAAGGACAGGCTTTTTTTCGGTGAAATTTGGATGGACGAGTTGCGGGCCTCGGGCGTGGAAAAGCAGAAAGGCATTGCCGCGCGCGCCCGCGCGGATTTGAAGGTGGCCGACTTCGCCAATATCAACGCCGAGATCGAGCAGCTCGATGCTGATTTTCACAACGTTTCCACCCGCTTCGGCACCGGCGACAACTCCCGGCGCTTGACGCTGGGCGGCAGCGTGCAGGCGGACAAATTGCTGCCGCAATGGCTGGGATTGTCTGCGCCAGTGAGCGCGAGCTATTCCGAAAGCAGATCCACCCCCAAATACTTCCCCGGCAGCGACATCATCGTGCTGACTTCGGAACTGGATGACACCACGCTCTCGCGCATCGAATCTTACACCAACCAGATGGGATTCAACCTCACCCTGCGCCGGCGCGTGAAGTCGAGCAATTTTTTCATCAAGAATACGATCGACAATGTAGGGGCGGGGTTGAGCTATACGTATGCCGATGCGCACAACAGCACGACCAAACTTTCCCGGCGCACGGGCTTCGCCGGCAATTTGGATTATGCCCTGGCCTTCGGCAACAACAATTTCATCAAGCCGTTTGCGTGGATCGGCAGGGCGCCGCTCTTAGGCATGTTGCGCAATACCAAGCTCTATTACACGCCCCAGCGCGTCGATGCGCGCATGCAAGCGACGAGCACCGACTCGCGCAGTCAGACCCGTACTCTCAAGCCGGGCGCTGAGGGGGAAATACCCGGCCTGCTGGTGCGTCCGCCCACGGACTACAACGTGCAGCACAGCTTCGGCACTTCCTTCAAAATTCTTGAAAATCTAACTGCGGACTTCTCCCGCGCCTACAGCAGCAAAGTCCGTCCCGACACCCTCAATGTCACCGGGGCCAAAGCCGGCAAAATCGGTTTTGCCGAAGGCTTGCAGCGTTTCGCCGATGGCTACGCGGATTTGCTCAGCAGCACGCAGAGCTTCAACGCGCGCTATAACCCGACGCTGGTGAGCTGGATGACCAACAGCGTCACCTATACCAGCTCTTTTCGTTACAACAACAACATCCAACAAGTCGATGTCGGGCGCAGTGCGGGCGTGAGCTCCACCTTCGGGGTGACCTCCTCGATCCGCTTGTCGCAATTTTTCCAGTCTTTACAAAACAAGCGCAAGACCGCGACGACGCCCACCGGCACACGCAGGCCGCCGGGGCGGACGGCCCCGGGCGAGCAGCCGCCGAAAGAAGAGGGTCAGGAAGAGGAAGGCGCGCCGCAGCGCCGGCCGCCGGGCGAGCAGCCACCAGGTGAGCAGCCTCCGGGCGACAAAGAAGCACCCAAGGCAGGAGAGAAAACCAAAGAGAAATCGCAGCCAGAGGAAAAAGGCGGCGGCGCAGGCATCAATCCCGTTTCGCTTTTCATCAACACTCTGGCCAAGCTCCGGGACGTCCAGTTGAGTTTCAATCAGCGTGACAATCTCAACCACAACGCGCTGGCTTCGGGCGACATCAACGTGAGATACATGTTCGGCTTGGAACCCGATCCGGGCACGGGCACGGCGAGCAATTATACCGGCATCTTCCGCTCGACGACGAAGGGCAAAACGTTCAGCGCCGCCACGGGCGTGGACCTGACCCGGAACCTCAATTTGAATCTGAAGTTCGATTACGACGTGCAGGAAACCGAGACCAGCAATCGTACCGGCACGACTGCTATGTCCTATTTGCAATTGGGCAGCGAGGGCAGCGGCATTCCCTTCCCGGAATGGACGATCACGTGGAACGGCCTGGAGAAATTCCCGCTGTTCAGACGCATCGCCAGCTCGGCCAGCGCCAGCACCAATATCGGCGGCAAAAAATCCACGGCGTGGAAAGATTCCACCTCCGGTTTGATTGGCGAGGATTTTTCCCTCAATTTCCGCCCGCTGATACGCTTGAATATCAACTGGAAAAACGGCATGGTCACCACCGCGCAGTACAACCAAGCCAGCGGCTACCGGCCCACCTATAACCCCATCGGCCAACTGGACGAAGAAGGGTTTCTCGACACCTTCCAAAGCGCGGCGTTCAGCCGCACCAACGATCTCTCGTTCACGCATACCTATTCCAAACGCTCGGGCTTTCGCATACCGCTGCCGTTTCTCAGAAACAAAGAGCTGAAAAACAGCGTCGATCTCAGCATCAATTACACGCGCAGCCTCACCGAGAGCAGCGCCAAATACAGCCGGGATTCGCAGGAAGTGGTAAACAACTCCACCGCGCGCTGGGAATTCAGCCCGCGCGTCACCTACACCTTCAGCAACCGCGTCCGGGGCGGCGCACATTTTCTGTATGGCAAGACCGAAAGCCGCCTGATTGGCAAGACCACCATCACCGAGCTTGGCATCGACGTGAACATTTCGATTCGCGGGCAGTAGAGGATGATATGACCGTTTTCTTGGCTGAGGCTCCATTCGCATAAACTACCGGCGTCACGCCCTCTTTGTTTTTCAGGCACATGCCTGAGCGCGGAATGACAAACACACCTCAGCGCCGGGCTATTGTGGGGTGCCGTATAACCATGAGTTCCAGACCAATGAGATCTTGTATCTCAAACAACTGGAGAAGCACAATGAAAGGCATGATGTGGTGTGCAATCGTTTCGAGTACTCTGGTGCTGACTCTCTCATGCCGGCCAGAGTTGCAAGAAGCGAGATTCTCGAGCTTCCCACAGTCCAAACTTGATGCGGTCAACTTCTTAATCGGCGACCTGAGTTTTGTTGCAAAGTACGGGACACTGCCAGACAAAGAGGTTGACGAGAAACTAAGAATCTCGGTCCACTTGGAGTTCGTTGAAAACTTATTGCGCGAAAAGGCGTCTGGCCATTTAAGCCCCCTTCAAAGAAAAGCGAGATGGCAGAATATCGATCGCTTGCAAGAGTATCGGCGGAACGGGATTTTTCCCCGGAATTATGATTATCCGAGCCGAAGGAAACCTTGTTTTATTGATAAATATGGCAGGATTTGTGCCGTGGGCCATCTCATTGAAAAAACCGTAAATAGAAAATTTGCCGAGGAACATAATGCCCGATTTCAGTATCAGACCATTTTTGAGATGCAGTCTGTAGAACTGGAAGGGTGGATTTCTCAAAGTGGCCTGAGCAGAGATGAACTCGCCATGATTCAACCGACTTATGGATTCGAAGAAGAAAATGGCAAAGACAAAATCTCAAAGGAAGTGGAAGCCGTAGGCCTAGCTCTTACTGGTTCATCCGTCTTAATTAATAGCATATACATAGGCCAGCAGAAAAAGCATTTGCTCGCGGGATCCTTGGGCCTCTTGCTCGGCACCACGAGTCTTGCCACGGGATTGTCAGATAAATCCAATTACAGTGTTCCCGATATCGCATTGGGGACTGCAGCAATAGTGACGGGGATTTTGAATTTGTCTTTGGGGAGGAAAGAAAACAAAAGCTCGAACCACCGAGAGCCCATGCCTCAAAAAGCTCAAATCGGCCTTGGGATGATACCGGTAGAAAATCGATTCGGTGTGGGATTAAGCATGAGATAGATTCTTTGATTTGAACTTGGGCGTGATTCCAAACATCGTCAAATTAGTGCGACCCAATCAAACACTCATATTGCATGCCCCGCGTTAAAAAGAAGAAAAAACACCCTCATTCACGGCACCCGCGCGCAACGACGGAAAAGGCCCGGTCGTCATTTCCAACCAGGATCTGGTTGATGGTCGGCCTCGGTGTGCTTGCGGCTGTGGCCATTTTGTTACTGTGGAAAAATTGGTCCGCAACAAAATTTGCCATACCCTCTTTCAATGGTGAAAACGCTTTTGCCCTTTTGCAAAAGCAATGCGATTACGGCCCGCGCGTACCGGGCACGGCCGCCCATGACAGTTGCCGCGTTTTCTTAGTGAACGAGCTGAGCAAATATGCCGACAACGCCGTTGAGCAAAGCTTCGAGCATCAATTCGAGCGCTATCCGCAGCCGGTGAAATTGACCAATATCGTCGCCGGTTTTCAACTGCAGGCACCTCGCCGTGTGCTGCTGTGCGCGCATTGGGATTCGCGGCCCTGGGCAGATCAAGAAAACGATTCTTCCAAACATGACGACCCCGTTCTGGGCGCGAACGACGGCGCCTCGGGCGTGGCGGTGCTGCTGGAGATCGCACGCGCATTGAAAGCCTCGCCGCCGCCCGTCGGCGTTGATCTGGTTTTATTCGACGGCGAAGACAGCGGCACAAGCGGCGTACCGCGCTCGTTCGCCATCGGCTCACAACATTTTGCCCGCACGCAGGGCGCCCAATATCGGCCGCTGTTCGGCATTCTATTGGACATGGTCGGCGACCGCGATTTGCAGATTTATCAAGAAGCCAATTCCGCGCGCTATGCGCGCGGCCTCGTTGACCGCGTCTGGCAGCTCGCACGCGAGCAGCAGGTGCAAGAGCTCATTCCCACCGTGCGCCATGAAGTCTTCGACGATCACTATCCGCTGATCGAAGCCGGCATCCCGGTGATCGATCTCATCGATTTCGATTATCCGCATTGGCACACGCTCAACGACCTCCCGGAACAATGCAGTCCCGCCAGTTTGGAAAAAGTCGGAAAAGTCGTGCTTGCCGCGATTTATGATCACCGCGCCTGGTGAAGCCTTTCCTGCAAAGCATTCACGAAAAATCGTTTGAATCCCGCCGCGGAAGATGCTAAATTGCCGCGCATGAGAATGATCCCGGAACCAAGGTTGTGAAGCCCTTCACAAAGATATTGGTGTTGGGCGCATGCTGGGCGACCGCGGCCGCGGCCCAAGGCCTATCCTTGGAAATCGACTCTTTGCGCGTGGAGGCTGGCTATTTGCGCGCCGATTTTCACGCCGACAGCCTGCTGACCATGCGCCTGCTTGCAAATATGCGCCGGGGAGTCACCTCCTCCGTGCGTTTTCGCGTACAACTTTGGCGCAAGCGTTCCTGGCTGTTCAGCGGCGTCGTGTCGGAGCGCGCTTTTGAAATCAAAACGACGTTCGACGTGTGGGAGCAGCAATTTCTCCTGCAAACGCCGGACGAAAGGCGGCTGACCAAGTCGCTGGAATATGTCAAAGAGCGCTGGGAAAAACACCACGGCTTGCCGCTGGCCGATTCCACGCGCTGGCAAGGCAAACATCAATATTATATAGTGGTGGAGGCCAGCCTCGAGCCGGTATCGCGCGAATCGTTGCAAGAAATTCGCGGCTGGCTCTCGGGAGAAATGAAATCGATCACACAACGCGATTCGGCGAACGCTGCACCGCCGGAAAACAAGCGCGGCTTGCAGGACCGCGTTTTGGACACCGTGCTCGATTTCACCGGTTTGGGAGAACAGACGGCCTCGATCAAATCTGCCTTCTTTCGCATACGCGCAGATGGCGTCATCGTGTTCGAGAAATAGCTTCCATGCTTATGTTCTTGAGCACGGCCCCTGGTCGAGGAGCTCGCGCTTGCGTCACGAGATTCCTTCTGCATGCCATGAGCACTCGTGCGTGCAAGCAACGCGGATGCCGTATTCAGCCTATTATCGAGGGAAATCATGCTGCCAGCCTCCAAGCGCCTCGCCAGTTTCGATCTCGGAACCAATACCTTTCTCCTGTTGATCGCAGAGCTGCAGAACCATGGCCTCACGCCCATATTCGAAAAGGAAACCGTCGTGCGTCTGGGCAAGGGTGTCGATGCCGCCGGCAATCTCAACCCTGAGGCCATGCAGCGCGGTCTCGCCTGCTTGCGCGCATACGCCGATGATGCCCGCCGGCACGGTTGCGAGAAGATTCTGGCCGTCGGAACCAGCGCGTTGCGCGACGCCGCCAATCGCGACGTTTTTCTCGGGCGAGTGAAGGAAGAGACAGGCGTGGAAGTCCGCCTCATTTCGGGTGCGGAAGAGGCGCGCTTGACTTTTCTCGGAGCACTTTCGAACAAAAAGAATTTGCCCGAGCCTATGGCGATCATCGACATCGGAGGCGGCAGCACGGAAGTGGTGCGGGGAACGCGGCAAGACATTCTCCAAGCGCGCAGCGCAGATATAGGCTCGGTGCGCCTGACGGAACGCTGGTTGAAACATGATCCGGTTTTGCCGGAAGAAATGGCGGCACTGCGGGTGCAAGCGGAACAAATCATGCGCAGCACCTGGCCGCGCGAAGAAATTCGCGAGACCGCGAGCCTGATCGGGACGGCAGGCACCATCACCACGCTTGCGGCCATGGCACAAAAACTCGCGCGCTACGATCCCGAGCGCATCGACGGCTACTTGATGACCGCGCAGCAGCTCGACGATCTCATTGTGCTGTTGGCGCGTCTTTCCCTCCCCGAACGCCAGAAACTTCCCGGCCTCAATCCCGCTCGCGCCGATGTCATTCTTGCCGGCGCTCTGATCTTGGAGGTCTTCATGAAGGATTATGGCTTTTCGCAATTGCTCGTCAGCGATCGTGGGCTGCGATATGGCGTGTTGCTGGAGCAAGCATCAAACGACTGAAGTTACCACACCACTGCGGGTACAGCCATCAAGGTGACAGAGTACTAGCGGTCACGACGCTGGAAGAGCTGCACCACCCATAATATGGTGTGGCGCTCAAAAGTCTTCTCAAAACCCTGCTGTTCGATGGCCGCCTGCACCTGGTGGGGAGAATGATAATAAGGGTGGAAAGAGTTGCGCAGCAATTTGAATACAGCAATGCCGGCATGGAAAACAAAACGTGCCAAAAAACTCGGGCGGGGATAGCTGACGGCATAAAGCCTCTTGGTTTTCGCGGCCGAACGCGCCACCAGTTCTTCGAAGTCATCGTAACAGCAAATCACTTTGTCGAGAATGGCTACGTCAGCGGTGGAGGCCTGATCACACAGGGCGACGAAATCGCCCTGCCAGTATTGCGTGCGCGTGTTCAACCCCATGTCAGTGGATAATTGCTGCGCGGTTCGAATCATGTTTTCGGAGATATCGAACCCGGCGGCGCTGTCCGCGCCGTCCTGCAACAGTCTCAAATGCAACCCGCCCACACCGCAGCCGATTTCCAGAATGCTGGCGTGCTGCAGCAACCCACTGCGTTGAATGCCCTCCCTCAAATACTTCTGCTCCGGACGCAAGCCCTTCTTGCGGAAGTATTTTTCCGACTTTCGTGCTTGTGTGTTGAAGAATTGATTGGTGCCATTCGTGGCGCAACAAGAAGACATGGTATTCTTTCCATCTTATGCAGCGTTTTAAGGAAGAGCAGCAATGGACTGTATTTCGTGAAGATTGTCGCTCGCACGGCAGCTCAATTTCCGGCTTTTTCAATCTTCACCCGCCATTGCGGCCCGGACGCGATTTGATGCTTCGCGGCAAAACTGTCCTGGTTGATCGCCAATCCAACATTGAGCAGGCTATTTAAATAAAGCAGCGGCTTGCCGATCGCCACTTCTCCAAACGTGTGCACATAAGGCATTTGCCCTTGCCAAACCGTTTTTCCCTCATGTTGAATTTCCACACTGACGAATTCATTCAACTTCACCTCCAATTTTTCAAAAATCTGCTCAGGAATATTTGTCCAAATGTTGCCGTATTGCACGTCCAAAATGGGAATGGTGCCCCATACCGCTTTGCCCTGAAAGCGCGGCTTTTCATAGGATATCATGACCACTTCTGGCGGCAGCGGCGGACCGACTTGTTCGAATGAAATCACGCCGGCGGCCAGGCGCGCGCCGGTGTAGGCATAAACATCCCGTCCATGAAAAGTGTAGGATTTTTCCGAACCCGCGAGCCGGTTGACCTTCTCATCGATTTGCCGCGCCTCGGCAATCCCCAGGTCTTCTGCGATCAAAGTCAAAGTGCCGTTATCTGGAGAAACGAAATAATGGCCAGTTTTGGTTTTGACCACAACCGATTTGCGCGTGGTGCCGACGCCGGGATCAACCACGGAGACGAACACGGTGCCGGCAGGCCAGTAGGGCGCGGTTTGTTTGAGCTGATATGCCGCCTCCCAAATGTTGTAGCTCGGGAGGTCGTGCGTCAGATCGAAGATTTTGAGGTTGTGATCGACGCCAAACGCCACGCCTTTCATGCATGCGACCGCGCCGTCTTTCAAGCCGAAGTCGGACTGCAAGACAAGCGCCGATTGTGAACGCGCCGGCATGGCCCAAACCCAAACCATTAGCAGAAACAACCTGAGCGTGCTCATCTTCTTTCTCTTCCTCGAATATTCTTCATTCCAAGCGCGGGCCATTTTACGCTACAGCAGCCCCTGGTAAGCCACGAATACACTTTCGGCAGCGGCATTGCCGCCGCAAATCACCGCCACCGGGCATTTGCAGTTTTGCACCAGATTCTCGTATTGCATCAAAGCCGCGATCACCGCTGCTCCCGCGGGTTCAACGAGCTGATTACATTCCTGCCACAGCCAGCGCATGGCGGCGATGATCATGTGGTCCTCGACCAGGACAATGTCATCGACGTAGCGTTGTGCGAGTCTCAACGTGCGGGCGCTCACGCTGCGCGGTGCGAGCGTGTCGGCAATGGTGCGGGTTTCGTGCAGCGCCGTCACTTTGCCCGCTTTCATGCTGGACAGCATCGATGCCGCTCCGGCGGGTTCAACGCCAATGACGCGGACTGAGGGCTTGCTCTGCTTCAATGCCGAGGCTACACCGCAGATCAATCCGCCTCCACCAATGCCGATTAAGACACTATCGATTTGCGGAACGTCTGCCAGCAGTTCCAGACCAAGCGTGCCCTGTCCAGCGATGGTAGCTTCTGCATCAAAAGCATGAACATAATGCCTGCCGGATTCTTCCGCATGCACGAGCGCCTGGACATTGGCGTCATCCCAATTGAGGCCATATTTGAAAATCTCCGCGCCCCATTTTGCAATGCGGGCGCGGCGGTCTTCCGAAGCGCGCGCCGGCAAATAAACGATCGCTGGCGTCTTCAAACAATGCGCGACATAGGCCAGTGCCAGGCCGTGATTCCCGCCAGAAGCCGTGATCACGCCACGGACGCGTTGCTCCGGCGTGAGCTGCAGCATGGTGTTGAACACACCCCGGGCTTTGAACGAGCCGCCCACTTGCAGATTCTCCAACTTGAGCTGCACGTGCGGAAAGCCGCTGTTGCTGAGGCGTGGCAGCGGCAGCAGCGGTGTGTGCCGGACATACGAAGCAATGCGCTGCCGCGCCGCGATAATTTTTTCCAACGAAATCTCGAACTCCACTTTCGCTCTCCTGGTTTTTGGGCCGGGAAATAGTAGGCAAAATCACCGCAGCGAGCAATAAGAATTTCTTCGAGGGGTGGATCGAAACATGCAGGGGGAAATCTCGGAGGCGGCAGGTTGAAATCGCAGGAGGGTATTATTTTGGGTGCAGGCTCAAATTTGACATTGCTTCTGCACGCTCAAATTCCTATCATAGAAAAATCATCACCCCGAGCGAGGAGGGAGGAGATGCTCATGTACGTCATCTGTTTGAAAACTCATGTTTCTAAAAACTCGGGGTGACGATCATATTTTTAAAGATGCGGAGGCTCGCTTTTCCGACTACTGCGAAAGCCGGCGCATGCGATACTTGGGGTAACGCGCCTTGACGCGCACTGCAGAGACACCATAAACCACGGTCAACAGCGTAATGGCCGTGAGAAAGAGTGCGAAAGCCATGCCATGCTCCTTTCCGCAAGAAACCAGCTTCCTTATCGCTGTGATGTTGGCGACCTACAGCTTAGACGCTCGACCCTGAAAAAAAGTTTCGTCTGTGCCACTCCATTTGTAAGATTTCTCCGTCGAACGAAATGAGGCAATTATGGATCTGGGATTGCAGCAGAAAGTTGTGATTGTGACCGGCGGCAGTCGCGGCCTCGGCAAAGGCATTGCCATGGGTTTGGCAAAGGAAGGCTGCCGCTTGGCGATGTGCGCGCGTGAGCAAAAACCCCTGGAAGCCGCGGCGCAGGAGATTCGAGATCAGGGTGTGGAAGTCTTGGCTTTGCCGCTCGATCTTACGCAGAAAGAAAGTGCGCAAGTACTGGTCGATGAAACTTGCCGGCGCTTCGGCCGCATCGACGTCCTGGTCAATAATATCGGCGGCAATCGTCGCGGCCCGTTCGAGAGCCGTGCGGACGAAGAATGGGAGGAAATCCTCGACCTCAATCTCAAGGTCCACATTCGCGCCAGCCGCGCGGTGATTCCACACATGCGCCAGCATGGCGGCGGCGCCATCATATTCATTTCATCTGTCTTTGGAAGAGAATCCGGCGGTGAGGGATTATCGCTTTACAACACGACAAAATCGGGTGTGATTAGCCTTGCCAAAATCATGGCCGTGGAACTGGCGAAATACAACATCCGCGTCAACAGCGTGGCTCCCGGCTCGATTCGTTTTCCCGGCGGCAGTTGGGACAAGCGCGTGCAGCAAGATCCGCACGGCATGGCCGAGTTCGTCAAAAGGGAAATTCCCATGGGCCGGTTTGGCACGGTCGAAGAAGTGGCGAATGTCGTGGGATTCCTGGCGTCAGAACGCGCGAGTTGGGTGAGCGGAGCGTGTATCAACGTGGATGGGTGCCAGTCGCGATCATTGATTTAATGCCGCGCGATCGAGCAGGGAGACTGGATTCCTGGATTCCTGGATTATTGGAGTGTTGGAGTGGTAGAAAGGCATTACTCCAATAATCCATAACTCCAATAATCCACCACTCCACCCATCCATGCGTTAAACTTCTCAATTCTCAATTAAACTTCGTGAAAGTCACTTCCAAATGCCTGGCCTGCCCCGTCGCGTGCTCCCATTGCACCAAAATCGGGCTTTGATACGTGCCGTGCACGATGCGGCTTTTGCCGTCGCTGGGGCTTTCGGAGACCAGCAGGCTCACGTGGCGTTTCATGCGCAAAAAGCGCGAGGCGGGCACGCGAATGAACGTCGAAAGAATCTTTTCCACCACCGACTCGCTCACGCCGAAAGCATCCATCACTTCATTGAACAGGTGCACCAGATCGTATTTGGCATAATCCATGGTTTTGCTCGGGATCGCTTTGGGATCGAGCAGCATGTGTTTGCCTTGCATGGCGACGAATTTCAAAGGATTGCGTAAGACCTCGGCAAGGTCGTGCCGCATCAACAAAGTCTCATATTCATTCACCGTCAATCCCGCATGCCGCTCGCTGGGCGGAAGCGCCAAATCAATCCGGCCTTTTTCCATGCCGAACTTGTGCGCCAACTCTTCGAGCTGCTCGAAAAAGCCGTAGCGCGGATCTTTGAGATTGATGGAATCGATCGGATGCTTGGAAACCGGGATCGCAATCTTGTCCCGATGCACGACGGCCTCATCGTTGTAAAAAAGCGCGCGCGTTTGCCGCGTGCGATGCCCGGTTTCGTGAATCCCGTCCAGGTCGATGAAATAAACCGGTTTGCCCGGGCGGTTGACGTAGGTCACGCAATTCTTCAGGCCCGAACCAATGAAGGTCAGATGCGAATCGCCGTTTCTAGGCTCGCACTTGCGCTGCTCCTCGCTCAGCTCCATGCGATGCTCCATCTGATCATGGCGGTAGTCCGCTTCCGGCGGAAAGAGCTTTTGGAAGGCGCGTATGAAAGGCGTGACGTGATCGCGGCTGTGCCGCAAGCGTGCGCACAGGCTCTGCTCCAGATAGCCGGCCGTGGTGTGAAAAGAACAATACACCACTTTGCGATAATCCGCCAGTGCGTCGCCCAATTCCGCGGCGAGGCGATGTGCGACATCGATGATATCAAAACGTGCACGCGGCACGAGCGCCAGGGTGATTTCCTTTGGATGCGCAACCATTCCAGCTCTCCGATTGCCAGGGATAGAGATTTCTTTCATTTTCTCGATGTTGTTTCGTGCCCTCCAATCGGGCAAAACAAGGTAAACTTAGGATTTCTAAGCTGCAATGTCAAGTTCATCTTCGCCATATCGATGGAGAGATAACTTTCATACAAATCATTCATGTAGATGAGATGGGCCGAAATTGCGGAAGGGAATTTCATGAACAATCCACGTAAACATGGAACCACCATTCAAACATAGCCGCCGCTTTCTTTTAGTGTGACCGATCTGCAAAAAATGCCTTCGTGACGAAGGCACACTTACCAACTTATATTGTCACATGAAATTTTCCAAACAGTTTTTGGTGGGAAATTCAAACTGCAAAATCATCCGGTTCGGGCTCAGAACTTGATGCTGGAGAAGTTATGGAGAAACGGAAGGATTTGAAAACAATGGACTGGACCTTCACCATGGGTGAGACCGTAATCAAGATCATGACCCGGCTGTTTGGGCTGATTCTCGCGGTAATGGCGGTGCAGTTCGTGATCAATGGGGTGAGGGATTCGTTTCCTGAAGTGTTTGCCTGAACTACTCTTACTGCTACTCTCACTCGTGCTCTTACTCCTACTCTTACTCGCTTCTCAAATAGCGGAAAAGCGAGTAAGAGTAGGAGCAAGAGTTAGAGCAGGAGCAAAGGATTATTTTACCATTCCCGTTCTCACCGCAAGAATGAAATCCGTGTACGCCGGTGTGAAGCCCGCGTCACGCATGGCGGTCGCGATCTGTCCGCGATGATAAGCGGCATGCAGGAACACATGCGTGAGAATATCGCCCACGGTGTTGTGCCATTCCTCGCCCTTCGTGTTTTTGTAAACCACGGTTTGTGCCAGCCGCGCTTCGGTCAAATCTTTCAAAAAAGCCTCCCACTTCGCGGTGAGCTCGGCAAAGTGTCTTTCACATTCCGCGAACGAAAACTCGGGCCAGACCGCGAGCGCCTGCTTTTCATTTTGTATGCGGTTGAGCCACAAGTACTCCGCCGCAATAATGTGCGCTAAAAATCTCAACGCCCGCGGCGGTGGTGCGGAGGCCTGTTTGAAAAAGGCCAGCACTTCGCGATTGGCCCACGCCTCGTAGGCGCCGAGTCGTTGAAAGTGTTGCAACATGTTCATGTGGGCATCCTCGGGGTAGGGGTAGGGCTTCGCCGCGCAGACTTGCAATATGCAAACGAGATGCGTGAGAGGCCGGCGCCACGAAGTCCTCACGATCTACGATCTACCATCTTCTATCTTCAAGCTTCAGACCGGCTCACGCCCCGCCATTGGCAATTTCCAAGTCTCCGCCACATTTGAGATACAACACCGCCATGCGCACGGCCACGCCGTTGGTGACCTGATCGATGATGAGCGAGTATTCGCTGTCGGCCACATCGCTGGACAATTCCACACCGCGATTGATGGGACCGGGGTGCAAGATGACCACATCTTTCCTGGCCGCTTCCACGCGTGCGCGATCCAAACCAAAATAGGCCGCATATTCCCGCAACGACGGAAACAGACCGCTGCGCATGCGCTCGAGCTGCAGCCGCAGCACGTTCAAAACGTCCGCCCAGCGTAACGCCTCGTCGACATTCGTGAACAGGCGAATATCCTCTCCAAACGCTTCCATAAAATGGCGCGGCAGCAAAGTGGCCGGCGCGCACACGCCGACCTGCGCGCCCATTTTTTTCAGGCCGTGAATATTGCTGCGCGCCACGCGACTGTGCTGAATGTCTCCCACCAAGACGACTTTGAGGTTTTCCAGCGTGCCGAATTTATCCTTCAAGGTCATCAAATCGAGCAGCGCCTGCGTGGGATGCTTGTGCTGCCCATCGCCGGCATTGATGACGCCCGCTTCGATCCAATTGACCAGCAGGTGCGGCGCGCCGGCGGCATGGTGGCGGATCACTACCGTGTCGATTTTCATCGCTGCGAGGTTGCGCACGGTGTCGCGCAGGGTCTCGCCCTTGGCGACCGAGGAACCGGAGGAAGAGAAATTGATCGTATCCGCGGACAGGCGCTTTTCTGCCAGTTCGAAAGAGATGCGGGTGCGGGTGGAGTTTTCAAAAAAAAGATTGACGATGGTTTTGCCGCGCAGCGTGGGAACTTTGGGAATGGGACGGGAAAGAACTTCTTTGAAGTATTGAGCCGTTTTTAGAATGAGAGCGATTTCTTCTCGAGGAGTATTGGCCAAGCCGAGCAAGTGTTTCGAGATGACCATTTAGACCTCTATTTTGTGTCGCGGTTTGTAAAACCGCGACGGACGGAGCAGCGGTTTTTTCATGCAAAAGCTCAAGCCGATCCTTCCTCCAAAACTTCAACCAAATCCACACCGTCCACGCCATCGACGTTTGCCAATTTGACCCGGACTTCCTCGCCTGCGGTCGTCATGATTTCCTTGCCGGTAAAATCCGCGCGTACCGGCAACTCGCGATGCCCGCGATCGATGATCACCGCCAACCGGATTTTCGCGGGGCGGCCGAAGTCCATCAGCGCGTCCAACGCCGCGCGGATCGTGCGTCCGGTGTACAGCACGTCGTCGACAAGAATCACTACCTTGCCTTCGAGGTCGAAAGGAATGTCCGTGGCTTGCACGCGCGATTTTTTCATGCGATGCAGCGAGCCGCGCTGGTTGTACGACAGGTCGTCGCGGTACAACGTCACGTCCAGCGTGCCCAGCGGCAGCTTGCGGCCTTCAAATTGCTCGATCTTTTCGATCAAGCGCTGCGCCACTTCCACGCCGCGCGTACGAATCCCCACGAACACGAGGTTTTCGACCCCGCGGTTGGATTCGATGATCTCGTTCGCCAGGCGAGCCAGGGTGCGGTTCAATCCCGGCGCGTCCATGATCTCGGCTTTGAATCGGTTGGGCGTGGTTCTCATCCTTTGCTGAGGTGCGTGAGTGCGAGGTTGCGAGCGTTTTTTGGTGCGGTTGGCGTAAGCATAAAAAAAGCCTTCTCCTAAGACGCCCGCGAGCGTCGCCAGCGGCAAGGAAAAAGGCTTAAGATGAACTCGCATAAGCGAACAAATATTACAGTTTTTTTATAAGAGTGTCAAGAGGAATCTCGGGAGGGGAACTCAAACGAACTGGCTCGCTACTTTTGGAGTTTGAGCCTTGGGCTTTGGAATTCAATCCTGTTAAGTTGCGTTTGAACGGCGGATAGACTACTCCGGCCTCGGTGATGATACCCGCAATCAATTCATGCGGCGTGACATCGAAAGCGGGGTTGTAAACCTGGCTGCCCTCCGGCGCCGTGCGCCTGCCAAAAGCATTGGTGATTTCTTCCGGCTGGCGCTCTTCGATCGGGATTTCTTGACCCGAAGCGATCGCAAAATCGATCGTCGAAATCGGCGCAGCGACGTAAAACGGAATACCATGATGTTTCGCATTGACCGCCAGCGAATACGTCCCGATCTTATTGGCGGTGTCGCCGTTGGCGGCAATGCGATCCGCGCCCACGATACAGAAGTCGATGTGATTCCGCTGCATATAAAACGCGGCCATGTTGTCGCAAATCAACGTGCAGGGAATGCCCTCCTGCTGCAACTCCCACATGTTCAGGCGCGCGCCTTGCAGCAAGGGCCGGGTCTCGTCAACGATCACGTGCAACTTTTTGCCTTGCGCATGCGCGGTGAATAAGACCCCGAGGGCGGTTCCAAAGTCGGCGGTAGCCAGTGCGCCGGTGTTGCAATGCGTCATCGCGGTGGCTTGCGATGGCACCAATTCCGCGCCGTGCCGGCCCAGGGCACGGCAGGTTTGGCGGTCCTCTTCAAAAATCTCGAGCGCTTCCCGCTGCAGGGCCGCGCGCACGGCAGAAAGCGGCTGCCCGCGATGTGCTTGCGCCACCGCCAGCATGCGATCCAATGCCCACCCGAGATTCACGGCCGTGGGCCGTGTGCGCCGCAGAAATGCGACATCGTGCGCGAGCTGCGCAAAGAAACCCTCGTGAGCCTCATCACCCGCGGACTGTGCGCTCAACAAGACACCGAACGCGCCGGCAATGCCGATGGCCGGCGCACCGCGCACGCGCAAGCTTTTGATCGCTTCGGCCAAAATCTCGAGTTGATCGATTTCCAGGTAAACCAATTCTCCGGGCAGGCGCGTTTGATCGATCATGCGGATTTTATCGTTGTGCCAGGTGATCGTGGGGAGTGGCATGGTTTCCTCATTTCATGATGACCACAACCGCAACGCGCGCTGTGGTCGGCCAAGCTGTTTACGTTTCACGGATTACGCCTCACGCGATTCTCGCGGGGTAAAACGTAACGCCTCATAAAACGTCTGCCATTCTCAATAAAATGAATTTTCTCCCAAAGTCAATGGCGCGTCATTTGCAATTTTCCCGCCAAATTTCTCATTGACAAACGCTGGCCGAATGTGTAATTTCAACAAAGGATTTGGGAAATGGAGGCTGGGTTTTTTAAAGTTGGAGCATCGGCCGCCCTTTCCCAATTTCTGTTTTTAATCCTGGTTCAGAAATGAACACCACGGTTATGGGCCGTCCGGTATGCGTCATGATGAAACGCTTTATCATTCATGCCCGGCCATAGCCCCGAGTCGTTTTAGTTTTTTTCCACGCGGTGACGGAGAGAGGACCCGTTGGCAAATGAACAGACGTACTCGGTGCCGGAGGCAGCCCGCATAAATCCCGCAAAAGGCTGGAAGGAGGAGCGGGTTGACACTGAAAGAAATCATTGAGCCGATTAAAGACGATCTGGCGGAATTCGAGCACGAGTTCAGGTCCATGCTCAAATCCGACGTGTTTTTGATCGATCAAGTCGTGCGCTATTTGGTGGCGCAGCGCGGCAAGCGCCTGCGGCCGATTCTGGTGCTGTTAATCAGCCGCCTGAACGGTGCGCCACCTTCGCCGAAACGTTTGAAAGCCGCAGCCATTCTCGAATTGCTGCATACCGCCACGCTCGTACACGACGACGTCGTTGACGAAGCCGACCGCCGGCGGGGCTTCCCGTCCATCAATTCCATTTGGAAAAACAAAGTCTCGGTGTTGATGGGCGATTATCTGTTTTCCAAGGCCCTGCTGGCGATGTTGCACATTGGCGATATGCATGCGTTTTCCATCATTTCTCACACCGCCGAGCGCATGAGCTCGGGCGAGCTTCTGCAGCTCGAGCGCCGCCGCGATTATTGGATGGAAGAGGAGATTTATTTTCGATTGATCGCCGACAAAACCGCGGCGCTCATTTCCGCGGCGTGCCAGCTCGGCAGTTTGGCCGGCGAGCTTTCCATGGACGAGATCGCACGCATGGGCCAGTTCGGCGAAAAGGCCGGCATTGCTTTTCAAATTCGTGATGATTTGCTCGACTTGCTCGGCGAGGAGAATCACACGGGTAAGTCCGTGGGCAATGATATTCGTGAAAACCAAATTACCTTGCCGCTGCTGCATGCGTTAAAGAAAGCGGATAAAAGCGCGGCGAAAAGCGTGATTCGACTGGTGCGGCGCGGCGCGAGCTGGCGTGCGCGCAAAAGCGATTATCGCCGCATTGTGGAATTCATTGAAAGCCACGGCGGTGTCCACTATGCCAGCGAAACTGCGCAGCGGCTCGCCGGCGAAGCGGTCCGGCTGCTGGAGCCTTTTCATCAATCACCCTACAAAATCGCATTGACAAACCTGGTGCACTTCGTCACGGCGCGGGAACATTAGACTTCAGGATGAAAAAACTGCCTCTGGTCTGCAAGATACGGAAATCCGACCCGACCCGCACATTCCTCCAGGCGGCGCTGCTGCTCAGTGGACTGGGCTGCCACGCGCCGGAAATTCACACGGCGCGGCGGGTACGCGTGATGATGGACACCGCGGCGGCAATCAGCATCTATCTGCCCGACGCACGCTTCGAAGCGCGCGCGCTTGCCGATATCGATACGGCGTTTCAAGAAATGGCCCGCCTCGATTCTCTCCTGTCGTTTTATCGCGAAGACAGCGAAGTGGGGGCTCTCAATCGCTGGGCGGCAATGCTGCCCGATGATGCGCCGGAAAACGCCGGGGCTTTTGCCGTCTCGGCGGAAATGGACACGTTGCTGCGCACGGCCGTGCGCATCAGCGGGATTACTTCGGGCGCGTTCGATGTCACCATCGCACCGTTGATGCAGCTCTGGGGATTCGGCACCGCGGCGTTGCGGTTGCCGGCGGCGGAGGAGATTCAAGCGAAATTGGCCCTGGTGAATTTTCGCCATCTGCTTCTGGAAGCGGCCGCGCCTTCATTCACGAATGGGAGACACACGGGCACAGTGGTGCGCTGGCGGCGCAGCGGCATGGGCATCGACCTGGGCGGCATTGCGAAGGGCTATATTCTCGAGCGCGGTTTGCAGGTATTGCAAGCGCGCGGGTATCAAGATGCCATGTTGGAAGCGGGTGGTGATTTGTGTGCCATCGCCTCGCCGCTCACGGCAGGACAGCGGCACATCTGGATTCGCCATCCGCGGCAGGAAGACCAGCTTTTTGCGCGTTTCCGCATGAGCGGCGGCGCCGTTTCGACCAGTGGCGATTATGAAAGATACTTTGAAGAAAACGGCCGTCGCTATCATCACATACTCGATCCGCGCACGGGTTATCCTGCCGGTACCGATTCTGCCGGCCGTACCACGGTCAGCGCGACCGTGACCGGGCCCAGCGCGTTGATCACCGACGCTTTCTCCACCGCCATGTTTGTCCTGGGTCCGGAGCGGGCCGTAGCCCTGGCAGATAGCCTGCCCGAGATCGAAACCGTGATCCTCTATCAAGAAAATGGCCGGCTGCAGTGGCGGGCTTCACGAGAACTGGCCGGCAAGCTGGAGATGATTTCGAATTGAGGCGAGCGAACAAAGAAACTTTTGATTGATGGTTGAGGAGAACGTATGCCGCGTACACTGGTAACCGGCGGCGCCGGATTCCTGGGATCTCATTTGTGCGAATACCTCTTGAAAAAGGGCCACGAGGTGATCGCCATGGATAATCTCATCACCGGCACCACCGCGAATATTGACCATTTGCAGGGCGAGGGCTTTGCTTTCGTGAAGCATGACGTCACCGAGTACATTTTCATTTCAGGAAAGATTGATTATGTCTTGCATTTCGCTTCGCCCGCCAGTCCGGTGGATTATCTGCAATATCCCATTCAGACTTTGAAAGTCGGCGCTATGGGCACGCACAAAGCGCTGGGATTGGCGAAAGACAAGGGTGCGACCTTTTTGCTAGCTTCCACTTCGGAAGTTTACGGTGACCCGCTCGAGCATCCACAGCGGGAGGATTACTGGGGCCACGTCAATCCCGTGGGCCCGCGCGGCGTCTACGACGAAGCCAAGCGTTTTGCGGAAGCCATCACCATGGCCTATCATCGCACGCATGGCGTCGATACCAAGATTGTGCGCATCTTCAACACCTACGGTCCGCGCATGCGACCGAACGACGGCCGCGCCATTCCCGCATTCGCGCCACAAGCTTTGCGCCATGAGCCGATCACGGTTTTCGGCGACGGTTCGCAAACTCGCAGCTTTTGTTACGTGGACGACCTGGTCGAAGGCATTCACCGCTTATTGCTATCCGATCATCACCAGCCGGTCAATATCGGCAATCCGCACGAGATGACGATTCGAGAAATGGCGGAAACCATCATCCGCATCACCGGCAGCAGAAGCAAAATCGTGGAAAAACCCTTGCCCGTGGACGATCCGAAAATCCGCCAACCGGATATCACGCTGGCGAAAAAGCTGCTGGGCTGGAGTCCGACCATCGATCTGCAGACCGGATTGGAAAGAACCATCGCGTGGTTTCGGCAGACGATGGGCGCATGACACAATTTGAATTTGCAATTCTCCCCTTCGCATTTTTAAATTGAGTCTAAGGGCAGTTTTGACGAGTACCTTGCATACGCGGGTGGTTTTTTCGCCCGAAAAAATCTTGATTCTGCGCCTGAGCTCGATCGGCGACGTCGTGCTGATTTCTCCAGTGCTGCGCGGCTTGCGCCGGCAGTTTCCGCACGCTGTCATCGATGTGGTAGTCAAGGAGGAATTCGCCGATCTCGTGCGCTATCACCCCTCCGTCAATGCGGTGCACGTGGTTCGCGCGAAATCTGGCATGCGCGGCTTGTGGCAGCTCGGGCAGGAACTCCGCCGTCGCGGATACGGCACCGTGCTCGATTTACACCGCAATTTTCGCACGACATTGCTCGGTCTCCTGTGCGCGGCGCCGCAGCGGCTAGGCCATCGCAAACACCGGGTGCGGCGCTGGCTGTATGTGCGCTTCAAAGTCAACACCATGGCGGAGACGCCGCCGATCGTACAACGTTATTTGCGCGCCGCCGCACCGCTGGGCGTGCGGGATGACGGCGAAGGCACGGATATTTTCTGGGCGCAGCTACACGAAGCAGAAGCGCAAGCCGCGCTGCTGGCCGCGGGCTGGAGACACGATCAAAAACTGATTGGTTTGGCGCCGGGCGCGGGTTACTTTACCAAGCGCTGGCCTCCAGAGTATTTCTCTGAGCTGATTCATACCCTCCTGCGAGATGGTCAAGAAACAGCCTTCGCGATTTTAGGCGGCCCAGAAGACTGTGATCTGGGAAAAATCATGCGCGGGCAACCCCAGGGCCGCATTCTGGACCTGACCGGCCGCTGTTCGTTGCTCGCTTCGGCGGCAATCATCAAGCGCTGCCAGTTGTTGGTGGCCAATGATTCCGGCTTGATGCACATTGCCGAAGCCGTCCGCACGCCGCTGCTGGCATTGTTCGGCTCGACCACGAAGCCGTTGGGTTTTTTTCCCCAGCGCTCGTCTTCCCGTGTGCTGGAAAATTCGAAATTGCATTGCCGGCCTTGCAGCCACCTGGGCTATCATGCCTGCCCGCAAGGGCACTTTCGTTGTATGCGGGAGATTGCACCGGCAGAGGTTTATCAAGTAATACAGACCATGATGGCTGAGTCGCTCAGCCTCTAGCATCTTTGCCGATCTCATTTGGAGGCTCGCTATCTCCAAGTCAACATCACTGCCACGGCCGCCGCGCACGCAGTCTGCAGAAAAAGAGGCCTTGACCAAACAAACGGCTCAGCGCGCCGCGCAACTAGCACTGGAAAAAAAGGCCGCCGACATCAAGATGCTCCAGCTGCGCCCGTTGACCACGATTGCAGATTATTTTGTGCTCTGCACCGGCACGACTGATACCCACGTGCGGGCCATCGCCGATCACATCGCCGAGCAAATGGAACAGGAGCAGGTCAAGCTCTGGCATATCGAGGGCCGCGAGCGCGCGCATTGGGTCTTGCTGGATTACGTCGATTTCGTCGTGCACGTTTTCCAGCCTGAAACACGCCAATATTACGGCCTGGAGCGTTTGTGGGGTGATGCGGAGACGCAGGAAATTCGGGACGAAAATGGTCTTTGAATAGTTCATATTCATGGCAATTGTCAATTGACAGTTGACAATTAATAATTGATAGCTCATGCTGGCGATCCGGTTATATGGCTTTTTGCAAATCATGCCGAAGCTCAAGCTTGGGCAACGCTACCACGGAAGGTCGAAGAAATGCCAATGGACGCTGAAAAATATCTGCGTGAAGCTGTCGCCGCAGGATTGAACAAACTGGGCTGGCCCGCGGAAACGATTGTGCTCAGCCGCCCCCGCCAGGAAGGCTTCGGCGACTTCGCCACCACGGTCGCGATGGCGCTCGCAAAGTCGCTCAAGCAATCGCCCAGAAGCATTGCGGAAAAGTTGGCCACCGCACTGGAATATGATCACAGCCTGCTCGCGGAAATCAGCATCGACGGCCCGGGCTTCATCAACTTCCGGCTGGGTGAAGGCTATTGGCAAAGCCAGGTGGCAGAAGTTTTACAGCAACGCGAGAATTACGGCCGCAGCGCATGGGCCGCTGGCCGCAAATGCAACTTTGAATTCGTCAGTGCCAACCCCACCGGCCCGCTCAATGTCGTCAATGCGCGCGCCGCTGCGCTCGGAGACGTGATGGCCAGTCTCATGCAAGCCGCGGGCGCGACCGTCACGCGCGAATACTATATCAACGACGCCGGCCAGCGCGTGAAAGCGCTGGGCTATTCCGTGAGCGCGCGTTACATGGCGCGCTTCGGCAAAGACGAGCCTTTCCCCGAAGACGGTTATCACGGCGAATACGTCAAGGATCTCGCCCAGCGCTTGCAGGAGGAATTTGGCGATCGCTTCGTCTCATGGTCGGTGGAAGAGCGCAGCGAAAAATTCACCGCGCTGGCGCTGGCGCGCATGACCGCCGCGCAGAGAGAAGTGCTCGACGGATATCGAGTGCATTACGACGTTTGGTTCAGCGAACAAAGCCTGCTCTCCGACAGGCGCGAGGAAGAAGTGCTGCGGATTTTGCGCGAGAAAAATTTCACTTATACCAAGGACGGCGCGCTGTGGTTTGCCTCTTCCCAATTCGGCGACAGTGAAGACCGGGTGCTGGTGAAAAAGGACGGCGAGCCGACGTATTTTCTCGGCGATATCGCGTATCACATGGACAAATACCGCCGCGGTTTCACGCATTTGATCGATTTGTGGGGACCGGACCATCACGCGCACATCACACGGGTGAAAGCCGCGCTGGCAGCGCTGGGCTGTGCGCCGGGCAGCTTCGAAGTCTATATCATCCAGCAAGTGAACCTGCTGCGCGGCGGCGAAGTGGTGAAGATGTCGAAGCGCAGCGGCAATATCATAGAAATGCGCGAGCTGCTCGACGAAGTCGGGGTCGATGCGGCGCGCTACTTCTTCTTGATGCGCAAGCTGGATACGCCGATGGACTTTGATCTCGATCTCGCCAAGAAACAAACTGACGAGAATCCGGTTTTCTACGTGCAATACGCGCACGCGCGCGTCTGCAATATCCTGGCTTTTGCCGCAGAACAGGGCGTGCAAGTCGGTGCCGCTTACGACGCGGGCTTGCTTAAAAAGCCGGAAGAACTATCCTTGCTCAAGCAGCTGTCGGAATTTCCCGAGGTGGTTACGAAAGCCGCGCAGGCGCTCGAGCCGCATCGCTTGACGATTTATTTGCACGAGCTGGCAAGCGCGTTTCACTCGTTTTATCATCATCATCGCGTGGTTACGGAAGACCGGGCTTTGACGCAGACGCGTCTGCATCTGGTCGAAGCCGTGCGCATTGTTCTGGGCAATGCTCTGCGCCTATTGCACGTCGCCGCGCCTGAAAAAATGTGACAGAAAGGCTTTGACTTATGAGTTTGCTCGTGGTTGGGTCAATCGGATTGGATACCATTCAAACCCCGTTCGGCCATATTGATGACGCCGTCGGCGGCACCGCCGTTTTTTGCGGCGTGGCGGCCAGTTACTTTACGGGCGTGAATTTGGTGGGCGTGGTGGGCGAAGATTTCCCCGAAGCCGAACTGGATTTTTTGCGCCGGCGCGGCATCGCGCTCGACGGCCTGGAAATCAAACCCGGCAAGAGCTTTCGCTGGGGCGCGAAGTATCATCTCGATTTGAATACACGTGAGACCCTGTTCACACACTTGAACGTGTTCGAATCCTTCCAGCCGAAAATTCCGGAAAAATATCGCGACACGCCGTTCGTTTTCCTCGGCAACATCGGGCCGGATTTGCAGTTGGAGGTTTTGAACCAGGTGAAAAATCCGAAATTCGTCGCGCTCGACACCATGAACTATTGGATCGAAGGCGCGCCCGAAGCGCTGGCGCGGGTGTTGAAACGCATCGAGGTGCTGCTGGTGAATGATTCGGAGGCGCGCCTGCTCGCGCGCGAGCCCAATCTCGTCAAAGCCGCGCGCCAGATTCGCGATCTCGGCCCCAAGATCATCATCATCAAAAAAGGCGAGCACGGCGCCGTCATGGTGAGCGACGACAACTACTTTTGGGCGCCGGCTTTTCCGCTGGAAAATGCTTTTGACCCTACGGGCGCGGGCGATACGTTCGCCGGCGGATTCATGGGGTACATCACCAAGGCGGGAAAATACAACGACGAAACCTTGCGGCAAGCCGTGGTGTACGGCAGCACCTTCGCCAGTTTTTGCGTGGAAAAATTCAGCCTCGAGCGCATTCGCGATTTGAGCTGGGAGGAAATCCACCGGCGCTTCGCCGAATTTCAAGCCATGACGGGCTTTACCAGGCCCTGGGAGTGAGCGCCCTCTTTCCGTTCGAGATTTTCCAGCTTGACTTTCCCGCCGCGAACAATTATTTTCTTTCGCACAACGACGCACCAAATACGAGGGCCCTGCCATGACTTTAATCATTGATATTTCTCCTCCCCCAGCGCCGCCTCTGCCCAAGGGGAACAAATGGCCTGCGCAAGGCAAGTGGACATATGAAGATTTCCGCCGCCTGCCGGATGACGGTTTGCGATATGAGATTATCGAGGGGGTATTATATATGTCGCCCGCGCCGCGAACCAAACATCAAAGATGTGTGCTCAAGCTGGCATACAGATTTGAACAATATAACGAGAAGCACAAAGCCGGGGAAGTCTTCATCTCTCCCATAGACGTGTACTTTTCCACTTCAACTACCGTCGAACCGGACATTATTTTCATCTTGCAACCGCGCGTATCGATTGTGCAAGAAGAAAAAATCGTGGGCGCGCCCGACCTCGCGGTCGAAGTGCTTTCACCCTCGACCGCACACGTCGATCGCGGCAAGAAATTTCAGATTTACGCCCAGGCCGGCGTGCGCGAATATTGGATCGTCGATACCGAGGCGCGTACGGTCGAGCTTTATGTGCTGCGCGCAGGTGTTTATGTGTTGCTGGGGAAGCACGGCGCGGGTGGGACTGCGCGCTCGGAGGTTTTGCCCGGTTTTGAGGCAAAAGTAGACGAGATTTGCCCGCCATAGACTACAGTCATTCGATTGGTCGCTGCTGCTTCAACTTCGTACTTTGATTTCTTCACTCCTACGCCGCTCTTGCTCCGCCGCCATTCGTGCTTGAAAACTTCGACGATACTCATCCTGTCGAAAGGAGTCCCGCCATGACGGCTTTCCTCAAAACCGCCGAGAGCTATCAGCCCAACGCGCGTACACTGCCGCAGCGCTATTTTGCCACGCCGGAAATCTTTGCACAAGAAAAGGAACATATTTTCACGCGGCAATGGCTTTGTGTGGGCCATCAAAATCAAATCGTGGAACCGGGAAGCTTTTTTCTGCAAGAGGTGTTGGGCGAAAGTTTGATCATTCTCCGCGATCAAACGGGGACGGTGCGCAGCTTTTACAATCTCTGCCGGCACCGTGGCACACGCTTGTGCGAAAACAGCAGCGGGCGCTTCAGCCAAAGCATGCAATGCCCATATCATGCCTGGACCTACGGCCTCGACGGCCGCTTGCTCGGCGCGCCGCACATGGATCATATCGCGGGCTTTGACAAGGCGGAACATGGGTTGCAGGCAGCGCACGTGGCGTTGTGGGAGGGTTTTATTTTCGTCAATCTCGCCCCGCAACCTCAGCCCTTTGCCACCGCATTTGCGCCGGTGCTCGGCAAGTTCGAGCATTGGAATATTCCTCCACTGCATGCGGCAAAGCGGCTCACATATGACGTGCGCGCAAATTGGAAACTGATTTTTCAGAATTATTCCGAATGCTATCATTGCCCGCTGGTGCATCCGGCGCTGGCCAAGCTCACGCCTTACGATCAAGGCGAGAACGATTTGGTGGAAGGGCCGTTTTTAGGAGGATTCATGCCCATCCCCAAAGCCGGCAGCATGACCATGAGCGGCAAGGCTTGCGGCGTGCCGGTGGGCGACATTCGCGACGAGGATGAGCATCGCGTTTATTATTATTCGATCTTCCCCAACATGTTATTGAGCTTGCATCCAGATTATGTGATGTATCACACGCTCTGGCCGCAGTCGCCCGAACGTGTGCTCATTCATTGCGACTGGCTCTTTCATCCCGATTCCTTTGCTGATTCGAATTTCAATCCACACGACGCCATCGAGTTTTGGGACATGACCAACCGCCAGGATTGGCACGTGTGCGAAATGAGCCAGGCCGGAATTTCTTCGCGCCAATATCGGCCCGGATTTTATTCTCCGCGCGAAAGCATCCCCGCAGCGTTCGACCGGGAGTACTTGAAAGCGCTGCAGTCGCCGCTTTAGCTCAGCTTTCATTCTCCACTTGTTTCAGAATGGCGGCCGCATGCTCGCTTTCCACGCCTTGCTGTTGACTTTGCTGGCGCAGCCAGGCCATGAAATGATTTGCCGTTTCCGCCCGTGAGCCGCCCTGGTGGAGATTGTGCTGAATGAATCCCAACACGCACGCATAATCGCGCTCCGCGGTACAGGCCTCGAACAGCCTCAGGCCTTTAGCGAACAGAGCTTTGTCTTCATGGCTCATGATGATAGCGTCCTCACTGTGACCTGTTCAGACTGTCTTCGCGACCAAAGAGGCAATCCAGATGCGCGAAACCGTCCGCGCATTTGTCGATGCCACCAGCTGGTAGGCGTGTCGAGACGCTCCGACGGGGCGTCTCTACGCGGATGGCATGGATTTCTGCGTTATCCGTGTCAATCCGCCAAATCCGTGTCATCCGTGTTCAAGCCGGCAGCGAAATTACAAATTGTGTTCCCTTCCCCACCCCACTGGCGGCCACGATGCTTCCTTGATGCTCTTCGACAATCCGCTTCACGATCGCCAACCCCAAACCCATGCCTGATTTTTTGGTGGAAAAATATGGCTCAAAGATTTTTTTCATATTCTCCGGTGGAATGCCCGGACCGGTGTCGGCGACGCTCAATGCAACGGTGTTTTTTGCCGCGCCCGCGTGAGTTCGGATGGTGACTTTCGCATGGGGAGAAGACTGCAGGGCATTGGCAATCAAATTGACCAAAACACGGCGCAGCGCTTCAATATCAAAATCAATTTGAGGCAGAGAGGGATCTAGATCAAGCTCGACGGCGCGCGTGGCATGCAAACGCGCCACTTCTTTGATCAAATCATTGAGCTGGCCGGGCGCGCGATGCAATTCCGGCATGCGCGCGAATTCGGAAAACTCACGCACCAGGCGGCGCAGCTTTTCAATTTCCTCAGTGATAATGCCGCCGCACTCCGCCAGCATTTTTTGATAGTCTTCGCTCTCTCCGCGATACTCGTCCTGCATTTGCTGCACCATCAACTGCATCGGCGTGAGCGGGTTTTTGATTTCGTGCGCCAGCACCCGCGCCATCTCGCGCCACGCCGCCAGTTTTTCCAGGCCGATGAGTTTTTCCTGCTGCTGCTGCAAATCATTCACCATGGCATTGAAGGCTCTGCCCATTTCGCCGACTTCGTCTTGCGCGCGAATAGTGACGCGCTGCTGCCAGTCACCCAGTGCGAGGCGGCGTGTACCCGCGGCCAATTCCTCCAGCGGGGCGGTGATGCGGCGCGCGAGATACCAGCCGGCGAGGCCCGCCAGCAAAAGCATGGGCGCGTAAATCGCAAGAAACACCAGCCACAAGCTTTGCTGCCAGCGTCCTTTTTCCAAATCGATCAAATTGAAATATTGGGACGCGTGCAGAATATTCGCAGTCTGCTGCCGTAATGCCGGAGCCAGCGTACGCTGTCCCACGGCGATTGCTCCGGGCGGCACGGCCTGCATGAGACGAATGGCGGTGGAATCACTGCCGGCCTCGAGCGCGGTGTCCGCCGGTAGGGTAGCAAGATTAAAAGACAACAAAAAAGAGGGCGAGGCATCTTGCGGCAGAATCCTGCGAATGCCGCCGGCAGCGTCGAGGATTGCCAGCACGTGGGCGGGTTCACGCCAGGGCAGCGAGTCAACGCGCTGCTCGCGCCACGAAACGGCGAAGGCACGAAGATCGCGGGCAAGCTGTGCGCGTTCGTGCGCATAATTCCTTTGCGCGGCTTGCACCGCCGCCTCCAATCCGGCCGCGATTTCCGCATTCACGCCGAGGCTCAACGTTTTGTTCAGCAAGCTTTGAATGAGCAGGGCCATCGCGAGCGCGGGCAGAAGCGTCAAGGTGAGAAATGTGAAAACGAATTTTGCGCGCAGCGTTCTCATGGCAGGCCGGCCCCTCGCAACGGCGGCGAAACCGCCCACTCGGAAAGGCCGTGCGCGCGCTGTTCGCCGCCGAAAAAAAAGGAGATCAGATCGTTCAAATTCAGACTGAACCCGGAACGGCCTGCCTCTGCGGCCGAGGTTCCGCCTTCGAAATCATTTGAAGTGATGCGTTGCAGGAGCTGCCTGCTTTGTTCCGCGCTGATGGCGACCACTGCGACCCGCAAGCGCAGCCGGTAGACTGTCGCACCGTCGCGCATCATGCCCTGAAAAAACGCCGTCGTTTGAAAATCTCTCAATATCTTTTCCACCTCGGTAAAGGTCGCGGCGAAACGAACGGTGTCCGGAAACGCCAGGCGATAGCGCTGCGCCCAAATGTCGTATTTCACTTCAACCGCTTGCAGTGCGCGCGCTTTTTCTTTGCCGTCAACCATCAGACGAAAATCGTGTTGCACAATCGCCGGCAAGCCGCTGCGAATGGTACTTACAATTTTTGGTGCAAACAAGTTTTCGAGCTGCACGCGTGCCAGGATTTTTTCGCCTTGCGGCATAGCAGTCAGGCCGCGAATCTTAGGCTGTTGCGCGCCCAGCGGCCAGGCAAGGCAGAAGATCAAGCAGAAAACTGTTGTCAGCGGGCGGCGCATGCGTTTAGAAAGTATGTCCCAAAGCAATGTGAAAACGGAAATCGTCGCGGTCAAGCGGGTAGGCGAAATCGCAGCGCAACAATCCGATGACGGGCAGTTTCAAACGGAAACCGTAACCGGCCGACATAAAGAGCTCTTTTCCGGTTTCCGTATTTTCGAAATCGTTGATGTGGCCGGCGTCAAAAAACAGCGCCGCGCTCAGGGAAGGATTCTGCGGCGCACCGGCGAGAGGGAAACGCATTTCGATTTGGCCGAGCGCCATGTCAGTGCCCCAGCCCAGCGGCGTCAAGCTGCGCTCGGCATAGCCGCGCACGGAATAAGCGCCACCGAGGTAAAAACGCTCATAAAACGGCGCCGTTTCCGAAACGCGGCCGGCTTTGGCACGCACTGCCAGCACGTTTCTACCGAAAGCGCGATAGCCGCGTGCGTCAAAAATGTAGCGGCTGAAATCGTTGAAATCAGGCCCGGAATTTTTGAAGGTGCTTTCAAATTGCATGGCAGCCCACAATCCGTGGCGCGGAAAGGCGGGGTGGTCGCGGGTATCAAGCTGCAAGCGCAAAAATGCACTATTGCTTTTTGCGCGCGGCTCGGTCACCAGCGGCGGTGGCAGAGCGGTAATCGTGCTGTCCGTCGCAGCCAAACGCACCTCCGGCGCAGGCGTCCACGTGTTGAAATTGAGCCCAAGAGAGACATAGCGCGACCAGCCGCGATGGCCGGAGAACGCCAGCAGCAGATTGTCGTTCTGGACTTCCTGTATCGCTTCTTCGCTGTCTATATAATGAATAAAATTCTGATTGAAGGCTCCCAGCTTCAACTGGAAATCCAGGTTCGATCCGAACAGCTCTTGCTCGCGATAATGCCAGTAGAAGCCCACGGTGCGGTCGGCGAAGATGAAGCGGCCGCCGCCGATGCCGCCGCCGCCGAAGAGATTGTCGAAGCGCACGCCGATCGGGATCAAATACCAGCCTTCCAGCTCGCTGAAACCGCCGGCGATTTCCAGCCAGGGCCAGCGGCGCTCCTCGATTTCGATCACCATCACCACCTGGCCCGGCGCGCTGCCCGGCTTGGAGCTGAATTCGACGCGCTTGAAGAAATTGGTGGCCACGAGCGCGTCGTAATTCTGCGCGATCATTTCCGGCGTGATCGCCGCGCCTTCTTTCATGTTCAAATAGCGGCGAATCACCTGCGGTTTGGTTTTGGTCGCGCCCTGGATTTCGATGCGCTCGATGATGAGGGCTTGGTGGACCGTTTGAATGGAGTGGGAGACGGGGAGACTGGGAGAAGGATGCGGCGCAGGCGTTTGCTGCGCGAAAGCCATCAAAGCTGGAATGATGAAGATAGTTATGAATTCCAGCAAGAAGATGTTTCTTTTTCGTTGCAATAAGTTCATGAAACAGAATCTAGTGAAAATATACCACACTGTAGCTTCATAGCCGCTGTCGACTGCGCGAATTTGACCTCAAATGGCCTATTTTGTTTGTGTTGTTCGGATGACAAAACAGGTTTCATCACATTTTTGCTATTTTCATGCCAAAAAACATGTTGAGACTTTACTTTTTCATCCGCCTCGTGGTCTTGCGTTTTCTCTCATAGGCTGCCCGAGGATCAGCAACTTTCTGCAGGCTTCCGCTCTCTGCAGAAAGTCTGTAGGTGCTCAAAGCCTTCTTCCGCGACTTGGCAATGGCTTCTTCCTGTAGAATGTCGTCCAAATACCACCACCAATGGGAGCGGTCGTAACGGCCTTCACGATAACGACGAAGCATCCCCTTGCCGGAACCAAGCAGAAGTAATGCTGCCGCTCTGATCTCACGATCAAGTTTTGCCAGGTCCCTCTTTTGAGATTTATCGAGTGCCTGTGGCGCGTTTTCCAAGATATTTTGCAGCTCACTGCGATGCCAAAGTAACGCATGGACATCGTCAGAAACGTCGAGAATAGCATCCTCTGCTGAAGGCGGAATCGTTCCCGGTAGGAAGTCAGTCAACCAGGACAGAAGACACGTCGCGCGTTTATGAAGAGCTTGCTTTGAGTTTTTTGGTGAGCGCATATTCATCTACCATGGTGACCAAATGAGTTCGATCTTTGCTTGCCTTAATAAGTAGTTGAGACCGGCATTTGCGATAAAACCTGTTTTTACGTAGGTTGGGTACGTGTCCGGACTCCAGGCTACAAAAACATTGTTGCGCGGGTTTAGAAATGCAATTGTTCTCCCCTCAGTTTCATATTGTCCAACGTAGCTGTGCTTGCTGATAGTCTTTTCCGCCTCTTTCATTGTCACACCATGTCTCTGCAATTTGAGATGAAGAAGATGATGGAATCTTCCCAGAGCAAAGTCGCGCTTGACATTATCGATTAACTCGTCAATCTGCGCTTCCGTCCACGACATTTACTTTCTTTCTCCCATTTTCCCTCTCACCCACTCGCCCCGTTCTCCCTGTTATCTCCCTCTCTCATTTCTCCCCTAGACGCTCCAACGCCGCCAGCGCCTCTGGTACGTGCTCGCCCCAAGGGAAGCGGTCGAGGTATTCTTGATAACGCTGGCGGGCTTCGGAGGTGCGGCCAGCGGCCTCAAGGGCGTGGCTAAGTTTGAATATATAACGCGATAAGCGGAAAGGTCGCTGCTCGAGTTGAATACCAATCTTATATTCCGCTATCGCGTGTTCAGGTTGATTGAGATTTTCAGAATAAATGTCTGCTATACTAATGTGCGGTCCCGCGTACTCCTGATCGAGAGTAATAGCTTTTTGAAATTCTTCTAATGCAGCCTCGTAGTCGCCTTTTCTTAGCAAAGTGACCCCGAGATGGGCATGTGCCCACTCCAAATCTTCCTTTAATTCAATCGCTCGGCGTAAACAAATTTCTGCTTCTTTAGAGTTTCCTAAATCATTGTAAGCCCTACCCAAGTTTCCCCAAAGCCATGCTTCATTGGGTGCTAATGTTAGACACTTCATACAATGCTCGATTGAGATTTCAGGATTTCTGGCCTGTCGAAATGCCCAAGCAAGTAATCCTCTTAACTCAAAATCAACTGGGTTCTCATTTACTAAAGGCTCAAGAAATAAAATTGTTCTCTCTGAAAGCCGCAGACCAATGAGAAATATGGCAAATACGCTAAATGCTTTCGCCTTCTGACTATACACACGTTCAAAAAGCACTGGCAGTGCTCTGGTATCGGTTTTGCATTCAAGTGATAAAACGACAAGCATTTCTTCATATACTTTTCCAAACCATGCACTTTCTAAATCCTTGCTTAACTTTTGAATGAGAATTATGACCAATACATCAACAAATTTTCGATCAATTTCTTTCGCATAAACTGCACACTTCGCCGCCAGATACGGATCCCTCTTCATCACCTCCCTCACCACTTCCGTCGCATTATCAAGCAACCCGCACACAAACACCAAAACTTCCGCCCATTCCGGATCGCCCACATGCTTCAGCACATATTCCAAGGATTGATGCAACGCCACTTCCCGCGCAAAGAAATACTCCTGCACAGCTTGATGAAAGAATCCCGTCTGCCCGGCACTTTCGCGCAACAGGCCGTGATAGAGAAATTCGCGATTGAGTGCCGCAACATTGAGATTGTCAGGTGCCTCTTTCTTGTTTTGCAATTCAGCGAGACGGGCAGACATCGCGGCGGCAGCCTCGTCCGCCGAAAGCAATGTGCGGCTAGTGCCCAGCCGCCATGCCAGCGCCGAGAGAATCTCCTTTTCTACGCGCACCGAGCCTGCGCCTTTCACGCGCGCCCATTCGCTCAAATAGCGGTCGATAAAACGGTCAAAAAGCTGGGCGCGGTTTTGGGGCGGGTCGTCGCCAGCGCGCAGCTCATCGGCGAGCATCGTGAGCATGAGTGGATTGCGGCAAAGGTCGCGGGTGTATTCGTCCAGGCCTTTCCATGCAGCTTGCGCTTGGTCCGCACCGATTTCAATCTCTAGAACTTTGGAGGCATTGAAGCTGCCCAATCGCTCCAATTGAAATGTCACAAATTCGTGACGCAACTCGTCGCGATAGACGCCCGGCCGGCAGGTGACCACAAAGCGGTTTTGCGGAATCTCATTGAGGAGATGGTGGATTTGATGTACGACTTCGTCATATGCCTCGCCGACTTCATTCAGTCCATCAAACAAAAGCAAACAGCCGCCGGCGGCGAGGCGCTTGCGTACGTCAACATCGTGCACGCCGCGCACGCTGGCGGTGAGGAGGCGCCAGAGGCCGTGTTTTGCATCTCCGCTGGAGATCGTGGGATACGCCGAGAGATCGAGGAAGATAGGCAGGTTGAAATCTTCCGGCTCATTCAGCCCTGGTTGCTGGCCTTCGCCGCGCCACACCGCATACTCAGCGGCCAGCTTTTTGAGCGAAGTGGTTTTGCCTGCGCCCGGCTCGCCGAGAATGAGCAAACGCGGAAACATTTTGACCGCGTTGCTCACTTTCATGTTGCGCGGCCGCTCGGCTTCCACCTCTTCGAGAAAAAGCGGGGGCAAATTGAGCGTGCGTAGGCGCAGCGGCCGAGCGGTTTTCTGTAACTCGGTTCGGCAATAGGCGAGATGTTCTGCAAAAGCGGAGAGGGGCGGTGCCTCTACCGGTCGTTCACCCGCAGTGGCCGGCCGGTGGCCGGCAGCGGGCACCAACTTCAATAACCAATCGGTAAGGTGATGCCGCAGCAGCGCGGCAAAATGCTCGGGGTCGCGATAAAGCGAGTAGAGTGCAAGATGCCCGGCTTCCACCTGTTTCTTGAACTCCAGAACTTTTTGCAATTGCGGGCCGGGATCGGTGAGAAAATCCGGATGCACCTCACGGAAATACAGCATGATCTCCGGCGCGCGCTCTTTGGCAAAGCGTTCACGAGCGAGGTTGAATTCTTCCAACGTGCCTGACTCTGCCTCACCGCTGGGCAAACCGAATCGCCGCCATAAAATGCCGAGGAATAAATCGCATTCTCGCACGAGGCGGTTGATCAATTCCTGGCTGCGCCCCATGCCGGGCGTGGCATGCGTTTCCCAGCCGACAGGCTCGAGATCGTAACCCTGTTTGTGCGCCACCGGCCGCAAGCTGAGGATTTCGTCGCGCGCTTTATCGCGCTCGGGCATGACGTCGCCGGGCGAGGCGATGAAAATTTTAAGCAATTGGATGGTTCGGCCGGGCATGGACGATCTCAATACAAGTTCTCGTACTGCCACCTCAAGTACGGATCTTTGTGTGATTTTTTAAGCGCGTCATTCAGCAGGGGTCTGGTGTGGCACTAAGTTGACTCCCGACTTGGGTTGAGTACGAAATGCCGCACAAGATTCTTTCAGAATGACAGTGCTGGGTGTAGCATTAACCAATCGTTGTAGCGCAGCCATGACAATGCGTTAATCTTTCACCGCGACAAAAAGCCCTCGGTTTTTCATAAGGCCGTTTTCGAGAAATCGGGCATGAAAACCTTCTTTTGCGAGGATCTGCAAGAACTTGTCTTGATCGAACAGCGTCAAGATATGATGGTCGCTATAGTGGCGGACACCCTGCTTGGTTCCGACCAAATAGTGGAAATCAAGTATGGCAAAATCCCCTCTGCGCCGGCTGGTGTTCATGCGGGTAATTGTCACGCCCTCGTCGTTCTGCGTGAGCGAGTGAATCGCGCCGGTGGCATATCTTTCCCTGGCCACAAACGGCTCGAGCAGGAGAACTCCACCGCTCACCAGATGCCGGGAAAAATTCCGGAGCGCTTGCTGCAGTTTTGAGTAGCTATGCAAATACCCAATCGAACTAAACAGGCAAAGCAGCACGTCAAATTTTGGGCGGAGGCGAAACAACAACATATTCCCCCTTGCCAACACAATTCCGGGGAGCTTTTTCCGCGCCAATTTAAGCATGGCCGGGCTGAGGTCCACGCCGGTCACGGCATAGCGCGCGCGCAAGTACTTGAGATGTTCGCCAGTGCCACAAGCGACGTCCAGCAGCCTTTTGCCTGGAGATCTTTTGTGCTTGATGATCAGCCGGTGCAATTTTTCGCATTCGGCGCGATAGTCTTTCCATTGGTAAATCACATCATAATAGGGCGCGAGCCGGTCGTACATCATGTTTTGAGACTTCATCTTATTCCTGGATCGAACAGTGAGATTCGGTTTGCAGCCCATCCCAAAACCTTGTTATGCCATGCTGGAAACATCCCGGGAGATTCAGTATCAGCTATAGCAACAGGAACTGTACTGGATTCAACCAAGATCCCTGCCGGACGACAAGCCCGGGTTGGGCCAGGCTTCTAGTCAAGCGCGCGTTTCACATCCGGCACCAGCCCGCCGTTGTGCATGATGCTCGTCATCACCACCGGCAGGGGCTGGCCGTGATACGTTTTACCGTGAAGTGTCACCGTTCCGGCCTCCAGATCGACTTGCAGGGCATCACTATCACTTACGTCATGATAAAACGCCTCCTCGCGCACGATCAGAAACGGCAGCGCCTCATTCACGAGATTGCGCTTGTGAATGTAGGCAAAGCTTTTGGCGATGACCGCGCGCACCCCCGCGCCTTTGAGCGCCCACACTGCATGTTCGCGGCTGGAGCCGCTGCCCCAACCCTCGCCGGCGACGATGATGTTCTCGCCGTTCGCCACACGCTGCACAAAGTCAGGCCGAAAATGAACAAAGGCTTTTTGTCCGATATCTTTGAGATCGGAAAGATGGCAGAACTCGCCGGCGATGATCGCATCCGTGTCGATGTGATCACCAAAGAGCTGCGCCTTGCCCGTTATCGCATGTGAGGCACCAGTCTGTGCGTGGCCATTTTTCTGAGCTATGCTCTCGCCCTGCACAGCATGAGGCATTTGATAAACCACAGCGGGCAGGTGACGTCGTGAGGCAATCAGTTTTTCAAAGCGATCACGATCGATCGTTTCAAACCAGCGGCGGGGGTCGGAAACCCTCATGTCGAATGCTGAGGCAGCCACCGTTGCGGCCGAAGCCAGCCAGGCGAGACTGCCTTTGCCCATGCGGTTGTGAAAATTACGATTCTGCGACGACAGCCAGACTTCACCCGGCTGTGCGCGATCGCTGGCGATGCCGAGGCACATGCTGCAGCCCGGCTCGTTTACGTGAAAACCGGCGCGGCGATAGACTTCGAGCAGGCCCGCGTTCTGCAAATTATTTGCGACTTCAAGGCTGCCCGGCACGACGAGGCGGTTTGAGGTTTCTCGCGCATGACAGCCTTCGGCCATGGCCCTTTCCAAAACCAGCGCGGCCAGAATCAACTCTTCCTGGGTGGTGGTGCATGCGCCGATGAAACAACCGTCCAGTTGCTGGCCCGCGCTCTCTTGAATGCTGAAAACATTGTCGGGAGAAAAAGGCTTGGCCACTTGCGGCGCCATATTGTTCAAGTCAATGCGAAAGGTTTCGACATAATTTGCCTGCGCATCTGCCTCAAACCACCAGCCGCCCTCGCGGAATTGCGGATCGCGGCGCTGTCTCATGGTTTGCATCACCTGGCCGTCCGCCGGAAAGATGCCGTTGAGGCCGCCGAACTCCGCGGTCATATTGGCAATGGTGAAACGAAAGTCTGTAGATAACTCTTCGAGATGATCGCCGGTGAATTCCACGGTGCGTTCCATGGCAACGGTATTGCGTCCCAGCTGGCCGAGGGTTTTGAGAATGACGTCTTTGCCGGTCAAACCGAACGGCAGGCGCCCGGCATAATGCACGCGAATCGCTTCCGGCACTTGCACCCACGAGCGCCCGAGCACCATGGCTGCGACGATGTCGGCCCCCCCGAGGCCAATGGCCAGCGCCGCCATGCCGCCGTGTGAGCTGGTGTGTGAATCCGCGCCCAGCACAATTTCACCGGGGCGCACCAACTGCCGGAAGAATTCCGTGTGCATGATGGTTTGATTCGCGTCGAAAAAATATTTGAGCCGCGCTTCTTGCGCAAAGCTGCGCGAAAGCCGTACGAGATTTTGCGTACGCTGGTCGTGCGCCAGCGTGCCTCCGTCGACGGTGTGATCGAGCGCGAGATAGAAGCGGTCTTTATCTGCCAGCGCCGGCCGGCCCAATGCCTCATAGGTCATGTTCATGCCGTTCCACGCCAGCTCACTGGCGATGGTCCAATCGACGCGAACGTTTAAAATGTCTCCGGCTTGCACAAAGTCTTTGTTCCAGCTCAGGGCGTGCTGTAGCAGGATTTTTTCCGTGAGGGTCATACCTAAACTTCTCATAAGCGCTACCCCGTTTGGGTTGGTTCTGCTTGCCTCTTATAAATGTGACTGCCACGAAGGTGGGAATCTCCTCGCCCCTGCGACGAAGCCGGGAAGTTTCCGCATTCGCAGGAATACCATATGAATGAATCTCCACGTCGATTTTAAACTACATATTTTTCCCGCTCCGAGCAATTGTAAATTTTTGTAGTGCGTGTTCCAGAATTCTCTTGCAGGAGCGGCTAAATTTATGCGATTTTGGGCGACGATTATCTTGACAATGTTAAGTTAAAATCGCGTCCTCACAATTTGTCATCCCGAAATTTCGGGATCTTCCCTGGGTTTGTGTGCAAGCCTCATGAGAAGAGTCCTACGGAATGACATGCGCTGGGATGCGCTGACGAGACTGGCCGCACGCTCTAAACATGAGACCGAATAACACGCATGCAACTTCGCAGAATGGCGTGCGTACAGATTGGCTGACACTTGCACGGGAGGAAAAACATGTTGGAATTGATCGCGCTCTTTGTAGTCATCACGCTGGCGTACGTGGCGCTCAAAATGCTGCTGCTCATTTTCAAGGTGGGCTTTTGGGCATTGACGCTGCCGTTGCAGGTTTTGCTGGGTGTGGTCGCGGCGCTCGTCGCCGTGGTCCTGATCCTGCCGCTGGCATTGATGGCGGGATTGTTCGGGCTGGTGCTGGCACCCCTGGCCCTGCTTTTGCCGTTGTTCCCTATTCTCTTGATTGCCGGCGGGCTCTATTTGCTGCTGAAATCATGATTGCGATCCGGCCGGGGTGATGCTTGACATTTCTGAGAAAAATCTGTAACATTCGCCTGTCAGGATTACGCAAGAGGGCCGGACACCTCCTACCTAACTATCGCATAAACTCGATTCCACTTTTTTCATCGTCGGCCGGGGGCCGTAACTGTCCTTTCTCACTGGACCCGGATCAAGCCCGGCGACGCCTGAGGTCTCGACCAGACACAACAATGGGGCAGGATCATGATCGGCCAGACGATTTCACATTACCAAATCATCGAAAAGCTCGGCCAGGGCGGCATGGGAAAGGTGTATAAAGCCTTCGACACCAAGCTCATCCGCACTGTCGCACTCAAGTTTCTGCCCGAGGAGGTGACCCGCGAGCCAGAGTCTATCGATCGCTTCATTACCGAAGCGCAAGCCGCCTCTGCGCTGGATCATGCCAATATCTGCGCCATTCACGAGATCAACGAAACCGAAGACGGGCAGATGTACATTGTGATGGCCTGCTATGAGGGCGAGACGCTCCAGCAGAAAGTCAGGAGCGGACTCCCATCGTTTGAAAGCGCGATCGAAATAGCTCTGCAAATTGCCCGCGGGCTGGAACGGGCACACGAGGCCGGCATTATTCATCGCGACATCAAGCCGTCGAATATCATCATCACCAAGCGTGGCGAGGTCAAGATCATTGATTTCGGCCTGGCCAAGCTGACCATGGGGCAATCGCGCTTGACCAAGAGTGGCAACATGCCGGGCACACTGGCCTATATGTCCCCGGAACAGGTGCAGGGACAGCCGGTTGATTATCGCACGGATCTCTGGTCGCTGGGGGTGATCATGCACGAAATGCTGACCGGGCAATTGCCGTTCCGCGGCGAGAATGAGGCCGCCGTCGTCTATGCCATCGTCAACGAACCATTGCAGCCGATCACGCATTTGCGCGAAGATATTCCCGTGGAATGGGCGAACCTCATTGGCAAGTGCCTGGAAAAGGATTTGTCGCTGCGCTACCTCGGCGCCGGCGAAGTCATTGCCGATGTGCTCCGGCTGAAAAGGCGGGCGGAAAAGCACGAAGGGGCGGAGCGAGGCAAAGAAAGCCGTACGCTGTCTGCCATCATGTTCACCGACATGGTGGGTTACAGCGCACTCACCCAAAAAAACGAAGAGCTGGCGCTCGCGCTTCTCGACGAACACCGGCGGCTATTGCGGCCGTTGTTTCACGAGCACGGCGGAAAAGAAATCGAAGCCGTCGGCGACGCTTTTTTTGTGGAATTTGCCAGCGCTTTGCAGGCCACGCGCTGCGCTGTCGGCATTCAAAGAAAATTATTTGAGCGCAATCGCGAGGCCTCCGCCGACCGGCGCATCAAGCTTCGTATCGGCCTGCATATTGGTGACGTGGTGCACACCGGCAAGCACGTGCACGGTGACGGCGTCAACATCGCCGCCCGCCTGGAGCCACTGGCGGCCCCAGGTGGAATTTGTCTCTCTCAAGATGTGGTGCGGCAAATTCAGAACAAAATCGGGCTGCCGCTGCGCAAACTGGGACGTGGCGAGTTGAAGAACATCGAGACGCCGCTGGAGGTTTACCGCATCGTTTTGCCCTGGGAGCGGAAACGGGCGCCTTTGCTTGAAAAGCTCAGCTTTGTTTTGCAACAGCGCAGGGCCTATGTGTATCGCTTCACCGCCATGGTGCTCGTCGCTGTCCTTCTGCCCGTGGCTGTTTATTTGGAATGGGGCCCCAAAACAGATTCACCTTCTCCCGACCTGAAACGGATCGCCGTGCTGCCTCTGACCAACATTAGCTCCGACCCGCACGATGAATACTTTGCGGAGGGCATGACCGAGGAGCTGATTGCCACGCTCTCGCGCGTCGGCCAATTTCGAGTGATCGCCCGCAATTCGGTGATGCGATACAAAGCGAGCAGCAAAACCACGGCAGAAATCGGGGCAGAGTTGCAAGTGGGAACGGTATTGACGGGCAGCGTGCGCAAATCCGGCAACTCTTTGCGCATTGCCGTGCAGCTCGTGGAAGCGCGCCGGCAGGAGCCTTTGTGGTCGCAGCAATATGACCGCGAATTCCAAGACATCTTTGCCATTCAAAGTGACATTGCCCGAAGCGTCGTGGAAGCCTTGCGGGTGAGGTTGGTTGACGATGAAGAGCTGCGTCTCGCAAGGCGGTCGCCGCGCAACATGGAAGCCTACACCCTCTACTTGCGCGGGCTTTATCACTGGAACAAGCGAACGGCGAGCGACATCAAAAAGGGAATGGATTATTTCCATCAAGCGCTGGCAAAAGATTCAACCTATGCCCAGCCGTATGCCGGCTTGGCCGATTCTTACACGGTATTGGGAACGGTCGAATATGGCGAATTGCCGGCGGCGCAAGCGATGCTGCAAGCCAGGGAGGCGGCAGAGAAGGCGCTGGCATTGGACCCGCAATGCGCCGAAGCACACGCCGCACGCGCGAACCTGTTTTATTCGTATGAATGGGATTGGCAGAATGCCGAGCGCGAATTCACGCGTGCCCTCGATCTGAATCCCAATTACGCGATCGCCCACCATTGGTATGCGCACTATTTATGCTCGCAGGGTCGGCTCAAGGAAGCCATGTTAGAGATCAGACACGCCCAAGAATTGGACCCGCTCTCCTTGATCATCAACACGGCAGTGGGAATGGTCTTCTATTACCAGCGCCAGCCCGAGCTGGCACTGGCGCAATTGCACAAAACTCTGGAATTGGACTCCAGCTTCGCCGCCGCACTGTTGCAATTGGGAGTGGTGCACGTATATCAGCACCAGGCGGAAGAAGCCATGGCGGCATATCAAAGAGCCATAAATCTGATTGGCGCCAACCCCATCTCACTGAGTTTGCTGGCGCATGCCCAGGGCGTGTTCGGACGGCGCGCAGAGGCGAACAAGATTCTCAGTGAGTTTCGTAAACCTTCGATGCGCCGCTATGTTTCGGCTTCAGATATGGCGCTCGTTTATTTGGGATTGGGCGACAAAGATCAAGTTTTCGTCTGGCTGGATAAGGCGTGCGTCGAGCGTTCAAATTATCTCATTTATCTCAATGTGGAACCGTTGGTTGACAGCCTGCGTGAAGATCCGCGCTTCGCTGCTCTGTTGCAGAGGGTGGGAGTGCCTCGTTTGGTCAAATCATTGTGACAGGCCTTAATAGAATGCTTCTTGCACGTCATGACTTCTGAACTCGAAAAAATGGAGAGCATTTTCGAGCTGGCCGATCTGCTTGGCCGGCAGAATGATTTTCAGGAAATCCTGCGCCTGGTGGCACAGAAGGCAGCGAGCTTGTTGCAAGCCGAAACCGCTTCGATCATGATGATCAATCCGCAAACCCGGCACACGGTCAAGACGATTCTGCAAGAAGGTGATGGCGTGGAGGATCAGCGTTATCATACGGTGCACACGCATGTCGGCGGCTGGGTGATCAAGCAGCAACAGCCTTTTGCCAGTGCCGATCTCAAAACCGATGCACGTTTTGCCAAGAAGCTCTTCGAGCATTCTCCCGTCGCCGCGGTGCTGGCCGCGCCGTTGCGCAGCGAGGGTGTGGTGCTCGGCGCTTTGATCCTGATGAATGCCGCAGCGGCGGTGCTGGAAACACAGCTGGCGGCGCTGCAAAAATTCGCCGCCGTGGTCTCGCCATTTTTGCGCAATGTACAAAAGCTGCAGCAGTATTTCGATGCCCCTTTGCCGGAAACCGCATTGTTGTCGAAATACGAAGCCGCGGGCTTGCTGGGCAAAAGCCGGAAGTACGTCGGAATGCTCAAGGCCATGGAGGCCGCTGCGCGTTGCGAGGTGCGCGTGTTGCTGGAGGGGCAAAGCGGGACCGGCAAGGAATTGATCGCCAAAGCCATCCATCGTTTCAGCCCGCGCGGCGGCCGGCCTTTTATCGCCATCGATTGCGGCGCGATTGCGGAGCATCTGATCGAGAGTGAGCTCTTCGGTCACGTGAAAGGAGCCTTCACCGGCGCCAGCAGTGAGCGCACCGGCTTGCTGGAAGAGGGCCATCACGGCACGCTGTTCATGGACGAGATTGCGAATCTTTCCTTGGAGATGCAGGCCAAGTTTATGCGCGTGCTGCAAACCGGCGAAATCCGGCCCGTGGGCGGAAATAAAACCCGGCTGGTCGACGTGCGTATTATTTCCGCGAGCAGCACCCCGCTGCGAAAATTGGTGGAGGCGCAAAAATTCCGTGAAGATTTGTTTTATCGCCTGCACGTGTATCCGGTGCAGGTGCCTGCGCTCGATGAGCGCCAGGAGGATATTCCTCTTCTGGCCAATTATTTTTTGAAGAAATTCGCCGCGCAGCAGGGCAAGAAAGTGGAAGCCTTTCACGAAGAAATCGCGGAGTTCATGCAACAACGCCACTGGGCCGGCAATGTTCGCGAGTTGGAAAACTTCGTGGAACGCCTGGTTACCATGGTCACGCCGGAAACCACCGTCTTGGAGCATGCGCATCTGCCCGCCGAGCTGCAAAAAGAAATGAAGAAGTTCGCGGGCGCTTTGCCAGAGCCGGCGGCCAGCAAATCCCTGAACGAGTTCTTGTCCGAATATGAAGAGCAAGTGCTGCGGCAAGCTTTGCGAGCGCACGGCTGGAATCAATCCAAGACCGCACGCGCGTTGAAAATCTCCGAACAAACTTTGCGCTATAAAATGGGGAAGATGGGAATTGCGAGGGGTTCGTAAAGCAAAGGTTGGTACTGTCATGACCAGCCTCATGCAAAAATCCGCGTTTTTTCTGCGAAGCAAACTCCACTAAAAACAGGTCTTCTTTTCTCCGCAAGTTTTTTGCGAACTTCTTTCTTGATTTACTCACTTTCAACCGAGCTATCCTCTCCCGCTGCTTCGTTGTTCCTGCCGAACTTAAAAGCCTTCAACCCACATCATTCCCCGTGGCATGATCTTCGAATGTCATGTTCGCGTGCAACACGATGATCTCAGCGCAATTTCGCTCACAGGTGAGCGGTCCGTCAAATCTCCACGCGAGAGCGTGATAATTTCATCCCATGCGGGCATGGTCGAATCAATTGCATCACACAGTGCGAGGGCCAGATGGAATGCTATCCCCAAAACTTCGAAACCCAAGCTTGGCAAGCAATCGCTGCTCCAGAAGCATGGCAAGAAGATCAGCGGACGCGCATGCATCCGGAGCTGGTGACACGCTTACTGCACAATGCCGCACCGCTCTTGCAGTTTGCGGACTGGCGCGTAACCAAGACCGGTCTGGGTTACGCTGAAACCGAGCTGCCACTCACGGTGAACACGACCAACCAACATGGCACACATCAAGCAGGTTTACTGTTGGCTGCCGCCGACTACACCGGTGGCGTCGCCATGGGCTCGTTGTTTCACGGTGTTCCGGTGATCGGCGTTCATCCGCAAACGGGTGAATTTGGCGCGGCGCTGTGGTCGTTTCAAGTCAATATGCGCTGGTTGCGCCCGAGCTGCCACACTTTGATCTGCAAGGCTTCCATAGCAGAAGAAAAGTGCCAGCAAATCGTCGCACGTTTTTTCGCGGGCAAGCGCATTATCGAGACGATCACGATTCAGATGGAAAACGATGGTGTGCCTGTCGCGCAAGCTGAATTCACCTACTGGGCGCGTGATGCCCGCCTGCTCAAAGAGGAAGCTTACCATGAAGAGAAAATTCACGTGCTCTACGATCACAAGATCAAATCCTCGGCGCTTTTGATCGCCGCTTTGCGCGCCATGGAACAAGAAAAGCCCGCGCCTGAGCGGCTTTTTCACGATGCGCTTTCCCCCCAAATAATCGATGATCAGGCGCGGGTGCTGGCGAAGAGATTCTGCCAGCGCTTGCCACAGTTGCAATCACTCGTGGCTCTGCGCACGCAACACCTCGACACCTGTTTGCAGTCATTTCATGCCAGCGGCGGGCGGCAAGCCTTGCTGCTGGGGGCGGGTCTGGACTTGCGACCATTGCGTTTGCAGCTACGGGGGGTGAAGTGGTATGAATTGGATTTGCCCGCGATGCTTGCGCTGCGCGAGAAGCATCTCCACAGACTCGGCCTTGCCAGCCTGCCCGACCGGCGTCTGGTCGAGATAGACTTGCTCAACCATGACCTGGCACAACGCATGGCGGAGACACCCGGTTTTGACGCAACCCAGCCAACCTTCGTCATCTGGGAAGGCGGCTCCATGTATTTCAATCGTGCAGACTTCAACAAAATCCTCACCGGCCTTCGGCCATTGCTGCGGCATGAAAAATCCGAGGTTTGGATGGACTATGTTGACGAGAAGGTGATTGCGGGCATCACCGGCTGTGCGGCGGTCGAAGCGTTCATGGAAGGGATGCAATGTTTGGGGGAGCCTTTTATCCATGGTCTCGACCCCGCCGCTCATGGCGCCACAAAACTCGGCCTGGAACTGATTTCCGACGAGCCGGCGGCGCAATTCGTCAGCACCGACGATCCAATTTATGAACTCTATCGTTTTGCCCGGCTGCGCCGGTGATCGACATTCAATCACGGAGACGAAAATGAACAGCGCGAACGCCTCACTCACCGGCGCCCCTCCGCCGGAGCCAGTCCAGAAATACAATTGGCGAAATCTCCTATTCGTCGCTCTCTCCCCTCTGGTCGCGATAGCAGGTCTGCTGCTTTATTTGCCGAAATATGGTGTGCAGCGTGGCGATCTGTACAACTTCTTACTCATGTACGTGTTTACCGGCCTTTCCATTTCCGCCGGTTATCATCGCTGCTTTGCGCACCACAGTTATCGCTGTCACACACTTGTAAAGTTGTTCTATCTCCTGTTTGGCGCCGCCGCCTTCCAAAACTCGGTGATCCGCTGGTCCGCCTATCACCGTCGGCACCATCGTTTCACGGATGAGCAGGAAGATCCTCACAACATCAGAGAAGGATTCTTTTGGGTATACTGGGGGTGGGTGGTGCATCACGACCAGCCCTCACGAAACCAATTCACAGTGCGCGACCTGGAAAAAGACAAGCTGATCATGTGGCAGCATCAATATTACCTGCCGATCGCTCTCCTCATGGGCTTGGTGTTGCCAGCGTTGCTCGGTGCAGTGCTAAGCAATGCGCTGGGCGGTTTGCTGTGGGGTGGCGTGCTGCGCACTGTGATTTCACAACACGCCACTTTTCTGATCAATTCGGCCTCGCACTGCTTTGGCACACAACCTTATTCGAAAAAAGACTCCTCACGTGATTGCTGGTGGCTGATGTTCGTCTCTTTTGGCGACAGCAAGCATAATTTCCACCACACCTTTGCGGGCGACTATCGCAACGGCTTGAAATGGTATGAATGGGATCCTTCCAAATGGTTCATCCGTGGTTTGAGTATGCTGGCCTTGACTTCGCATCTGCATCGCACACCCGCTGATCGCATCGCCCGGGCGCGGAAGCGGATTGAGGAAGGAAGATAACCGATGCCCTGCAACCTTGACAAGCAAGAGAATGGCGTGATGCGCCCTCGTTTCGTCGGAAGTATCGGCGATTTATTGCAACAGAAGCCGAACAGGCCATTGCTGCGATTTGCTCCAGCAAAATGGCTGCGCGGCGGACACCGCCAGACCCTTCTTGGATATCTGATGCCTGGGGCACAAAAGCCTCGCCAGACACGCTTGCACCTCGTGCCAGTGGGCGGTGGTGATCACATTGTACTGTGTGAAAATCTTCCCCACTTTGAAGAACCGGTGCGAGGAATAGTGCTGTTGATGCACGGGTTGGGAGGCGAAGCGAATTCTCCCTACATGCTGCGCATATCCTCGCGATTAAGGCAAAACGGCTTTGTCACTTTTCGCATGAACCATCGCGGTGCCGGTGAGGGTCGCGGCTTCGCAAAGGAGCTTTATCACGCGGGCAAGAGTGAGGACCTTGCCGCGGCGCTGGCAAAGATCGTGGCGCTTTATCCCCGGTTGCCTCTGTTGATGCTTGGTTTCTCACTCAGTGGTAACATCCTGCTCAAGCTTTTGGGGGAAAATCTGCATCCGCTTCCCCCAAGCCTGTGCGCAGCCATCGCTATTAATCCGCCAATCGACCTGGCCAAGTGTACGGCCTCTCTGCGCCGCCTGCCCAACCGCATCTACGATTACCATATTGTGCGTGCGCTCAAGAAAGTAATCAAAATGCGGCAACGCGACTATCCCGCGTTCCCTCAGATACCGTTGCCCCGATGCCTCACGATGCGCGAGTTCGATGAAATCTGCTCGGCGCCGCTGTGCGGCTTCAGATCTGCGGCGGATTATTATGAAAAATGCAGTGCCAAGCAATTTTTGGCGGGCATTCGCCTCCCCACGCTCATCCTGGCAAGCGCTGATGATCCGTTTATTCCCAAAGAGTCATTCGAAGATCTGCCTGTAAACGACTTCATTACCCTGCACATAACCGATACGGGTGGGCACCTGGGATTTGTTTCTCATGAAAAGACAGTGCATGGGCACCAGCGCTGGATGGACTATGCTGTGACGGCCTATACGCAACATTGCATTGAATGGCACGCCGAAATTCAGGGAGAGGATCAGGCGGAAGCATACGCCGCTTGCTTTCAAAACCCGGTTTTACTTTCACATTCCTAACCTCAGGAGGTTGTCTATGAAGTTCAAACTGTTCACCCTCAATCTGGTCCTTTTGTTCTTTCTGCAAATGGGCTGCAACAAGGACCTGCCGCTTTCACCGGATTTCAACGCGATGCAGGAATCGCAAGATTTCGAATCCCAGGACCTGCTGTCCGATCAAGTTGCCGTGGGGAACCTCACCGTCATGACGCGCAACATTTACGTCGGCACCAACGTCGATTTGGTTTTGGGGGCGCAAAGCCCGGAAGAGGTGCCGGTGTTGGTGGCGCAGGCGTTTCAAACGCTGCTCGCCACCGACTTTCGTGAACGCGCGCAGGCGCTCGCCGACGAAATTAAACAGAATCGCCCCCATCTCATCGGCTTGCAGGAGGTCTCGACCATCCGCACGCAATCGCCGGGTGACGCAGTGATCGGCGGTACCATCCCTGCCCAAAACGTGCTGTTTGATTACCTGGCCATCCTGCTTGAGGCTTTGCGCGCACGCGGCCTGAATTATCGCGTCGCCGGCATTATCGCCAATGCCGACGTCGAGGTGCCGATGCTGGTGGATCCCAGTACCATGGCCTTCGACGACGTCCGCCTCAGCGACTACGACGTGGTGCTCGCGCGGCATGACGTCAGCGTTTCAGACGTAATCCAGGCCAATTATCAAACCATGCTCACGGTGCCATCTTTGGGCGCGCAAATTCCCCGCGGCTTTGTGGCCGTGACGGCCAGCGTCGGCAGCAATCGCATCCGCTTTGTCAATACTCACCTCGAACCGGCCTCGATTCCGGAATTGCTGCCGATTCAACTGGCTCAGGCGCAAGAGCTGGCTGCCGCGCTGCAAAATGAACGTCTGCCTGTGGTTTTGGTGGGCGACCTGAACACGCAAGCGATCACCGGCGCCACGTATCAATTTCTTGCCACGCAAGGCTATGTCGACGTCTGGACGCAAAAAAGGAATCGTGATGAAGGCGAGGGCAACACCTGCTGTCACGCTGCCGACTTGCGCAACACCACGGTGCACCTCGACCAGCGCATCGACTTGATTCTGGCGAAAAACAGCACGGAGGACGATGATCGCGCGCTGCAGGACGGCGACGATCGCTTCTTCAAAGGCGTAGTGGCGAGAGTGGTGGGCGACGAGCTGCGCGATCGCACGCCTTCCGGCCTGTGGCCCTCGGACCACGCCGGAGTGGTGGCGCGCTTTCGCACGAATGAAGCACACGACGAGGTTCTGGCGATGACCACGGCGGAATAGAGTGGCTTTTCTTTCACCTCTCGCCGCGCTGTTGCCCCGGGGGAAGCTTCATGAGGCAACAGCGCGGCCTTTCATCAAACCGCGGAATTTGCTTCAACCGGACAAGACAGGATTTCGAAACGCAGGAAGCCCGATCATGGCGAAAAACACTTCACTCCCTTCGACCACAAGCAGCGCCCAGGTTGCGGACCTATTTGCGCGAAAAATTTCGCGCGCCGATTTTCTCAAGCGATTGTTTCTGCTCTCCGGCGCCGCCTGGACGGCTTGCACACCGCTCCGTATCGCGTTGAAGACTTATCCCGACCGCTTCGATGCCGATCACGAGCTGAGAGAAAAACTGTTACAGGCGTTTGTGGCGGCCGTGATTCCGGGCGTTCCTCTCGACGCCACACATAGCACGCGTATGCTCACCGACGATTTTTATCCATTTCATTCCTATTGCGGCTTTTTTACGGCAGATCTGGCGCAAAGAAGTATGAAGCTTTATAGCCATGATCGTTTTGACCAGCTTTCAATCGAGCAACGCACACAAGTCATCCAGCATGGATTGCAGGCGGACGCCACCACTGCCCGACTGTATCAAGCCGCGATCTACATGACGCAACTTTCGTTCTATGCAAGCATTTATGACGACAAAGCTGGCTGCACTCTGATTGATTTTCACGGCACGAACGCAGGCTTTCCCGCGGCAGAAGTGTGTTATACGAATAGAGAGATGCCGTTAGCGCAAGAGGCAACAAGCGACGGCAACCCTCCGTGACCCCTGGAGGTCTCAGATTCTTGTAACTTCAGGTACATATTAAAGGCAAAACTATTCGGGGCAAAACAATTAAACACAAAAGAAACTTTGAATAGTTTTACCATTAATAGTTTTGCCATTTGGGGAAAACACCTGATCGTCACAATTTCTCTAAAACATAGGAAGTTTGAAATGAACAGTGATTTACGACTAACGATTTGCGATTTCGGATGTTGATGTATCCTGCGTAAATCGACAATCGTAAATCGGCAATCGTAAATCAACGGCATTGCACGAGAGGCCATCATGAGGACGCTCAAAACCGAAGTACTCGTCATCGGCAGCGGCTTCGGCGCGGCAGCGCCCGCCCTGCGTTTGAGCCAGGCAGGTTTTCAGGTGCTGATGCTCGAAAAGGGCAGAAATATTGTTCCTCAGAATGATTTCAAACAGTCACAAGACCCGAAATATCTCCTGCAATATCTCAAAGGCATATCCAGCGCCACGGTTGGTTTTACCTATGCTGAAGGGCTCGGAGGAGGTTCGGGATTTTATGAAATGGTTTCGTTGCGCGCCCCCAGTGTCGCGTTCGAACAGCAGGACGAGCATGGCCTCCTATGGCCAGGCGGGATTGCGCGCCAGGGTCTGGAGGCTTACTACGATCTGGCGGAGCAAATGCTGAATGTCGAACAGATCGCCGTTGACGAAATCCCAAAATCCGGCGTCGTGTTTTCTTTGTTGATGAAGAATCTCGGCTACTCTTGCGATCGTGCGCGCTATGCGGTAAAGGGCTGTGTCGGCAGTGGCTTCTGTATTTCGGGATGCATTTTTGGCGCGAAACAGTCCCTGCACTACAACTATTTGCCGCAAGCGCAACGCGCCGGTATGGAGATTCTCACTGATACTGAGGCATTGAACATTCGTGCACTCGGTAACGATCATAAAGCCACACGCGCCTACCGGCATATGGCCGCGCTGCCTTATCGCTATGCAGTGCATTGCCGTAGTGACCAGCGCCGCGAACAGTTTGTCGTGCATGCCAAGCTGGTGATTCTGGGCGGTGGCACCGTGGGCACCGCCAAGCTGTTGCTCAACTCGCAGGAACATCTGCCGTTGCTCAGCATGCACGTGGGTAAAAACATTACCACCAACGGCAGCGTTAAGGTCGCTGCCCTGCTGCCGGAAGGATTCATCGCAGGCGATATGTTGAGCGGCAGGTCCCATCCCGGCATGATCAGCTATGAGTTTTTGGAACCTATGGGTCTCACGATTTCGTGCGCCAAGCCTTTGCCGCTGCAATTGCTCACGGGCGCGCGCATCATGCTCGAGGGCGACCCGCGCCAGCCGGCGTATTGGGGAGAAGCGAACGTGGCATTGATGAAGCTCTATCGCCGCCGCATGGTCATTCTCTATGCCCTGGGCCTGACGCCGCCGCGAGCCGAGATCCGGCGCAACGGTTCGTCTGATTTCGAGGTTCATCTCGATCTCGATCATGATCTGCGCGGCTATCATCGGCGCACCAAGGGCCTCCTGCAATCGATCTTGTTGCACAATGGCTGCAAGCTGCTCAATGATCGTCCCCTCGATCGCGAAGGTCGAGAGTATGATGATCTGCATTTTTCCACCACGCACATGACCGGTTCCTGCCGCATGGCTGATCATAAACGGCACGGAGTGGTGGACGCCCACGGCGAGGTTTTTGACTACCCCGGCTTATTCGTCACCGACGGCGCCGCCATTCCGACTTCACTGGCGGTGAATTCGAGCCTGACCATTCTCGCCAATGCCGAGCGCATTGCCGCGCACTTAGTGAGGTGGTATAAATGCGAGGGGAGCAAGGCCTCTGCCCGCGTGGCAGAATAAATGCACCCGCGGCAGTTCATGTCTGTGATTACGGGATTGTCAACTTGACAACGCAATGTTAAAGCCGCACCTCCTCAACTTGTCATGCCGTAGGCATCTTCCCTAGTTTTCGCGCAGCTTTTCGGGAAGATTCATACAGCATGACCAACAAAAGGAGCGCACCAAAACCAACGTAGTACTGCCAAGCCAGTAATACTCATTCAGAACCACGCGTGGAGAAACAAAATGCGACCCCAAATTCATCACAGGGCTATGCTGCTCTTGCTAGGAGTTTTGCCTCTGCAAGTCGATCTCGCGCCGCAGGATAGTGGCAACACCACCGTTCAGCTCTACGGCGGGCTCGGACAATATGCTTTGGTCAACCGCGGCTGCGAAGGCCAAGTGCTCAGCAAGCATGCCATTCCATTTCAGGAATTGAGCGCCGGGGTTGAGCACAAAACTGCCTCGCCTGTGCGTCTGGGTATCAGAAGCAGCTATATTCTTGACAAAAAGGAAACGTTTTCCGGTGAAAGTTACTATGATCCCTCACGCCAGGCGTATTTCTCACGGACCGAATTCGTTGCTCGGGAGAATCTCACGATCAATCCCTATCTCAATTTGGAGTGGAAGCCCATCGGCATCGGCGGCGGGTACTTCTGGTCGCGTTCTCCTCTTACTGCAGGCGAGAATTCCGAGGATGTAGACTCACCCCTCAGTGCATATCTTCGTTTGGGAAGCCGGCGCGCGCTCTATTTCAGCTCGTCTTTTCTGCACCATATTCCAGTTTATACCGGCGGTTACTTCCAGCTCGGATTGGGCTCCGGCAAGAATCCCAACTTCGATTGGTGGCTGGGATGGGGATTTGCCGGTCCGTATGACGGACCCGATATTGCGCTCTTCAAATCTGATATTCGATTACAAAGGCATTTCACGCTTAATGTGCTCGGACGCGCGGGCTTTACCGAAGGCATCTCGGAAAGCGCCATTGGCATCGGGTTGACATATCGGTGAGAATCTCGATATCCAGCGGATAGAGGGCACATGAATACCCAGAACTCATAGTTGTTCAGCTGTAAACGGATTAAGCGGATTGAGCAGATGATGGTTTGGGGACGAATCCTTGATTATCCGTTTAATCCGCTCAATCCGCTTACTAAGACAAAAGCTAAAAAGAGTACGCAAATGAGAACAACAGGACTTTCATCATTGCCATTACTTCTCGTTCTCATGCTGAGACTTGAAGTTGCTGCGCAGGATTTGTCAAATGTCGCACCCGGCGATCTGATTCGCGTCGCCATTCTCAAAGACCCACATCATAAGAAGACTGGCATTTGTGATTCTCTGCACAGCGACGCAATCTACATGACGCTGGAAAACTCTGGAAAGCACGGCAGAGTACCTCTCGCCACAATCGCCAGCCTGGAGGTCTGCGTGGGAACGAAACAAAAAGCTTGGGCCGGGGCGGGAGTTGGGCTCTTAATCGGGACATTGGCAGGAGGCGTCATTGGCGCTGTGGTCGCGAGTGCGTCCAATGATCCATATGCAGGTCTTGCCATCCCCGCAGGGTTGATTATAGGAGCGCCGTCAGGATTTCTGGTGGGTGCGGTCGCCGGCTCGCTGATCAAGAGCAAGCAATGGGTTGAAGTACCGCTGACGACGGGCCGCAGAGGCAAAAAGTGAAATTCAAAATCAATCACATTCAAGAATTGCGCGCCGGGATTGGGCACGGAATCGCCTCGAGGTTGCGGCGGGGTATCAGAAGCGGCGATGTTCATGACAAAGAGCAAGTGTCTACGGGCGAGAATCGGCGCGCTTGACATTCTCCTCTAAAAGCTGCTATATTTACCTGTGAGGAACCTGCAGTCAAGTGGTTTTTTTCCCCTTCCTTCCCGCAACGACTCAGTTTTATTTTGCTTGTTATAGACAGCCAGAGCCGGCCTCGTCGCCAGCTTCAGCAAGTTTCTGAACTGCAATAGCTATTTCTATTTTTACGGAAGCGCCATGATCGGCCAAACCATTTCACATTACAGAATTTTGGAAGAGCTAGGCCGTGGCGGCATGGGCGTGGTGTACAAAGCCCTCGATACCAGGCTCAACCGCACCGTTGCGCTCAAATTTCTCCCGCCGGATTTAACGCGCGATCAGGAAGCCATTGATCGTTTTATCAACGAGGCGCAAGCGGCTTCGGCGCTCGATCACACGAATATCTGCACCATTTACGAGATCAACGAGACGGAAGTTGGGGACATGTTCATTTGCATGGCTCACTATGCCGGTGAAACGCTGCAACAAAAAGTGGCCAATGGCCGGTTGTCAGTGGCCAGTGCAATTGGCATTGCCTTGCAGGCGGCCCAAGGCTTGGAGAGAGCGCATGAGGCCGGCATCACGCATCGCGATATCAAGCCTTCCAACCTCGTCATCACTTCGCGCGGCGAGGTCAAGATCATTGATTTCGGTCTGGTCAAGCTGGCCGAACCTTCCCGTTCAACCAAAGCTTCGGGGACCGTGGCTTATATGTCGCCGGAGCAGGTACAAGGCAAACCGGTGGATCAGCGCACGGACATTTGGTCACTCGGCGTTGTGCTCTATGAAATGCTCACCGGACGATTGCCCTTCCTCGGCGAAAGCGAGCAAGTGGTGATGTATGCCATTGTCCATGAAGACGCCGGCCCGATCCCGGTGGCATCGGGGGGCAGCGGCGTGCCCATGGCATTGGAACAAATCGTCAACACCGCCATGGCAAAGAATCCCGACGAACGCTACCAGCATGTGGAGGAGATGATTGCCGCCCTGCGCGCGCTCAAGCACAAGCTCGAATCCGGGCAGTTCAACGCAGCTCAAGCTGCCATCGCGGTGTTGCCTTTTGTAGATCTGAGCCCGCAAAAAGATCAAGAGTACTTTTGTGACGGCATGACCGAGGAACTCATCGCCGCCTTGGCGAAGATCGAAGGCTGGCGGGTGGTTTCAAAAACCTCGGCATTTGCGTGCAAAGGGAAAGAACAAGATCTCCGCAGGGTCGGTGAGTTGCTCGGCGTCAAATATGTTCTTGAAGGCAGCGTGCGCAAGGCCGGTGATAGGCTGCGTATCGCAACGCAGCTTACCAACGTCGCCGACGGCTTTCCGCTTTGGTCGGAGCTTTATGATCGCCAGCTGCACGACGTGTTCGCCATTCAGGATGATATCGCCAAGGCGATTGTCAACAAGCTGAGGCCGGCGGGAGAGCTGGCGCCCCGGCAGGTGGTGCGTTACACGCAAAGCCCTGCCGTTTACAATTTGTATTTACAGGGGCGCTTTCACTTGAACAAGCGCACTGAAGCCGGTCTGCAAAAAGGCGTAGCCTTTTGCGAGCAAGCCATTGCTCTGGAGCCGGCCTATGCTCCGGCGTACGCGGGCCTGGCGGACGGTTTTGCCTTACTCGGCTTTCAGGGCTTTGTGGCGCCCAAAGAAACGATACCCAAAGCCAAAGCCGCAGCCGAAAAGGCGCTGGCCATTGACGAGTCTCTGGCCGAGGCGCATACCTCGCTCGGGTGCATTCGGGCCGTGTATGATTGGGATTGGGATGCATCCGCCCACGAATTTGAGCGGGCTATCGCCCTCAATCCCAACTCTGCAATGGCACATTATTGGTATGCCGTGTGGTATTTGTTGCTCACCGGCCAGTTCGATCTGTGTTCCACTGAAATCAAAAAAGCGCAAGAGCTGGATCCGTTGTCCATGGTTTTGCGCGCGGGCATTGGTTGGCAGCTTTACTTTGCGCGGCAGTTCGAGCAGGCGGCGCAGGCACTCGAGCGCGCTTTGGAAATGGATGAATACTACGTTTTTGCCCGTGACCTGCTCGGCCAGGTCTACGCGCAGCTCGGCAGGTATCAGCAGGCTATCACTGAGCTTGAACACGCCGTCGCTCTTTCCCGCGGCTGCGCGCTGAGCCTGCGCGCGCTGGGCCATGCTTATGGCCTTGCCGGCAAACGCGCGGAAGCGCAGCACGTGCTCGACGAATTGCTGGTGCGCGGACAGCGCAGCTATGTCTCGTCGTACGATATTGCGCTGGTTTATGCCGGCATGGGAGACAAAGATCAGGCTCTCACCTGGTTGGAAAAGGCCTACGGGGAGCACAACGGTTGGCTGGGCTTTCTCAACGTGGAGCCGCGGCTCGACAATTTGCGCGAGGAGGCGAGATTCGCGGTGCTGCTCAGAAACGTGGGATTGCATGAGTTTCTATGAATATTTGACTCTTGATGAGGCGGCGATGGTCAAGCCCAATTGGAGGATGGATTCCTCCATCATGGTTGCTGGTTGAGCGGATAGGGCGTTGTTTTTCCGGTCGCGATTCACGAGATTTGAGTCATTGACTATCTTAACACTGATAAGCTAAAATCTCGCCATCTCAATCTGTCATGCTGTAAGCATCTTCCCCAGGTTGCGTGCAGGCATCTTGGGAAGATTCCTGCGGAATGACAAATAATAGGGGTTTGTGAGGCCAACTTAAGATTGTCAAACTACGAAGCGTTGAGAAAAGTTCGTGCTGGCACTGCAGGCTTTCGCATGCTGCAAAGAGACAGATAACTGTATCGGCGGGTCAAGGGATTTCGCTCAACAATCCAAGGATCCCTCGATCCATTTATCCCTATCCACGTCATTGCCATGGAACCAGAGAAACTGGAACACCTGCTCGAGCTGGCCGCCATTCTCGGCCAACAGAATGATTTTCAAGAGACCCTGCGCGTGGTGGCGCAGAAAGCGGCCAGTTTGCTGAACGCAGAAATCGCCATCATTGCCATGATCAACCCGCAAACCCGGCACACCGTGAAAACCCTCGTGCGCGAAGGCCGGGAAAACGAAGCGGTGAAATGGCATGCCGTGCAAACTTACGTGAGCGGGTGGGTGATCAAAAACCAAAAACCTCTGGTGAGCGCAGACCTCAAAGCCGACCCGCGCTTCGCCAAAAACCTGTTCGAGGGCATCCCGGTCAAGTCGGTTCTGGCCGTCCCCCTGCGCGCCGAAGGCCTTACGCTCGGCGCCCTCATTTTGTTGGATATCAAACCGCTTCAGCCGCCTAACACCAAACACGAGCAACCCGCGATAGCAATTCAACCAAGATCAAGCATCCAGAATCAAGTATCGAGGACCGAGCCGCTCGACCACGCGTTATCCTATCTCGAAAGATTCGCCACCATCGCCGCGCCTTACCTGCGCAACGTGCAAAAAATCCAACAATATTTCGAGGCGCCCATCCCCGAGGCCACGTTGCTGGCAAAATACGCAGCGTTCGGCCTGCTGGGCAAAAGCAAAAAGTTCGTAGAGCTGCTGCAAGCCGTCGAAGCCGCTGGGCGCTGCGACGTGCGGGTTTTGTTGGAAGGCGAAAGCGGCACCGGTAAAGAGTTGATTGCCCGGGCCATTCATCGGCTCAGTAATCGCAGCGATCGACCCTTCATCGCTATTGACTGCGGCGCCATTCCCGAAAACTTGATTGAGAGCGAGCTCTTTGGCCACGTGAAAGGCGCCTTCACCGGCGCAAGCACTGAACGTAAGGGTCTGTTGGAAGAAGCCGAGGGCGGCACCCTGTTCATGGACGAAATAAACAACCTGCCCATGGAGATGCAAGCCAAGTTCATGCGCGTGCTGCAAGAGGGGGAAGTGCGCCCATTGGGAAGCAACAAAACGCGGCATGTCGATGTTCGCATTATTTCGGCGAGCAGCCTTTCATTGCGCGCGTTGGTGGAAGAGCAGAAATTTCGCGAAGATTTGTATTACCGTCTGCACGTCTATCCCGTTCACGTCCCTTCATTGGACGATCGTCAAGAAGACATTCCGCTTCTGGCCGGCTATTTCCTCAAAAAGTTTGCCGCCCAGCAGCGGAAACAAGCAGCGTCGTTTCACGAGGAAATGCTGGATTTCCTGCAGGAGCGCCATTGGGCCGGCAACATCCGCGAGCTGGAAAACTTTGTCGAGCGCCTGGTCGTGCTGGCGCCGCCAAACACGACGATCTTGGATCATGGCATTCTGCCTGAAGATCTGAGCAAGGAATTGAAGAAAATTTCAGCGCGTTATGAATCTCGAGCCGTAATAAAATCTCTCCAGGAAAGTTTATCAGAGTTTGAAAAACAATTCATATGTCAGGCCTTGATCGCCAACAACTGGAACCAGGTCAAAACCGCACGTCAATTGAAGATTGCCGAACAGACGCTGCGTTACAAGATGGGGAGGCTGGGGATCGAGAGGCCGAGCGGGTGATTGGATTACTGGATTATGGTATTGTTGGCGGTGTTTAGGGGTGTTATTTTATACCAATGGAAAATTGAAGCACATAAAGTCGGAATAGGGGAAAATAGCCATGATGGAATACACGCGCTTAAGGACAAGGCTTCCAGTCGAATGATTTCGAGATGGGCGGTGAGCGCCAGCCAATCCCCAAAGTTCAGACCAACGTGGCTGGTCATTCACGCGCAAGCCCTTGGTCAGGCCGACGTCGAGCACGTGGCGATTGTGGTGGGTGGCGACCGAGATCGCAGTGATCCCTCCTTCCACCACGCCGTACCCTTGAAAAGGATAGCGGTCGAGTTTAAATACCTGCAACTCGCCGAGATTTGCGAGAGATTGTCCGGAGTCCTGGATCAGAAACTCCCGCACCGTCTTGCTGCACAATTGTAGACTGTCCACGTTAAGCTGGTGGAAGAGCTGAAATCTCGCTTGGACTTTTTCAACATCCTACTAAATCAGGAATGAGCAGCAGGCGCAGCCGGTCAAGGTGAGCGCCCGAAACGTAAGGTGTAAGGGGTAGAACGGATTTCGTTGGAATGTGCCATGAATAGTTAGCCATTGGGTGGACATATACGTTTTCCGTCTCACGTCTCACGTTTCCATATACAGCTACCTACTCATCCTTATCACACCCCATCAGTCTTCACGAGCTTAATTCCCTGAAAAACAGCTTCTAATTTCACCCGCCAAATTTTTGCGAAATTCACCAGTTGAATTTGCCGCCCATGCTCACGCAGAGATGCAAACAAACGTTTGTTTTCAACCGTTTGCTCATTCGAAGTTCCAATTTATTTCTGGCACAATATTCGATGTTGCACAACAGCAAGAGAGCGGGAAGCACTGTGGGTTACAAATTCAGAGAGTATGATATGCCGAAATTGTTTTTGAACATTCGATTGCCGGATTTTCTGTTTTCTGACCTTTGAGAGATAGAACGGAATTGAGGTGTCTACCAGCGCAAACGAGGAGTAGGGAAGCGTAGCTCAGGTATCATTGCCGCTGGAAAATCATCAGAAAAAAATCACAATCCGAGCATTAACAAACCTAAGCAAAAGGGAGAAGCAAAATGGAAGTGAATCAAATGAACAACCATGGCAGAAACGGGATTTGGACGCCTGAAATGTGGCAACGCATCGAACAGGCGGTACACGACGAGCACAAACTGACTCAAATAGCAGCAAAGTTTCTTTCCATTTACCCCGTGCAACCGGATACCAAGACTGTGTCCGCCGACACGGTCAAAGTGACGAGCACATCGCAAGGATCTGCTCTGCTGAGAATCAACGAACGAGAAGTTGTACCCCTCCTGGAGATTTCGCTTGAAGTGGCATTAACAAAACAGCAAGTCGAAGACCCCGGCATGATGGCGGCGATGGCCCTCGCGCGCGAAGGGGCCAGCCATTTGGCGCGGGCGGAGGATGCACTGATCTTCCGCGGTCGTGACGCGCTCAAAGACGAAATTTTTAAAAGTGGTATCGTCCAATTGCGAGACGCAACGCGCAACGATAACACCGTCGAGTTCTCTGAGGATATTGTCGGCCTGTTGACGGACTTGCCAGATAATCAAGTCATTCCGGTTGAGCCCACCGAGACGAATGCCACAGATACAGCTCTGAACCGATACGGCGAAAACACATTTTCAGCGGCCGCCAAGGGGTTTTCCCGCCTGCAAAGGGCACAATATGGCCGCCAAGCGCTGGTCCTCCCTACGAATTTCTTTGCGGATACGTTTGCGGCATTATCGACCTTAATCATGCCAGAGAATCGTATCAGGGGTCTCGTTCACGAACACTATTACGGTTCAAGCGCGCTGTTGAACGAATTTGGAGTCGAAGGAACGGCGCTTCCGACTGGAGTTCTTGTGGCCATTGATGGAGATACCGCGGATCTGGTGGTGGGCCAAGATGCCACAATTGAATATACGACGATGGACAGCTCTGGACGGCACCAGTTTCGGCTTTTCGAGCGCTTTGTGCTGAGAAGGAAACGAAAAGAAGCAGTCGCCGCGCTGCAGTTTCTCCCAGAAAAACTGAATCAACCCGCCGCTGGCTGATGGTCGAAAGAGGCGGTATGGAGAAATTGCGTCTTGCAAAGATTATTTGGCCACCAGTTCCGGAAAGAGCATGAGAATTTGTTTGCCTGTATTTGTTGGCATTTGACTAAAGAAAGAGAAAGGCAATGCAATATAATCATCATGGCAAGAAGTTATGGTTCGGTACGGATGATACGCCGGCCCCGGACGGCGTCGTCCAAACCGATACTGCTGTCACGATCACAATCGGTGTCAGTCCGCCAGATGCCAGCAACAAGATAAAGATACTGTATCGGAAAAATCACGGGCCGGTACAGACCATTTCAGCCCCATGGCTGCGCAACGACCGTTCTCGCAACGCTCAATACTTCCAAGGCCGGATTCCTGCCACTGAGCTGCGCGCTGGCGATAAAGTAGAATATACCGCCGTCTGTAATTGTGTCGGCCGGCAGGTGCCTCCCGAGACCTCAGCCATGCGCTTTCCAGGTTCATTCCAGGTTTCCGCCTCCTCTGGAGAAAAAAGCAAGACTGAGGAAGAAGGTGGTCGAGGTCGAAGTGACAAAGCCGAGGAAGAGTCAAAATCCGTTGCTCTTCCGCATGCCACCGCTGCGAAAAAAAATAATCATAAGGAAAAGCCAGAATACCAGAAGTTGAAGTCACCGCAAGAGGCCTCGGGCTCCTCAAAGCAGCCCAAAAACTCTGAAGATGACAGGGCAAACGAAAATGGCCGGAATGATGATAGCGTTGGTGCAAAGATCGAAACCATAAACCGCCGCAAGGATTTGAAAGTGGTGAATAGCGAAGAAGATGGAAAGCCCAATTCAAGTGTGGCGGGCCGGCATAAAGCGGCAAATGATCATGGCCAGCATGGCATTGCATCAAGCCCCCGTATTGAGGAGTCGTGCGATGATACTTCTTCTGAGCCGGAAGAAGAGTTTGACGAGCCAGCGGTGTCGGGCTATAACCTGGAGCCGCCGGAAAAGCAATTCCAAATCAAAGGCAAGCTGATCGACCGCAACGGCAATCGGTTTACCGGACACCAGGTGGTCGCTTCCTTTCAGCAACAAGTGACAGTTGAGGGCGATGAAGCTCCTCATGTGGTTTGGATGCCTTCGGAAGAACGCGCCGAGGTGGCGAAGTCTGGCGATTTTGTTTTGTTGCTGCCGGATAAAAACAACCTGCAAGGCTCCCTCAACCTCAATGTGATCGCGCCGGACGGTGAAGTGCTGCTGCGCCGGGAGTTTTCTCTTCCGGAAATTGAAAATGAGATCAACATTGAAGTGGAGGCGAAAACGCCGCGCGAGATGAAGTCCGCGGCCCTGCCTGCGGTGGTCAAGCGCCTCAAGCTCAGTGGCCGCGTGCTCGATGCCGCCGGCAAACAACAAGTGGTCAACAAACAAGTGTTGCTGTATGGACGCCTTGCCGGAGCAGAGCCTGAAGATTTTACCCTGCTCTTGGCCAGCCGAACGGATAAGCAGGGCTATTTCTCCGGCAAATTCTCTGGCGGGCAATATGAAGAAGCGTATGGCGCAGTCAGCATTGGCGCCAATGAGAAAGTCCCGATTCGTTTGGAAAATGGCGCTTTGCCGGAAAAAGTCGTTCTCGTCATTGCCGTGCCGGAAAGCGAGAGCGAAGGAAATTGTGGATGCAAAGCCGTGGTGCCGCGCTGCCCGGACAGCGAGGATTTGGTCAATGCCTCCGGAACCTACAGCACCGATCTCGGCGGCGGGCGTTGCGTCGAGTTCACCGCGCCCAACCGCACGCTGGAAGAATTCAGCTTTCACAGCGTCGTGCGCTCGACCGATCCCGTGATCAAAGGCTTGACCTTGAACCAGCGCCGCAAAATTCCGCCTCAACTGCTCAAAGCCCTTTCGCGCAAAAATAAAGGCGACGATTTGCAAGCTGTGAAACGCCTGGCGCGGCAAATGTATCTCGATGAGATCAACGCGCTCATCGACATGCACAACAAGAAGGCCTCGGGGCGCGACCGTTTGTCGGCGAAGAATCCGATTGACTGGGACAACGAGCCGACGTTTTACCAGGCCACCACCATTGCGCACGGCCACCTGCTGCACTTCAAACAAATTTGGAAAGCGGACGGTTACTCGCTCGGCGATTTGCTGTACAGCCTGCCGCTGGCGCCATGCCAAAAGAAGCAGATTGCAATCATCGATTGGAAGCGCCGCGAACGGGCGGAGCGCGAAGAGCGCATTAAAGCCGGTGAAGAAATGGACGCATCAATTACCCACAATCGCGATATCGCGGATATCATCAATTCCGCTTTGGACGAGAGCATGCAGGGTGAATCCAAGAGTTCAACCTGGAGCGCGGGAGGAGGCTTTAGCTTTGGAGGATTTGGTGTAAGCGGCGGCGGTGGTGGCTCAAACTCCAGTGCGTGGCAAAATTCTTCGCGCGATCTTGCCGCCAGCGAGCTGCAACAATTGCGTGATCGCGTCATGCAAGCGGCCTCGGCGCAGCGCAGCCAGAAAGCCACGGTGGTGCAAACCGCAAAACAGGGCGAAGACATGGAAGTAACCACCGAAGTGGTGGCCAATCACAACCATTGTCACACTATGACCATTGAATATTTCGAAGTGCTGCGCCACTTTGCCGTGGAGCAGGAGTTGGCCGACGTGCAGGAGTGTTTGTTTATCCCGCTGCTTATGTCGCGCTTTGATCAGGAAAAGGTTTTGCGTTGGCGGGAATTCTTAGGCCGCTTTCTGCGCCGGCGCGCGTTGCGCCCCGGCTTTGATGCCATCGAGCGTATTCAAAATAATTACGTCGGCAGCGATCTGCCCAAGGGCAGATATGCGGAAGAAATCATTGAATATCTCAGCGGCGAATTGAGCGTTTCATTCGAGATCTTTCGTCCAAGAGATGGTGAAGAAGGCAAGTTCGTGCCGGCCAATTGGGAACCGGTTATGCCGTTTCTTGATGAGAAAACAAAACAACTCTATAAGCAGTTTTTCAATAGATCCGACGCAGAAGAGTGGAAAGCATTTCTTGATGCAGTTGAGGAGGGCGGTGGAGGGCTTGGGGGATTTTTCATAGCGAGTATCTACAAATACAAATATGAAGAAAAAATCGAACGCGACAAGATTTTCGAAAAAGAGCTTGCTCCTAGAATTGCGCAAGGCATTTTGGAAAGCATCAAGTTTGTTATGGTGCACAAAAACGGCGAAACCGAAGTTTCACTCGATCCCACGCTGGTTTCAGAATATGTAACGGAAAAGCCTTTGTATGTGCGCTTACAACCTGGCGCTGCCCCTCCCAAAGTGGCGCGCGAGGATATCGACTTCATCGAAATGCGTCTCACGGAGAAACTGCCGCTGTTTGCGCGCGTCATCGTTCATTCCGGCGCGCTGCACTACCGCACCCGGCACATGAGCCATTTTCTGTTCAAGAGCAGCCGGCTTGAAAACTTATTGGCTAACGATTCGCCCGTAATCATCAACACCCCGCTCGATGCCGAAGAGCTGCGCAATCCGCGGCAGGAAGACCGTGAGGCTGCGAAAAAGCTGATCACCCATCTCAACGAGCATCTCGAATACTATCACAAAGTGATCTGGCGGCACATGGACAGAGACCGCCGTTATATGCTGCTCGACGGTTTCGAGGTCGAGCTGCCCAATGGCCGGCGCCGTAGTTTGGCTTCGGTGATTGAGAATCGCCTGATCGGCATTGCCGGCAACAGCCTGGTCATGCCGGTAGCGCGCGGCTTTCGTCTTGATCCGAATTTCAACCAGGATGCCGAGAATCCCGTTGATCTGCTCCAGCTCTATGCGCCGAACACGCCGATTCCGCCCATGCGCATCAGTGTGCCCACCAGCGGCGTGTATGCCGAGGCAGTGATGGGCCAGTGCAACAGTTGCGAAGTGAAAGACGACAGCCGCTTCTGGAAATGGGACGAAGCGCCCTGCGGCGACGAGCCGACCGCGATTCAAGCACCGAGCACCGAATCGCGCCGCGCCGAGCCACCCAGCTTGACGCCAACGCCTTTGCTGCAACCGATCATCGGCATGCAAACCGCACCGGAAGCGCCGGCGCCGACCGGCCTGGCTTCCGCCATGCAGCTTCTCGGCACGCCCAATCTGTTCAAGGACATCACCGGCCTGGATCTGAACCAGCAAAATGCCATGTCCGCGCTCAGCGCTTCTTTGGAGAGCGCCAAAGCTTTTGGCAATATGGCGTTTCAGCTTGAGCAGCAGAAACTTGCCAATCAAGCGCAGCTTGCACAACAGAATGCCTCGTCCAGCAACTTGAATAATCAGTTGCAGCAAATCCAACAAGCCAAGAAGGACGGACACCTCACGGCGGAACAAGCCAAAGAACTCACTCGACAGGCGTTGAGCAGAGATATTGGGATGACGCCAACTACAGCAGGCGGAAATATTGAAACAAGTCCTGGCTCTTTAGAGAGTAAAAAGACCGATGATGGGACCTTGAGGGACGATCCAAATTCGGATGATGCAACTGCTCACACTGGGCAAGAGCCGAAATGTGAGGATATAGAGCTCTCCAGTCCTCATGATTATGAAGTACCAGGAGTGAAACTTTTCACACAGCCCAACCCTAATGCCTGCTGGGCAGCGGCTGCGACCACGCTCGTCTATTCGCGCCATAAAGAACTTGATTCTATTGAAAAAGTCCTGGAAAAAGCTGAACAACAATCCTCGGATAAACTCAAATACTTAAATAAACTCAAGAACGGGGAAAGACTTTCAGGTTCGGAAAAGAACGATTTCCTGAATGCGCTTGAACTTGTGGCAGCGCCTGTTTCCCTCGCAGCAAAAAATACCGAAGAGGGTACTTCCCCAATAACAGATCTTGACGGCAGCCAGGAGCAATATCCTCGAATAGTGTTTTATAACCCTAGCGAGTTTTTTAGTCTTCTCAAATGCTATGGGCCTTTATGGATTACGACAGATGCAGAGGAAGGTGAGGACTTTTCAGCTCATGCCCGAATAGTTACAGGCATATCCGGTGATTTCCGTGATGAAAGTTATAAAAACATCAAACTAAAAATCTTTGATCCCAATCCTAAGTCTCCCAACAATCAGCGACCTGATCAGACATACTTTGATTTTATGCAAGAGTATGGAAAGGTACTCGATGAAGACATGAAGGAAGGAAGAAAGTTACGGCCTCAAATCGTGCACCTTGCGGCTTCTGGATCAAAGACAATGTCTTCTGATGAAAGAAGTGATTTAACTACTACAATAGTAGCTTCACCTGAAGCTACTT
>JBIOXB010000064.1:0-42393 GCA_044869275.1 bacterium
ACCGGCGCGCCTTTCGGGCGCGCTGTATTGCCAGTTCGCCGGGTTGAGCAAATCGTTAGGATCGGGCTGGTCCACGAACAGCGGCACAAAAAAATCCGAAACCTTCACTTCGCCGTTCGGCGACAGCCAAATGTTGGCCGGCTTGAGATTGCCATGATAGACGCCTTCGCGATGCGCCGCGTGCAAAATGCGGCATACGCGCATGCCCAATGCCAGCCCCTCCGGCAGCGATAACCGCCGCCCGGTTTGCCGAACCTGTTCGAGTGCCTTGCCCTCCAAATATTCCCGCACGAAGTAGAAAATTTCCTCCTGCCAGCCCATGTCGTAAATCATTGCGATGCCGGGCAGCGCCAGCCGGCCGATTTGCCGTATCGCCGCCACCACTTGTTCGCGCAGCGCCGGCGCTTGCATGAGCTTGTAGCTATTGTGCGGACTGAGCGCTTTCAAAATCACCGCGCGCTCCAGCTCGCGGTCGCGTGCGCGATACGTGCCGGCTTCGCGGCTGCCGCGCAGCTTTTCCGTCACCCAGAATTTGCCTAACGCATGCGGCGTTTTTTCCTGCACATATTCCAGCGGATTGCGCCAAATCGCTTCGCAAATGTCGGCGTGAAAAAAGGGCACTTCCGCGCGCCTCCGGCCGGCATATTTCGCCGGCATCACTTCGTGGCCGAGGTGATTTTCATAAACCGCGCGCGCGACCATCAATTTGTTCTGAGGTTTTTCCTGTGGCGTCTTCGCGGTCTTGAGGTCGAGCATGTGCAGAACTTCGTACAACATGCGCCAGGCCAGAAGATCGAGCTTGCCATTGTCATCCGTGCGCGCGTGCACCGTCGTGTGCACCCAGATTTGTGCGGCAGGCTTGGCGGTTACGTTGTAGCGCTCGATTTTGTGCAGCAAGTCGATGGCGGCGATGGCGAGCAGCTTGAGTGAATCGGCGAAAGCCAGCAAGCCGTCGCGCAGGCGGTAGCAAATCGCATTTGCCCCTTTTGCCAAATATTTCGCTGAGAAGTCGATGAATTTTTCCGCCAGCGCGCCGGCGAGCGCTTCGCCGGCTTCGGCCGTGAGCAGTTCGAGATTGATGATCCTCAGCGCCAACACTTGCCGCGTGGCGGCGGCGCTTGGAACAATCGGGTTGAGCACGGCCAGGCGTTGCGCCAATTCCTGAACAAAAGCAGCATTGCCGCGGGCGTCATTTTTCGTATCCGGCAGGGGAGACCACCCCTGCCGCGGCTGCTGAATGAGCGCCAGGGCCAGGCGCAATGCGCTGAATTCGCGCAGCGCGGCAAAGTGTTCCATCCGGCCGTAAGTGGATATGGCCTGCACGATGGGCTGCCAGTTGCGCGGCGCCACGTCTTGGCCGGACTCGGTCTGCTGCGCGTCGGCGTGGTGAATCGCATAGGCGCTGTCCAGTGCGAGCAGACGCCGGAGGCCGGCAGCGTTTTCATTGCGCCCCGCGAGATATTCGAGCACGCTGCGGCTCTCGGCATATTTTTCCAGGCGCCAGCCAAGCTGCACGAGCTGCGTGAGCGTGCGCATCACCTCGCCGTTTTCCAACAGCGCGGCGCGTTTGAGTGTTTCAAAAGCGGGTTCAGGTTGTTCGTTCTGCAGAAAATGCTGGGCCAGGGCGTGGAACGTTTCGCGGGGGGCGGGGGGATTGAGCGTGAGCACTTGCCGGTATTGCTGGAGCGCAAAGGTGTCGCGGGCATTGTGCGCCAACAGTACGTGGCAGATCTTGAGCAGCAGCGCGCGATCGTTCGGAAAAAGCTGCAAGACGTGTTGGTAGGTGTGGCGCGCCGGCTCGTTGCAGCGATTCAGGCCAAGCAAGGCAAGCGCAAAACTGCGATGCATGGCCGGCACGGGCTGGCCGGATTGCAAGAGCTGCGCGAACTTCTCCGCGGCTTCGGCGTACTGGCCGCGCGCGAGATAAGCTTCGCCCAAGCTCTGCAGGATATGCGCAACACGATCTGCCTGTGGCTGAAGAGGATTCATTTCAGATTCGAGACCAAGCCGCGCGTGCTTCAAAACTCCAGCGTTTTGACGTCGCCCTGGGAGACGCTCACACTAACTTTTTGATGCAGCACGTGGCCGGTGCTGTCCTTCACCGTAATGGTGTAAACGCCGGGCGGCAGAAAAAAGCCTGCTTCGGCGAGAGGCAGCACAGGCCCGACCTGAAGATCGTTCGCAAAGATTTCCGCGCCGCTATAGCGCGCCAGATTGAGTCCGGGAAGAAAAATACGCCCGCCGCTTTGCGGCACCAGGCTTTCGGGAGCAGGGTCGGCGTTTTCATCTGGGAGTGTTGGCTCCGGGTTGGACAGCACCTGGGCCCGCGGCGAAGCAGAATCCTGCGCCGCAACGCTGGGTGCCTGCGCCGGTGGCTCGTGTTCAATTTCGGTGGAGGCTTCTGCTGCCATGCTTTCAGGAGAGGCCGTCGCGACCGGTACCGGCGGATTCTGTCCGGCTATGGTTGCGACCGAATCGAATGCCAGCGGAGTCAAGCTTTCCGGATCCGTGGCCGGAGGCGTCTCAAACAGCACTTCACTCGAATCCACGGCGGGGGAGGCAAGACTTTCAGCCGCAGGAATGAAAGGAGCTGGCTCGAGCTTTGCCGGCGCGGCGGTCTGCGCCGGTTCCGTTGCAACCGGCTCGAAAGGCGGCATCGTGGCCACATTTTCTTCCGTGCGGTTAAAGGGATGCAGAAAGTATACGGCCACGGCCAAACCCGCGATCATGGCCACCAGCGGGAAAACGCGCATGGCCACGCGTTTGGCTGGGTTCGGCGGCGCCTTTTTCTCGCTCGCGCCGAAATATTGGCGCCTGATGAATTTTTCTTCGGCCGCCAGCAAAGGTTCGGTTTCTTCCGCGAGCGTCATTTTCACGTGCCTGCTGCGCACCGTGATCGCGCGCGTCGGCTTCACCCAGGCGAGGGCGGCAGTGATATTGTCGGAGCCATTGCTTTGTTTCGCGCGCTGCACCAGCCGCTCCACTTCCTGCACCAGCGCGGCTTCGTTGTTGTTTTGCAGGTTTTGTAGAATGGCCTCCGGCGGCAGGGCGTTGTGCAGACCGTCGGTGCACAGCAGAAATTTTTCCGCGCCGTTCAACGGGAACCATTGTAAATCGATCTTGGTGGCGTGGTGGGTGCCGAGCGCGCGCGTCAACACGTTTTTTTTGCTGAAATGCTGCACCTCGTCCGCACGGATTTCGCGGTCTTGCAGCAGCTCGTTCACCCAGCTATGATCCTCGGTCAATTGCTGCAAAGCTTTTTGCTTGAGCTGGTAGGCGCGGCTGTCGCCGATGTGCACGGCGCAGGCGATGGTGTCGTTGAAGGCCATGGCCACCAGCGTCGTGCCCATGCCACGCATGTTTTGCTCCTGCTCGGCCATCAGGAACAGGCGCCGGTTGGCCAGGCGTGCGCCCGCGAGCAGGCGCAACGCGATTTCCGGCATGCGCTCCTGCTGGTCGCTGCAAAAGAAGCGTAGCTCGGCGAGATCGGGATAGAAAAATACGTCGCGCATGGTCTCGCCCGCGATGCGGCTGGCCACCGCTCCGCTCTGGTGCCCGCCCATGCCGTCGCACACCACCACCAGCCTCTTCTCTAGCGAGTAATAGAAAAAATCTTCATTGGTCTTGCGCACGGTGCCGCAATCCGTCGCGCCTGCGATCACAATTTCCATGGACAATCTCAAGCATTCAAAACAAAAAGCGTAAAACTGAAAATCCGAACAATTCCGTGCTCAAAAGTTGCAATACTTTGGTAAAATAGCAAGCGGATTGAGCGGGAGTCTGCGACGAGTCTCGAGGCGAAGCTTTTGCCCGGTCAATCCGCGGAGGCGCGCAGATTTGATGAAGAGAATCATTCAACCCTTTGCAAAGCGCCGCCGGCGCTGTTGGATCCAGAATTTGGCGGCGTTGATCGCAACGAGCGCGAAAATGCTCCCCACCAGCAATGCCGTCCAGGTTCCCGTGGGGAAATGCGTCACCAACAGCGTGGAAAGATTCGTGGAACTGCCGTGGCGCTGGCCCCAGATGATGGTGCCGGCAGGCACGCGGCGATTGCTGCGAAACGTGTGCACGACGCCGTCCGCGCTGACCATTAGAATATCGACCGCCGCTTTGTCGCTCAAATCCGCCAGCAGCGGTGCTTCGCGCGGCACTACGATGGTCTCGCGCTCCTGCCATGAGATCTCGCCGGTTTTGCCGTTGAGAATTTTGAGCCAGCCGTTGTTTTCAGCGGCCACGACTTCCACGCGCCCGTCGTGATCGAAATCAAACAGCACGGGAAGCTGCACCAGCGGGAGGCCCTGGGCTTGCCACAATACCGGCTGTTTCTGGCCGTCGCGGCCCAGGCCGCGAAATGCTGAAATCGTGCCTTGCTCATCCACGGCGACCACGTCCGCAAGGCCGTCGGCATCCACATCTCCCAGCGCGAATGGATAGGAGAAATCCGCCAACGAATCGGGGTGGGTGGCGAGATGGTTCCACCACAACTCGCGCGTTTTGATCGCTCCGTCTGTCCCTTGGTTGGAAACATCAACGCATACCAAATTGCCCTGCCGGCTGGTGACCAGGAGATCGAGCCGCCCGTCGCCGTTGAAATCCGCCGCGCTCACGGGATGACGAATCTGATTGCTTTCATCGAAGCGGCCGCGCAGCTTGTTGAGGCTGAGATTGATATTGACGCTTCCGCTCAAACGGCGCTCGCTGCCGTCATAAATCAGCACCAGCCCGCGCTCGGTTCCGATCAATACCTCCTCGTCGCCGTCGCGATCGAGGTCGGCGCACGACAGCGGCGCCTGCACGATGACGCCGGTCTCAATTTCTACCCATTCCGGCTCTTGCCGGCGCGCATAGCCGACGATCATTTTGCCCTGCACGCTCACCACCGCGACGTCGGGACGGCCGTCGCCGTCAAAATTACCGACCAGGGGCGGGCCGACCAATTCGTGCGCGAGAAAAGGACTCGTCCAGATTTCGGCGCCGTGCTGGCCGTCGATCGCTACCATATGCCCGCTGGCCATGATCGCCACGAGATCCGCCTTGCCATTGCCGTTGAGGTCGGCGGCCGCCACGGGATAGTTGCGGTCCAACACCACTGTGCTGAGGCGCCAGAGGCGCTGCCGCGTTTTGCCACTGAGCGCGCTGAGCGTGCCGTCGGAGTGCATAAACACCATGTCGGTATGAGCATCGTCATTCACGTGCACCAGCACCGGCAAAGCCGCATAATCGGAAAGCACGGCCCGGCTTTCTGCGGCCGCTTCCTCTTCGCCGCCGGCGCTGACTTTGGCAAAGCGGTGGTATTGCATTTCCAATTTTACAGGAGCGTCTGTCGCCAGCGCGCGATGGTACCACGCATAGGCGCCGATGAGCACGCCCAAGAGCGTGATCACGAGGCTGCCCACGGAAAGCGCTTGCGCCCGATAACGCAGCCACCAAGCGCCGGTCTTTCGGGGAAAGGAGAAGTCCCAATTGCCTTCAGCGACGAAGCGCAACACCGTGCTTTGCTGATCGCTCACGATTTCAATTTCGTCGCCGGGTGCGAGCAGCAACTCATCGCTCTCGGCCAGGCGATCCTGATTCAAATACGTGCGGCTTTTGCTGCGTTTGTCACTGAGATAAAAGTGGTTGTGGCGATGAGAAATCGTGGCGTGGCGGCGCGAAATGCTGGGGTCAATCTCCCCTTTGCGGTTTTCGCGAATGACGATGTCGTTTAAACGCGCCTCGCGGCCGATTTTGGTTTCGCCGAAATTCAACTGGAACTTTTTGCCGAGATAAGGGCCGTGAATGGCAAGTAGATAATAGGGTGATTTCGCCGCAGGATCCGGCGACGCCTCTTGCCCCGCCTGTTCTTGGGGTGCGGCTTGTTCGATGACCTCCGCCAGCTCTTTTTCCAAGCTCACCAGCTCATTTTCTTCTTGCGAACGCAACCGTCGCAAACGTTCGAGGTCGCTCGGCTCGCTTCCGCCTGCTTCGCGTTCCAGCGCGGCGCCGAAGCCGGCGTTGCCCGCCGCAGCGTCGAGTACGGCTTCCTTCGCCTCGCTCCAGAAACTGGCACTGCCACCGGCGGGGCTTTGCGTTTCGCGCGCAGCGGTGAGGGAATGACGAAACACCAGCGTGTGCTCACCCAGGCTGATGGCGTCCCCGTCTCCGATCTCGGTTGCGGTGTTGATCTTGATGCCATTGAGGAATGTGCCATACGCGCTTTTGAGGTCGCGCACGAAGTATTGCACGCCGCGCCGTTCGATGTGCAGATGTTGCAGCGAAACGGTTTTGTCGGCGACGACCACGTGATTTTCGCCGCCGGAGCCGATGCTGCAAACCGCCCCTGTTTCCGGAAGGGCGAATTCCGCCAGCACCTCTGCTTTTTTCTTCAGAATGATCTTCGGCATTTGTGCTCCCTGCCGCGGGCAGGCAGAGTTCTTTACTGTTGAGGCGATAATTTGAAAACCAGCGTGCGTTGCTCGCTGGCGGTGATTTCATGGTCTTGCGCGACGGCTTGATAACCGTCTTTGGCGACGCGAATGCTGTAAATTCCGGGCGCGAGCGCATGCACCGCGACGCCATACATATCGGTTCGGCTCAAGAACCTTTCCTCATCATTTGCCATCTCCGCATTCCGGCAGCTGATTTCGGCTCCCGCGAGCGGCGCTTCGGTCTGCTCGTCGAGCACCAGAATCTCGACGTCAACGCTGCCGGGCGACATGCGCGCGATCGCCATGGTGCTGCTCGGCGGAATCGTCAAGGTATAGGTGCCGTAACCTTCTTTGACCAAAGTGACCGTATAGGTCAGCGGCAGCAAGGTGAGCTCGCACGGGGTTTTGGTTTTTAGCCGTGTGCGCCGGTCACCATACACCAGCTCGGTCACTTGCGCGCCGATATCATTGTCACTGGAGTCAGCGGCTTCTTTGGCAAATACGCGCACCACGCGCGACAGCATTTCATCATATTCTTCGGGCGAAGCTTCGTCCACCATGGTCTCGAATGTTTTCGGCAAATAACCCGGTTTTTGCAGCGTAATCGCATGCGAGCCCATGGGCAGGAGCAGCTCGGTGGCATAGCCGGTGACGCCGACCGGGCCGCCGCTGCCGTCGAGAAAGATTTCCGCCAGGCTGGGCGTGGAATTGATTTTGATTTGCTTGGCAAAAAATCCGGCGACCACGAAATGCTCGCGCTGTCCTTCAATGCGCTCGAATTTCCACAAGCGGCGGTCCTCGATGGTCTCCGCACCTTCCAGCGTACTCAGCGTGAAGCCGCTCAACGCCATCAAGCCCGGCTTGCGCAATTCGATTTTTAGCGGATCGCCCACTTCGACCACCGCACGGCAGGGTGTGGGCTCTGCGTAGGGGATGCCGTTCAAATACACTTCTGCACCCGGTGGCTGTGAGGTGATTTCCAGAATCATTTTGAACCGGAAGATGTAAGGCTGATCACCCTCACGCTTGCTTTCGCCGGCGACGGCCACGCCGCCCTTGGGCAGCACTTGGATCGAGCGCACGATAGGCTCGAAGCGCGGCAAGGTCAGCGTGAGCTTGTGCACCCCCGGCGCGATGGCGTCGAGCGCGAGCGGCGTGGTCTTGGGGAGCGGCTTGTCGTCCAAATAGACTTGCGCGTTGGGTGGAAAGGAAACGATGCGAATGGCTGGCGGAAAAAGATAGTCGTACACTCCCGCGCCCAGCGTGGTCCAGCGCATGAAAATATCCACGATCAAAAACAGCATGAAGGCCGCCAGCACGCCGGCGCCAGTGCGCAGAATCGCCTGCCGGTGCGTGCGCGCGGAAAGCCGCACGACGTCGATGATCGTGCGCACCTCGCCTTCTTCCTCCTCTTCACCGATCACGCGATAGTACGCGCCTTCGGGGGGCGCGGCGAGGCCGCTAAACGGAGTCAAGTCGTTCTCCGCCTGCGGCGTCACTTCCACTTCCACGGGCGTTTCGTCTTGTTCGATTGCGCCATTGCCGGAAAAAGCCGAAAGGAGATTCGCGTGGTCTTCGTTGAGCTCGAGCACCAGTTCTGTTTCTGGCGTTTGCAATTCCGGCTGCGCCCGCTTTTCCCCGGCTTGAGGCAGGGTGATTGGAATTGACATTGTGGCCGTCTCCTCAAAATCCGCTGAGAGATCGGACGCGACCTCATGAAATGGAGCCGTTCTGGGGAGTTGCCTCGCCGGCGCGATTTTCTGCACCATGGTGCCCAGTTCCAGGGCGTAATCCGTGGCTGGAGCGTGCGCCGAGAGATAGTTCATCAGCTCGAGATACATATGATTCGCGGATTGATAGCGCTGCGCTGGTTCTTTCTGCAGCGCGCGCGCGAGGACATTCGCCAGCAGGTCCGGCACACCGGCGTGTGACAGCGAAGACAAATCCCACTGGCCGGAGCGAAGTTTTGCGATGGCGGCTTGGGGATCTTTTTCGGGAAAAAGACGCTTGCCGGTCAGCAATTCATAAAACACCACGCCCAGCGCAAAGAGGTCCGCGCGGTGATCGAGGCGGGTGGTTTCGACTTGCTCTGGCGCGAGGTAGCCCAGTTTCCCTTGAATCAAGACTTCGTCGTTGCCGCGGGCCAGCCCCAGACCGCGGCGCCGCACGCCCGCCAGGCCGAAATCGATGATTTTCACCTCCCCGAGGCAATTGATCATCAGGTTCCCCGGCGAAATATCCTGATGCACGAGCTGCAGCGGCTGGTGGGTGTCGGGGTCACGGCGCGTGTGCGCATAGTCCAAACCAGAGCAGACTTCGGAAACGAGAGCGGCACACAGATGTGCGGGCAATCCGGAATTTTCCTGGCGGTAGGCTTTCAGGAATTGGCGCAGATCGGCGCCGTCAACGTACTCCATGATAATGTAGAACTGTCCGCCGGCATCGCGCTTGATGTCGTAGATACGGATGACGTTGTGGTGGTTGAGGCGGGCGATGGCCAGCGCTTCCGCTTGAAACAGATCGACGTACTTGGCCTCGCCGAGCAATTCCGGCGGGATGGTTTTGACGGCGACGGGTTTGTCGAACAATAAATCACGGCCAAAAGAAATGACGCCGAATCCTCCGCGCTTAATTTCTTCGAGAATTTCGTATTTGCCGTCCAGTATTTTTACGGCTTCCATGAGATTGCCTTGTTAAAGTCGTTCTTGCAACGCGTGCGGTGCCGGATCGTGGAGCGGATTGTTTTAACAATACCATCCATCTCCCGGCTTTGCGAAGAAAGGCTGGCAATCTTGAGTTTAAAACCTGTTAACAATTGCCGGCGCGGCCTGCTCGTGGCGTTTGCGGTCGCGCGCCACAGAACTTTTGCTTGCTTATCAAATGGCGAATATGTACAATTGGTATCCTATTGGTATGTCTCTCCGCCGGCGTATATTGAGGCGGAGAAACAATCTGAGCATGAAAAAGTTGCGAATTTCGATTCACCGGCCGACCCGGATAGCCGGGAAGATATTTTCGGAAGGCTGACTCATTCAATTCGAGGTGCGGCGAAGGATCATCAGTGTTCAACCAGCCTGGCAAATTCTCTGAGTACAAAGATCTCATCAATTCCTATCTCGCTTCCTTTCTCAAGCGCCATCGCGACGGCGCCGGTTTGGCGCAACCCCGAAGCCTTTATGATCCGGTTCACTATGCGCTGGAAGGCGGCGGCAAGCGCCTGCGCCCCGTGTTGTTGTTGATGTGTTGCGAAGCCCTGGGCGGCGCGCGGCAAAATGCTTTGCCGGCCGCTGCCGCGGTGGAATTGATGCACAATTTTACGCTAGTCCATGATGACATTATGGACCGGGATGACACGCGGCGCGGCCGGCTGACGGTGCACCGCCAGTGGGGAAACGATGTCGCAATTTTGGCGGGCGACGCCCTGGTGGTGCTCGCGTACAAGAGCCTGCTGGAAACCGAAAGCCCGCATTTGCCGGAATTGTGCCGTGTGTTCACCGACGGCATCATCGAGATTTGTGAAGGCCAGGCCCTGGATCGCGACTTTGAGCAGGATGATGGCGTCAACTTGCAGCGCTACCAGACCATGATTCTCAAAAAGACCGCGCGCTTGCTGGCCATCTGTGCGCAAATGGGAGCGAGACTCGGCGGAGGGTCCGAGCGGCAGGCGGAAATATTCAAGTGTTTTGCCGAGCACGTGGGCCAGGCCTTTCAAATTCAAGACGATTTGCTCGACATCACCGTGGAGCAAGCCGTCCTCGGCAAAGATTTCGGCAGCGATGTGCGCCGCCACAAGCGCACGTTCCTGTATGTGCATGCCAAGGAACGTGGCGACGCGCGCCAGCGCCACGAATTGCGCGCTGTTTTCACAAAACACGAAGTGACGGACGGCGATATTCTCGCGGCACAGCGTATCTTTCGCGCGACCGGCGCACTCGCCGCCGCGGAAGAAGCTGTGCGCTATCACATGAATTGTGCGCACGCCCATCTGGTTGAGCTGGGCCGCCTCGGCAACGCCGGCGAGTTTCACGCTTTCCTGGAAATGATCCTGCAGCGTCGCGCCTGAAAATCGCCCTGCGCTTCACCACCATATCTATTTGTGCTCCCACTCCTGCTCTTGCGCTCACGCCGCTGTAGGGCAAGAGCGGGTAAGAGTACGAGTAATCAAATGGCGTCAGGAGAATCACCATAATCAATTGTTGCATGGTGGAAAAAAAAATCATCGTCAAAAATAAACTCGGTGTGCATGCCCGGCCCGCCGCGATGTTGGTCAAGACTGCGGCGGCTTTTCGCTCGGACATTCATTTGGCGCGCGAGGGCCAGGTGATCAACGGCAAGAGCATCATGGGCGTGATGATGCTGGCCGCCAATCTGGGCAGCGAGGTCACGATTTCCGCCAAAGGCGAAGACGAAGAAAAGGCGGTGGAAGCCATTGTCAAGCTTTTTGCAGACAAGTTCGGAGAACCGGAGTAAAACGCGGCCGATGAAAAAATTCGAGCCCAAAGCTGAAGTGGTGCTGCAGGGCGTGCCCGTTTCTATTGGCGTTGCGATCGGCCGCGTGTTCATGCTTTCCGGCACGCTGCCGGTCGTCGAGCGCCGCACTTTGGAGGCGGACGAGATCGCCGCGGAAATCGAGCGTCTGCACCGCGCCCTGAACAAGACCAAGGACGAGTTGTCGCACGATCAAATCGTCGCGCATGAGCAAATTGGCGATACTGCCGCGCAAATTTTCGAAGTACACCACATGATTTTGGAGGACCCGGATTTTTTGGGCCAGGTCGAACAATCTATTGCGGCGCAGAGGCTCAACGCGGAATTCGCGTTTCACAACCTGATGTTGATTTACGCCGACCGCTTGACGCAAAGCGGCGGCTTTTTGATGGATCGCCGCGTGGATTTGGAGGACGTTGACCGGCGTGTGGTGCGCAACCTGCTCGGCGACCGGCGCGACTTTCTCAACCAGGTCGAGGGCGCTGCGGTGGTGGTGGCGAGCGACCTCACCCCCTCGGCGGCGCTGCTGTTGAATCGCCATCGCATCCGCGGTTTTGCCACGGATTTGGGCGGCAAGACCTCCCATGCCGCCATTATGCTCCATTCCTACGGCCTGCCCGCCGTGGTCGGCCTGCGCGAAATCACCAAACGCTGCAAAGCCGAAGATCGCATCATCATCGACGGCGACCAGGGGCTGGTGCTGATCAATCCCGAGGAAGACACGCTGGCGCGCTATCAGCGCAAGCATAGCGTGTGGATGCAGAAAAAGAATCGCCTCAGCCATTTGCGCGACCTGCCCTCGCGCACACGTGATGGCCGCGACGTCGAGCTTTCTGCCAACCTGGAATTTTCCGACGAAGTCAAGCTGGTGCAGGCCAATGGTGCGCACGGCGTGGGATTGTTGCGCACGGAGTATTTGTATTTGGAGCGCAATGAGCCGCCCTCGGAAGAGGTGCAATACCAGGAATACTATCGCATCGCCGCGGAATTACAGCCTCAGCCCGTGATTATTCGCACCATGGATCTGGGCGGAGATAAAAGCCCCAAGTGCATCAAAATTCCGCCGGAGACAAATCCCTTTTTGGGCTGGCGCGCCATTCGCATTTGTTTGGAATTGCCGCATTTGTTCAAAGACCAGATCAAGGCGATTTTGCGTGCCAACACCCTGGGCAACGTGAAAATCATGCTGCCCATGATTTCCGGCGTGCAGGAATTGGAGGAGGCGCTGGCGTTGATCGAACAATCCAAGCGCGAGCTGAAAAAGGCGGGCAAAACATTCGGCGCCGACACCGAAGTCGGCGTGATGATCGAAGTGCCCTCCGCGGCGGTGCTCGCCGATCACATCTCGGAGCGCGTGGATTTCCTCAGCATCGGCACCAACGATTTGATGCAATACACCTTCGCCGCCGACCGTGGCAACGAACGCATTGCGCATTTGCTGAACCATCTACATCCCGCGCTGCTGCGCTTGATTCGCCTGGTGATTGCGGCGGCGCACAGCCGCGGCGTGCTGGTAGGCATGTGCGGGGAGATGGCCGCCGACCGCCTGGCCACGGTTTTGCTGGTGGGCATGGAAATCGACCAGCTCAGCGTCAGCCCCATCGATGCCCCGGAAATCAAAAAAATCATTCGCAACATCAATTTCAATGAAGCGAAAGAATTGGTGGAGAGCGTCATGGAATTCTCCTCCGCCCGTGAAATACAAAATTTCGTGCGGCCGTTCATGCGGCGGCGCTTCAAGGATTTGATGATTTAGTGTAACGATCCAGCTGTTATTTCTTGTAAGCGGATTGCACGGATAAAGTGGATTTCAATAAAAAAGCAGTCGGAGGAAAATGAATTCCTTGACACCCGAATACATTGCCGCCGTCGACAAGTCCTCAATGCTGGCACGCGTCCTGGCCATGCCGCGCCATTTCCAGGAGGCGCTGGCCTCGGCGCAGCAAAATGAATTCAAGCTGGCGGGCTTCCGGCCGCGTGGCCTCGTCGTCGCGGGCATGGGCGGCTCAGCCATCAGCGGCGATGTGGTGCGGGGCGTCACGCTGGAGGACCTGCCGGTGCCGCTGCACGTTTCGCGCTCGTATGATTTGCCCGGTTGGGTGGATGCCAATACCCTGGTCGTCGTTTCCAGTTATTCCGGCCACACGGAAGAATCGTTCTCCGCGCTCATGCAGGCGAAAGCGCGCGGCGCAAAAATCGTCTGCATCACCTCCGGCGGGAAAATCGGAGAGTGGGCGCAAAAAAATGGCTGGCCGGTGTTCTCGCTGCCGCCGGGCTTTCCCCCGCGCTCGGCTTTGGCGCATTTGACCGTGCCTTTATTGATGGTATTGCATCGTCTGCAAATGCTTGCGGATCCGGCAGCCGATATCGCCGAAACCACCACGCTGCTTGAAAAACATGCGCAGGCGTGGGGCCCGCAATCCGACGCGCAGCACAATTTGGCGAAATTTATCGCCGCCGCTTTGACGGAAAGACTGCCGGTTATTTACGCCGCCCACGGCTTGCTCGAAATTGCCGCGTGGCGCTGGAAAGAGCAGTTTTGTGAAAACGCGGAAATTTTGTCCTGGCACAACGTCTTTCCGGAAATGAATCACAATGAACTCGTGGGCTGGGGACAGCGCGCGCCCTCCGATCGCGGCTTCCAGGCGATCTATTTGCGCGACCGCCAGGATCACCCGCGCATTCAAAAAAGAATGGAAATCACACGCGCGCTGATCGAAGAGACCGGCGCGCCGGTGCTCGAAGCGTGGAGCGCAGGACAGTCGCGCCTCGCCCGCCTATTCTCTCTGATTTTCCTGGGCGACCTCGCGAGCGTGTATCTCGCGGCTTTGAACGGCGTCGATCCCACGCCGGTGCACAAAATCGATTTGCTGAAACAGCGGCTCGAGCAATTTCAGAGTTGAGGCTGAGCCTGGATAATTCATGAAATTAAACCGCCGAGACGCCGAGTTCACAGAGAACATCAAATTGTCGAATAGCTTTGGTTAGCAGCAACCTCTTCTATGCTCATTGACGAGAACACCGTATTCTAAACTTTTTCAATCTCCGCGTGCTCGGCGACTCTGCGGTTATGAACTATTCAGGCGAGCAGCCCGTGATTTGTGAATGTTTTTAGTTGAATGGATTTGCGCGCTTGGGACCTGGCGATTTTCATTGACCATTCACAATTATCAATTAACAATTATTAATTGCCAATTGATAATTGTCAATTGTGAATCATCAGTGGCCACTACGCAATGGCCCATTTTTGTAAGCTGAAAACCATCCTTCTCTCATTATTATCAGGAGCACTCATGTCCTCCATGCTCTTCACTTCGGAATCGGTCACCGAAGGCCATCCCGATAAAATTGCGGATCAAATTTCCGATGCTGTGCTCGACGCGATATTCGCGCAGGACCCCCAAGCGCGTGTGGCGTGCGAGACCTTCGTCACCACCGGCCTCACGCTGGTGGGCGGCGAAATCACCACGGATTGCTACGTGCACGTTCCAGAAATCGTGCGCAAAACCATCAAAAAAATCGGCTATGTCGACGCGGCCTACGGTTTCGATTTTGAGACTTGTGCGGTTTTGACTTCGATCGATAAGCAATCGCCCGACATCGCGATGGGCGTGGATCGTTCGGGCGCAGGTGATCAGGGCATGATGTTCGGCTACGCCACCAACGAAACCAAGGAATTGATGCCGATGCCAATTTTACTGGCGCACAAGCTGGCCCGGCGCCTGGCCGAAGTGCGCAAGCAGGGCATCATCCCCTACCTGCGGCCGGATGGCAAGGCCCAGGTTTCGGTGCGCTACGTCAATGGCAAGCCCAGAGCGGTAGAAACCATCGTGATCTCGACGCAACATCATCCCGAAGCAACGCTGGAGCAAACGCGCGCCGAGGTGATCGAGAAGGTGATCAAGCCGGTGATTCCGGCAGAGATGATCGACGATCACAAGATGACTTATCACATCAACCCGACCGGCCGTTTTGTGATCGGCGGGCCGCAGGGCGACGCCGGCTTGACCGGCCGCAAAATCATTGTCGATACTTACGGCGGCTTTGGCCGCCACGGCGGCGGCGCGTTTTCGGGCAAAGATCCCACGAAAGTCGATCGCTCCGCGGCCTACGCCGCGCGCCACGTCGCGAAGAATATCGTGGCGGCGGGCTTGGCCGAGCGCTGTGAAATTCAAGTGGCCTATGCCATCGGCGTGGCCGAGCCGGTTTCGATTTGCGTGGACACCTTCGGCACCGGTAAATTACCGAACGAGGAGCTGGAAAAGCTGGTGCGCAAGAATTGGGATTTGACCCCGCGCGGCATCATCGAATATTTCAAATTGCGCCGTCCGATTTACCAAGCCACCGCGGCGTATGGTCACTTCGGCCGTGAAGGTGAGGGCTTTACTTGGGAGAATACCGAGAAGGCCGCCGAGCTCGCACGATAATGTGTGAATTGACAATTCACAATGCGCAATTGACAATTATCGCTAACTTGCTTTCCCGTGGTTGCGTTTGTATATTTGTCATGGCGAGAGATCGCGCCATGTTAAGGAATAACCGCATTTGCGATTCACGAAGCTGCAAAGACGTTCACTTTTGAATTCTTTTGCCCTTTTCTGTTTGCATTTTGCCTTTTGAATTTGCCCTCCCGGGCCCTTAGCTCAGCAGGTTAGAGCGACGGACTCATAATCCGTTGGTCGTAGGTTCGAACCCTACAGGGCCCACCGCTTTTCCACTTGCTTCTTGGCTGAGATTCACTATTTTGAAACTATGCAAAACTTTTCCAAGCCTCAGGAAAGGTTTTGCACCTTTCTTGGATCAAACCGCAGGACGCTGAACGAGCAAATCTCGCAGCCCATATTTCTCGAGCATTTCGTCGTCAGAATTCTAAACACTTATGCGGCAGCGCTGGCGCTAACCTCTTGTTGCATTCGCCTTTAGATTGCGCCCTGTGCTGGTACGGCGTTTGCATTTATTGATTTGCCACATATAATCGGTAGGTCGTGTCTGGAAGCATCTTGCCTCGCTTGGCTTTGAGAGTTGTTTTCCCCATTCCTGTGAAACATGGCACCGCTTGCGAAGTCACTTGGTTTTCGGAGCGGGCGGTGTCGTCATTCTCTGCCGCATATCTTCAAAATTCGCGCTGTGTTGAACTCTAGATTACGGAGGAGTATGTATGATCCCAACGAGAATGCGTAGTCTGGGCATCATCCTCGTCGTTCTGCTTTGGGCTACGTGGGTGCTGGCTGGCACGACGGGAAAAATTGCCGGAAAAGTCGTCGACCGTGAAACTGGGTTGCCGCTGCCGGGAGCAAATGTCGTTATTGTGGGCACGACCTTGGGCGCCGCCACAAATCTTGATGGGGAATATTTTATTTTGAATGTGCAGCCTGGAACGTATGAAGTTCGTGCTTCTATCATTGGCTATACCAACCTGGTGGAAAAAGGCGTCCGCGTTTTCGCCGATCTCACCACCACCATTAATTTCTCGCTGCCTTCAGAAACCCTGCAACTGGGCGAGGTGGTGGAAGTGGTGGCGGATCGGCCGCTAATTCAAAAAGACGTCACCGCTTCCGTCAAAGTCTCAACCGACGACCAAATTCAATCGCTGCCGATTACCACAGTGAATGACGCGGTGGCCTTGAACGCCGGCGCGCAGGGGACCGGCAACAACCTGCACATTCGCGGCGGCCGCGCCGGCGAGACCGCTTATTTGGTGGACGGCGTGAGCATCGAAGACCCGCAAACGCGCACCATCGGCTTGACTGTCGGCCGCTCCGCGTTGAGCGAGCTGCAAATCATCTCCGGCGGCTTCAATGCGGAATACGGCAATGCGCAATCCGGCGTCATCCTGTTGAATACACAAGAAGGCAACAAAGAGCAATACAACGGCCACGTTTTTTATCAAACCGACCATTTCGGCGACAGCCAACTGGGAGAAAGCTCGCAAAACTTTGATTGGTACGAAGGCAGCCTCGGCGGCCCCGAGCCGATCACAACTTATCTGTTGCCCTCCATCGGTTTGAAGATTCCGGGCTACATGACGATTTATCTGCAAGGCGAAACCCGTTTCAACGACCGCGCCAACTACCACGAAAATGCGATTGCCGACATCAACGCCAAATCGCCGATACAAGAAACCACGCAAATCAATACCTCGCCGTTCTTGCGCAATGAAACGATCTTTGGCAGCTTGTTGGGCCTCGGCGACAATCGTGAGAACGTCTTCCAAAATTGGGACACCAAATTGTTGTGGCAATTGGCCCCGAACAAGAAATTGACCTTCGGCTATCGCGGCAATGCCAATAATACCCAGGGCTGGACCTTTCAATTTGGCCGGGACGTGCGGGAATTGGTGGCGAAGTCGCATGAATTGGGCATCAGTGATTTGATCGACCAAGACGGCGACGGCCGGCGCGATGAAGAATTGATGGATGGCATCGATAACGACAGTGACGGCCGCATCGACGAAGACAACAATCTCGATCAGAACTACTATAAGGGTGATTTTGCCTGGGGACTTGACAATGACGGTGACGGCCGCACCGACGAAGAAGCGCTCAACGCCCTCGATGACGACGGCGATGGCCGGGTGGATGAAGACTTGCAAGGCTATGATTGGAAAGGATACGACAACATCGCCCGCACCGAGTTTCGCGCCAACCAACTCAACTTGAATTGGACGCACACGCTCAATGCCAAAACGTTTTATGAAGTGAAAGCAGGACGGTTCTATACCTTCACCGGCACATTGCCCAAGCTCGGCAAAGACGGGCGCTCGCGCTCCAGTTTTGAAGAATTGGATGCCTGGGTGCGGGATTATGATGCGATCGTCGCCACCGGTGTGCCGCTGGCAGACCTGCCGTTTTTGATCGAGCCTTATCGCGGCTTTGGCACGCCCGCCGAAATATTCCAGGATTTGAACGGCAATCGCAATTACGATCCGGGAGAACTGTTCGAAGATTTCAATGGCAACGGCTTGTACGATCTGAACAACGATCCCGCCGCCAAAAATTCGAACCAAGTTTGGCAACTGCAGGGTGCCACCCATCCTTTTCGCGGCCAAAACATCAACGGCGTATATCGGTTCAGTGATCGCGCCGCTTTCGACAAGCGTTCCTCATTGAACTATTCTCTCAAGTTGGATTTGACCAGCCAGGTTACCCAAAATCATCAAGTCAAGAGCGGATTGGAAGTCAACTATTTCGAGCTGCGCAACACCAGCCGGCAGTTGTTGGGTCCTTACGACGGGCGCGGTTTGTTCGGCAATTCTTACTCCGTTTTTCCGAACTGGCAAGCCGGGTACATTCAGGACAAAATGGAGTTCAGCACCGCCATCGTGAATTTAGGCATGCGTGTCGAACGGTTTGACGCCGGCGAGCAGGTTGCCACCCCGGATACTTCCGTGGGGGTGCCGCGCTATACGACGCCCAACGTTAAATGGAGCGTGCTGCCGCGCGTCGGTTTCTCTTTCCCGGTGACCGAGCGCGATATGTTCTACTTCAGCTATGGGCATTTCTACCAACGGCCACAGTTGACCAACGTCTACACCCAGGTCAATCAGCTCTTGGACAGCCCGAATTCCATTATCGGCAATCCCGACTTGGATCCCGAACAGACGATTCAATATGAATTCGGCATTCGGCATCAGTTCGGCCTGAATACGCTCTTCTCCATCACCGGTTTTTTCAAAGATATCGATAACCTGATCCAAATCCGGCAAGAATTCGACACGGCCGGCAACACTTTTTACACGTACTTCAACGACACCTATGGCACGGTCAAAGGCCTGGAATTGCAGATGAATCAACGCGCCGGCCGCTATTTTTCCGGCGATGCCACCTATACTTTCCAAGTTTCCAAAGCCACGCATTCTGATCCGCGCGACACTTATGCCACGCTCGATGTTATCGATGGCGTGGAGTTTCCTTCGGATTGGGATCAACGCCATCGTTTTGTCGTCAATCTGGATTATCACTATGGTGAGGGCCAGGGCCCGCGCTTGGGCAATTTCAACCTGTTGGAGAACTTCAATGTAAATGTGCTGGCGCAATTTGGCAGCGGCCAGCCCTACACTCCCAGTTCGCTCTCCAATGCTGCTCAGCTTGAGCAAACGAATAGCCGGCGCTATCCTTGGACATATTTGGTCGATCTGCGCGCGCGGCGCTTCTTTGATTTGACCCCGGGCACACGCGCGGGATTGGTTTTCGAAGTGCAAAATCTCTTGAATCGCCGCAATGCCATTGGCGTGGATGATGGCGGCACGGTGGATACCAATCGCGATTTGATCGGCTTCACCAATGCCGGCACTTCGCGTTCGCGCAATTATGGCGGTTATAATAATTCCGTCCCGATCCCGAATGCCTGGAACAACGGCCGAATTGTGCGGCTCGGTTTGAATTTGGAATTCTAGTGCTTTGTTCTCGGTATCTTTGTGCATGTCATTCCGTAGTCCCGACGCTTCGGGATTCCCACGCGCTTGCGCACGCCTCGGATTCCGAGCAATGTGCATACACTTGGGAAGATGCTTACAGAATGACAGTTCGGAGTGGGGGAAGTAATTCTCAGATGCCCACAGAATCTGCATATGCTATGAAAGTAGGGAAGGAGTATTCATGAGACTTGCAAGACTCATCAGCGTGGCGCTGCTGGCGATCATGCTGGTAACGGCAGTGACGGCGCCAAACGCGTTCAGCCGGGAGCGAAAGACCAGGAAAAAGCAGGCCGCACAGCCCGCTGACTTGGGTCTGTTCAAGCCCAACGCCATTGCGCCCATTCGCTTTGCCGTGCACGATAAGGGCCTGCAATGGTTGATGATGGCGAACTGGGGAGAATTGGGCAACCCGGACGACCGCCCTCCCGGTCCGCCCACGCCTTTTCATCCCTCTTCTTCACAACGCGATTCCAAACTGGAATATCCCGGCGGTACGGGCACGCGTTTCCTGTTTTCCGGCGGCCTCTGGGTCGGTGCGGTCCGGAACGGTATTCCGATCGTGACCACCGTCACCGATGGCGACAATGGCACGCAAGAGGTTGGCCCCTTGTCGACCTGGCTTTATCAAAGCACCGATGATGCATTCAAGGAAAATGATGATGACGGTGACTGGACTATCGCGGACGATATGAACGGCGATGGCACGCCCAGCAATGACTGGGATGGCCCGAACGCCGACGCCAACGGCGACGGCATTCTCAATTATGATCCCGAGCCCCACATTGATGAGGATCAGGTTGGCGACATGTCTGCGGATTTCTTGGACAACGACTTTGACGGCTTGATCGACGGGGATGACGCCGATTTCGACGGCGACAAGGTGCCGGGAGCTTTGGATGATGACGGCGACGGCAAGGAGGACGAAGATACCACCGCCCGCGGGGCGCAAGAATGGTACACCGCCTATGCCGATACCTGCCGGGATTGCTTGCGCGATTCTGACGTCGATGGTTTCACCCCGCTGGGCGTGCGCGTGGTGCAACACACCTATCAATGGGCTGAAACTTTCCGCGATGATTTCATCATTCTGGAATATTTCGTCACCAACATTGGCACTGAAGTTCTGAGTAACGTTTTTTTGGCAACCTTTTTCGATTTTGATGCGCAAATCGAATCGCAAGGCACGGCCGGCTCTGAAGACGATATCACTTTCTTCATTGATTCATTGGGCACCGCCATCGGCGGCGACGACGATGGTGCGGACATGGCATCGCAATTTTTCGGCATTCGCGTACTGGAGACACCGCGCACCGGCGTCGGGTTTTCTTATTTGAATTTTGAACGTATCTCCGGCGGCGATCCGAATGACAACGTGCAAAAATACACAAAAATGTCCAGCGGGGTACGCGACCCGGACCAGTTTGTCAACGGCGATTGGCGCTTCCTGTTTTCCTTTGGTCCGCTGGGTGACGTCGCACCGGGTGAAACCCTGCCGGTGACGCTGGCCATTGTCAGCGGCGGGCAGGCCGGGCTTTCCACGGAGGAAAATATTGCGCTCATTGCGCAAAATTCCCGCCAAGCCCTGGCTCTATTCCAAAATGATTTCCGCGGCCCCACCGCCCCCGATGCGCCCAACTTCACGGTCGAAGCATTGGAGCGCGCCGCGCGCATCACCTGGGATGATCGCGCCGAGCGTTCGGTCGACCCCATTTCCAAAACTCTCGATTTCGACGGCTATCGTGTCTGGCGCTCGCTCGACGGCGTGAATTTCACCGTGCTCGCAGATTATGACGCCGTCAACGGCGTGGGCTTTGACCGCGGCTTGCCGTCCAAAAACGCACAGGGAAGATACGAGTTCATCGATCGTGGCGTGCCGCCGTTGGTGCAGGTGAAATACGTGGTCACGGCCTATGACAATGGCGATAATGGCGATGGCATCAATCATCCGGAGACCGATCGCGTTTCCGGGGGTGTCAGCGTGCTGGAAAACTCACTGGGTGTGACCCGGCAAAAAACCGCGGTGCCCAATTCCGCGATCCAAGCGACGTTGGACAATGTCTATGTGGTGCCCAATCCCTACGTGGGTAGCTCAGAATTCGAGCGGTTTGGCCGTTTTGACGACCAGGGCAACCGTACCTTTCCCAAAGTCATCCAGTTCGTCAATTTGCCGGCACAAGCGACCATTCAAATTTTTACGCTCGCCGGTGATTTGGTGCAAACCCTGGAGCACAACGACGGCACCGGCGTGGCAGTGTGGGATTTGCAGACCCGCTTACGCCAGGAAGTTGTCGGGGGTATTTACATCTATCGCGTCACTGGCGGCGGTCAGGAAAAGGTCAGCAAGTTTGTGGTGGTGAAATGAGCAGTGAGACGTGAGACGATAGATGTGAGACGTAAAACAGACAAGGTGGAGCAATTACGCATTACGTCTCACGTCTTACTTCTCACGTCTTTCTTCTCACGTCTCACGTCTATCGACTCCCGTCTCAGCGAAAAACTCGGAGAATTCGAATATGAAAAGATACAGTACACTTCTTCTCGCGCTATTGCTGCCCGCGGCCACTTTTGCCATCGAGCGCGTGGGCACGACCTCGTTTCAATTCCTGAAGATCCCGGTCGGCGTGCGCGGTATTGGCATGGGCAATGCCTATGTCGCAGGTGCCGTGGACGCTTCCGCGGTGTATTGGAATCCCGCCGGACTGGGCTGGGCCACTCATCGCGAAGTCCTGTTCACGCACATCAATATGCCGGCGGATATCAACTATGACAACGTCGCGTTCCTGCTGCCGTTTTCTGCGTCGGCCGGTAACTTTGGCGTGAACATCAGTGTGCTGCACATGGATGATCTCGCAGTGCGCACGCCGTACCAGCCGGAGGGCACGGGCGAATTGTTCACCTCCTCCGATATTGCCGTCAGCCTGGTGTATTCCCGGCAGGTGAGCAACCGCTTCACGTTCGGCGTGAAAGCAAATTATATCCGCGAAGAATTGGCGAACTTCGTTTCCGACGGCGTCAGCTTCGACGCCGGCCTGCAATATCAAACCGATTTTCGTTCTCTGCGTTTGGGCATGGTCATTCAAAACTTCGGGCCCGACACGGATTTCAAGGGCTCCTATTCGGACTATCGCACCGCCATCAACACCGGCGGCGAAGTCCAAACTCGCGATTTCGATACCGCGCCTCTGCCTATCACCTTCAAAACCGGCTTGATCGCCGATATGGAAACCATGCTGGGCATGGACATGGGTGAAAATATCAAAGGCAACCTCGCCGGACAATTCGAGCATCCGGGTGATAATAAGGAGAGGTTGAATGCCGGCGCGGAGCTCACTTTCAACGAGCGGTTCTCCCTGCGCGGCGGATACAACTTCAATTATGACACCGATTCCTTCACGCTGGGCTTCGGCGTCAACGTGCCGTTTGCCGGCAAAAATGCCCTGCGGCTCGATTATGCCTACGCCGATATGGGCGACATGACCGACACCAGCACCTTTCTGAACCAGCCGCACCGGTTTTCGCTGGCGTTTCAGTTCTAGGTTTGTAGTGATGCCTTCAGGCATTCTAGCGCAATGAGCGTTTAGTCCCTAAAGGGACTACTACGAACCCAATGCAACGCACACCATCATGTATGTCATCCCGCTGTTGCGGGATCTTGGTAGAATCAATTACGGCGCTTATACGCCACAAGATTCTTTCTGAATGACACGCAATGAAAAATACACTCGAAGAATTAGGGAGAACGGGATGAAGTCTATCATCTTTTTGCGCCGCCTCCTGCTGTTCAGCCTGTGCGGTTTGGGCGTGGCAGCATTGACGAGTTGCGGCATTACCGAGCCCAAAGACGCTGCGCTCAAAGAAAATCTCGTGCCGGACACGCGCATCACTTCCGGCCCGAAAGAATCCAGCACCTTCAGTTATTTTGTCAAAATCGCCTGGATCGGCGAGGACAATGACGGCGTCGTGAATGGCTATAATTTGGTGGTCGATGGCAATACCGTCTTTGTTACTCGAACGGATTCGACCTTTGCGTTCAGCGCCGCCAACCAGAATGAGCAACACACGATTGCAGTGGCTGCCGTAGACAATAGCGGCGCAGTCGATCCTACCCCCGCTTCGCTCACTTTCACCGCCACCAATTCGCCTCCCAACACTTTGTTGTCGATTGCCGGCAATCCTGCGCCCGGCGCCACCTTTGGACGCGGCGCAATTTTTACGGTGGAGGGTGTTGATGTCGATAACGGACCGGAATTCTCCTACCGCTATAACCTTGACGGCGGCGCCTGGTCGGATTGGCTGGCCAGCAACGTAATTGAGTTCAGCCAGACCTCTCCTTTTGGGCTGCTGCCGGAAGGCCAGCATACTTTCAATGCGCAAGTGCGCGACGCGGCTTTGGCGGTGGATGAAACACCTGCTTCTTTTCCGCTCGTGGTTTCCGCCGCGGTCAAGCCGGAGGTCGTGTTGAACGCGCAGCAAAACAGCCGGCCATTTTTTGAAGACAATTCCGCCTTTTCATACACCGCGGGAAACACCGTGCAGTTTTCCTGGTCGCCCGTTTTCAACTACGCCGGCGGCGCCTCCACGGGCAGCCGGTATCGCCTCGACGGCGGCGCATGGACGGAATACTCCACCGCCGTCTCTTCTTTGGAATTGACGAGTGTCGCCGCCGGCCCACATTCGTTCGAAGTGCAATATCGCGATCTGGGCGGCGCGGAAAGCGAAATTCGAAGATTTGATTATGAAATCGTGGCCCCAACTTTCAGCGCCGGAGTATTGGTGGTGGATGACGGCAATGGCCAGTTGGCCGGGCGGCCGCCGGCCACCGGTGATGCGAATGCCAAGGCTTTTTACAATCAGATTCTAACCGCGCTGGGCGTGAGCTATGCGATATGGGATATTCCAACGCAGGGCAATCCCACTCCCAAGAAAGGCATGGCGAATTATTCCACCGTGCTTTGGGCGAGCGATGAAGCCAATTTTGCGGTTTTGCCCCGCCAGATTCAATTGGCAACGGAATATCTGAATCTCGGTGGAAATTTGTGGATCGTAGGCTGGCGCGGCGTGAACCTGATTACCGGCACCACGCCGGTGCCGGACTTCGATCCTTCCCAAGCCGCTCCGCCGGCAAATGCCGATTTTATCTGGAACTATTTGAAGATTGCCTCGACGCGCCAAACCCCGGGTAATTTATTCGATTTCAATAGCGCAGTCGGCGCCAGTGGTTATCCGAACATGACGGTCGATACACCCAAGAATCCGATTCCCAACCGGCCCGGGCTTTCGCCCATCGACGTGTACACCGTGCGCACGGGCGTGGCGGGTGCGGAAGCAATTTACGCTTTTGGCTCTGCTTCGGGCAATGTAGATTTTGCCGGCGCGGTTTGCGGCGTCAAATATCTCGGCACGGATTTCAAAACCGTGGTTTTTGGATTCCCGTTGTATCACATGCTTGCTGCCGAGGCGCAAGCCGCAGTGCAGAAAATCCTAACGGACCTGGGCGAGCTGTAGGGAAGGGCCAGACGCAAAAAAAATCTGCAGTTCCAAGGAGATTTCTTTGTCCCGTCAGCATTGGTAAAAATAAATTTGAGAATTGAAACTCACTTGCCAAAGCCTCTCAAATGATTCCCAGCATTGCTGAAGGAGGTGATGTGCCCCAATAGAACCATCGAGGTATGGGTGCACCATCAGTTGCAGGCAACTCTCTAATCTTTGCCCGTGCCAAGATAATTTTTAGAAAATCTTTGCGCTGTGCAATGTAAGAAACGATTTGCCTGCCAGTGATCAACTTCGTATTTGAGGTCTTTCCAAAACTCCAGAACAAATCCGTGGAAAGGCACGAATACGACGAACCGAATGTCACGGGAGGTAGTAGCTATGCGGCATTTTTTTACGATCACGTTGGCTGTTCTGTTTGGGATTTCCAGTCTTTGGGCGGGCGAGAAAAATCTGCGCCAAAAGTTCAACCGGGCGGACAAACAAAAAATTGCCGGGGAAGCCTGGTCCAACGGCGTTGTTTTCCCGAAGCGACCGCAGGGCACAATAGCCAAGACCAATACTCCACCTGGAACTTTGATTTTTTCCTCGAAATACGATGTTCACACCAACGGCTCCATCCAAAATGGTCTCATCAACTATGGAGACGGCACTCTGGGGTTTGCCCGCATGGGTGCATCGGCCGTAAGCGCGACGAACCAATTCCGGGGTTCCTACTTCTCTTACTTCGATGGCAACGCCTGGACGCCCGCAGTGCAAGTCGAGTCAGCTATTGGGCGAGGTTGGACTTCCACAGATGCTCTATCGGATGGTCGCCAAGTGATCCTCTCCCATGTCGGTGATGAATGTAATGTCGATGCGCTGAAAGGGTTCGGTATTTGGACCTCAACACTCACCGGCTACATTCAAGGCGCCGCCGACCATATTTGGGCGCGAGTGGCAGTTGATGGCGCCGATAACATCCATTTTGTCAGCACCGTGCGGGCAAGAATTGGTAACGCGCGTTACGCCACGTATTATCCGGTGCATTCTTGGTCAACGGATGAAGGTGCGACTTTTCGGCACCAGTGGATTTTCGGCGACCCGTTTACCGAATTGGACACCACGGGTGGTCAATGGCAGGGCTTCATGGTCGATGCCTACGCCATCGATACATGGGGACCGAATAAAGTCGCCATTGCCGCATTGTCCAGCAGCAGCATTGCAGCCGAAAACATCTGGCTCGCTGTGTCAGAAAACAACGGCGCGACGTGGACACCACAAAAACTGGAAAATAACCCCAACTTGCCTCCAGCGGGTGTTGAACAGTACGTGCCCACCACGGCTTTAGATGTGATTTTCGATAAGAACGGGAACCCGCACATTTTCAGCACGACGACTTTGGCGCTTCTGGATAGCGCAGGCACAAACGCCGACACTTTCCATAGTGTCGAAGCTCCTTTGCGTCACTGGAGCCAGGCCACTGGCTGGAATGTTGTATGCACGTATCAAAACATTCCCGGCTATGACCCAAACGAAAATCCCTTCGACGGTGGCACAGCTGGCGCCGTGAATGACGCAGGTGGAAATAACACCTTGCTACAAATGCCAAATGCGGGTGTTGATGCCGATGGAAATATTTACGTCATCTTTAACACGGTCGTTCCAAAAGATACCCTGCCAGATGGAGCTAACTGGATGGATGTTTACGCGGCGGGATCGGGAGATGGGGGCGCTTCTTGGGGCCCGCCGGTGAATGTCACGAGCAATCCCGGTGCCCAGGATTTGTGGGGCACTTTGGCGGACTTGGTCGATGCGAATTTACACATCGTCTATGGTACCCATAACTACCTCGGCGATTTAACCAATGCCGCCGGCGCTGCCTTGGATCATTATTATCTCGCTGTTCCGAAAACAAGCATACCCTTGGTCGGCGGCCGTGTGGATGATCGCCCAGGCGCAGGCGTGCCGAACAGCTTCGTGCTGCAGCAAAATCATCCTAACCCGTTCAATCCTTCCACGGCCATCACATTCTCGCTGCCCGCCAGCGTGAACGTGACGCTGGAAGTTTACAACATGGTCGGGCAGAAAGTGGCAACGCTGGTGGATGGCAAGCTCGCCGCCGGCGACCACACCGTCAACTGGAATGCGCAAGAGGTGCCTTCGGGTGTTTATTTTTACAAGCTCGAAGCGACAAACTTCAGCCAGACGCGCAAGATGGTGTTGATGAAATAGGTCATTTGGCTGCAGAGAATGGAAAGCCCCTGCCTGTTCCTTTACGGCCGGGGCTTTTTTTGCAGCAGATTCGAATACAAAGCACACAACCATTCAATGTTTTCTGGCTTGACTTTGATGGGTGGGGCGTTTAAGATCGAAAAAGCTGATGAATTCATATTCGATGTTGTTCGCCCAGCAGAAGCTTGATTCGAGCGTTGTTGTGCGAACACGGGTTGAACTTCAATAACGGAGGTTGATTGCATATGCACAATTTTTTTACACGTTTGCTGCGAGGAAAATCCGCGTCTCTATTCTTCCTCCTGTTCTTGTTGTTTTCTGTCGCCGCTTCTGCCGCTGACAGAAGATTGCAGAGAGCGAAGCGCTTACCAATGATTGGGCCGGATAGTCCCGGTAATGCGCAAGCACTACCGGCTGGCAATCTGCTCAAATCAGCAGCCAAAATAGGCCCGGGATTGTCGTTGTTCGGGACCACATATGATTTCATGACCAACAATTCCATGGGCCGCCATATTCACAACTACAGCGATGGCACCATGGCCATTGCGAGAACGTCCGCTCTGGGCGCTATTGGGACATGGCCCGATCGCGGCACCATGCATGTTTTTAACGATGGCAGTGCCTGGCTGCTGCCCGCTGCCAAAGTCGAAACCGGACGTGCTGGATGGGGCAATATCTCCGCCTTGAGTCAGGGCGAGGAGGTGATCGCTTCCCACGCCGGCCTGCAGGTAAACGTCGACGCTTTGAAAGGCTTCGGCATCTGGACGGCCAGTGTAACGGGTGAATATCCCATCTCTCCCCCGGGCTCGGATTTGACATGGCCGCGCGTGGTGGTGGACGGGAAAAACAACATTCACATCGTGGTCACCTATTTTACTTTTGACCCCTTTCCGGGTTTGGGCGGCGGCACTTACCCCGTTTATGCGCGTTCTACGGACGGAGGTCTGACCTGGTCTTTTCGGTTCTTGTTCCAGAAACCCGGCGCAGCTCCCGGCGATCCGCCAGACACGACCGGAGGGTTGTGGGTTGGGGGCGGCGACTCCGATTCTTATGCCATTGATGCTTGGGGTGACAAGGTCGGCGTCATCGCTTGGACCATTTACACTTTAGGTGATGGCAGTGCATTCCGCGGTCAGGATATTCTTTTTGCGGAATCAACTGACAACGGTGCGACGTGGACCTGGCAAAACATCTCCAACACCGGTACAGCCGTTCCACCGGCGACCGGCAGTTACGCGCCCACTGGCCACCTGGATCTCATTTATGACACAAACGGCGTACCACACGTCATTTGGGGCAACTTTTTGGCATTGCCCGATTCAGCTGGCCTGAATGCCAATATGTTCTTGGATACCCTTGCCCCGTTGAGTCACTGGAGCCCTACAACAGGTGCCTCTACCGTTGTTTCTCGTGCTGACATCGTCGACGCCGATATAAACGCCTTTCCAGGTTCTGAAACTTGGGCACGAGGCAACGGGAGTGGCTTGTTCTGGCCCTCGATCGGTGTTGGTAATAACAACACTTTGTATCTTATCTTTAGCGCGCCAACAGCCAATGATGTCGACGCTGATACCGTGGATTACCTGGATATCTATGCCACGGGTTCGGCAGACGGAGGCAGAACTTGGGGTTCACCGGCAGTGAATATCACCAATTCTCCCGGCACCGAAGACAAGTATGGCTCGCTGGCCAAATTGGTCGACGACAGTTTGCGTATCGTTTACGGCTCGGATGAGGTGAATGGCGGCATTGTCCAACCCGGCAATCAAACCACGAACTCAGCAACTGTATATCTGGGCTTCGCTGCCAACCAAGTTCCGACAACGACTTCTGCAGTTGCTGACCGCCCGACCGGTGTTCCCGAGGCTTTCGCCTTAGAGCAAAACTACCCAAATCCGTTCAATCCTTCCACCTCCATCGCCTTCTCGCTGCCCGCCAGCGTGGGTGTGAAGCTGGAAGTCTATAACATGATCGGGCAAAAGGTGGCTACGTTAGTGAACGGCAAACTGGCCGCAGGCAATCACACCATCAATTGGGAGGCGCGAGACGTGCCTTCCGGCATTTACTTCTACAAGCTTGAGGCCGCGAATTTTTCTCAAACCCGCAAGATGCTGCTCATGAAATAAGGTCAAAAGTCACTGACCGGTCACTACTGCAAATCATTATCCAACAAAACAGCTGCAGAAGTGACCGGTCAGTTTACCTAGTGGGAAATAAACCTGCAACAGGGTCGCGGCCAGCGATCTCTCCCCTGCCAAAACGAAAGGCCGGCGCATTTTGCCGGCTTTTTTGTTTTTACCGTGCTTGAACTTTGCAGAATATTTGCTAAATTGTCGCCATGACAAGGCAAAAGCATCATTTATCGAGGACGACATGAATGTTCAGCACGGTTTCGAGCTGCTGCGCCAGCAGGAAATTCCCGAATTGAAAGCCCGGGCTTTGCTTTTTCGCCATAAGAGAACCGGCGCGGAACTGCTGTCGCTGGAAAATGACGACGAAAATAAAGTTTTCGGCATCACCTTCCGCACGCCTCCGCCAGATTCCACCGGCGTCGCGCACATTTTGGAGCATACGGTGCTCTGCGGCTCTCGTAAATTCCCCGTCAAAGATCCGTTCGTGCAAATGATCAAGGGCTCGCTCAACACCTTCTTGAACGCGCTCACTTTTCCGGACAAAACTTGTTATCCCGTGGCCAGCACGAACTTGCAGGACTTTTATAACTTGATCGAGGTGTATCTCGACGCGGTACTTTATCCGCGCTTGACCAGGCATAAGTTTCAACAGGAGGGCTGGCGCTACGAATTGGAAAAGCCGGAGGCGCCGCTGACCTTCAAAGGCATCGTGTTCAACGAAATGAAAGGCGCTTATTCCTCTCCCGATCGTTTGCTCGGCGAGTATGCGCAGCAGTCGCTTTTCGCCGGCCATGTCTATGGCGTCGATTCCGGTGGCCATCCGCGCCACATTCCGGATTTGACCTACGAGCAATTCGCCGCTTTTCATCAGAAGTATTACCACCCCTCAAATGCCCGCCTCTATTTTTACGGCAATGACGATCCGGAAAGGCGTCTGCAAATTGCTCATGCCTACATGCAAGACTTCGACCGCCAGGAAGTCGCCTCGGCGATTTCATTGCACCAGGGCCCCCAACAGCCGCAGAGCTTCCAGTACAAGTTTCAGGCGGGAGAGGAAACGCATGCCGCGGCCGCGGGGAGAATGATGGTGAATTGGCTTTTCCCGGAGGCGCAAGATCCCGTGCTGATGCTGGAATTGAGCCTGCTTTCGCGCATTCTGATCGGCACGCCGGCCGCGCCGCTGTATAAAGCGTTGATCGATTCCGGCCTGGGCGAGGACGTGACCGGCGGCCTGGAAAGCGAAATTCGCCAGATGTATTTTTCCGCCGGCTTGAAGGGCATCGCTAAGGAAAATGCCGGGAAGGTCGAAGCGCTCATTTTTGAAACGCTGCGCCAACTGGCCGCCAAGGGCATCGAGCCGGACACGATTGCCGCCTCGTTAAACACCATCGAGTTTCGCCTGCGTGAAAAAAATACCGGCTCGTATCCGCGCGGCTTGGCTTTGATGTTCAGCGCGCTCACGACCTGGCTGCATGGCGGCGACCCACTGGCGCCGCTGGCCTACGAGGCGCCGCTGGCAACGGTGAAAGAACGCGCGGCGAGTCAGTCGCGTTATTTTGAAGAGATGATCATGCGTTATTTGCTGGAGAACCCGCAGCGCACCACCGTCGTGCTCGTGCCGGACGCCGAGGTGGGCAAATTGGAGGAAGAGCGGGAAAAGAAGCGTCTGGCCGAAGCGCGCGCCCGCATGAGCCCGGCCGAACTGCAGGCCGTGATCGAAAACACGCGCGCGTTGAGCGCGTGGCAGGAAACTCCGGATCCGCCGGAAGCCCTGGCGACGCTGCCCTTTTTAAAACGGTCGGACCTCGACCGTTACAATCAGAAAATCCCTCTCGCGGTGCGCGCGCACCGCGGCACTCCCGTGCTGTATCACGATTTGTTTACGAATGGCATCGTTTATCTCGAAGTGGGCTTCAATCTGCGCAGCTTGCCGCAGGAGTTGCTGCCTTATCTTTCGCTGTTCAGCAGCGCGCTGCTGCAGATGGGCACCACGGCAGAAACATTCGTGCAGCTCACGCAGCGCATCGGCCGCAAGACCGGCGGGGTCTGGCCGAGCACGCTCGTTTCCATGAAACAAGGCGAGGAGGTCGCGACCACCTGGCTGTTTCTGCGCGGCAAATCGATGGTCTCGCAAGCAGAGGAACTGCTGGCGATTGTGCACGACGTGCTGCTGACGGCACGCTTCGATGATCGCGAGCGCTTCCGGCAATTGGTGCTCGATGAAAAATCCAGCCTGGAATCGGGCTTGGTGCCGCGCGGCTCCGGCGTGGTGAGCGCGAGATTGAACGCGCGCTTTCACGAAGCGGGCTGGCTGAGCGAGCAGATGGGCGGCATTACCTATCTTTTCTTCGTGCGCCGCCTGGCGGAAATGGTCGATTCCGATTGGCCGAGCGTGCAAGCGGCTTTGGAAAAAATCCGCCGTTTGCTGGTGAATCGCCGCCATATGATTTGCAACCTCACGCTCGACGCGGCGAATGACGTGCTTTTCGAGCCGCATCTGCAAGACTTTCTGGAAACGCTGCCCGAACAAGAATCGCTTTTGCAAACCTGGACGCCGCAATACGATTCCGCGCATGAGGGTTTGACCATTCCCGCGCAAGTGAATTACGTGGGCAAGGGCGCGAATCTATACCGGCAGGGCTACAAATTTCACGGCTCGGCTTTTGTGATTACCAATTTTCTGCGCACCACCTGGTTGTGGGAGCGCGTGCGCATGCAGGGCGGCGCCTATGGCGGCTCTTGCGGCTTCGACCGGCGCTCGGGCGTGTTCAATTTCGTGTCTTACCGGGATCCGAATTTGTTGAAGACGCTGGAGAATTACGACTCGGCCAGCCGCTTTCTGCGCGAGGTGGAATTGAATGAAGAGGAATTGACCAAAAGCATTATCGGCACGATCGGCGACTTGGACGCGTATCAGTTGCCCGACGCCAAGGGCTACGCTTCGATGGTGCGCTATCTGGTGGGCGACACGGAGGAGGAGCGCCAGCGCATGCGCGAGGAAGTGCTGGGCACGACCGCGCAGGAGTTCAGAGATTTTGCCGAGGCTTTGCAAAAAGTCCAGCAACACGGCACGGTCGTCGTGATGGGTTCGCCAAATGCGATTGCTTCCGCAAATGCGGAAAGGAAAGATTGGCTGAAGGTGACGAAGGTGTTGTAAGCAAGGAGCTTCTAGCCTTTTCGAAAACACTGAAATGTCATCCCGCAGGGATCTTGGTTGACTCGAGTGCAGCACCTAGTTCAGGCCTTGGGCAAGCGAAACTTGAAAACTCTCGTTCCACCGCTGCGCGGTGGAATGCATACGACGACGCTCTGCGTCCGAAAAAATTAGGCTGTAATAAGTATTGCGAAAATAAATAGGCTGCACGCGAATTCTCTTCTCCAAATTTCTCAAAGCCCGAAAACTCTAGCCCCTCCCATGCCCCAACGCTCGCCGCTGCGCCGGTTTCTCGCCTACGTCATGCCATACCGCGGGTTAGTGGCGAGTGCGGCCTTCATGGGTATTCTCAAATTTTGCCTGCCTCTGCTTTTCCCGCTCGCGCTCAAATTCATCACCGATGATATTCTCGTGGGACAATCCTCCGTGCCGCAGGCGCGCGATGCCTTCAGCAAACTCTTCATGTGGTGGGCCACGCATGTGGCCGCGTGGTTGCCGTTTCTCGGGAGTGGAAAAATGGCACTGCTCAATGCCACGGCGCTCACCATGCTGGTGGTTTATATCGTGCTCGCCGTGGCGACGTTTTACCGGAGCTGGCTGGCCGGCGTCGCCGGGCAAAGATTGGTGTTCGATCTGCGCTTTGATTTCTATCAGCACATTCAAAGCATGTCGCACAATTTTTTCACCAGCCAGCGTTCGGGCAATATCGTGTCGCGCTTCATGAGCGACGTGACGCTGGCGCAAAACTTCGTCGGCAGCGCACTCACCAATGTTTGGATGGACGGCGCCTCGCTCTTTTTCGTCGTCTATATTCTGTTCTATCTCGAGGCGCGCCTGGCCTGGGTGGCACTGGCGGTCATGCCCTGCTATGTCGTTTTGATTCGCTTTATGAGCCCGCGCATTAAAAAAGCCAGCCGCAGCGCGCAGGAAAAATTGGAAGAAATGAGCGGTGATTTGCAGGAAAAAATCGGCGGCATGAGTGTGATCAAGGCTTTTCATCAGGAACGCCGCGAAGCACTCCGCTTTTTCCGCCTCAGCCACCGCTTGTTTAATTATTTCAAAGATAACGTGTATTTGAATTCGTGGAATCAGGCCTACAGCGGATTTCTCACCACCGTCGCGCCGCTGGTGGTGGTGTGGGTGGCGGCCACTTTTGTCTTGCGCGCCGAGATGACCGTGGGCACCATGATCGCGTTTTACGGCTTTCTCGGCTCCCTGTACTTGCCGCTGCAGCGCTTCAGCGAATTGGGCCTGATCGTGAGCAATGCGCTCGCCGCCATCGAGCGCATTTTCGAGTATTTCGACATTCCACCGCAGATCCAGGAAAAACCCGACGCCCAAACGCTGCCGGGGATTCGCGGCCACATTCGCTTCGAGCGCGCGCATTTCGCATATGACCAGCAATTGCCGGCGTTGAGCGATATTGATTTCGAGATCAAGCCCGGAGAGATGGTGGCGCTGGTGGGGGCCAGCGGCTCGGGCAAATCCACGCTGGTCAGCTTGATTCCGCGCTTTTACGACGTCACTTCCGGACGCGTGCTCATCGACAATTATGACGTTCGCGCGGCGACGTTCAAATCGCTGCGCCGGCAAATCGGCATCGTGCTGCAGGAATCGATATTGTTCAGCACGACTTTGCGAGAAAATTTGCTGTATGGCCGGCCGCATGCTACGGAGGCGGAAGTGCTTTCCGCCGCCGAAGCGGCGAACGCCATCGAGTTTATCAAAGCTTTGCCCCAGGGATTTGACACGGTCATCGGCGAACGCGGAGTCAAATTATCCGGCGGCCAGCGCCAGCGCGTCGCCATTGCGCGCGCGTTCTTGAAAAATCCGCGCATTCTGATTCTGGATGAAGCGACTTCTTCATTGGATTCGGAATCCGAGCATCTGATCCAAGAAGCGCTGGCGCGGCTGATGCGGGGCCGCACCACGATCGTGATTGCGCATCGTCTTTCCACCGTGGTCGAGGCGGACAAAATCGTGGTGCTGCAAAACGGCCGGGTCGTGGAGATCGGCCGCCACGAAGAATTGTTATTGCGCGGCGGCCACTATGCCTTTCTCGCGCGGCGGCAATTTCGCGATACGCTGCCCTTGCGCGCCGAGGCGGCATGAAGCAGTTGCTACTACTCCAATACCATCATCTTCCGCACTTGCCGGAATTCCCGCCTGCCTTCGTTTGAGACGGCGCGCAGGCGATAGAAATAAATGCCGTTCGTTACCATCCGGCCCCGATCGTCGCGGCCGGCCCAGCGGATCAGGTGCGCGCCTGCGGGTTTGCGGCCCGACGGCAGGGTTGCGACGCGCTGCCCCAGCACATCAAAAATCGTGATTTCAATTTCAGCGGGCGCAGCCAAATCAACGCGAATGCTGGTGGTGGCGCTCGAGCCCTGTGCCTCGCGTCGCATGAAAGGATTCGGATAGTTTTGATGCAACGCAAACGCGGCAGGCAAAACCGAAGGCGCTTCGCGTTCTTCTACGGCCACGGCACCGGACGCGGTGATTTGAATGTCGTCCACGAACCAGCCGCGCCGGCCCGTTTGCGGTTGATTGTCGGTTTGCACGCGAAACCGCAAGCGCACGTCGCTGAACGCCGCCCCGGTGAATGCCGTGAGCGCATAGGTTTTTTTCTGCCAGCCCGTGCCCAGGCCGCGAAATTCTTCGCTGAGCGTGCTCCAATTTTGCCCGCCGTCGCTGCTGATCTCGACCACGCCGAAATCTTCCTGATTGGCTTGAAAGAGATGCAGCTCGGCGAAAGACAATTGTGCGGCCGCGGTATCGGAAAAATCGAGTGGAAACGCCAGGGTCAGAGCCGTGTTCAGATTTTGCTCGTAGTTCGCAAGCTGCGGCGACTGGTTCGCCGCATACCTTCCTGAAAATTTCGCGATGGTCGCAAGTCCCCAGCCGTTGCTGGGCACGCTCCAATCATCCAAACCGTTTTCAAAATCTTCCAATCCGACGATGAAGCTTCTGGTTTCCGACACGCCGCGATTGCCGGCGAGAGCGAGATCGCGCGCGCGCGCTTGATAGGTTACGGTATCACCATAAACAAAATTCCCCGCCAGGCTGCCGGCAAAACCGTCGAGCTGTGCGGCGGGGCTGAGCTGCACGCTGTCGCGCACCCCCGAGGTGCTGTGAAAGAGAACGAATACCGAGTTGAAATCGACGCCGAGGTTGTCCCTGGCCTCGACGGCAACCGGATAGCTGTCGAGTTTCCTGATGCGGTTCGGAATCGCGGTCAGGTTTGCCAGCTGCGGCGGCATACGGTCGGGCCGGACGGCATAGGCATACTGGGAGAGCGGCGTGGCGAAGTTATTCGCGGTACGCGCGAAAATAAAATACTCCACATTTTTGTTGCTCTGCGCCGGAATGCTCGCACTGTAATTGCCGTTGCCGTCATGGGTCATTTCGATGCGGTTGAAAGGCATCGCGCCGTCAGTGTCCCAATACAACGCCACGCTCGCCATCTGGCTTACGGTCGAAGTAACTTTAGCAAGAACTGGCCGTGCCGCAGTGGTGTCTTCGGTGTCGCGCAGCGGCGTGTGCTCGAGGGTGACACCATTGAGCCAATTGATCACGCGCGGCATCACTTCGCTGCGCACACTGCTTTCAACAATTGCTTCGTAGCCGCCAAAAGCGAAATAGACCGTACGATAACTTCCGGCATGGCGCACGGCGCCGGAGCGATTGTTGGAATAATCAAAAACGCTGACGGCGGGCGCGAGCGCTTCGATCTCGCTGGGGAATTGTTCGGTGCCGGCCCGGCCAGGTTGTGAAACACTGAAACTCAAACCCGCGCCGATAGGGTCGCCGGCGCTGCCGGTCAAATTGGAAAAAGGCGAATCGTCGGCGAGATAGCGCGCATGCAAATAGGCTTCATAGAATACCAGTGAGGCGCCGTCGGAAATGGTGAATTCATTCGCCACCCCGGGCTCTTGCTCGCACAAGTCCCAGCCAATGTCCTGGCCGGATAAAAAGAGATTGCCGCCGGCATCGAGAAATTTGCTCAATTCAGCGCGGTCGATGGAGTCCAGTGCCGGGAACGCCCATTCGCACCCCCACACCACGGTGCTGTATTGCTGCATCAAGCTAGCCGGCGGCGTGCCTTGCCGGCTGTGATCCCAGGAATCGGCGCCGATCCCGTATTGCGCGAAAGCCTCGTGGTAGAAACTTTCTATGTTGTTGATGCCGTCGTCGTCGTCTACAAGCAATACGCTGGGCAGGATCGTCCAGGCAAACTCGAACTCTTCAGTATATCCGCCGGCGGCGACGCGTAGCCGAAAAGGAACGCGTTCCGGCAAAGCTTCGGCGCCTGCGCTCACCGTTAACTGTGAAGCCGGAATCGTGACGAAGGAATTGCCGTAATCCGCCACGCCCGGAAAATTTCCGATGGTGGTCGTGCCACTTACCACGCTTGCCGCCCAGTGCGCAGCACTCAACTGCACTTGCACATTCGCGGCATTGCCCAGCACATTCCGCAGACGAATCTCGAAGCCGGCGGTTTCACCGGCTTCCCATACGCCGTTGCCGTTTCCGCCGGCGGCATCGTTCAAAGCGACGCTGACAAAATCAATATCCGGCGGCAAAGCCGCGGCAGGCGCGGCGACCGCGCGTTGCGCATTGACCAAGCCGTATCCCATCCGGCCTTGCAAGCCGGGGTTCGCCGCCTCGAGGTTGTCGGCCGTGCCGCAAAGCTGCAAGAAAATCTCGCCGGCGGTACGCGCGGGATTTTGCTGCTTGAGCAAGGCCGCGATGCCGGCGACGATCGGACTCGAAAACGAAGTTCCGGCTTCAAGAATAAATTGCTGGCCATTGTTGCTGGGATTGCCGGGATCGGTGGTGGTCAGCACATTCTCGCCGGGCGCAAAGAGCTGCACGAATTTGGTGCGGCCGTAATTCGAGAAACCGGACTTGCGATTGTTGCTTTGTACCGCGCCCACGGACAAGACGCCGGGAAAGCTGGCAGGATAATACGGCGCCAGCTCGCTGTCATCACCCACATTGTCGGGGCCGCCATTGCCGGCTGCGGCCACCAGCAACACGCCCATGCGCAGGGCCGCGTCAACCATATCCGCTTCGAAGGGCGAGAAGCCCGTGCCGCCAAAGCTCATGTTGATGATGTGCGCCCCGGCGAGCGCTTGATACATGAGACCTTCGGAATAGAAAAAGACCGCGGTGTTCGCCGGATTGCCGCCGGAGGGAATGTCGCTGCCATGTTTGGTGAACATCAAGGTGCAGCGGAAGCCCGCGCCCACCACGCCGAAGTTGTTGTCCCCGATGGCGGAAACACAGCCCGCGGTTTCCACGCCGTGCGAGCCACCAAAGCCGGTGCCGGCTTGCGCGAAATTGTCCGGGTGGAAGATGACGTCGATAAAGCGGCCCACGAAATCCCATCCCGCCACGTCGTCGACAAAACCATTGCTGTCATTGTCGATGCCGTCTTCGTCGCCGCCCGAACTCGTGGGCGCATCGTCAAAGCGGCCGTTGCCATTGACATCTTCCGCCGCATTCACCCAAATGCGCCGTGCCAGATCGGGGTGATCGAAATCAAAGCCGCTGTCGACCATGCCGACGATGACGGTCGAGTCCGCGCGCACCGCATCCCACGCGAGCGAAGCTTTAACTTGTTGCAACCAGCTTTGCTCGCCGAAACGTGGATCGTTGGGAGTGTAAGCGGTGAGTTTATCGAGATCGCCATTTTCCATGGCGCGCACGAGGGCAGCGGGATGATCAGCGCGCGCATGATAGCGAATGAAATCCGGCACGGCGTATTCCACCGCGCCGGTGGCCTGCAATTGCGCGCAGAGCGAGGCGACGTCACTCGACGGCGCAAAGATCAGTTTGTAATAGACCGATAAATCCGGCAACGGCCGGGAATCTTGAATGCGCCGCGCAAGCGTGCGCGTGTATTCGCCGGGGAAAATTGCCCGGGCTTCTATGGCGCCGGCTTTCTGCACGAGACTTTGCGCCACTGCCGCGCTTTGCTGTTGCAGGCCGCTTCCGGATTTGATTTTTACAATGACGTAACCCGGCACATGCGGCGGCAACATGCGGATTTTCTTCTGCGCGAGCCCCTCATTTCCAAAAGAGAAAAACAAAACAGCGGTGCAGTAAAGATGAAAAACATATTGCCCGGTCGTTCTGCAAAAGCGCAGCGCATGCAGCATGGTGAGGTCCTTTCTGTCATAGGTGCGATTTTAGAGGCATTCCAGCCTCGTTGTCAAGATAAATATCCCGTAAAAACTCGCTCAAGCTTCGTGATTTCAGAATAACATATGGGAAAATGCTGCGCCACATTAAGGCATCACCACCATTTTTCGTACGGCTTGAAAGACGTCTTCGCCGCCCGCCGGTGCGGCCTGCAAACGATAGAGATAAATTCCCGCCGCCACACGCCGGCCGTTTTCATCCGCGCCGTTCCAGCGCAGAAAATGCGCGCCGGCGTTTTTTCTTTCATGCACCAGCGTGGCAATGCGCCTGCCCAGCAAATCATAAATCGACAAAGTTACTTCCGCCGGCGCAGGCAAATCGAAACGCAGCGCGGTGAAGTTTGCGGCGGCTGCGTTCACCGAAAAGGGGTTGGGAAAATTCTGCCGCAGGGCAAAATCTTTGGGGATGGCCTGAAACTCGGCTCGTTCCTGCACACCTACTGCGACGCTTTCCACCACTCGAACCTGATCAATGAACCAGCCCGGCAAGGGTGCGTTCGGCAGTGAATCTGTGACGACGCGAAAGCGCAGGCGCACATCCGGGTTGCCATGAAACAATTCGTGAACTTCATGTTGGATTTGCCATTGCGTTTGTGTACCCCGAAATTCCCGCTGCGAGATCCAGCTCTGTCCGCCGTCGACGCTGATCTCCAGCACGCCATAGTCTTGCTGATCGGGGGCGAAGTATCGTTGCTCCGCGAACGAGATACTCACTTGGCGCAAGCCGGTGACCTGCGAGAAATTCAGTGGAAACGCCAAAGCCAGTGCCATATTCCCGTGCAACGGATAAACCCGGCCGGGATTGCTGTTCACCGCAAACCTGCCGGAATATACCCTGGCCGAAGTCAGGCCCCAGCCGCTCAACGGCGAGCCGCTGGAATCGATCACCCACTCGCGCAAAGATCCGTCATCGAAATCATTCAATCCCATCACAAAATATCTCTCCGGCGTCTCCGCGGAATTGCGGCGGAGTGCGAGATCATTCACGCTGGCGGAATAAAAAACCGTGTCTCCGTAAAACCAACCGCCGGGAATGCCGCCTTCAAATCTCTCTGGCTGCGAGGCTTGCGGTCGCATGAAGGTGATTCCGCTCTGGCCGGAGGTCGTGCGAAAATGAAGCTTGACATTGCCGGAGTCGATGCCGCTGAAATCACGCGCCTCTATGCTGACCGCGTAGGGTCCGGCCGAGTTCAACGTGTGCGGCACTTGTGTCAAGCTTTCCACCACCGGCGGAATCGTGTCCGGAAAAGTCGCGTACGAAAACCTTTGCAGCGGTGCCGCAAATCCGCGTGCCGTGGTCACGAAGAAAAAATACTCCACTTTTTTCTTGAATTGCGGTGGAATTTCGGCGCGATACTCACCGTTGCCCTCGTGATTCATGGTGACTCTACTGAAGGGCAATTGCCCGTCGGTGTCCCAATACAGTTCGACGCGTTGCGGCGGGCTAATTTCCGACATAATTTTTGCGGTCACACGGCGGGCGCGGGTGGTGTCGTCCGTGTCGCGCAAGGGCGTGTGTTCGAGCTGAAAGCCGTTGAGCCAGTTCAGCACGCGCGGCATCAGCACCTCGCGCTGCGATTTTTGCACGATGGCTTCGAAGCCGCCGAAAGCGAAATAAACCAGACGATAATCGCCGGCGTAGCGCAACGCGCCGGTTTGGTAGCTTGGATATTTGAAAATGCTCAGCGCCGGCGCCAGTGGAAAAATTTCGCTGGGCAACTGTTCGCTCACCGTGCGGCCCGGCTGTCGAATACTGCATTGCAAACTGGCGCTGATGGGATCGGCATGATCGCCTGCAATCTGCGAAGCATTGGCGTCGTCGCGCAGATAAAGCGCGTGTAAGAATTGCTCATAGAAAGTTTGGGAAGCACCGCCGGAAATATTGAACTCGTTGGGGGATCCGGGTGCGGGATCGCACAAATCCCAGCCGAGATCCTGGCCGGAAAGAAAGAGATGGCCGCCGGCCTGCAAATACTGCTGCAGCTCGGCGCGATCATTCGCATTCAAGCTTGGAAAAGCCCATTCGCAGGCCCAAATCACCGTGGCGTATTTCCGCAGCAGCCGCGGTGGAAGCTCGGCGCCGGCGTGCTTGAAGATATCGAAGCTCACGCCCAAACTGTCCAAAACTTCAGTATAGTAATTTTCGACGTTGTTCTTGCCATCGTCATCATCGCTGAGCAGCACCGATGGCGTGATCGCGAGAGAGAAATCGAAAGATTGCCGATAGCCGCCGCCCGCCTGCACATAAAGCTTGAAACTTATGCGATGCGGCAGCGCCTCGGGAATGGCTGCCAGAATAAAGGGATCGCCCTGATTGCTCTGCGGTTGGACGGACAAATCCGAGAGACCGGGCAGCGTACCATAATTGGCCGTGGCTTTCAAAAGACGAACGGCATGATCTTCACAAGAGATTTCCGCGGAGAGATGGTGGGCATCGCCCCAAGTATTGCGCAAGAAAACGGTGAGTTGAAGCGTTTCTCCGGCATCCCAGAAGCCATTGCCGTTGCCGGCGGCGTCATCGATCTCAATTTTTTCGAGTGCAATTTGCGGCGCGGCCATGACGCTCTCCGAGAGCGCGCGCTGCGCGTTGATGCGGCCGCGTCCCAATTTGCCTTGCACAAAATCGGGATTGAGCGCATCGACGTTGTCGGCCGTTTCCACGACTTGAAACGTGACCTGCGCGGGCGGCCAGTCGGGATGCTGCGATTTCACCAACGCGGCGAGCGCAGCGGCCAGCGGCGCGGCGAAGGAAGTGCCCTGCAATTCCTGGTAACCGTGGTTCAAATAGGTCGTCAAAATGCCGGGCCGGCGTGGCTTGAGATCGCCGCCCGGGGCGCACACCTTCACCCAATCTCCGAAGGAAGTATAAGAGGCATGCTCGTCGAGATCGTTCACCGCCGCAACCGTGATCGCGAAGGGCGCCAAGTTGAGGCCGAAAGCTTCCTCATTGCTGGAGTTGCCCGCGGCGCTGGTGACGACCACGCCCCTCTGAAAGGCGTAGGCAGCGGCCTCCGCGACCACGCGCGAGCTGCCCGCGCTCAAATTGGCAACATGCGCGCCGTTGTCGGCGGCATATACAAAAGCCGCAGCGGTCCAGGCTACGTCCACCAGACTGACACCGTCCAGACGCAGGTAGCCCACACGCAACGGCATGATCTTCACGTTCCAAGACAGCGCCGCGATGCCGGTCGTATTATCCGTCACCGCAGCAGCCACGCCGGCAACGCCGGTGCCGTGGCCGGCAAAATCCATGGGATCGTTGTCGGGCGTGCTCGCATCCTCGCCGGGATAAGGATAGGGAGGATCATGCACAAAATCCCAGCCGCGCACGTCGTCGATAAAACCATTGTGGTCGTTGTCGAGCCCGTCGAGAATTTCACCGGCATTCCTCCAAATATTCTCCGCGAGATCGGGATGCTGCCAGTCTGTGCCGCTGTCGATGATGGCGATGATCACATTCGAATCGCCGCGGGCGATTTTCCACGCAATCGGTGCATTGATTTGCGGCAAGTATTGCTGCCGGGCAAAGAGGGAATCATTCGGAATGACGTCGAGCGGAATGAGATAGTCCGGCTCGGCATATTCGACGATCGGGCTTTGTTGCAATTGCGCCGCCAATACTTCTATATCGGTGTGCGGCGAAGCTTCCATGATCATGAGGCGCGACAGGCCGGCGTGATCTGATGCGGCAATGGAGGCCTCGCGCGCCTGCGCGAAAAGCGGGCGCGCGTGCGTGATTTGATGTGCGCTCATCAGGGCGCGTAACCGCGCATCGTCGGCAGGGCTTTTGATTTCTGGTTTCAATTTGACGAGGACGCGGCCGGGATAATACGTCCAGGATGAAGGCGGACCGTTTTTCATTTTTTGGGCCGGCGGCTCGGCTTGC
>JBIOXB010000065.1:0-38185 GCA_044869275.1 bacterium
GTGCAACCGAATAAAGCTCAGTGAGTTACAATAATCATTGCCCCTTGCTGCACTCTGCGACGGACCGGCCACCTGCAATTCTTACGGACGCTCGAGCAACTCGGCAACCTTCACCTGCAACGGCCTAGCATTAGCACGGCAAGATTAAGGCGCCTCCGGCCATGCGATATCGGTTTCCAGCCAAGTGACCGCAGCCGCGCGCGGGCCGAGCCTTTGCTGAGCAATTTGACGGAGGAAACCATGACAGGCGAATTGGTGGTCAGAAACACGATGCGCTTGAACGCGAGTGCGAATAAGGTTTGGGAGGCTTTGACCAATCCGGAGTTGACCAAGAAGTACAAGGATACCATCGCGGGCTGGGAGTTTGCTTCGAAAGGGTTGAGAGCAGTGGTGGAAAAGCAAAGCTAGCGGGCAAAGAGACGATTCGGCGAATCGTCTCTATAAATCAAATCAATTAAACGAAATCCCCACAATGATACGCCTGCCGATATTGTCTTCCAATGGCGCGGAAGGCTGGCTGAAATCTATGCCGTTCTGCGCAGGATAGGCATACTTCAAATTCAGGACATTCCGGGCTTCGAAAAAGGGCTGAAAGCGCAGGCCGAACCCGTATAGCGGAACTGCCCCTTTGATGGAAAGAAATTGACGCCAGCCCAACTCGACCTCTTCGCCCGTGAACCAATTCAGCGCTTTGGCCGGGCCGTAGATTTGCGAGAACATACTGAGAAGATGGCCCCTGCCGTTCTGCCAGTTGAGGAACACACCGATCGTATGGCGCTGATCCCAGGCCAGAGGATATTGATAGCTGTCATTGAGTTCCAGTTCACCGCGCGCAATACCCAAAAGCTTGGCTTCCGGCCAGGAGGCTGTGCCTGAGCCATGCAAGTAGGTATAAGTTGCGGCGCCCATGAATTCGCGGCTGAATTGCCGGCGATAGGACATTTCCAAGCCGCCAGTCGTGGACTCGACATTGCTGTCATATTGAAAAACGCTGGTGGGATAACCGGGCACGGGCGGTTCGATCCGGTAACGCTTCATGCCCACCAAGTTGGAGTATTTCCGCCAAAAGCCCGTGAGCGTGAACACGGTTTGCTCGGTCATCGCGCGGCGGTACGTGGCTTCCCAAGCTTTGGCCTGCACGGGTTTGAGCGCGGTATTGCCGTAAATCGCCCAATAAGCCGTGCGCTCGCCTGTGGTATTGGCATAGAGGTAATAAAACGGCGGCAATTCGTAGAAATGTCCGTAGTTGATAGAGAGATGCTCGACATTGCCGATGGGAATGGCGAAGCTCACGCGCGGCGCAATTCTGTGGTGAAGGACGCGCGGGCGCGAGGCCAGCGAAGAATCATTGGCTTGGAACCGCGGCAGGCGCACGATCTGCGCAGGCGTGTTCTGGAAAACGCCGGGCTGAAGCGGCACGGATAGCGAAGAGCCAAGGGGGAGCAATGCGCTCAGCTCCGTCGCCGGGCGGTTCGGCGAAAAGACTTCATACCGCAAACCGAGAGTGGCCAGGAAATCTTTCAGCTCGATTTTATGATGCGCATAACCGGCAATGGCAAAAGGATCCTCTGCGAAGGCGTTGGCATAGCGGCTGTAAACAAAATTGCCGTCCCGCGTGTTGCCATCAGGCCAAAGCAAATAGCGGTCACTCTGCCCGGCCAGATCCCAATAGCTGCCTTCCACGCCGACTTTGAGTTGATGCACGGGGTTGAATTGCCTGACCAGGTTTGCGCGGCCCAGCCACTGCCGTTCGCGCAAGTCTTCTTGCCAGGGCTCGACCGTGCCAGGCCATTTTACGCTCAGTTTTTCCGGTGTCTGCACCTCAACGTTCCCGTCCAGTCCCGTCGGCACACTGCCTGACACCTGGCGCTGGAAATCACTCCTGCTCATTTCGAGCTGGTAGTACATTTTCGCTCCGAGCGTGTGCGTGAGCGCCAGGCTCATGCGGCGGTTATCATTCACGCGTTCTGGCAGGGCCGAGTAGCGCTCTTGCCAGAGCGGATCATACTGGCGCCAATCCCAGCGCGAAGCGAGGATTTGCCAGCGCATAAAAAGATTCTGCGACAGGCGCAGGGTGATTTTGGCGTTCCAATCGTAATTCTGCAGGATCGGCGTGTGCAAGCTCGAGCGCAAGGCGTCGCGATAAGGCGTGTCGGTATATTCCGCCTTGCCGGAAATGAAGTAATTCGCGTCGAGCGCTGACCCGCCAAAACCCAGCGACACTGGGCCGCCGAGCGCCACTTCCGCGCGGCGCGAGTTTTCGTAAATCTCATCGTAGCGGCTGGGGAAATCGCTTGCAATTTTAAGGGACAAGCCTAAATTGTTACGGCCATCTTTGGTAATGAGATTGACCAGGCCCGAGGTGAGATTGCCATACTCCGCGCTAAAGCCTCCGGTTTGCACGACCATCTCGGTAATCGCCGGGACCGGAAGCGAAAAGGCCATGGCGCGCGTCCAGGAATCACTCGCCGGCAGGCCGTCGATCAAGTATTGCACGCCCGTATTCCGGCCGGCACGGAAATGATTGTTGACGTAACCCGGAATCAGGGGCAAAAAATCATAAAAACTTTGTGCCGGAAAAGAGGTGCCGATCGTTTCCTCACCCAGATAATGCGTGCTCGACAACACGTCACGGAGAATTTGCACGCGAGGCGCCGTGACCACAATCTCTTCTCCCAATTCGAGCACGCGGCTCTGTAATTCGAAATTGGCGGAGGTATTCAAATCGGTTTTCACCTCCACGTCCGTGATCTTCATGGGTACGTAGCCGATCATGCTGGCGCGAATCGTATGCGTGCCCACGGGCACGTTGTAAATCACATAAAAGCCGTATTTATCTGCCATGGAACCGAAGTTCGTGCCCTCGACGACGAGAGAAGCGCCGGGCAACTTTTTGCCGGTCTCTTTGTCGAGAACGAACCCGGAAATCTTGCCCGAAGCGCCGGCGAAGAGGATTGCCGGCAGGGTGAAAATCACCAAGTAAATGGCGGCACGGGAGATTTTTGTGCGGGTTGAATTCATATTTCCGTTAACTTAGGCAAGCACTGTGCCAATGCGGGTCGATTCTTTGTCTAAGCTTGCTGCCTGGGCGTAAACCCCAAAAGCGGCGGCATTGCCTTACTCCATCTCTTTAAAATAGAATGGGTTAATTTTATTTGCTGTAAGTTTGCTCGAATTCGCGCGACTCATATTAATTTCTATTTTTGAATTTTTATCCAAAAGTGTGCAATATGTTTCCAGGCAATGGACGAGATTTGCACAGCAGCGGACTAGACTGGCGGTAAATTGCTATGTTTGCAGACACTCAAAAGTAAAATAATTACATGGCATTCAAAACTTCGTGGCCGAAAGCTGACCCGGCGCAAGGCATGAGCCCGGCCACTTTGCGCTATTTCGAGGGATTAGGATTTTTTGGATGGCAGTTGGGGCTTGAAAGAATTGAAAAACTCTGTGCCTTTTACGGAAATCCTCAGCGGCGTTATCCGTCTGTGCATCTCGCCGGGACGAATGGCAAAGGCTCGACCGCGGCTATTCTGGCAGCGATTGGCCAAGCTGCTGGTTTAAAAACAGGGCTTTACACCTCGCCGCATTTGGTCCACATGCGCGAGCGCATTCAGATTAACGGCCAGCCCATTTCCGGTGAAGCATTGGAGGGCTTCATTCGTCATTCTCGGTCGCGCCTCGATCAGCTGCGCGCAACCTACTTCGAAGCCTTGACCGCCATTGCCTTCGCTTACTTTGCCGAGCAGAAAGTCGATTTGGCCATCATTGAAACCGGCTTGGGTGGGAAATTGGACGCGACCAACGTGATCACTCCAGAAGTTGCGATGATCACCTCCATCGGTTTGGAGCATCAACAATATCTCGGCACCACGCTCGCCCAAATTGCGCAGGAGAAGGCCGGCATCATCAAACGCGGCAGGCCATGCGTCAGCGGCGTCAAAAACAGCAGCGTGCAAAAGCTGCTGGCCGGGCGATGCCGGAATGCTGACGCACCTTTTTTTCACGCGCCGGAATGCGCCAGAGTCACCAAGCTCATCCTGGAGGCAGAGGCTTCGACCTTCCGGCTCGCTTCCCGGGAACTAAATCTTGATTACCCCGCGCTTCGGCTCAATTTGATCGGCCGGCATCAAGTCGACAATGCCAGAATGGCGGTGGTCGGCGCGCATCTTTTGCATGAACGAGGCCTGCTAATCTCCGGTACCGCTGTGCAACAGGGCCTGGCGCAAGTGCGCTGGCCCACGCGCATGCAACTATTGCGGACTGCCCCGCCAATTCTAATCGATGCGGCGCACAACTCTGAAAGCATGCGCATCCTCGCACGCGGCATACGAGAATTATTCCCGCGGCGGAAGGTGCGCCTGGTGATGGCACTTTTGCAGGACAAATCCGCGGAACGCGTATTGCAAGCCTGGCAAGAGCTGCGTCCCCGATTCTTTTTTGTGCCGGTGGCAACCGAGCGCGGCATGCAGCCCGAGCTTTTGGCGCAAGTGGCCCGGCGCCGTCGGTTCAATTGTGAGGCGCATGTTTCGCCACATGCCGGCATGCAAGCGGCCTCGCAAGATGCCAGTGACCGAGATTTGATCGTGGTCGCCGGCTCGCATTATTTGTTGGGCGAATTGATGAAAGATGGCCTTTTGCCCTATCCCTATATCTTGTGAAAAAACCTTCACGCGGGAGAAAACACTTGACAAATAACGCCGGAATTTATACCTTTTGCTGCAATTCCAAATCCTGCGACACGTAATCCAATCCGAAATTTGCCTTTCATTCTCTGAACCACTGGTCAACCCAACCTTATGGCGCGTGTTCTGCTGCGTGAAGTCAGCAAGGTGTATGACAAAGGCGTGGTGGCCGTCAGCAAAGCCAATATTGACATTCCGGATAAGGAGTTCGTGGTTCTGGTCGGGCCGTCAGGATGCGGCAAATCTACGACGCTGCGCATGGTGGCAGGTTTGGAAGAAATTTCCAGCGGAGAAGTGTTTATTGGCGACCGCATGGTGAATGACGTGCCGCCGAAAGACCGCGACATCGCCATGGTCTTTCAGAATTACGCCTTGTATCCGCACATGTCGGTATATGAGAACATGGCGTTCGGGTTGAAGTTGCGCAAGTTTTCGAAGGAGGAAATCGACCGCCGCGTACGCGAAGCGGCGAAGATTTTGGGCATCGAGGATTATTTGGAGCGCAAGCCCAAAGCGCTCTCCGGCGGGCAAAGGCAGCGTGTGGCTGTGGGGCGTGCCATCGTACGCAAGCCGCAAGTGTTTCTCTTTGACGAGCCGCTGTCCAACCTCGACGCGAAACTGCGGGTGCAAATGCGCCTGGAAATCTCCAAACTGCACGACCGACTGGAGACGACGATGATCTATGTCACCCATGATCAGGTCGAAGCCATGACCATGGGCGATCGTATCGTGGTGATGAAAGACGGCCTGGTGCAACAAATCGACACGCCGCTGAACTTGTATCATCATCCCAAAAACAAATTCGTGGCCGGCTTCATCGGCTCGCCGGCAATGAATTTCATGACGGGCAAGATCATTCGCAACGGCGGCTTGTATTTTGATGAGGGCACATTTCGCGTGCCCATTCCGGCGACACATGAAAAGGGCTTGTCGTCGTTCCTCGATCAACCCGTCATCTTCGGCCTCCGGCCGGAAGATATTCACCTGGCGGAATCCGCACAAGATTTAACGCAAAAATCGCCGATGTCCGCTACAATAGAAGTCGTCGAACCCATGGGTAGTGAGATCTTTTTGTATTTGAACACGGGTAGTAATAGCCTGGTCGCCCGCGTCAATGCGCGCACGGAACCCGCCGTGGGCAAACGCCAGGCGTGTGTGGTAGATATGAGCAAGTCCCACTTTTTCAGCGCTCAAACCGAAGAAAGTTTGAGTCCTGCGGCGTAACGCCGTCGAGTTTATGGCATGGTGCTCTCATTCCATTCATACCGGCAAAATCAAGTTCGAATGTCATCTTCGTCCCGCAGCATTCCTGCAGCGAGGAGTTTCCTGGCTGCGCAGGAACAGCAGGTATGATCTGCGAGCATTCCGTTTGGTGGGCAAGTTTTTCCGCGGGCAAACCCGCCGTCAATTCCTGGCGCGAATCAGTCGTTTACCAAATAAATAAAAAGTGGGCGCGATCCGGCGGCGCTGAGCCGGACCATCGCCTGAGCAGTCGTGTGTTTTGATGAAACCTCGTTCATGACCGCAAGCTGTCTGCAGACACACCATATTTCTTTTCGAAAAAATCACCTGTTAGTGTGGTGCTAAAATTTTCTCAATGGTTGAATCGTGCTTCAGGCCTGGGCCCATGCCATTCCGGATTTCGGACAGATCGGCGCCGTTTTCAAGCACGTTGAATGCCTAAACGCAAAGGGTTATGTATGGAAATTGCCGAGTTGAAAACCATGAAAATCGCTGAGCTCAACAAAGTGGCGCAAGAGCTCAACGTGCAAGGCGCTGCCGGCTTGAAAAAATCCGACTTGATCTTCAAAATTCTCGAGGAGCAAACCAAAAAAGAAGGCCTGATCTTCGCCGACGGCGTGCTCGAAGTTTTGCCCGACGGCTACGGTTTCTTGCGCTCGCCAGACTATAATTATTTGCCCGGCCCGGACGACATCTACGTTTCGCCCAGCCAGATAAAGCGCTTTGGCCTGCGCACCGGCGACACGGTTTCCGGCCAGATTCGCCCGCCCAAGGAAAACGAGCGTTTCTTCGCGCTGCTCAAAGTCGAGGCGGTGAATTTCGAAAACCCGGATGTCGCAAAAAGCAAAATCCTGTTCGACAACCTCACGCCCTTGTACCCGCTCAAGCGCATTAAGCTCGAGCATGAGGCCCGGGATTATCCTTCGCGCATCATGAATTTGCTCTCGCCGCTCGGCAAAGGCCAGCGCGGTCTGATCGTGGCACAGCCCAAAACCGGCAAAACCACCATCCTGCAAAAAATCGCCAATGCCATCACCGCCAATCATCCCGAAATCAAACTGATCGTGCTGCTCATCGACGAGCGCCCGGAAGAGGTGACGGATATGGAGCGCTCGGTCAATGCCGAGGTGATCAGCTCTACATTCGATGAGCCGCCCGAGCGCCACGTACAGGTGGCGGACATGGTTTTGGAAAAGGCGAAACGGCTGGTGGAATACAGCCAGGACGTGGTGATTCTCTTGGATTCGATCACACGTTTGGCACGCGCACACAACGCCATTGTGCCGCACTCCGGCAAGATTCTTTCCGGCGGTCTGGACGCGACCGCCCTGGAGCGGCCCAAGCGCTTTTTCGGCGCGGCCAGGAATATCGAAGAAGGCGGCAGCCTGACCATCATGGCCACCGCATTGATTGACACCGGCAGCCGCATGGACGAAGTCATCTTCGAAGAATTCAAAGGCACGGGCAACATGGAGCTCGTGCTCGATCGCCGCCTCTCCGACCGCCGTATCTTCCCCTCCATCGACATCAATAAATCCGGCACCCGCAAAGAGGAACTCTTGCTGACGGAATTCGAGATCAACCGTGTGTGGATTTTGCGCAAATTCCTGAGCGAATTGTCGTCGGTGGAGGCGATGGAGTTTCTGCTGGAAAGAATGAAGGGCACCAAATCAAACGAAGAATTCTTGACGCGCATGAACTCCTAATTTTCGTGCTTGCTTTTGCAGGCCGGTTGTTATATATTATATTTTTGCAAAGTAATATCAAGAAATTAGGAGGTTTTTGTGAAAGCCGGCATTCATCCCAAGTATGTTTTGGGCACGGTCACGTGCGCCTGCGGCCATACTTTTCAAGTCCGCAGCTCGCTGGGCGACCAACGCGTCGAAATTTGCTCGAGTTGCCATCCCTTTTTTACCGGCAAGCAGAAACTGGTAGATTCTGCCGGCCGCGTGGAAAAGTTCATGAAAAAATACCAGAGCACCGGCGCGAAACCCGCCGCCGCGCGCGCTTAAGACTTCAAGACGCGAGCAGAAACGGAATGTGCCCCTCTCAAGGCCCGTTCCGTTTTTTTGTTTGTAGTCAAGAAACGTGGTTGCGCTTTGCTCATTTTCCCATGGCACACCTCGTCCTGCCGTTCTGAAAGCAACTGGTGAGGCATGAGCGCCGGTACCCCATTCCCAGATTTTTCGGAATGACATATCCCGGACAAGCCTGAAACCCAAAATTCAAAAGACAAAATCAAAAAGAGGTTTTGAACTTTGGATTTTGAATTTTTTCGTGAGAAATGCTCAGATTTCAATCGTAATGGGCTACCACTGTTTTTCGAGTGCACCGAAAACCGAAGCCCTGCGGGCAGCTTCACAGCAAAAGCTTTTGGACACGGATGACGCGGATGAAACGGATTCTCACGGATTTGATATTTTGGTTTTATCCGTGCTGATCCGTTCAATCCGTCTGATCCGTGTTCAAAAAGATGACTCAAGAACTTTCAGAATTTTATTCTGGGTTTGAAAGATTAAAAATCAGGTCCTTAGTCAAAGATGATCCTTATGTCCGAAAGCAAACTCATGGTCGGGGGCCAGGCCGTCATCGAGGGCGTCATGATGCGTACGCCCGAATTGGTCACCGTAGCCTGCCGCCGCGCCGACGGCAGCATCACCGTTTGGAAAAAGCCCTTTCGCTCGTGGCTGTCGCGCTACCGTTTCCTCTCCCTTCCGATTTTTCGCGGCGCGATTGTGCTGGTCGAAGCGCTGGTTTTAGGCATTCAAGCGCTGACGTATTCCGGCGATTTGGCGGAGCGCGACTACGCGGCAAAAAGCAACGGCAAGGCGCGTCAACCGGAACAGTCTCCCGGAGAACGCACCACCGGACAAAAATTTCGCATGGCCTTCTCGGTCCTTTTTGCATTTGCGCTCGGGATTGGCATATTTTTTTATGTGCCGCTGCTGCTCACGGACTGGCTTGGCGCGCGCACAGGTTTCTGGTTCAACTTGATCGACGGCATCATCCGCCTGGTTTTCTTTCTGGCTTACCTCTCCCTGATCGCGCAAATGCGTGATATTCGCCGTGTGTTCGAATATCACGGGGCGGAACATAAAAGCATTTTCAATCACGAAGCCAAAACCGATTTGACGCCGGAAAACGCGGCGAAATTCTCGCGCTTTCATCCGCGCTGCGGCACGAGTTTCTTGTTGATCGTGATGATCGTCAGCATTTTCGTGTTCATGGCGCTGGGCCGGCCGGAAACGGTTGCTGATCGTTTGCTGCGGCTGGCCTTCATTCCCGTGATCGGCGGGATTTCCTACGAATTCATCCGCCTGTCCGGCAAAGGCTACGGCCATCCGTTTTGGAACATCTTAATTGCGCCGGGATTGTGGCTGCAACGATTGACCACGCGCGAGCCGGACCAAGGCCAGCTCGAAGTCGCGATCGTGGCGCTGAAAGCGGCTTTGGGGGAAACGGTCGAATCCTTTCCGAATGTTGTTGTGGATGAATACAAAATTGCTGAAGCACAAGCTGTTTGATGCTGAAAGGAGATCGGGCTATGCGTGATGATCTTCAAAGGCAATGTTATTCCAGAAGGTGTGGGGGTGATTCTTGTGGAGAGCAAACCGAATTAGTGGTCACTTTGACTATGGTGGTGTGTTGCTCGTTCCCGTCGAGCTAAATGGCGAAATTTATAGCTTCATGGTAGATAGCGGTGCGGCGCACGGCGCCATTAATCGCAATTTGTTGGATCAGTATGTTTGCCAAATTAGATCAGCTCGAAAAACGTTACGAAGAAATCAACGCGCTGCTCGCCGGCGCGGAAGTCGCAGCCAATCCCAAGCGCTTGCGCGAGCTCTCCAAGGAGCACCGCGAGCTGCAGGAAGTGGTGCGCCAATACCGCGACTACCAGGTGCTGCGCAAAAACTTCGAAGGCGCCCAGCTGCTGGCGCGCGATAGCGACGAGTCCGAATTGCGCGAGATGGCCGCCGCGGAAGTTGAAGAGCTGCAAGCGCGCCTGGCCCAGCGCGAAGAGGAGCTCAAGCTGCTGCTGGTGCCGCGCGATCCCAATGACGATCGCAACGTGATCGTGGAAGTGCGCGCGGGCACCGGCGGGGACGAAGCCGGCTTGTTCGCGGGCGAGTTGTTCCGCATGTACATGCGCTACGCCGAGCGCCATCGCTGGCCGCTGGAGGTGATTTCCAGCCACCAGCAGGGCATCGGCGGCTTCAAGGAAATCATTTTTCAGATCAACGCGCCCGGCGCGTTCGGTAAATTGAAATTTGAAGGCGGTGTACATCGCGTGCAGCGCGTGCCCGCCACCGAGCAGAGCGGCCGCATCCACACCTCTGCTGCCAGCGTCGCGGTGCTGCCGGAGGCGGAGGAAGTCGACATCGAAATCAATCCGAACGATATCCGTGTCGACGTGTTCCGTTCCTCCGGTCCGGGCGGCCAGAGCGTGAACACCACGGATTCAGCGGTGCGTATGACCCACATCCCCACCGGCCTGGTGGTGCAGTGCCAAGACGAAAAATCCCAGCTCAAAAATAAAACCAAGGCGCTGCGCGTGCTGCGCGCGCGCTTGCTGGAAAGAAAGCAGGCGGAAGAGAACGCCAAAATCACACGCGCGCGGCGGCAAATGGTGGGCTCGGGCGACCGCAGCGACAAGATTCGCACTTATAATTTTCCTCAGAACCGCGTCACCGATCATCGCATCGGCTTGACGGTTTACCGCCTGCAAGAGGTGATGGACGGCGGTCTCGACGAGTTTATCGAGCAACTGGCGCTGGCCGAGCGCACGGAAAAGCTCAAAGAGGAATTTGCTTGAGCGGCCGCCCGCGCGCTGGCAGCCCCTTCATTTTCAAGTTTCAGCCATTCTCCGAGTGTACGAGTTTTGAAGTGCCGCTGCACCCATCCCAAAACGACCAAACCGACCTGTGTGTTGATCTTCCCGTGCCGGAATTGATCCACACGCTCGCAGCACGTTTTGCCCAGGCCGGCATTTCTTCCTCGCGGGCCGAGGCCGAATGGCTGCTTGCTGCTCTCTTGCATGTCAACCGCAGCGCGCTTTATTTCGACCGGCAGCGTGTCCTTATGCAGGAGCAAAAAGACAAACTGGAGATTTTTTTCCGCCGCCGTCTGCAACGCGAGCCGTTGCAGTATATCTTGGGACATGGTGAATTTTATGGCCGCGAGTTCAACCTGAGCCCGGCTGTGCTCATCCCCCGCCCGGAAACGGAGTTATTGGTTGAAAAAGTGATGGCATTGGCGCGCACTCTGCCGGCTCCACGAATTGTGGATTTGGGCACGGGCTCGGGGTGTATCGCCATCACGCTCGCATTGGAAATACCCAACGCACAAATCGTGGCCCTCGAAGTCTCAGCCGCAGCTCTGGAGCTGGCGCGAGAAAACGCGCGGCGCTTGCACGCGGTGGAAAGGATTGAGTTTCTGCAAGCTGATATGTGTGCCCCGGCAGAATGGCCTTCCGCCCTTCGCTGCGACATGGTCGTTTCCAATCCGCCCTATGTACTGCACGAGGAAAGCGCAGAACTTCAACCTGAAGTCCGCGACCACGAGCCGAAAATCGCGCTGTATGTGGAGGGTGAAGGCTTGAAGTTTTATCGCTGCATTTTGGATTTCTGCCAAGCGCATCTCAAACCCGGCGGGTGGGCGGCCTGTGAAATGGCGAGCCCGCGCAGCGCGAAGATCGAAGCATTGTTCCGGCAATCCTGGTTTGGAGATCGCCTCGAAATCGTGCACGACTACGCCGGCTTGCCCCGGCATATCATCGGCCAATGGCAAAACAAATAAAGGAGGCTCAGGTGATCAGCAGCAATATTTTTCGGGAATATGATATTCGCGGCATCGCCGATAGCGACTTGACCGATGAAAACGTCACACTCCTCGGTAAAGCGTTTGCGACGTACATGCTGGCACAAGGCCGGAAGCGCTTGGTTTTAGGCCGCGACTTGCGCCTTTCTTCCGACCGCCTGCGCGACGCGCTGCTGGAAGGCATGTTGCCCTGCGGCGTGCACATCCTGGACGTCGGCGTCGTGCCCACCCCGGCGCAGTATTTTGCCATCGTGCATGAGCAGGCGGAGGGCGGCGTGATGATCACCGGCAGCCACAATCCGCGCGAATACAACGGTTTCAAATTGTCCACGGGCGTAAAAAACGAAGACGGCCAGGTCAGCGTCGGCGCGATTTACGGCAAGGATATTCAGCAACTCTATCAAATCATACAAACTGGCAAATTTGCCAGTGGCAAAGGCACGATCGCCACGGTCGAGATTGTGCCCGATTACATGCAGGCGATCAAGCAGCGCGTGCAACTGGGCAAGAAACTCAAGATCGTGATCGATCCGGGCAACGGTTGCGGAGCGCTGTTTGGGCCGCAATTGTGGCGCGAGATGGGCTGCGAAGTGGTGTGCTTGTATTGCGAGCCGGATGGCAGTTTCCCGAATCATTTGCCCGACCCCACGGTGATGAAATACCTCAAGGATTTGCGCGCGAAAGTTGTGGAAGTGCAAGCCGACCTCGGTATCGGTTATGACGGCGACGCCGACCGCTTGGGCATCATCGACAATCTCGGCCGGCCGGTTTTTGCCGATAAATTGCTCGCCTTATTCGCGCGTGATACCCTCACCCGCCATCCCGGAGCCAAAATCGTATTCGATGTGAAATGCAGCCAGGCGTTGCCCGAATTCATCCAGGCCCACGGCGGGGTACCGCTCATGTGGAAAACCGGCCATTCGCTGCTCAAAGCGAAAATGAAAGATGAACACGCACCGCTTGCCGGTGAAATGAGCGGCCACATTTTTATTGGGGACGGTTATTTCGGTTTCGATGACGCGCTTTTTTGCAGCGGCCGCATGATGCAAATCCTCACCCATTCCGGCAAGACCATGGCGCAATTACACGACGAAGTGCCGGCATTCGTTTCCACGCCGGAAATTCGCGTGGACACCACGGACGAGGACAAATTCAACATCGTGGCGGATCTCGTCGCGTATTTCAAGAGAAGTTATAAAGTGATCGATATCGACGGCGCGCGCGCGCTGTTCGGGGACGGGTGGGGCCTGGTGCGCGCCTCGAACACGCAACCGGTGCTGGTCATGCGCTTCGAGGCCAAGACCGTCGAGCGGTTGCGCGAAATCGTCGAGATTTTCAAAAAGAAGCTGCGCGCATTTCCTTCCGTTAAATTCTCGGATGCCGATTTCGAGGTCGCCAGCTAAGGAGCACCCATGTCGCAACTTATGATCAGCATCTCGGGCGTCCGCGGCGTCGTGGGCGAAGGGCTTACGCCGGAAGTCGCGCTCTCATTTGCGCAGGCCTTTGGAACGTATTGCAAGGGCGGCAGAGTCGTTGTGGGCCGCGACTCGCGTGTGTCCGGTCCCATGCTCCAGCATATTGTCACCGCAGGCCTGATGGCCACCGGCTGTGAGGTCATCGATATCGGTATTGCGCCCACTCCCACCACCCAGCTCGCCACCGAAAATCTGCACGCCGCAGGCGGCGTGATTCTCACCGCGAGCCACAATCCCGTCATGTGGAACGGCCTGAAATTGCTTGCCCCGGACGGCTTGTTTCTCGACGGCGAGCAAGGCGCCCAAGTGCTGCGCATTCGCGAGCAGCAAAAATATGCGACAAAGACCTGGGAAGGCCTGGGCAAGTCTTCGGTCTATGAAAAAGCGATTGGCGATCATCTGCAGGCGGTGATCAATTTGCCTTTTCTCGATATCGCCGGTATGCGCCGCAGAAAATTCCGCGTGGTGGCCGATTGCGTGCACGGCGCCGGCGGCGTGATCGTTCCTCCATTACTCGAGCAACTGGGCTGCGAGGCGATATATTTGAATCTCGAGCCGCATGGGCGCTTTCCGCGCAATCCCGAGCCGCTGCCGGAAAATCTCGGGCAGCTGGCCGAGGCCGTGAAAGCGCAGCGCGCCGACCTGGGAGTCGCGGTCGATCCTGACGCCGACCGCATGGCCCTGGTGTCGGAAAAAGGCGTGCCGCTGGGTGAGGAATACACGCTGGCGCTGGCCGTTGATTTCATGCTCAATCTCAAAAAAGGAAAAGTCGCGACGAATGTTTCAACCTCGTTAGCGATTGATGATATCGCCGCAAAGCATGGGTGTGTGGTAGAACGGACCCGGGTCGGTGAAATCAACGTCGCCAAGCGCATGCGTGAGATCGGCGCAGTCATCGGCGGGGAGGGCAATGGCGGCGTGATGTTACCGGACGTGCATCTCGGCCGCGATGCGATGGTGGGCATCGCCCTCATTTTGCAGCATCTCGCGAATTTCTCCCGCCCCTTGAGCGAACTACATGCTGCTCTGCCGCAATACGCCATGTGCCGCCGCAAAATCGAGCTGCAAGAGCGTGATCAAGCCCAGGCGGTTCTCCCGAAAATTTTAGTGAAGTATGCGCATGAAAAAATCGACACGCTCGACGGCGTGAAGATTCTGCGTGACAAATCCTGGGTGCAGGTGCGCGCCTCCAACACCGAGCCGATCATGCGTATCATGGCGGAAGCCCCCACCGCTGCCGAGGCTGAAAAGCTCTGTGAGGAGCTGATCAGCTTCATCTCCACTTGAGCCAGAAAATTTTGGGATCTTGCCTTGCATTCGTAGCGATGAAATCGTAGATTTGTACGTTGCTCAGGCGTTTAGGCTATATTCTACAGAAGAAAGGGTAAGCGGATTCGAGGGTGGGGATAGCATTTGGACCCGACCATCATGTCCGTTCAATCCGTTTACAAAAGGGTGGTGAAATTCATGCCCTCCAAGAAAACGAAAAAGTCCGATCTCGTCAACAAGAAGAAACTTTACGCCTGGCTTGGCGTCAAAGAGTATTTTCTGTTCGATCCGTTCGGCGAATATTTGAAACCACGGCTCACGGGTTTTCAGCTTCAGGGCGGAGAATATACCTCCATTTTACCGCAAGGCCACGAGCCGAGATTGCACAGCGAATATTTGAGCTTGGATTTGGTTCCTGAGGGCGGTCGGCTGCGCTTTTGGAATGCGCGCGTTCGCGCGTTTCTGCCCACCTACGAAGAAGTGGATGAGCAGCGCAAGCTGGAGGCGGAGGCGCGTCGCCTGGAGGCCAAGACGCTTGAGCACGAAGTGAAGGCGCGCGAACGCGAAACCGAAGCGCGCCGTGCGGCGGAAGCCGAAGTTGCTCGCCTGAGGAAAGAATTAGCGCAATCGCGTCAAGAATAAGGAACACAGAATTTCTATGCACAATCTCGCCGATCGCGTGATCGATCACCTCACCCGCGAAAATCATCGCCACTTCAAGGCCAAGGAACTGGGGCGCCTGCTGCGCGTGCCACCGAACCAATACTCCGAATTTCGCAATCTGCTCAAGCGGTTGTCACGGGAGGGCAGAATTGCGAAGTTTCCCCGCAATCAATTCGGCTTTGCGAACCCCTCCTCAACCGTGACCGGCACGCTGCACGTCAAAAGCCAGGGTTACGGCTTTCTGATCGCCGGCGAAGGGCAGGAGGATGTTTTCATCTCGCAGAAAAACATGAGCACCGCGCTGAACGGCGACACGGTGAGAGTCCAGCACTTTGCCAGCCCCAGCGGGCGCAGGGCCGAAGGCCGCGTGGTGGAAATCCTCAAGCGCGGCCGCAAGAACATTGTCGGCATGCTGCGGCAAGGCAAACATTATTTTCACGTCAAGCCGGATGACATCAAGCTGCTGCGCGACATCATGATTCCGGCCGAATACCTCAACGGCGCCAAGCCCGGGCAGAAGGTCGCGGTGGTCATCGAAGCTTGGGAGGACGAATACCAACCGCCCGAAGGACGCGTCGTGCAAGTTCTGGGCTTTCCCAGCGACCCCGGCGTCGATGTGCTCTCCGTCGCATTCTCCTTTGATTTGCCCGGCGTATTTCCCGTCGCGGTGGAAAACGAGGCGGCGTCTTGCGAGATTGAGATTACGCCGGAACTTTTGGCGCAGCGCGCCGACTTGCGCGGGCACCTGACGTTTACGATCGATCCCGAGGACGCCAAAGATTTTGACGATGCCGTCCACTTACTCCCGCTCGAAAACGGGAACTTCGAGCTGGGCGTGCATATCGCCGACGTCAGCCACTTCGTGCAAGAGAATTCGGGTCTCGATCGCGAAGCCTGGGCGCGCGCGACTTCGATCTATCTCGTGGATCGTGTGATTCCCATGCTGCCGGAAAGGCTGAGCAACGAACTGTGCAGCCTGAAACCACAAGTGGACCGTCTCACCTATTCCTGCATCATGGAGGTCACGCCCAAAGGCAAGGTCGTCAACTACCGCATCACGGAAAGCGTCATCAACAGCAAGCGCCGCTTCAGCTATGAAGAAGTGCAGGAGATTCTCGACGGCAAGCGCTCCGCCGGCCCCGAGCTCGATCGTACGCTGCAGGAGATGAATCGCCTCGCGCACATTTTGACGAAGCGCCGCCTGCGCAACGGCAGCCTCGATTTCGACACGCCGGAAGTGAAAGTGATTCTGGACGATCAGGGCCTTCCCATCGACATTCGCCGCAAGCCGCGCCAGGATTCGAACCGCTTGATCGAAGAATACATGCTGCTGGCAAATCAAACCGTGGCGCAACACGTGCAAACGCTGGCTTCGAAAAAGAAAGAGATTCCGCCGCTGATCTATCGCATTCACGAGCAGCCCAGCCAGACCAAGATGGCAGAATTCGCGCTGTTTGTGAAGGCGCTGGGCTACAAATTCGATCACCAACAAAGCGTGACCAGCAAGCTGCTCAGCGATTTCTTGAAAGAGATTGCGGGCACGCCAGAAGCCGATATTGTCCAGAAGGTGATGCTGCGCTCTTTGATGAAGGCAAAGTATTCCACGGAAAATGCCGGGCATTTTGGCCTGGCCTTCCGCCACTACTCGCATTTCACTTCGCCCATACGCCGTTATCCCGACCTGATCCTGCATCGCACGCTGAAAGCCTATGCCCGGGGCTACCAACCGGAACTTCGGGAATCCTACCAGCGTAAGCTGGGGCAAGCCGCGCAACAAGCCTCGGAACGCGAATTGGTCGCGCTGGAGGCGGAACGCGCGTCCGTCAAGATGAAGCAAGCGGAATACATGCTGCGCCATCTTGGCGAGGAATTTGACGGCCTGATTTCCGGTGTGGTGGCGTTCGGTATTTTTGTCGAGATTCCAAAATTATTGGTTGAAGGTTTGGTGCATATTAGCGATCTTGAAGACGACTACTATATTTTTGAAGAAAAGATGTACCGGCTCAAAGGCCAAAAGAGCGGCCGCGTCTATCGCCTCGGCGATCCGGTGCGTGTGAGAGTCGTCAAAGCGGATCCCAACGAGCGTATTTTGGATTTCTTGTTGGTGAAACCGCCCCACCGGAAGGACGCGCGCCCAGACAAAAAAGAATCGCGCCAACAGCGGAGGAAAAGATAATGTCCACACACCGCCTTTTTGGTTTCCGGAAAAAGCAGGCGACGGCTATGCGCGCTGCGGACAGGAGGGCGCCGGCCGGCAATGGCCATTCGGTAGATGCCCAGCAGCCTTTTTCCGACGGCAGCGAAGAGTTTTTTGAAGAGTTCACCCGCCGCGAAGATTTTTCGCGCACGCGCGACCACGCCGGATTTCTGGTTGGCTTGGGCCTGGCGCTGGGTTTGTTTTTGAGTGTTGGCGCCATTATGTTTTTGCGCCACAACAGAACCAAGCTGCCCCGGCGCTCGCGCCGGTTCCTTGGGTAATGTTCCGATTTTTTTCAAGGGCAAGGGCTTTCCCTGCCCTGAACACTCTTCAAGCCAAAGTTATTTCTTGCCTGAAACAACAAATCTGCCCCCACCGTCGTGCAAAATCGGGGGAATTTTTCATTGTCTATTTGATCGAAAATTGATACATTTCTGGCCAATTTGCCCTGCAAAACATGCCGGCGCCAAACGGCATCCGGGGGAGGAAGAAGCATCATTTTTATTCGATAGATTCGTTTTTTATGCCTGACCACATTCGCAATTTTTGCATCATCGCGCATATCGATCACGGTAAATCGACACTGGCCGACCGCTTTCTCGAGTACACCCATACTTTGCGCAAGGAAGAGATGGTGGCGCAAACACTGGACAACATGGACCTCGAGCGCGAGCGCGGCATTACTATCAAGCTGCACGCCGTGACCATGAACTACGCCGCGCCCGACGGCAAAAAGTATGTCTTGAATTTGATCGACACGCCCGGCCACGTCGATTTCAGCTACGAAGTTTCGCGCAGCCTGGCCGCGTGCGAGGGTGCGATTTTGGTGGTGGATGCTTCACAGGGTGTGGAAGCGCAGACCATTTCCAACCTTTATCTCGCACTGGAACACAACCTCACCATCATTCCCGTCATCAACAAGATCGATTTGCAGGGCGCGCAAATCGACGTGGTAAAAAAACAAATCATCGACATTTTGGGCATCGACGAGCACGAGATTATTCTGGCCAGCGCGAAGCAAGGCGTGGGCATGGAAGAAATCATCAATGCTGTCGTCGCGCGCATCCCGCCGCCACAGGGTGATCCCCATGCGCCTGTGCGCGCGCTGATTTTTGATTCCGTCTTTGATAGTTATCGCGGCGCCATCGCCTACGTGCGCGTGGTGGACGGCGATTTGAAGCCGGGCATGCGCATCCGTTTTTTTTCCACGGGCAAGGAGTTCGAGGTGTCCGAAGTGGGCGTGATGAAGGTGCGCAAAATTCCCGCCGACGCGCTGACCGCCGGCGAAGTCGGCTACTGCATTGCCGGCGTCAAAGAGGTGCGTGACACTAAAGTGGGTGACACGCTCACGGCGGCGGATAATCCCGCGCGCGAGCCGCTGCCGGGTTATCGCGAAGTGAAGCCCATGGTGTTCAGCGGCATCTTTCCCACGGTTTCCGAGCAATTCGAAGAATTGCGCAACGCGCTCGACAAGCTGCGCCTGAATGACTCCTCGTTGATGTACGAACCCGAAAGCTCGGTAGCAATGGGCTTCGGTTTTCGCTGCGGTTTTTTGGGATTGCTGCACCTCGAGATTGTGCAGGAAAGATTGGAACGCGAGTACGATCTCGACATTCTCACCACCGTGCCGAACGTCGAGTATTGGATTTACAAAACCAACGGCGAAAAGCTGGTGGTCGACAATCCCGCGCTGATGCCGGAGGCGGGTCTCATCGATCACGTGGAAGAGCCTTACATTCGCGCACAGATTATCGCGCCCTCGGAGTTCATCGGCAACGTCATGAAGCTGGCCCAGGACCGCCGCGGCGTTCACAAAAATACCAGCTACATCGATCCCACGCGCGTGGATTTGACCTACGAATTTCCGCTCGCGGAGATCATATTCGATTTCTACGACAAGCTGAAGTCTTCCACCAAAGGCTATGCCTCGCTGGACTATGAGTTCACCGGTTATCGCGATGGGGATTTGGTCAAGCTCGACATTTTGATCAACGGCGACCCGGTGGATGCGCTATCGCACATCGTGGACAAGGAAAAGGCCTATGATTGGGGCCGCAAGATTTGCGAGAAGCTGCGCGAATTGATTCCGCGGCAAATGTTCGAAGTTGCGATACAAGCCGCGATCGGCTCGCGCATCATCGCGCGCGAGAGTGTGCGGCCCATGCGCAAGAACGTCACGGCCAAGTGCTATGGCGGCGACATCACGCGCAAGCGCAAGCTGCTCGAGCGCCAGAAAGAAGGCAAGAAGCGCATGAAGCAGCTCGGCCGCGTCGAGATTCCACAGGAAGCGTTTTTAGCCGTGCTAAAGGTGGAACATTAGTTCGAGATGAGGTTTCATTTCTGCTTTGCACATTACACGTTACACATTACACGTGTAAAGTGTAACGTGTAAAATCTTATCGTCACGTATGCAAAATTAATTTGTCCGTTTTGAAAGGTCCTCGTGCAATGCCCGAATACGCTGTGAAAACGAATACGAGCAGAGAAACGTCTACGCCGCGGCCGAAGAGTCAAATTCGCGAGTACACCGAGGCCGGATTGGTCGCTTTGATTGCCGCCTTGTTGTTGCGCACTTTTGTCGTGCAGGCGTTTCGCATCCCGACGGGATCGATGAAGGACACCTTATTGATCGGCGACTTTTTGCTGGTCAATAAGTTCGTCTATGGCGCACGCACGCCCGACGGCATCCCGTTTACTGATATTACGCTGCGGTTCTGGCGCTTACCCGCGATCAAACAACCCGAACGCGGTGAGATCGTCGTCTTCAAGTATCCGCGCGACCAGAAACTGGATTACATTAAGCGCTGCATCGCGGTGAGCGGGCAAACGATAGAGGTGCGCGACGGCCTGGCTTATATTGACGGTGAGCCTGAAGGCCAAAGCGAGCTCATCAAAAAAGAGTATGACCCGCAAGAGACCCATTATATTCTCTATTACAAAATCACGACGAAAAGCGGCCAGGTGTATACCATCCGGCATTACGCCGATCATCATTTACCCAGTGAGAATTACGGCCCGGTACGTGTGCCCGAGGGGCACTATTTCATGATGGGCGACAATCGCGACAATAGCGCGGACAGCCGGGTCTGGGGATTTCTGCCCGCGCACAATGTGGTCGGCGAAGCCATGGTGATTTATTGGTCTTGGGACGCCGACGAGCCTCTGCACAAACTGCTGTCGAAAGTGCGCTGGTCGAGGATCGGCAATCTCATCAAATGAACGGCGGGAATTATGGATTGATGGATTTTTGGATTACTGGATTGATGGGACCCCAACAATCCAGCTATCCACTAATCCATTACTCTATTACTCCAGTAATCCATTGATCTGACTCTCCTGTCGGAGGTTGCGCATGCCCGGCGCGGCGTTGTATATTCACATTCCTTTTTGCGAAAAGCGCTGCCTCTATTGCGATTTTTACACCATCGCCGGAGTCGAAAATCGCATTCCGGATTATATTGCCGGCCTGAAAACAGAAATGCGGTTGCGTGCCGCGGCCTCTTTCTGGCAGAAACAAACCTTCGAAACGATTTTCTTTGGAGGTGGCACGCCTTCTCTTCTCTCGCCTGCCCAAATTTCTGAAATCCTCGCGCAGTGTTTTGCGCATTTTAATTTTGCCGCCGGAATCGAAATCACTCTCGAAACCAATCCGGGCACGGTCACCTCGGAACAACTGGCGCACTATCGCGCAATTGGCATCAACCGTGTCAGCCTCGGCGTGCAATCCTTTGATGCGGAAGAGCTAAAAATGCTCGATCGCGTGCATTCGCCGGGGCAAGCGATTGCCGTGGCCAAGGCGGCGCGCGACGCCGGTTTTGAGAACTTCAATTTGGATTTCATCTTTGCTCTGCCCGGACAGACACTCGAGCGCTGGCAGGCAACCCTGGAGCAGGCGATGGCATTGGCTCCGCCACATCTTTCCGCTTATAATTTGACCATCGAAACCGGCACGCCGCTCGAACTTGCCGTTCGCCACGGCCGGCTGGCGCCGCTTTCGGAGGAGACGGAACGCGAGTTTTACGCGTGCACGATCGATTTTCTGCGCGCGCACGGCTATCGCCACTACGAAGTCTCCAATTTCGCCCAGCCGGAGCACGAAGCCAGGCACAATCTCAAATACTGGGACGGCAGTGCTTACCTCGGCCTCGGCGCCTCGGCGCATTCCTATGACGGCCGGCGGCGTTTTTGGAACGCAGCCAATCTGCGCAAATACCTGGAAGCGCTCGCGGCGAATCGTTTAGCCGAAGCAGGAGAAGAGGAATTGACACGCCGCCAGCTCATGTTCGAATTTGCCTTTCTCGGCCTGCGCCAGATGCACGGCATTGACCTGCGTGCTTTTGCGCAAAAATTTCAGAAGTCTTTTGAGGAAGCCTTCAAGGGCGTTGCCGGAGAACTGCAACAGGAGGGTTTATTGGTGTGCGAGCAAGATCACCTGCGCCTGTCGCGCGAGGGGATGTTTTTGTGCGATGCGATTTGTATGAAATTGGCGATTTGAGCCGCGCGGATGTTCAAATCAAATTCTGCCAAATCACCAGACCGAAGGCCAGCACCGTCATGGCCAGCGCCGCCAAAGTCAAACCTTGCACCCACGGCTTTTCAGAGGATTGTTCCGTGTAGCCCACCAGCATGGCGGTGGCGTACCCGCCGATAAACCCGCCGCCGTGCGCCCAATTGTTGACCCCGGGCATGAAGAGTCCGAACAAAAACAGCACGATCGCAGATTGCAGGGTTTGGCGATACATCTCCGCGCCAAACACTCCTCCACGCATGCGGCCGTAACACACGATCGCGCCCAGCAAGCCAAAGATTGAGCCCGAGGCGCCGATCGTCAGGGGAATGCCTCTGAAATTTGAGAGCACAAAACCCAGCGCACCGGAAAATGTGAAGATCACAATCAGGCGTGAGGGGCCGAACAATTCTTCCACCTGCGGCGCGAGCTGCCGCACCCACAGCATATTGAAAAAAATGTGCAGCAAGCTGCCGTGCAAATAGATCGCCGTGATCAGCGTCCACCAGCGGCCGTATGTCATCGGAATGCTTCCGGTTGCTCCCAGACGAAACAAGCTTTCGCCGCTGGGCGACAGAAAGCCTAAAATGCCCTGAGAGTGAAAAAGCGCGCTCGGATCGAGCACAATGCTGATCACATAGAGCGTGACGCAGAAGGCAGTCACGACCTGCACGAAATCATAGCGCCTCATCCACTCGCGCATGCCCATGCTCCAGCTCCAAATGCCGGGATTCTTGTAGCCGCAGTGGATGCAGGCATCCGTGTTGATGCTGATGAGCTTGCCGCAATTGGGGCACAGCATGGAGCCGATTTTTTGTTCTGACATGTCGTTTGATTTGCGGTTATGCGATTTTGTCCGCGAAAAACGCGGAGCACATGAACGCTTGATTTATTTTACCGCACCAGCACGGAATTCGCACGCGTGCCCTCCATCAATCGCCCCCGCGTTTTGCACGGGGGGAATCATTGCTGCCTCTTCGCGCGGGTGCAAGCCTCATGGCTGCAACAACAGCTTTCCCGCCGTTTGCCGGTTTTCCATAAGCCGGTGTGCTTGGGCCGCCTCTGCCAAGGGCAGAACACGATCGAGGTGCAGTTTCAGTTCGCCGCCGGCAATCCGGTCGAACACTTCATTGGCACGCCAACGCAATTCCTCGCGCGTGGAGGTATAATTGGCCAGAGCCGGGCGTGTGAGAAAAAGCGAGCCGCGCGCGCTGAGCCAGAGCGGATCGATCGGCGGCACGGCGCCGCTGGACTGCCCGAACATCACGAGATAGCCGCGCGGCTTTAAACAGTTCATGCTTTTCTCATAAGTCGTTTTGCCGACCGAATCGTACACCACCTCCACCCCGCGATGATGCGTCAGCTGTTTTACCTCAATTTCAAAATCCTTTTGCGTGTACAAAATGACTTCGTCCGCGCCGGCTTCGCGCGCGAGCCTGGCCTTCTCCTCGGTCGAGGCCGTTCCGATGACGCGCGCGCCCAGGCGTTTCGCCATTTGGATTAACAGCAAGCCCACCCCGCCCGCGGCGGCATGCACCAAGCAGGTTTCGCCAGCTTTTAGCGCATACGTCGAATGCGTGAGATAGTGCGCCGTCATGCCCTGCACCATCGCAGCCGCGCCGGCTTGGAATGAAATCTTTTCCGGCAGAGGCACGAGCTTTTGCGCGGGCACGGCGGCAAACTCGGCGTAAGCTCCGAGTGCCAGGGCGTAGGCCACCCGCTCGCCAACGGTCACTTCCGTCACCTTCGCGCCGACTGCTTCCACCACGCCCGCGGCCTCCGTGCCTGGCGTGAACGGCAGCGCCACCTTGTACAACCCGATGCGGTGATAAATCTCAACGAAGTTGACCCCGATGGCCTGCACGCGCACCAGCGTTTCTTCCGGCCCCGGGACGGGCACCGGCACCTCTTCCAGTTTCAAAACTTCCGGGCCGCCGTGTTGATAGATGCGAATGGCTTTCATGGTCGTTTCACCAGGACTTAATCTGACTCTTCCATGCCACTTCATTCTGCCAAACCAAAACAAACATACTTGATCGTCTTGCCGGCGCTCAGATAGCGCCGCTCGTACGCCGTTTTGATCGCACGCAAATCTTCATCTGTTATATTCCTGTGCAAATCTTCACAAAGTTCGTGAATCGTGCAATTTTCGGCCTGTAAAGATTTCAAAGTGGATGCAAACAAGCTATCGTCATCGGTCTTGACATGGATGCGCCCGCCGGGCCGCAAAATTTGGCGATAGCAATGCAAATAGCGCGGTGAAGTCAGGCGCCTTTGAGATTGCGTGCGCTTGGGATACGGCTCGGGAAAAGGGATCCAGATTTCCTGCGCTTCCTGCGGCGCGAAGAAATCGGGCAGATCTTCGATGCGTCCTCGCAAAAAAGCGGCGTTGCTCAAATGCTCATACAGCGCGGCTTTCGCGCCTTTCCAAAGGCGGTCGCCTTTGTTGTCGACGCCGATGAAGTTGCACTGCGGAAAGCGCCGTGCCAGAGCGACCGTATACTCGCCTTTGCCGCAGGCTAGCTCCAGTGTAATCGGCTGTTCATTTCTGAAATAATTCGCGTGCCACTTGCCTCTTAAATCGTACGGCCTTGCCAGCACATTGGTGAGATGGGTCAACTCGGCATAGCGTTTCAGCTTTTGGCGCGGCATCCGTCATCTGATACGAGAATAGTCTTGCAGAAAAAGCAAAAGCTTCCGCCTCGCGTTTGACGCCTAACGGGTCACCCGAAACGTCATTCGTGAAACGGAAGCAACCGCCGTTTTTATAAATTGGGCACGATCGCGGGCTGCGCCATTCCGAGCTTTTGTTGCAGCCCGACTTTGATCGACGGCCAGTCGGTATCGGTGATGCTGTAATACACGGAATGTCGAACCCGGCCGGCGCTGGTAATCATATGATTGCGAAACACGCCCTCCTCTTTTGCGCCCAGGCGCAGAATCGCGCGGCGCGAGCGTTCGTTCAAAAAATCCGTTTTGAATTCCACGCGCAAGCAGCCGAGCGTTTCGAACGCATGCGCCAGCATCAAATACTTGGCTTCGGTGTTGACCGCCGTGCGCTGCCACGGCCGCCCGATCCACGTCCAGCCGATCTCGAGGCGGCGATTCTGGCGGTCGATATTGCCGAATCGTGTGCTGCCCACAATTTGTCCGGATTCTTGCAGAGCCGTCGCAAACGGGAGCGACTTTTCTTCCGCCTGTTCCAGCAAAGCGGCTTCAATGTAAATGCGCATATCTTCCGCGGTTTTGACAGGCGCAGGACTCCAGCGCCAAATCTCTTCGTCCAACCCGGCCGCGCATAACGCACCGTGGTGCTCACGCGCGAGCGGCACGAGCACGACATGCCGGCCGGCTAAAGTGACCGGCACAATTTGCAGTGAGGCTACGGAAACCTGGCGCGAGAGATCGAGGGCAGCGGGAGCAATCATCAGCCAAAGAATGCGATGGTATCGAGATCAAAAATTTAGTATCGTCACAAATATTGACGAAAGATACGACCTGCGCAATGATTTGCAAGCGAATTCTATCGATGAAGAAATTAGAGAGATTCCTGCTGCCAGGCTGGGATATATTCGTCGCGTGCGGCGCCTCCCTCGCTGCGGTGGTCACCCCTCTGCGGCTGGTGCAAGTGCTGCATGGCCGGGTGGAGCTGCTCTACCTGGACGAAACGCTGACGGTGATCCTCTTGCTGGATATTCTCGTGCGCTTTCAACGTTGTCGCCGCAGCGAACACCAGGACGAGCCGGCACAAACCGAATTGGGCGTGGTGGCGCGCTATTCGCGTTCATGGCTCGCTTTGGATCTGATTGCCGCCATGCCGTGGGGATTGTTCGGTGGCATCCCCTTGTTCCAAACGGCACGCCTGGTCAAACTGGCGCGCGTGGGGCAACTCATGCGCGAGTGGCGGCAACGCGCGGTGAAACGCTCCACTTGGCTGCGCCTGGCTTTTTTTGCCTATTGGATATTGCTGTCGATGCATTGGATCGCCTGCGGCTGGCTGGCGTTGCGCGGCATGCCCTCCGCGGCAAAGCCCAGCAGCGCCTACTTGAGCGCGCTGTATTGGACGGTTCAAACCTTCGCCACCGTCGGCTATGGCGACCAGCCGCCCACAAACGACGCACAAATCTTATATGCCATCGCGGTGATGATTTTAGGCGCCGCCATGTACGGCTATATGATCGGCAACATCGCGAGCATTTTGGCGAATATCGATCCTGCCAAAGTGCAGCACTTGGAAAGAATTGAAAAGCTCACGGCTTTCATGAATTATCGCAGCATTCCTCCGGAAATGCAGCAGCGCATACGCGATTACTATTCGTACTTGTGGAATAAACGGCTGAGCTTTGACGAAGCGGAAGTCATCTCCGCGCTGCCGCCGAGTCTGAGCACGGAAATCTCCCTGTTTCTCAAACGCGATTTCATTCAGCGCGTGCCGATTTTTCAAGGCGCAAGCGAAGAATTCATCAAGGAAATCGCGCTGCATATGAGGCCGCTGGTTTTCCTCCCCGGCGACTATGTTTATAAAGCCGGCGAAATGGGCCGCGACATGTACTTCATCAGCCGCGGCACGCTCGAAGCTTTGTCCAGAGACGGCAGTACGATCTACACCACGCTTACCGCGGGAGATTTCTTCGGGGAGATCGCGCTGGTGCTCAACCAGCGCCGCACCGCCAGTGTGCGCGCGCTGAGCTATTGCGATCTTTACCGCCTCGACAAAGAGATGTTCGACCGCGTGCTCGCACACTATCCTGAGATCGGCAAGCAGATCGAAGCCAAAGCCAGAGAACGGCAAGAGAAATAAAATAAAAAAAGCCCCGTGCTGCCTGCGGGAAGCACGGGGCCTGCTTGCAAATCATGCAACCTTAATTCTGCTGCTTCTTCTCCAGCTCCTCCGCCTTGGCAAAAGCTTCTTTGGCTTTTGCATCGATACCCACGCGGGTATAACCCACGCCCAAATTGAACCACACGGCGGATTGGTCGGCTTTTATCGTCACGGCTTTTTCCAGATAAGGAATTGCGGCATCGAAATGTTGCTTGGCCGCGGTCTTCATCTCCGCCATCTTTTGCGCGTCCGGCTTTTGCTTGTTTTTGCTTGCCGCTTCATCTATCTCCCGCATTTCCTTGTCCACGCGTTCGCCGATTTTCAAATGGCTGATGCCGATGTTGTAGTTGGCTTCGAAATCATCCGGTTGGATTTCCACGACTTTCATGAATTGCGTGATGGCATTGTCATAATCTTCGCGCATAAGGAACAAACGGCCGTAATTGAAACGCAAGTCCTTGTCATCGGGTTTGTTGACCAGCGCCTGCTCGTACATCTTAAAGGCGTCATCGGATTTTCCCAAATAATCATAGGTGATCGCCAATTCCGCCAGCACCCGCGCGTCATTGGGATGTTTTTGCACGACCTCCGCGAGCAGGGCCGCGCTTTTGTCGAATTGCTTTTTGGATTTGTAATAATCAGAGAGCGCCATGTAGTGCATTAGGCTGTCAGGCTGCATTTTGATGAGGGTCTGGTACGAATTGACGATGACGCCGTAAAGCTGGTCTTTTGCATCTTTGCAGCAGCAAAACTTGGCGTACTCCGCGGTGCTTTTGTCGCGGCAGCGCGCCACCATCGGATCCCATTCGTGTTCATTCGTGCTGCAGCCGTCGCACGGTGTGCCTGCCTCGATATCATTTTCCACCTGGCGATAAGCGACGGTGAGATTTTGAAAGGAGGCGACCTGGGAAGGGTCCACCATTGCGGACATTGAAAATTTCTCAGCCGCGAGCTCGAAATTCTGCTCGTTGAATGCTTTCACGCCCGCGTTGAACGAGTCAGCAAAGTACTTTTGGCGAAAGGCCTTGATTTCCTTGGTGTACTTGCCTTTTTTGTCGTATTGTTCCGTTGCGGCGAACTCCGTGATCATGTCCGCCATGCGGCCTTTCTGGCCGTAACCCTGCGCCAGCAGAAAATGCGCTTCGGCATTGTCCGGTTTTTTCTTCACCGCTTCTTCCAGCCAGTGAATGGCTTTGTCCCACTCATTCTGCTGAATGTAAAGCTTGGCAGAAGTCATCTCCATGGATTGCGCGGATACGCGCGGCGCCACCATGAAAACCATTAACGCGCACAGCCCAATCAAAGAAATCTTCTTCATCACTCACTCCTTCACTGGTCCGAGGGCACATACAATCGTTGCTTACCATGACAAAAAATATACTTGAAAATGGCTGGAGTTGCAAGAGGATTTTGATGGGGAGGCGGTGGTGAGAGATGCTGGAGGTTGGGATGCTTGATACTGGATACAGGATGCTGGATACCAGAACATCCAGCATCCAGTATCAAACTTTCAATTGCACGCACAACCGCCGCCGGACCCGCCCATGCCGCCGGTGCTGCCTTCGAGCGTTTCGAGCCAGTGGCGTTCCGTGGCTTCCTCTCCGGCAACTTTGTTGAAGTCCATGATGCGTTTGGCCAAATGCTCGCGCTCGTAGGCCTTGACCGAGGTACAGGCTTGCAACAAAAAAGCAAGCAGTACCATGATTGACAGCATGCAGATTCGTGCTCGTCGCATTTTCGTTCCTCTCAAAAAAACTGGAAAAAGTGAACCCTCTCCAAGCAAGCGAGAAACCCTGTCGTGAGTAGATTTAGGCTCAGGATTTATTTTTCGCGCTGGCCTCGGGCGGCGCGGCTGGTTTAAGCAGTTGATTAATCTCCGCCTCGATGCGCTTGAGCTCTTCCGGGCTGTAGCCGTTATGCAAGAAACGCAAAGTGCCCTTGCGGTCGATGAGGTAGCTGCTCGGCATGGTTTGCGGATCGTAGAGCCTGGAAACGCGCTTGTCGCGATCCCAAAAAGCCTGCAGTTTGAGGCCGTGTTCCTGGAGAAAGCCGGTGATATTTTCGCGCTCGTTATCCACCGAGATCGCCAGCACCGTCAAACCGCTTTGCCGGTATTTTGCCTGCAAATACGCCAGCCGCGGCAGCTCTTCGCGGCAGGGTGCACACCACGTGGCCCAAAAGTTGATCAGCACCACTTGCCCGCGCAATTGCACCAGCGAAATCTCCTCTCCGGTTAATGCAGAGACAGTGAAATCCTTGGCTTTCGCGCCGGGCTTCACCCCCGCCAAGACCGATGAGAACAATAGACCGATCACGAGCAAAACATTTGTCAACATGATTTCTCCGAACAGCTGTCATTCTGATTGCTTCAGACTGTGTGGAAACGCTTGGTTTCAACGCAGGCTAAGCTTGTCGAAGTCTGATTATTGAACTTAGCACCCTTCGACAAGCTCAGGGTGCGGCTTTTCCAGGTATTCACACAGTCTGCCTCATTCCAAACGCAGGCATTGCTGCGGCGCTTATTTGCGCTATCAATAATACTGCCCGCCCAAGTCCATCCAATTGAGAAATTTTCGGATCTCATTTTGCGTCAGCGCCTGGACGTTACTCGGCGCGGGATGCTTGCCCAGGCCGTTGCGGCTGCCCACGCCGAGCAGCACGTCGGCCAGCTTGCTGCGGCGGGAAAACGGTGGGCTGTTATTCTCCACCATTGGTGGATTTCCACCCGCCATCATCAAATTCTCATAAGCCACGGAAAAATCGCCGGCCTTAATCGTGGAGAGATTCAAATTTGCCGCCGGAGTCGTGCTGTCATGGCACGGCAAGCATTTGGTCGCAATGATCGGCTCGATCGCTGCGCTGAACGAAACCACTTCGCGCTGGGCCACCGGAACATTGAGATTCGTCGGGGTTTGCGTCGCGGCAATTGGCGCGTCGTTAGACTTCGTGCCGCGCGGACCGTGGCAGCCGGTGCAATTCTCAAATTCTTCGCCGGGACGCGCATACAACCAACTGCGTTTGATTACTATGGCGCGGCCGAGCGAATCCAGCGTATTGAATGAAATCGGCGTATTCACCGGCACGCGAATCGCGAACGAGCCGTCGGCATATACCGGCGCCACACCCAGAATGCGCTTGGGCTCGAACTCGGTATGGCCAATCTCTCGCATATTGGGGTCATTGGGCTGAATCCCCAAGCCTTCGATCACCATCACGCTTTTGACTTCCTGCTTCGATTTATCAGGACGGGCTTGTCCATCCCGGAGTTGGCGAAAATAAACATCTTGGTTGATGAACACGCCGGTAGTGGAATCTTTTTCAGTCGCTTCCGGAATCACTGGCGGCTTGGGCCGTGGTGTGGCCACGACCGCGTCCAGCTCTTGCGCTTGCGGATCGTCGTACAGCACACTCAATCTCGCGCCGTCGCGGTTCAGGGTGTACAAACCGTAATTGACATTCGCGGAGCTGGCGGAAAAACTCGCGACAATGCGGCCGTCCGGCAACGGGAAGGGATACTTGAACGCCCCATCTGTGCCGACGGGCACGTTTGGCGTAATGTTCACATAATCGTCGTTTTGAGGCGGATCACCGGTGGTGCGGTCGGAATTGAGGATTACCAGTGGGCCGTGATCTTGCAACACGCCATCGGATAGCACCGCGATGACCTTGCCGTCCGGCAGCTCACGCGGATGGAAAAAGTTGCGATGAAACCCCCCTTCGTGCGTGCCGAAAAACAGAAACGTCGATTGTCCATCCGGCCGGGTAAAAAACAGAGGAAAGCGGTTTTGCGTGCCGTGATGCTCCCAGCGCGTCCACACTACGCGGCCGTCGCGCATGACCACCGGATCGAAATCGTCGCTATTGTTGAAGGAAATGCACTGCGGATTGCTGCCATCGGCATTCATAACGTGCAGATTTTCCACTTCCCGGCGCTCGTATTCATCGCGAATATTGCGCGAATTACAGCTGTAGATGATTTTGCCGTTGGGCAAATATGCCGGGTCGGCTTCGTCGTACGGCGTACTGGTGATTTGTTGCAAGTTCGTGCCGTCGACATTCATTTCATAAATATCGAAATTGTTCGCGCCGGATTTGCGCATCGAAAAAAGAATTTTCAAGCCGCTATAAGAAATTTCGGGATCGGCCACCGCGCCGTTCGTCTGCGTCCATTGCTCCGTCAGATTCTTCAACTGGCCGTTGGGCGAAATCGGCGTGAGCGAAAACAAATCACTGCCGCCGCGAATGAAATTGTTGTCCAAGCTTTCAGCATCCAGGGCTTTGACAAAAATGAGTGCATCCGGCTGTGCATCCAGCAGTAAATCATCGGGTGTTGAGGTCTGGCAAGCCGCCATGATCACCGGCGCCAACAGCATCGCGCAGCGCCTGCCGGTCTGCAAAATTCTTTGAAAACTTCCTATCTTCGTCGTGCTTCGCATGGTTTGCTCCTCTATTTCCAGAATTTTTTTGAATACTCGAGAGACCGTGATCAGTATCCAGTATCCAGTGTTCAGTAACTGGTCACTGGATACTGAATACTACTTCATCATCAAAAGCTTCCTCGTTGCCGAAAAGCCCGTAGCGCGCAGTTGGTAGACATACACGCCCGTGGCCACACGCCGGCCGGAAGCATCCAAACCGTCCCACACTTCGCGATACCTGCCCGCGGTGAGATCGCGCTGGACCAGCTCGCGCACCACGGCGCCGAGCATGTTGTAGATGCGCAGCGTCACATTGCCGCGAAAGCCTTCGGGCAAGCTGAACGAAATCGTCGTGGTGGGGTTGAAGGGATTGGGGTAATTTTGTTCCAAGCCAAATTGCTGCGGAACGGCGGCGACATTTTCGTCCGGCTGGGGAGGATGGTTGGCGTCGAAGTTTGCCTCGCGCAGCCAGATTTCCGACACGCCCGCTTCGCCGCGGCCGCCAGTCTTGAGAATGCGCAAATCGAGCTGACCGTCTGCCGCCGCTTGCTGAGGAACCTCCAGCCATTCCGTGGAAGAGGAACCCGCGGCCGCCAAATTCACCTGTTGCATCAGATTTTGTTCGGCGTATAACGCTTGCTCCACTTCGCCCAGCGCTGCAAAATAGCCGGCTTTGACTTCATACGTCAGCTCAGGATTCAATCCAACAAAACGATAGACGACGGCTTGCGGGTCGGTAGCGAGCGTACGTTCCGCCGCAACGCCAAAATTCGCGCGGCGGGTGCCGCGGAACAAATGCGCATCGTGCGCGGGCGCGGCGCCGCAATCTTCATAGTAATAAAGCGGCAGATAGAACCCTGCGCTCTCGCGCACCACTTGCGGCTTCTCGTATGTCGATTGCAAAGTATGGCGGAGTCTGTAATATCCCGGCGAGATAAGCTCATCCACAGAATTGCGGCGATCATAATCGACGAGAATCTCACCGGCGTTCATCCAGCCTTCGAGCAGCGTTCCGGCGATGGCGCCGCTTTTGTCATGTATCAGCTCGGTTTTGAGATGGCCGGCGTCCGTCAATTTTCCTGCCAGTGAAATTGCGGAGAGATCTTCGTGCAGGCGCAGATCGTCGAGGGCGAAATCAATGCCCAGCTCGAAGCGCCGGGCACCGGAGTTTTCGGACCATTGTTCGAGCAGGAAAGCCTGATCAAATCCGCCCCACAAGGGCTCGGGCTGGCCGGGAAGCGCGATGCTGCCAAACAAGGGTTGAAAACGCGAGGGTTGGAAGGTTTCATCTTCCGGCTGCAGCGTCGCGAGTAAAGTCAGACGAGCCGAATATTTTTGCAGCCGGCGATAAGAGGCATCTGCCAGATAAACGTTGCCCCAATGATCCGTTGCCAGTCCGGCGGGAACTGCTTCCGCGTCGCCGGCGACACGGCTGACGGCGGCAAGACTCCGGCCGTCAAAATAAAAACGATAGAGCTGCCTAGAGCCGGCGTCAGCAAGATAGAGATTGCCGTCGCTGCGGCCATCGAAGCGGCCAATGGCGAGCACTGCGGGCGTCACAAATTCTTCTGAGCGATAATCCACAATCGGCGGCGCCGCGAAATCTTGGGCACGATACGCCCGCAACGCATTCACGCCACGATCGATTACCCAAATCACATCATCCGCACTATTAAAAATCGTACCGCGATCATCCCACGCCACTTCCATCGGTTGCGACAATTCTTTCCTGCCCAATGTTCCGACATATGAAAGCGTGAGTTGATCGGCAGGGCCGCTCAGCTTGAGCACGAGTACGCGGCGATTGCCGGTATCCGCAAGATAAACGAAACCGCTGGCATCGACGGCAATGCCATGTGGCCGCCGCAAAAGCAGTCCGCTGTCGCTGCCGTCGTAGGCTTTGATCCACTTCTGATAGTCGCCATAGACGATGCGGTGCCAGGCGGGATCGGTGACGAGCTGCACGTAGCTCGCAGCAAGAAACGGCGCGGTATCGAATTGTTGCACCCTCGCGAAGAACGCGCTGGCGCAGGGCAGGCTGAAGAGCTGGCGTTGCAACCGTGCTTGCGTGAGCGCACGCGTAAGCTTGCCAATACCATACTCGGAAGACAACTCCTGCGCGACGAAAGTGTGCGCCGCCGTGTTCTCCTCGAACGCGGAAAGGGGGCGAGTGGCTGCTTCTGTTTCCGCCAAGTGATTTTGTGGTGCCGCCGTAACGGCTCGGGCAAATTGCGATAGCCCATCCGAGCTCACCAAGACCCAACCTTCAGGCCGCTTGGCGAAATGTAAATTGATGCGAAGCGCAGTGCGTTCTTTCGTGCTCACAACCAGGACGCAGGAGGCCTCGCGCTCGTCGGCGCTCAGGCTCTCGATGCCCGTGTGCGAAACTTGGAGCGTTGTCGTCGCGCTTTGCGAAAGCGCTTGCCTCAGGGCCTCGCGACCGGCAAGCTTCTGCGCCTGTGCCCCGGCTGTTGCTTCGGCATAATCCGGGGCCACCAACTGCAAATACAAAAAAGGATCGCCGCTAGTGGCGCCGGCAGCGATGCGCTGCGCCAGCAATGCGACGGTAGCCGCATTGTTTTGCGCGACCTGGCGATAACCCAGTTTTTTCGGGTCCGGGCTGCCGGCGAACGCTGCCGCCACCATGGCGGCGAGGGCGAGAGCGCTTGCGGCGCGGCGCAAAATTCTTCCGCAACTTTTTTCGAACATGGTTCCTCCTGAAACGATGAGCCTGCTCAATAATGCAGTGTCAAACCGAATTGATAGACATTCGCGGTGAAATTATTGGAGGTAAAGAAGCGTTCGTATTTCAAATCCAAAGTCGATTGCGCGAAGAGGGGCAGCTTGTCCGCCAGTGGCTCGAGCACGTAGGATATCATAAAGCCAAACAGATGCGAATTGAACGGCTCGAGCTTGTAATCCTCGGTGTAAAATGCCGTGACCAGAGGATAATTGCGCCGGTAAAATTCCGCGGCCGTTTGCGTGTAGAAGCGATAGCGATAACGCACCAGCAGACGTCTGGAGATGGTCTGATGGAATTTCAAGCCGAGGGTGTGCGAAATGACGCCCCAATCATCACCGTACAAACGGTAGTCCATCCACACCGAGGCGCGTGCCGGACGAAAATAGGTATTGAGCTTGGCGTAACCGGCGAAGCGCAATCGTTCGGCGGGGTGTCGCTCCAAACGCGGCAGACCTGCAACATAGACCGTGCGATACGGGTTGTTTTGAAAACCGCTGAGCCTGGAAAAATCGAACCCCACGCGCATGATCGTGACCGGGCTGAGCGTTTGCGTAAGCGTGAGGTCGGCGAGAATGTTGCTGCGTGTGTATTTCGCGTTCACCCCGATCGGGTTGATGGAGTCATAGCCATAACCCAGGCTCACAGCAATGTTGGTGTTCTTCTGGTTCAAATCCTGATTGCAGCTGGCGCTGACCAGCCGGCCGGTATAATCATTTTCAACGGAATAATACGCCGTCATGCCCCAGCGTTGGGCGTTGAGATCGGCGGTGAATTCGTTGCGGTTTTTGACATAGGTGCCGGTGTTGGCGGAATCGGCCGCCGGCTTGGAAGCTCCGGTGACGCCGTCGATCAACGGCTTTGCCGAAATGCCGCGGTAGGGCGGGATGCTGACGCGATCCAAGGTGTATTGCAGGGAAAAAACGGAGTTGCGCGCCAGATCTTTCACGAGCTGAAAAGCCGGCGAGCGTACCAGCAAGCCGCCATTATCGGTGAAGAAATTGGTTTTGAACGAAACCGTATCATCGGTGAAGCTGGTGGTGGCCGCTCCCCAAATCGCGCAAAAGACCACGAGCACGAGCAACATGCGCAAAAAGCGATGCATAGCGTAAGCCTGGTTTTCAGAGGTTGTCTAGTTGGAATGCCGATCGGCATGCCGGTGGACGAACGCGATACGCTCACCGCGTCCCTACGGCCTCAAGAGGGGAGAATGTGGAAGTCGACAGCCATGTCGAAAGCGTGATCACAAAAACGAAACGCGGTTACAACTTTGTCCCGTGGGTGTTACGCTCCAGTTACGAGCACGTTTCTGCAAGCGCCAATCCTTCAAATGATTATTGCAATTTAAGTCCAGTGAGCGATGCGGATTTCATTTTTTATGGTATTTAGTGTTCGTCATACAAACAAGATTTATGCCACATCGTGATTTTCGGACCGGATCATAAATAATAGCCCAGCATAAACGAAATCTCGATATTCTTGTTCGTCCATTTATTGATGCCGCGGCCGCTGGAAAAAATGTAATTGTTGAATTCATAGCGCAGCGCAAATTTGCGCTGTGCGAAGATGCGCGTCCCCAAGCCGAGGCCGAAGGTGAAACTATTTTGACCATAGAGTTTCGTCAAGCCGATATGGCCGATGATATAAGGCTCCACTCTCCCCAGGAAAAGGGTGCGTGCAGCGCGCGCGCCGTGATACAGCACGCGTTCCGAACCCGGCACGAGGGTGACGGTGCTGGCTTGCCTTAAGAAATTCTGCCGCGCATGCGCAAAACCCAGCACCGCGCCGAAACTGGTGCGCCGATCCAAATTATAAAAATAACGCACGCCGAAGGCGATCGAAGTCTCGAAGCGATCGGGCGCATAAATACCGACGAAAGGCGCCAATTCATGCTCGGGCGGGAAGCGTCGTTGTTGTGCGAAAGCGGAAGTGAAAGAAATAAACATCAGGAAGAAAGCGAGGAGCGCCCGGCAACAATCCTTGTTCATTGAAACTCCTGAAGAATCTGAGTGGACTTTGTGTCTTGGTTGGTAGATAGTGCACGCTCGTAGAATCATGAACCGCATCGGCGCAGAGCGCCGCCATATACGTCGCGACGTAGAACGTCGTGACGAGAATGAATGTGAGGCGAAGCTTACAGCTTCGACCAGCGAATGCCAATATCCAGCCCAACAGTGAATTCAACAAAATTCACCGTGCCTTGATTGCGCAAGGCGGAGAATTGACGCACATCGGCGCGCAGCCAGTTGTAGTTGTTGAGCCGGCGCGCCACCCCCAGGCCGTAGTTGACCGCCATATTCGAAACCGATTTGCCGCCGGCGGATTGTATCGGCACGGTATTGATCACGCCCACACCGGCAGTGGCATAACCGTCGAAGCGCCCTTTGATGGGCCGCACGTAGCGCGCGTTGGCGTGCATGAGATACTGTGAAGCGATACTGCCGGCGACGTATTGAAACGTGCCTTCCAAATAAAGTGCTTTCAAATTGCGGTAAAAAAACCTGCCCACGTATGAAAAATCCCCGCCGAACGTGCCCAGGCTCAAAGAGAGTCCGCCGTCGACCGGCGGTTGCTTTCTTGTGGAGATCGCTTTCGGCGAAAATCCTGCGTTGCGCTCGGAAGCCGCGAGTTGATTCGCGGCAAGATTTTGTGCCTCACCGCTTGCTCCAGACGAGGCGGCGCCGCTTTGTTCCGTGAGACGGCGCAACTGCATCCAGCCTTTTTGTTGGTCGCGAAAACGCAATTGCGCCCAGCCTTTTTGTTTCTTGAGAATGCGCACCGTGTCGCCTGCGGCCAGCACGGCCACCAGTTTGCTTTGCGCCGAGGGCTTTTCATAAAGCGGCGTGGCCTCGTCCTTCAGCACGGCAATTTGCGCGTGCACCGGGGCGAAGGTAACCGCCAAGGCAGCAAGAAAGAAGGTGCAAAGCCAAAAATATTTCATGATCGCCATAAGTGTGAATGCCACGAGCGGAGATCTCCTCGGCGCATAGAATCTTCTATTATTACAGGCAATGCGCACGTTTGCGGCGCGCCGGCGCGGCTCAAAAATAGAACATGAGGCCCGCCCCCAGATGGCGATATGGCTTCCAAGCATCTGGCGCGATGGGTACATGCAACCGGCGCTGCGCAAGCTTTAGCCATCCCATTTCAATTTGCAAATACATGGCCACTCGTTTCGCCAAGCCACAACTGACTCCGCCTGCCAACGACGGTGAAAACTTCATTTCGTTGCCAGGATTGATCGAAATTGCACCCTGTACGCCGCCGTCGAGTGACAATGTCCGCGGCCGCAAATAGACCCATGTTGCCTGGAATTCCGCGAACAAATGAAACCGGCGGGCAAGTGGAACTGGCCAGCGCAGCCGCAGTGCAATGTGAGCGTGATACCAGTCAGTTTTCAGTCTTTGCGATTCGCCGAGCCAGAGGAAGGACTGCGCCGGCTGCGCGTAGCCGAGTTTGACCATGCCCTGGATCGCGCTGCACAGTTCGCGGCCGGCGGCAATCTGCACGCCCATTCCAGGCGGATAGCCATAGTCGTCGTGATATTGAATCATGAGAGGAGAGGCTTGCACAAACCAATGCCATACGGCCCGGTCTTGCGCCGGCAAGCTGGAGGGCAAAGCTCCAAGACTGATGAGAACAAAAACTATTCGCATGAGTAAACGCGCAGGCAAATGCGAAAATGTGAAGGTGAGAGGGCGATCGGGTGGAGTATACTGGCAGTTCGGGGGAATGCGGAGACGGGGAGACGGGGAGACGGGGAGACGGGGAGACGGGGAGACGGGGAGACGGGGAGATGGGGAGACGGGGAGACAGGGGGAGTGCGCGATTCTCCTATTTTCGCCTATTGTTCTTTCTCTACACTTTCTTCTATCTAGGTTTTCGCGACATTAGCTTTCCCGCCATGATCTTACCGTCTTTAGGCAAACCCTCGTTCTGCATTGCTCTGGACCTTGGAGCTTTTCTTCACAGCCCTTTTGGGCATCCACAGTCGAATTCTCATAAATAATGGAAACGACAGCAACATCATTGCGACCCCGAAGCTTTGGGAGAAGCAATCTCTTTCTCCTGACCATGTTTAGAAATTGCTTCGCTCCACTCGCCATAACAAACGCTAGTTGGGAAATGAGCTCAAAGTTCGACCTGAAGGACAACAAACCGAAAGGAGATTCGCTATCTTAACCTGATTCGGCACCGCTGTTAACAACCAGCCAACCGCTTTTCACTCCAAGTACCACCCCATCACCCCATCACCCCATCACCCCATCACCCCATCACCCCATCACCCCATCACCCCATCACCCCATCACCCCATCTCCCCATCTCCCCGTCTCCCCGTCTCCCCGTCTC
>JBIOXB010000066.1:0-12065 GCA_044869275.1 bacterium
GAAGCACGTGGTATGAGCCACGAGCCTCGTGCCATCCCTCCCGACCCCAACACCCTGCGGGTTGTTGGGATCGGGGGAACTACCAAGAGGATCCAAGAAAAGTGTCAACTATTTTCAGGACGTGTCAAGAATTACCTATTACGCATTACGTGTTACGTATCACGTTTCAAGGCTTGTGTAACGCGTAATACGTGAGGCGTAAAGATCACAGCCCCAGCGTCCGTTTGATTCTTCTGATTTGGTTCAAATGAAGAATGTCATGGCCGGCGGTCATTTGGACCATTTTGCGAATGCTCTCCACGCCGCGTTCGCTGTGCACGCCGGCCCGTTCGAATTGTTGCTCATCCAGAGAACGAAGCAAATTAAGATTGATTCTTCTGAGCACACGCAATTGCTCGAGGGCCTCCGCCGTGTCCACCTCATTGTATTTCAGCCGGCTGGCCCACGCATCCTGATCGTAGCCCTGAATTTCCGGCGAATCGTGCGCCAGAATCATGCGCATGCGAAATCCGGCAACCATGTCGGTATCCGCGAGATGCTGCAGCACCTGCAAAATCGACCACTTGCCCGGCCGCTCGGGCAGGCGCAGCATTTCATCGCGCACGCCCGTCACTTCTTGTTGAATGAGCGAAAATTGTTCGCTTTGAACCTGGAGCGGATCGCGATCGCCGAGCAACCCCAGCAGCGCTCGGACGTATCCCTCGGCCGCCTCTTTGGCTTGGCCGGCGGAGTTGGTGAAAACGGACATGGCTTCAATCCTTATGGTATTGGTCGTTGCGCAATGATCAGACTGAGTGAAAACGTGGGAATGCCGCACCCTGAGCTTGTCGAAGGGTGCTAAGTTCAAAAAGCAGGCTTCGACAAGCTCAGCCTGCGGTTGTTTTGAATGGTTCTATAAAGACCGCTCTGGCGCCGATTCGTTTACATAAATTTCCCAGAAATTTGACGGGATTGTCTCACGCATGGAGTGTGCGACCATCATGCTTCGTCGCGTGTTGCAGATACTTTCCCGTGGACTGAAACTGCAGGTATGGTATTGAAGCTCGGAGCGCGGGGAGGTTTCTCCAATTGGATATGTTGCGGCTGCTCGTCTTGCAGCAGCCTGCCTAACGCCGCGTAAACTTGCTCAACTTCGACCCCCGCTGTTTTCCCGCTCTCATCGCGCACCGCGATGAACTTCTCGCCCACCGGCTTCCATTCCGACGGATCGGTCGGCCCGAAAATGGCGACGAGCGGAACGCCAATGGCAGCGCAGACGTGCATCACGCCGGTATCGTTGCAAATCATGGCGTGGCAATGCGTGAAGCAGGCGGCCATGGCGCGCAAACCACTTGGCGGGACTTGCATCGGCATGAAATGCACATGCTCGCAGAATTCGCGGCTGAGATCGTTTTCGCTCTGGCCCCAAAATAATACCATCTGCGCCTGATGATGATCGTGCAGCCGCTGCGCCAATTCAGCAAAACGCGCCACTGGCCAGCGATTCATGATTTTTCCCGCACCCACGTGCATGCCGATGCTCAAGTGCCCCTCCTGCCAGCCGGCGTTTTTCAGGATCGCACGCGCCTCCGCCCTTTCCGCTTCGGTGACATGCATGATTTCGCCAAGCTCATTGGTATCCGCGCCAATGTAGCGCACGATGTCGAGATTACGCTCGCTTTGTGGTTTGCTTCCGTCAGCATAAGGCGCGAGCAGATTGTAAAAGAAATTGCGTTCACAGCCGGGAAATACGCGATGCTCCGAGCCCAGCACGTATCTTGCTCCGGAAAGCAGCGCGAGCAAGTCGCTGGTCAAGGAATGGCTGACGGTATTCAATACCACGGTCAAGTCCCAACCGTTACGCAATTGCCGCCAAAGTGCCGATATCCGGGGCGGCGTCCAGCGTCTGCCGCGCTCATAAAACTGCAGAATTTCGTCGACAAAGGGATGCGACTCAACCGTGCCGGTAAAATACTCCCGCACCAAAACGCCGATATGCGCCTGCGGGAAGCGCTCGCGCAGTGCGCGCAAGACCGGCGTGGAAAGCAAAAAATCGCCCAACATGTCGTGCTGTCGGATAACGAGAATGCGGGTGATGGCGGCATGATCAACTTGCGCCGGCGCCAACACCCTTTTGCCGAGAATTCTTTCCAGCCCACGTAAGAAATTGCGCTTGAAGAATTGTTCTATGCGATACCAATGCTGCTGCATGGATTGCCTTATGAAAACCAAGAACATTTTCTCTTTTTTTACACGTTACACGGGTATCGTGTAACGTGTAATGCGCATAAACGGATTTGCGCTGAGCGTATACTCACAGATTCTCCACAAAGAATTTCGTCATCATCATATGCAAATGCAAATCCGTATTCCCGCCGGACAAGCGATGATTGCGGCCGTGATAGTACATCACTTCGAATTGTTTGTTGAGGTCTTGCAGCGCATTCTGCAATTGCACGGTGTTTTGCATGTGCACGTTGTCATCGGCCATGCCGTGCACGAGCAAGAGCCTGCCCTGCAGGCGATCGCAATGCGTCATGGCGGAAGTGGATTTGTATCCCGCCGCATTTTGTTGCGGCAAGCCCATGTAGCGTTCGGTCCAGATGGAATCATACAACTGAAAGTCCGTAACCGGTGCGCGCGCGATGCCGGCTTTGAAATGCGGCGCGCCTTTGGTCATCGCCATGCAAGTCAAATAACCACCGCCACTGTGGCCCCAAATGCCGATGCGACTGCCATCAACATAGGGCAGGCTCGCGAGATATTTCGCACCTTCGACTTGATCGTGTGTCGACCACTTGCCGAGATCGCCATAAACGAAGTTTTTGAATTTTTTGCCTTGCCCTCCGGTGCCGCGACTGTCGATGCAGAAAATAATGAAACCCTTTTCCGTCATCAAGCTATGCCAGAGATAACGATCCCCTTCCCAGCGATTGACCACGTGCTGCGCACCCGGACCGCTGTAGCAAAACATGATGACCGGATATTTCTTGGTCGAATCAAAATTCGCCGGTTTCATCATCCAGGCATTGAGCGGCGTGCCATTGTCGCTGGTTTTGACCTGCAAGAATCTCGGCGCCACAAGCGCATACGGGGAAGCAATATCATCATTTTTCTCCAACCAGCGCACGAGATTGCCATCGCTTTTGCGCAAGCTGATTTGCGGCGGGGTTTTGGCATCCGAAAATGTACCGATCACATGCTTGAAATATGGCGAGAAATTTGGGACGTGCCAGCCCGGCCGTTGACTCAAACGCTCGAATTTCTTGCCGTCGAGGCTGGCGCGATAAACGTTTTGATCGACCACACCATCCATTTTACCAGTCGCGTAAAGCCAGCCCGCATTCTCATCCAGCCCGTGCAATGCGGACAATTCCCACTCCCCCTTTGTGAGTGCATGCAGCAAGCGGCCGTTGTAATCGAACAAATACGCATGCAAATAGCCGCTGCGCTCCGAAGTCCAAACAAACTGTTCTTTCTTCTGGAGAAAAAAGAGATCGTCGCTTACGTCCACCCAGCAGGGATCGCTTTCACTGAGCACGACGCGCGTGGCGCCGGTTTGCACCTCGGCAAACATCAATTCGAGCTTGTTCTGCAAACGATTGAGGCGCTGAACTGAAAGAATGCCAGGATTGGGGGTCCATTGGATGCGCGGGATGTAGATGTCCGTCTCTTCGCCCAAATCCATCCCCTGTGTTTCGCGCTTGTCCAAATCCCGCACGCGAATTTGCACGAGCGCATTTTTCTCACCGGCTTTGGGATATTTCAACCAAAAAACCGACGGGTACATCTCCATCATGTTTTCCAGGGGAAAGGCTTTGACCCGGGTTTGATCGAGGCGCCAGAAGGCGATTTTTTTGCTGTCGGGTGACCAGAGCCAGCCATCGGCAATGCTAAATTCTTCCTCATATACCCAATCGAATTGTCCATTGATAATGTCGTCGCTGCCGTCGAAGGTGTGCTGAGTTTCCAGCCCGGTGGCCAAATCAACAATAAAAATGTTGTTGTGGCGCACAAAGCCGGCCTTGCTGCCATCGGGCGAGAATTTGGCATTGCGCTGCATGCCCTCGATGCCGCTGAGAGGGCGCAACACTTTAGAGGTGAGATCATAAATGTAGTACTGCGACTCCGTCGAGTGCCGCCAGATTTTTCGTTCGCCGCTGGCGATCAAAAGATGCTTGCCGGTGCTGCTCCATTGATATTTGTCGAGGGAGACCGTTGTGCCGTTCATGGGCGCGGACAAGCTCGCGTGCGCCAACAACACCGTCTCCTCGCCGCTTGCCAGATTGCGCTTGTAAAGATCGCCGTTCTTCAAATAAGTGAAGGCCGAACCGTCGGGCAGCCATTGCACTTCGGATAACTTGCGCGGTTCAAGTTCTTTTGAAGCGAAGATAGCCTCCAGGGTCAATGGCTTGTGGGATTGCGAGAATACGCAGGAATAAAAGAGTACTAGCAGGCTCCAAGAGAAAAGGTTCGCACGGCGGATTGATGAAAGCATAATGCTCCTCTCTTTGTCAAATTCTTATGTCGAGTCTACAACGTCAACAGCCCAAAGTAATGGTTTGCGGGAGTGAAAACTCCAAAAAAACGCACGCAAAGATTGCGCAAAGATTCTCTTTGCGATTCTTTGCGTAATCTCTGCGTGAGAGTTATTCTCCTGGTGCCATCTTCTGAAGATTATAGCGAAAAACAGCAAATAACCAAGCTCGCATCCGCTTCGACTCTCACCTCGAGAGCGTCGCAATTGATGTTATGAAATTGAATTGCAGCGAAGCGTTACGAAATTCATAAGCTTTGCCCATGCTTTGTTTGGTTCGTTTCGCTAGTGTCTGGAATCTCTCCCAATCCTGTTGCGCCTGGCGCAGCTCACGCTCCGGCACTCGGCCTTCTTTGTCGCAATGTATTTTGGACGCTTTGTGGAAATCAGCGCCTGCTGCTTGCCTTTATATCATCGCTATTTTTAGGAACTTTGTCAACTTAACACTTACTTCTGTTGACAATATTTGCACTTTTTTGTAAATTGTGTTTACAATACAGAAAAGAATGGTTGATAAATATGATGAAAAAGAAGCGCACAAACGAAATAAGAAAGTTCATTCTCGATGCGATAGCTCGGTCTGCTCCCAATGTTGCTAATTTGGTAGCGAAAGAATTTGGCATGTCACGGCAAGCTGTGAATCGACATTTAACTTCTATGCTCAACGAAGGAATCCTGATTGCAAAAGGAGCTACTCGCAATCGAGAATATTCCCTCAAACCATTTGTTTCCCAACGATTCGAGTTTGACCTCCCGGATGAGCAGCTGAAAGATGTAATGCACGGCTCACACGACGAAGATAGAGCCTGGTCCAGAATATTACGCCCCCTATTCAATGACCTTTCAGAAAATGTTCTGAGGATTTGCCAATATGGTTTTACAGAAATGCTCAACAACGTTTTCGATCATTCCGAAGCAACTAAAGCTATCATAGAGGTCGAACATAATGCCGCTCGGATTGATTTAACGATCATTGACAATGGCGTAGGCATTTTCAACAAGATAAAGCATGATTTCGGGCTCGAGGATCATCTGCAAGCAATTCTCGAACTGGCTAAAGGTAAATTAACCACCGATCCGCAACGCCATACAGGGGAAGGGATTTTTTTTGCCTCGCGAATGTTTGATCACTTTTACATAGAATCAGGGACATTACGTTTCGTCCATTTTAAAGAAGGTGAGGACTGGCTGGTGGAGAAACCGGACAAAGAAAGATCCGGCACTGCCGTGTTTATGACAATCAGTCCGAATTCGAGGAGGACGATCAAAGAAGTCTTCAATGAATTTTCGACGGAATTGGATGAATACGGTTTTACGAAAACAAAAGTGCCCGTCGCTCTGGCGAGATATGGAGACGAAAACCTCATTTCCCGCTCACAAGCGAAGCGATTACTTGCCCGTTTTGAGCGCTTTAAAGAGGTCATTTTAGATTTCTCAAACGTTGAATCCATCGGCCCGGCATTCGCGGATGAAATTTTCAGAGTGTTTACTCAACAACATCCGAATATAGTATTGCGACATACGAATGCCAGTGAAGAGGTTAGAAAAATGATCGTGCGCGCACAGAGACCGCAGTAGCACCTTATTCAGTGTTCGAAGGCAAACGGCCGATTCCATTCCTTCTCAGAAATGCCAAATGGGACTGCACTGGCGAAAAATCATGTCATAGGGTTCATCTTAAAGATTGGATGGGCTGCAACCAAAACCGAACCACCGCTGGCGAAGTGCCTCACCGTCCGTTGGCGGCCCCTCGCCCGGTCTCATGAACCACCATTTGGGTTGGGACGATAATCTTCTCTCTCTTCCGTTGCGAGCTGCCCAATTGTGCAATGAGCAAATTGACGGCTTGTCTGCCCATTTCTTTGGCATCGAGATGCGTTGCGGTCAAAGGAGGGTTCATGTGGGAGTTGTATGCGCTGTCTCCAAACGAAATGAGGTCGATATCGTTCGGTATGGTGAGTCCCAGTTCGTGAATGGCGCTCATGGCGCCGAGCGCCGCGGCAAAGCTGACGGTGCAAATGATTTGAGGAAGCGTCCCGCGGTCTTTGAGCTTCATCAAGCCGGCATAGCCATCACTTTGGTCGAATCCGCCTTCGATGATCCAATCCGGATTGAGCGGAATTTTCCGATCCGCCAGAGCCCGTTCAAAACCACGGCGCCGTTCGCGGCCGATGTAAATATTGGAATAGCCGGCGAGATGGCCGATCTTGGTATAGCCATTGTCGATCGCGAACGAAACGAGTTGGTAGCACCCTTCTTCGTCGTCGCAGACGACGCTGCTGCAGCACACGCTCTCGATGACACGATCGAAAAAAACCAGCTTTTTGTTCTTGGAGAGAATGGCTTCGAAGGGCGAGGTGTCCGTGGTTTTTTCCGTCACTGAAATCAAAAAACCGTCCACTTGCAGTCCCAGCAAGGTGCTGATGTGATGCGCTTCCAGCGTCGCGTCTTCGCCGGACACCATCATGAAGATATCGTAGCCTTGACGATGAGCTTCATCGTAAATGGCTTCAATCGCCTCTGAGAAAAATGGATGGGCGACCTTGGGGACGACCAGCCCAATTGTGCGTTTCTGGCGGGAAGACAATTTGCGCGCAATGAGATTTGGCGTGTAGCCCATTCGCTTTGCGATCTTGTGGATTTCGGCCTTGGTCACCGGGCTGACGTGAGGATGATCGCTCAAGGCCATGGACACGGTGCTCACCGAGGTGCTGGCTGCGATCGCGATTTGTTTGAGGGTTACTGGTTTTGACATATCGGCTCGAAGAATGAATTTTACCAATAATACATCGTCCCGTCCAGTTTGCGGTTGACCGGCAGACAAGCCATTTGATAAGGATATTTCGCCGCCCGTTCTTCATTCAACTCCACCCCGATTCCCGGCGCGTCGTTGAGGTGCAGGTAACCGTTTTCGAAGCGGTAGTTCGGTGTGAAAACTTCATGCACGATCTCCTGGTGTGGCATGTATTCTTGCATGCCAAAATTATTGATGGCAAGATCGAAATGCAATGACGCGGCCAAATTTACAGGCGAGAGATCCGTAGCGCCATGAAATCCGGTTTGAATGTGATAGAGGGAGGCAAAGGCGGCGACTTTCATCAGGTGGGTGATGCCGCCGCCATGCACCAGCGGCATGCGGATATAGTCGATGAGTTGTTCGGTGATGAGCGTGGTGCAGTCGTAAACCGTATTGAAAACCTCACCGATGGCAATCGGCGTGGTAGAATGTTGCCGCACCAAACGCAAGCCTTCCTGCAATTCGCCGGACACGGGATCTTCCAGCCAAAATAAATGAAATGGCTCGAGCTCGCGCGCCAGCCGCGCCGCTTCGATGGGCGTGCAACGATGATGCACGTCGTGCAACAGGTGCAGGTCCTCGCCAAAATGCTCCCGGACTTTTGCAAACATCTTGGGCGCGAAATTCAGATACTTTGCCGTGTCCCAGGCTTCCTCCTGTGGCAGGCCTTTTTGCGCCGGCTCATAAGGCTTCTCATCCTTCGGCACGCCGTAGACCTTGCCCACGCCGGGAATGCCGGACTGCACGCGTACAGCCAGAAATCCTTGCTCGACTTTCTTGCCGACATCAGCAATTGTTTGCTCCAGGTCTTGGCCGGTGGCATGTGCATAGACCAGGACGCGCTCGCGGCACTTGCCGCCCAGTAAATTGTGCAGCGGCGTGTTGAGCGCCTTGCCTTTGATATCCCATAACGCCATGTCGATGGCGGAGACCGCCGTCATGGTAACTGCGCCGCGTTTCCAATAAACGCCTTTGTAGAAATAGTGCCAGAGATCTTCGGTGTTGCGCGGGTCTTTGCCGATGAGCGCTGGTATACAGTATTCTTCCAGATAAGTTGCCACCGCTTTTTCACGGCCGTTGAGCGTGGCATCACCCAGCCCGCAAATGCCGGCATCGGTATGGAGCTTGAGCGTGACGAAGTTTCTGCCCGGACAGCAGACAATGATTTTAGCGCCAGTGATTTTCATAACAAGTCGCCGTTTGCTTTTTTCTTTTTGCAGTTTGCTTTTTGTTTTTCATATCCCCGGCGCATATGGGAACTTGAGCTGCATGTAGTGCTCCACTGTTTTATCCGGTTGTTCGTACTGCTGTGGAATTGGCCTCCGGGAGAAAGTCTGGAAGTAGAGCAGGCAGGCGTTGCGCCACCAAACGGCTTCTTGTTCCTGGATTTTCAGTAGAGCCTGCACCTGTTGGAAACGCTCGTCGTCGAGGTGACCCGACAGGGAATCCCAGGTGTTACGCATGGAGCGCACGCCGTCAACTCCGTCATAGTATTTGTAGCATAGTTCCTCCCAGAGCGTGCGGCCCGATTGCAATTTGTAAGTCCAGAGCACGTGATGAAACCAGAGCAGATACTTTTCCGGACACGTTTCGAGCCGGTCAAATTCTTCTCGCACCGGGGAAAAGTACTGGCTGACGGCATCACTTCCAGTGGAAGAACGGTTGAAACCCAGGCCGATGGTATCTGCGCGATGGTAATAAACCGAAGTCCAATCCGCGCGGCCCTCATTGATCCACGGCCCCGGGCCGTAGTGATGGCTCCAGCCCATGAGATGATGCAAGCCGAGCGGCGTCATGTAGCTCACGGCGATTTCACGCGACGCCAGCATCATCGCTTTCACCGGTGTGATGAACTTTCCCTCATTGGAAAAAGTCATGCGCAGCCATTCGTCGGCAATGGTCTCAGCGGTTTGGGTGTGATCCCAGGCCAGCCGGCCAAAGGCAAACCAGTTCGCCTGTGCGAAGGGATGGCCGCACCAATTGCGATCACTGCCGATATTCGAGACGCCGGCGATGCCACTCAACGTGTGTTGATCCAGCGCGCCGTCAATCACCTTTGCCACATGTGAGCCTGCGCCTTTAGCGTGCGTGTCCGCCTGCAAAACTTCTTTGAACAAAGGCGCAAGATAAACCAAATGCGTGGCGAACCCAAGATACTCCTGTGTGATTTGAAACTCCATCATGAGCGGTGTGCGCGGCATCGCGCCAAAAAGCGGATGAAACGGCTCGCGCGGCTGGAAATCAATCGGTCCGTTTTTCACTTGAATCAAAACATTTTCCCGGAATTTGCCGTCCAGCGGCTGGAATTCATGGTACGCTTGCTTGGCGCGGTCCACCGGCACGTTGTGATCATAAACAAAAGCGCGCCACATCACCACGCCGCCGTGCGGACCCAAGGCTTCCGCCAGCATGTTCGCGCCCTCGGCGTGTGTGCGGCCATAATTCTGCGGACCGGGCTGGCCCTCGGAGTTGGCTTTCACCAAGAACCCGCCAAAGTCCGGGATCGCACCATAGATCTCCTCGGCTTTGCCGCGCCACCAGGCCCGCACTTGCGGATCGAGTGGATCAGCGGTTGCCAAGCCGCCGATTTCGACCGGCGCGCTGAACCGGGCCGTGAGGTACACTTTGAGGCCGTATGGCCGGAGAACTGCTGCGAGCGCCGCGACTTTTTCCAAATAACTCGCGGTCAAGACCATGGCGTTGGCGTTGACGTTGGTGAGCACCGTGCCGTTGATGCCAAGGGAAGCATTGGCGCGTGCATAATCTTTATAGCGCGGTGAAACATAGTCCGGCAGCTTGTGCCAGTCCCACAACGAGAATCCGGCGTAGCCTCGCTCTACGGTTTGATCCAAATTGTCCCAGTGGTTCAACAGCCTGAGTTTGATCTTGGGCGCGCTGAGGATGGCCAGCGCCTCGAGGTTTTGCTGTGTTTGCAGCAAGCGCAGAAATTGAAAGGCGCCATACAAGACGCCACGATCATCGGCGGCGGCAATAACCAGGCATTTCTTGCCATTTACGTTTTTGGTTAGAATGAGAAAGCCTTCAGCTTCCGTTTCTTTAAATTGCTCCTGCAGATGAAGAGCCGCAATCCATTTCGAGCTTTGCGGCGTGCCTGCAACCAGTACGCCTTGTTTGGTGATTTGGGTGACGAAAGGCAGCGGGGTTCCCAGCAAGCCGCTGAGTCCATTCTGCAACTCTTCCTTCGCAGCATTCAGGGTGGGCGAATCACCTTCCAGATTTATGGCGGTGATCGCGGCGCGATACGCGCGCAACTTTTCCGTATCGGAGACGAGATCATACCTGAGCCATAAGCGATAGCCGTCCTCTGCCTGTGATCCTTCGCGAGACAATATTATCATGACCAAAGCGAAGAAGAAATGGTTGCTGTTTTTACGTTTCATGAATAAGGCCTGAGCAGTGACATTTTAGAATGTGAACCGCAAGGCGCAAAGGTTGGCTACGGCCATTGTGCCAAAGGTCTTTCTGAAGTGGTACCAGCAGCAAGCTGTTGTTTTCTTAACGCATTCTACCTTGACAATGTTAACTTGACTGACTTCTCCGATTCATGTCATCCTGGAGGGATCCTTTTCTGCACTCGGCACTGTGCTTATGCTGAAAAAGATCCTTCCAGGATGACAAACAGTGGGTGAGACACTCAACTTAACATTGTCAAGCTACTTTTTGCGGTTTTGTAATTTTTCCTGATCTTTTCCCTTGACATGGTAATAGAAATTTGTTATTTTGAAGCGCTTCAAATCCTTATTTGAAACGGTTCAAATATACTGAACGCTCCCTCGCAAAGCAATAACAAAATCTGACAAACCTAAAATCAATTTAGGATTGAAGATTAAATAACTTCCCCATTTCTTAAACCGCGAATGAACGCTAAAAAACGCGAATTGAAGACATATTAGCGCACATTCGCGTTAATTAGCGGTTTCAAAAGACGGGCAATTTATTTAGACGGCGATCCTTAGTCAAAACGCTAGTCCATCCAGTTCTGATCCTCGCGCGCTCTTGTTGAAAGTTTTCGACGTCAATTTGCATCAATAGTTACTTTGACAGCCTATTTACTTTGGGCCAAAGCAGCTAACTCCAACCGACTGTCGATTGTGCATTTTTTTGAAATCAAAATCGTTCGAACGTAACGTGGAAAGCCCACCTCTGCATCATCCATGAGCTTGAGATCGGTATTTGGCCAGGGAGACACGCAAATGAACACGATACGGATGAAAGTGCTTTTGCTGCTTTTCGTGCTGTTGGTAACTTCTCCCCTGCTCTCCGCAGCCTCCTCGGGCAAGGTTTCAGGTACTGTTTCTGACAGCCAGGATAACAAGCCTCTGCCCGGCGCTAATGTCGTCCTCAAAGGCACAAAACTTGGCGCCTCCACAGATTTGAATGGTAGATTTCTAATCCCGATAGTGCCGGTTGGCCAATATCAGCTTGAGATGTCGTATATCGGTTATAAGTCCAAGACGATTGATATTGTGGTCGAAGCAGACCAGGAGGTTAAACAGAATGTTGCCCTGGATGCCGAAGTGCTTGAAGGAGAAGCGATCATAGTCACGGCTCAGGCCGCCGGTCAGTTAGGAGCGATTAACCAGCAGCTTGCTTCTGACAAAATCGCCAATATCGTCTCTGAAGCAAGGATCCAGGAATTGCCGGACCAGAATGCCGCACAGGCAATCAGCCGTTTGCCAGGGGTTTCAACAACACAAAGTTCTGGTGAAGATAACAAAGTGATCATTCGTG
>JBIOXB010000067.1:0-46833 GCA_044869275.1 bacterium
CCAGCCTTGATAAGCGACCATCACAATGACGATAACGACCGCAGCCCAAAGAAAATGTCGAGCGGTTATGCCCATTGTCTAAAAACTCGAAGCAACACAAAAATGTAATTGCGGTTGGATTGATTTCCGGTGAATTCTCAAGCGCAGATAGTTTTACCCGCCAGGCAAAAGATTTGCGGAGAGCGTTGGGGGGATGGGGAGATGGGGAGACGGGGAGACGGGGGGACGAAGACGAGGAAGGCTTACAGATGTCGCAAAAAGGCGGAAGGGTTATTTAAGAAATCGCGCGTAAGTGTGACGTGCTCGAGCTCATCATAAGCCACTTCTTTGATGGGCGGATGATCGCAGCTCAAAATCGCGGCGCCGGGGAAGGCCATCAAAATCGGGGAATGCGTGGCGATGAGGAATTGCGCGTTCTGCGCCACCATTTCCTTCAACATAAACAGCAGCGTCAATTGCCGCAGCGGTGACAGCGGCGCTTCCGGTTCATCGAGAACATACAGGCCGCCGGGCACGAAGCGCGCTTTGAATAAATGCAAGAAGCTTTCCCCGTGCGAGCGGGCATCCGCATCTTCGCCGTATTTTTGCACCAGCGCCGCGCGCTGTGCCAATGCCGACCCTTTCGCCAAAGCCAGCCCATGACCGCTGAGGCGCCCTTCATATTCCACGGCCATGTGCTGGAGCTCGCTGCCCAGCTGATTCACGCGGCGGGTAAAATTGAAAAAATCTTCGGCGCGCAGGAACAAGCCCCGGTGCGTGCGCTTTTGCCAAGCCAGCTTGAATTCTCTTGCCAGCTTGCGCGCGTGCGAGAGGGTTTTGTCGCGCTGCACCTCCTCCCCTCCCACCGTGGGCAAACCCGCGGCGGCGGCCAAAGCTTCCAACAAAGTCGATTTACCCGAACCATTCTCGCCGACGAGAAAAGTGACTTCGGAGCTCAGTGCCATCGTTTTAAGCGTCTTGATCAAGGGAATGTTGAACGGGAACGCCGCTATTTTTCTGGCACCGGGCTTCAGAGTGACGGATTGTAGATGAATCATCGCTGCTCTCAAAATAAGTCTCTGGTCAAAAGCAAAAACTACTTACGCCTCACGTATTAGCTGGACAATGTCAGCTTAAATTCGCGCCTCCCAATCTGTCATGCTGTAAGCATCTTCCCAAGAGGGCTGCACCAAAATCTGGGGAAGATGCTTACAGCATGACAGAGAACGGGGGCTTTGAGGACCAATTTAACATTGTCAAGTTGCGTTTAAAATAAATTCTCTTTAATATGCGCGCGCGCTTTGAGAGAAGCAAATTCTGATGCAGGAAAAAATATGCTCGCCCTGACCTTTCACGGCAAAGAAACGATCAAAGTCGAAACCGTGCGAGCTCCTGAAATCCTCGCGCCCACGGACGTCATTCTCAAAACACGGGCTGCCGGCATTTGCGGCTCTGATTTACATGTCTACCATGAGCGCGAACGCGGCCTTGATCGCGGCACCGTGATGGGCCATGAGGTGACGGGCGAAATCGTCGAGGTAGGCCACGATATTCGCCGCTTTCGAAAGGGCGATCTGGTCGTTGCTCCATTCACCACCAATTGCGGCCGATGCTATTATTGCCAAATCGGCTTGACCTGCCGCTGCGCAACCGGGCAGCTTTTCGGCTGGGTGCAGAACGGCGCCGGTTTGCAAGGCGTGCAGGCGGAATACGTGCGCGTGCCGCTGGCGGATTCAACTTTGCTCCCGGTTCCGGAGGAAATTTTGCCGGAAGAAGCTCTTTTTCTCGGCGATATTCTGGCGACCGGCTATTATTGCGCCGCGCAGGCCAAAATCGATCCGCGGGGAACTTATGCGGTGCTTGGCTGCGGGCCGGTGGGCTTAATGGCGATCATTGGCGCGCGCGAGCACGGTGCGGAGAAAATCTTTGCACTTGATGTGCTGCCGGAAAGATTGCAGCTTGCCGCGCGTCTCGGCGCTGCACCCTTGCATGTGCAGGAGGGTGATCCGGTGCAAGCTGTGCGCACCGCCACCCAGGGCCGCGGCGCGGACGCCGTGCTGGAAGTGGTTGGCAATTCCTCCGCACAACGCCTGGCCTATGACCTGGTTCGGGCAGGCGGCGTCATTTCCGTCGTGGGGGTGCACACTGCTCCGCAATTTGCTTTCTCGCCGGCGGAAGCTTACGACAAAAACCTCACCTACCGCGTCGGCCGTTGTCCCGCACGGCAGCTTATGCCGCGCCTGCTGCCTATTCTACAAAGCCGAAAATATGACTTGCTGCGCGTCATCTCGCATCGCATGCCGCTGCGCGAGGGCGCGGAAGGGTATCGCATATTCGATCAAAAACTGCAAGGCTGCACCAAGGTTGTGTTGTTTCCAGAATGACAAGCGCATCGGAGATATACCATGAAGCCAAAATTCACGAGGATATTTGGGGGATTGGGAGTTTCGCTTTTTGCTCTTCTGTCATTTATCTATCTTCCTCTGCCCGGCCTCGAGGCGCCGCGTGAGAACTCGAGGGGCAGCGAAAAGCCGGGCAGGCAGACAGCAGATGTTGCTGAGCGTGCCGAAGAACATTTTCGCGTCTTGGCGGCGAGCACCAATCTCCGCCGCCCCTACCTTAGAATGCCGGAGAGGGCAGATAATCCCATGACTCCGGAAAAAGTCGAACTGGGCCGCTTGCTTTATTTTGATCCGATTCTTTCAGCAGAAAACGATATTTCCTGCGCCCATTGCCATCATCCCGATCTGGGTTTCTCTGACAATCGCGGCCTGTCCATGGGACGCAAGGGCGAAGGCCTGGGTCCGGCGCGCCGGAACGGCGCGGTGTTGCGGCGCGGCGCGCCGACGATTTGGAATGCCGCTTACAATCACCGCCAGTTTTGGGATGGCCGCGCTCGCGATCTCGAGGAGCAGGCGCGCGGCCCCATACAAGATCGCAACGAAATGGCACAGGATTCGACCGAACTGCTGCAAGAGCTGCAAGCGATTCCTGAATACGTGCGCCTATTCCAGAGAACTTTTGGCGCCAGCAACGGCTCGACGATCACCTTTCAAAAGGTAACGCATGCCCTGGCCGCATTCGAGCGCACGATTCTGTCGCAAAACTCCGCTTTTGACCGTTACGCGCGCGGCGAGATGCACGCGCTTGATCCCAGCCAGCGCCGTGGCTTCAATATTTTTCGTTCCTTGAAAACGCGCTGCTTCGAATGCCATAACCTGCCCACTTTCGCCAATTCGGATTTCAAAGTGATTGGCGTTCCGGATTTGCCGGGAGAAGCGCCGGATTGGGGCCGCGCCGAGATCGCGGGCGCGGGCTATGAGCGTGCGTTCAAAGTGCCCACGCTGCGCAACTCGGCACTCACTGCTCCCTACATGCACAACGGTATTTTCAGAACCCTCGAAGAAGTGATCGATTTTTACGCCGGTGGTGGCGGTCCAGGGCGCGGACTCGAGGTTTCGAATTTGGATGATAAAATCCGCGCCTTCGCCTTGCGTCCGCAGGAGAAGCAAGATTTGATCGCGTTCTTGCACGCGCTCACGGATGAATCCGCGCGGCCGGAAATTCCACCTGCTGTGCCTTCGGGATTGCCGGTCGTCCCGCGCTTAACGAATCAATCGCCGGAAATGAAAGTCTTTAAAGGGCGGGAGGAGGAACAGCCCCGGGCACAAGTCGTGCGAGAAGGCAAAAGATTGATCGTGCAAAGCGGCGAATCGATTCAGGCTGCCATCGATCTAGCACAGCCGGGCGATACCGTGATGGTGAGCCCCGGTGTTTACCACGAAACCTTAACGGTGGATGTGTCGGGCCTCACGCTGTTGGGCATGGAAAATCAAGACGGGCGGCCCATTCTCGAGGGCAGAAATATTCTAGCTGATGGCCTGATCGGCTCGGGCAGCGATTTTGAAATCCGCAATTTCACCGTGCGCAATTACACCGCCAACGGCTTGATGCTCAATGGCGCGAAACGCACGACCTTTCGTGATGTACACTGCGAGAATCCGGGTTTGTACGGACTCTATCCCGTCGAATGTTTGGAGGTTTTGATCGAGCGCTGCAGCGTGAGCGGCGCCAGGGACGCGGGAATCTATGTGGGGCAGTCGAAGAATATCGTGGTGCGCGATTGCAAAGCTTACGCGAATGTTTGCGGCATTGAAATCGAAAACTCAGTGAACGCGGTGGTCGAAAACAACGAAGCTTACGACAACGCCGGCGGCATTTTGGTTTTTCTGCTGCCCAACAATCCCTCCAAAGTCTCACGCCACTGCAAGGTCATCCATAATCGCATTTACGACAACAACCACGTCAACTTTGGCGATTCCAGCGCGATTGTGAGCCGCGTGCCTTCGGGCACGGGTGTTTTGATTCTCGCCGCGGATGACGTCGAAGTCGCGCACAACGAAATCCGCGACAACCTATCCGTCGGCATCGCCGTCGTTGGTTTGGATTTATTGTTCCAACCGAGCGCGCGTTACGATGTCGATCCGCTGCCCGAAGGTTGCTGGATTCATAACAATCAAATGGCCAGCAATGGTACCCAGCCGGCGGGCGTCATCAAAGAGATGGGTTTTGCGGGCGTCGATTTATTGTGGGATTTGAGCGGGTACGATAATAGCTGGAACCAACCCGGTGCGACCAAAATGCCAGCGCTGTTGCCGAACAAATCCTGGCCGGACATTGCGCGGCGGGCGAATTGGAGGCTGTGGCAGACATTAAAGAGAGCTTTCGGCTAATTCCGGGCAGTAATTTTCGTCGATCTCCTGCACCAAGCCTGCCGCCCCACCGAGGTCAAATCGTTCCGGCCATGGTTTGGTTATGTCAGACGAAGACGCCAACAAAGTTGGGCTGGCGCATCTATTTGATAAACGGACAGGCTTAACCTTTGAACACCCACAGATTGCTGAAACTGTAATTGATCAGTACCCCAATCGCGATGCCGCAGGCATTTGCGATCAAATAATGCACATGCATATACTCGTGCAATAACCAGAGCAGAAAGAAATTCGTGAGCGCTGCCAGGCTGACCGCAAGATGATACTTGAGCAGTGCGCGCCAGCACCCCTCGCGCCTTGCGGCTTGGCGATCCATGAAAGTCCATTGATAATTCCAGGCAAAGTTATTGAGAATGGAAATTTCAATGGCGATGCCGCCGGCAAGCAACACAGGAGCGTGAGTCACTTGCTTCAGAAACCACAGGGTCAGCATATTCACCGCGATGCCCGAAATGCCGACCACGCCAAATTTCATCATTCGAAGTGCGTTTGGCAGCGTGGCACTAATGCGCTTGATTGACATCTACCTTGCGATAAATGAGGGTGTGCTCAAATTCTGCAAAACGCGTGCAGTTCCGGTGCTGATCCGCCGCTTGCCTGAGTGACAAGTAGGGCGAATATTTCGGCAACACGATCCAGTCGTGGCTTGCGCGGTCCAGCCTCATGACGAATTCTTTTTTGTTCTCGTTGAATTGTTCTACGGCATAGTGACGCTTGTTTTGCAGATTGCTGTAAAACAGCAAGGAACGCGCATTCGAAGTAGCGACGGCGCTGCAATCGGGAATCGTGGCAATGACCTTGTCCCATTCCTGCGTGTGGATGCTATCACGCAGATCCAAATACTCACCAGCGTGCGGAAAAATGCCGTAGGCCTCGGGGTTTGGGACCAGCACAATGCAGGCGCACAATACGGCAAGCGCAATCCTCCAGGCGATGGGGCTCCTGCGGAAATGACCCAGAAATCGTCCGCGCCACCACGTCAGCCCCGCCACGCCCAGCACAAGTAGTATGGGCAAGAAAGGCACCAGGTACCGGTGAAAGGGAATTAGAAAAAAAGCGGAGACGAGGAAAAAGCCGCAAACCAGCAGAACCGGCTGCAGTTTTTTTTCCCGCCGCAGGGTGAACCCAGACGCGAGCATGCCCGCGAAGAGCGGCAATGAAAGCTGCCGGATGGCGTTCAGCCAGTGAAAATCCCACCACCGCAAGCCACTGGTACGGTTCGCGTGAAACGCCAGACCTTGCGTCGCGATGATGAGCCACGGCAGATAGGCTAGCACATAGAGCGCGAGGCGGCCGGCGGTCTTTTTCCAATCTCCCTCAAATTTGTGAAAGTAGAACAATAACAAAGCGGGCGCGAGATAAAAGCCAAAGTAGTGCGTATAAATTGCGCCGAGGAATCCCAGCGCGAGCAGCCGTTCGTCTTCACAGGTCAAACCGTGCAGGCAAAGCGTCAAAAAGAAAGTGAACATCGCATACATGGTTGCCGATTGCGCGTATTGTTGATACAACACATTGAAGGTCAGCAAAAGCGCGCTGAGTAGACCCACCGCTCGTGATCTCAGGCGTGCGCCGAGTGCATACGCCACCACGACCGTGGCGGCGGCAAAAAGAACGGAGGGCCAGCGCATGGCACTTTCCGAAAAACCGGCTACTGCGCCGATCGCGGCCAGGAGCAAGTGGTGCGCGGGCGGGTGGCGAAAAAAAATAGGATCGTCGTAGAAATCGCTATGCAAGGGATGCTGGGCGAGATTAACATAAACCGCTTCGTCGTAATAGAGCGGGGATGAGAGATTTTGGCTGCAAATCGCCAGGCTCGCAATCACGAGCACAACCAAGCCCGCGATATGGCGGGGGGTGGGCCTGGGCATGATGCTGTTCGAGCTGCGCTCGTTAGTGTCAATATTGAAATTTCCTCGTGCTCGCACTTAAAATCAGACCGATGAGAATCATGCTGGTGAGCAGCGACGAGCCGCCATAGCTTAAGAACGGCAGCGGAATTCCGGTGACGGGCATGATGCCCACGGTCATGCCGGTGTTGATAATCACGTGCACCGCCATAAGGGAAACGCATCCGATCACGACCAACGACAGAAACTTGTTTTTGACTTCTCCCGCGATTTGCAGCCCACGCCAGAGTAGCGTAAAAAAAGTCACCAAAATAATCGTCACGCCAAAGAAGCCGAATTCTTCGCCAATGACGGAGAAAATGAAATCCGTGTGCTGTTCCGGCAGAAAGCGCAGCTTCGTTTGCGTGCCTTTGGCCCACCCTTTCCCCCAAAACTCTCCCGAGCCGATGGCGACTTGCGACTGCGCCACTTGATACCCCGTGCCGCGAGGATCTTGCTCCAGCCCCAGGAAGATCATGATGCGTGTTTTTTGATAGTCGCGCAGGCGATTCCACAGGCTCGGCGTGAGCGCGCCCACAGCGATGTTCAATGCGAACACGGCAATCAACAACGGGAGGCGGCGCTTCGCCAAATACAATACGCCGAGGATCAGAATCATGGCGGCCAGAAAAGTGTAGAAATGAAAAGCCGAAATCGCGGCCAATATCGGACTGATGACGATGAAAACGATGAACGGAGACAAACCCGCCCAAAACATCATCGGCAAGAGCATGCCGATGGCAGTGATGGCCGTGCCCAAGTCCGGTTGTTTGAGGATCAGCGCCGCGGGCAATGCGACCAGGCCAAATGCGATCGCAATGTCTTTGCCGCGGCTCAAATCCCGGCCTTCCGAGGATAGAAATTTCGCCAGGGTCAAAATCATCGCGATCTTGGCGACTTCCGAAGGTTGAAAATGCACGGGCCCGAAAATGAACCAGCGATGAGCGCCCTTGCCGCCGCCGACGAACAAAACCATCACCAGCAAGATGACGCTGAACAGGTACAAACCGTAAGCGGCGTCGTGCAGCATCTTCACCGGCATCAGAATCACCGCGGAGGCACCCATGACGCCGATCAACAGCCAGATCACCTGCTTGGAAAAATTATTTTGCAAAAGCTCAGAAACTTCCTGCATGGAGGTGGCGCTGTATATTGCCATCAGGCCGGAAAGCGCCAAAATGGCAACGCAAACCACGACAATTTTGTCGAGCTCGCGCCAATTCTCCACCGACCGTGCGAACATCATTCAATCCGACCATCTGGCTTTTTCGGGGTGAGAAACCAATTTGTTCTGCTCATACAGAAGCGCAATGATTTTGCGCGCGAACGGTGCGGCATTGGCGCCGCCGCCGCCGCCGTTTTCAAGAAAAATGCAATACGCGATTTGCGGGTCTTCAAAAGGCGCAAAGCCGATATACCAAGCATGCGTCTCGCCGTGGGGGTTTTGCGCCGTGCCGGTTTTGCCTGCCGAAATTACCCCCGGCACCCGCGCGGATTTCGCCGTGCCCGTCGGGCTGTTCACGACCAGATACATCCCCCGTTTTGTCATCGCATAAGTCTCCGGCTTGATGCCGCGCACCAAAAACGAATCGGGCAGGGCAACTTCCCTTTCCTTTGAAGTGACGGGGTCGAAAATCCCGCGCCCGAGCCGGGGCTTGAAACTGCGCCCTTCATTCGCGATGGCCATCGCGAAACAAGCCATTTGCAGCGGCGTGGTCAGCAGCTCGCCTTGTCCGATCGCAAGATTGAGCATCAAACCTTTGCTCCAGCGCCCGCGGCCGTAGCGCTGGTCTAAGTATTCTTGATCCGGCACCATGCCCCCTCTTTCCGCAACCAGATCGATGCCCGTGAGGCTGCCAAAGCCGAAGCGCTTGGAGTATTCCGCCCAATGCTCCAAACCGACCTTCAAGCCCATGCGATAGAAATAAACGTCGCAAGATTGCTCGATGGCTTGCAGCAGATTCACCGTGCCGTGCCCGCCCTGCCGCCAACAGCCGAAGCTGCGATTCCCCAAGCGAAAATAGCCCGGGCAGAACACACGTTCGTTCGGGTCGATGAGACCGGTTTCCAGACCGGCAATCACCAGTACGAGCTTGAAGGTGGAGCCAGGCGGATACGTGCTTTGCACCATGCGGTCATAGAGCGGCTTGTCGGGATGGTTGCTCAAGCGATTCCATTCCTGCGGGGACAACGGCTTGGAAAAAAGATCGGGATCATAGTCCGGCTTGCTCACCAGCGCCAGCACCTCGCCGTTTTTGCAATTGAGCACGATCGCGCCGCCACGGCGTTCCGCCATTTCGATCTCGAGCATGCGCTGTAGCGAGGCATCGAGTCCGAGCAAAAGATCCGATCCGGGTTGGGGAGCAAGCGGCTTCAAAAACTCGCTGTCATTCTCATCGAGATCGCGCACCACCCGGCCGAGCGCATCCACTTCGACGTAGCGCAGGCCTTTGTGGCCGCGCAGCGTGGATTCATACTGCCTCTCGATGCCTTTCTTGCCGATCAAATCTCCCGGCCGGTATTGCTCGCCAAAGGTGTTCAATTCGGCGTCGCTGATTTCGCCGAGATAGCCGAAGAGATGCGGGGCTTTGATGCCGTTGAGGTAAGCGCGCCGCGACTCCGCGCGAAAATCGATGCCCGCCAATTCCAGACGGCGCTCGTAGAGCAAACTCAAGCCACTGAAATCTATTTGCCGTTCGATTTTGACCGGCGTGAAATTGCCGCGCTTGTTGCGTGCAATCTGTTTTTGCAAATCATCGGGGCTCACATGAAAGGCGGTGGCCAGAAGCTGGTAGGCGGGCGATTTACTTTTCAACTCCGCCGGAATCGCATAGACCGCATAGGCCGGACGGTTATCCACCAGGATTTCTCCATAGCGGTCGCGGAGCAAGCCCCGCGGCGGCTCGACTTCAACCGCGCGCACACGATTTTTCTCCGACTCCCGCAAATATTGCTCGCCCATATAAAGCTGCACGTAGGCGAAGCGCGCCAGCACCACGAGCATCGACAGGCTCAAGCCGGCGGAAAGGATGAGGCGCTTGGTGGAATCGCTGAGTTCCATGATCCTCTGACCTATTCGCGCGTGCTGCGCTTAAAAAGATCCGTCCAAACCGTGCGCAGAATCACGACAAAAACCACGCTGTACAAAGCATTGGGAATGACGAAGCGCACCAGCAAATAAACGAAATTCCAGCCTGCGTTAAAATAGAAAATCGTATCGCGGATGAGATGATTGACCAGCGCCGTGGCCAGCGCAATGCCGACGGTCAACTGGAGATCGAACTTGCTCTTGTTCTTGGCGGCATAGCCGGCCACGAAACCGGCAATCGACTTCGACAGCGCCTCCAATCCGAAAAGGTGGCTTACCACGGCGTCCTGTGCCAGGCCGGTCCAAAAGCCGGTAAAGATCGCGGCGATGACGCCGTGCCGGATCGCCGCGACGATCACCCCGATCAACAAAAAGTCCGGCTGAATTTCATCAACCACCAGCAATGGGGCGATGATGATTTGCAGCCCGAGAAAGAACGAGAACATCAAAAGGTATTTGGCGACGCGCTTGATCAACTCATTTTTCTCCGTTACTCAGAACACCTTCCGCCTCACCGGCCTGGTGCTTGCGCGCCATCACGATGAAAACCTCCTCCAGCCTGGCCAAATTCACTGCCGCCTGCAGGGGCACATGCATGAAAAGCGAGGTCACCTCCATTTTGGGAGTGGTCACGATGCCGATACGGATGCCCGGCGGGAAGAGCGCGCTGGAATCGGAGGTCACGATGACATCGCCGGCGATCACGTCCGCATTGCGCGGCACGCCCGCCATTTCGAGGCCCAAATCGCCGGTCGCGGTAACGATGCCGAGTACGCGGCTGCGCTGTGAACGTGCACTCACACTGAAATTGCGATCCAGCAAGAGCTGCACATGGCTGGTGCTGCGATTCGCTTTCAAGATTTTTCCCGCCAGCCCTTCCGGCGTCACCACCGGCATGTTTTCAAGAATACCATGGTCGGCGCCGAGATCGATGATCACCGCCGTGGGCATATTCCCTTTTTCGCGCGACAAAACACGTGCCGTTCGGAGTTCCAGAAGAGCGCGTTCACGATAATCGAGCATGCGGCGCAAACGGAGATTCTCCAATAATGCCTCGCGCAATTGGCTGTTCTCCAGCATCAATTGCGTGGTGCGCTGCCGCAGGGCATGGATGGCTTCCGGCGGTTCGTCCAGCCGGTTCGTCCAATTCAGCCGTGATTGCACGACGGCGTAGCGATCGATCACGAAGCTGCGGATGGCGTCCAATTGCGGTGCGTCATTGTTGAAGAGCAGGGCCAAAGCCGCAATGATCGCCGCAAACAGGACGAAATATTCCCGGATGGAAATTAAAAATTCGTTTGGGCGCTCTGACAAGATTGTTTCCCCGTTAATACCGCTTGACCTTGGTCAGCACCTTTTGATAACGATGAATGGACTCCAGCACACGCCCGGTGCCGCGCACGACGCAAGTGAGTGGATCTTCGGCGACGATCACGGGCAAGCTGGTTTCGCGGCGTAATCTCTCGTCCAGGCCGCGCAGCAGGGCACCGCCGCCGGAAAGCGCAATGCCGCGGTCCAAAATGTCCGCCGAAAGCTCGGGCGGGGTGTTTTCCAAGCAGAGCTTGGTGGCCTCGACGATGGCATTGACCGATTCCGCCAGCGCTTCCTGCACTTCCATCGAAGTGATTTCGACGGTTTTCGGAATGCCGGCGACGATGTCGCGGCCGCGCACGCTGATGGAGGTTCTGTCATTGAACGGCGCCGCCGAACCCAGCGTACATTTAATGTGCTCCGCCGTATTCCCACCGATCAACAAATTGTAATTGCGCTTGAAATGTTGAATGACCGCCTCGTTCATCTCGTCTCCGGCGATGCGAATGGAAATATGATTGACGATGCCGGAAAGCGAAATCACCGCAATCTCCGTGGTGCCGCCGCCGATGTCGATCACCATGCTGCCCACCGGCTCTTCAATGGGCAGGCCGATGCCGATGGCCGCGGCCATCGGCTCGTCAATCAAGTAAACTTCGCGCGCGCCCGCATGTTCCGCCGAATCGCGCACGGCCCGTTTCTCCACCTCGGTGACGCCGCTGGGAATGCTGATGGCGATGCGCGGCCGCCACAAGCGCGTCGCCTGCACACGGCGGATAAAATGACGGATCATCGCCTCTGCCAGCTCGAAATCCGCAATCACGCCGTCTTTCATCGGCCGCACGGTGATGATTTCGTGCGGGGTGCGCCCCTGCATCTCTTTGGCGCCATGCCCGTATGCGACGATTTCCTGATCCGCTTTTCGAATCGCGACGATGCTGGGCTCGTTGACCAAAATGCCCTTGCCGCGCACGTAGACCAGCGTATTCGCCGTGCCCAAATCCATGGCAATGTCAGTAGAAAACAAGTTCTGCAGATTAAAATTCATTCCCTCTGCCTTTCGTGACCGATGGTATTCTGAACGAAGGTGCTGTGGTATTGCGAGACCGTCATAAATTAGTGCCGAAAATGCCGGATTCCGGTCATGATCATGGCCATGTCGTGGCGATCGGCCGCGGCCGTAACTTCCGCATCACGCAGCGCGCCACCCGGCTGGATCACCGCCCTGACGCCCGCTTGCGCCGCAGTTTCAATGCCATCCGGAAATGGGAAAAACGCGTCGCTCGCCATCACCGCGCCGGCCAAGGACAAGCCGGCGGCGCGGGCTTTTTCCATCGCCAGCTTGACGGAATCGATCCGGCTCATTTGCCCGGCGCCAATGCCGAGCGTGCGATCCGCCGTGCAAAAGACGATGGCATTCGATTTGACCCAGCGCACAACTTTCCAGCCAAAGTGCATGGCCGCGATTTCCGCAGCCGAGGGCTGGCGCCCGGTGGCAATTTCAAAAAGAGCCGCATCGTCTTCCGCGGCGTCTCGTTCCTGCGCCAATATTCCGCCGGAGATGCTTTTCCATTCGAGGCCGATCGGCGGCGTGCTTTCGATTTCGGGGATTTGCAACAGGCGCAGGTTTTTCTTGCCGGAAAAAATTTGCAGGGCCTCGGCGCCGAACGCCGGCGCCAGGACAACTTCGGTAAACAATTCTGCGATTTGCGCGGCGGTTTCCGCATCTACTTTGCGACTGCAGCCGACGATGCCGCCGAATGCCGCAACCGGATCGGTGGCTTTCGCCTTTTGAAACGCCTGCGCCAGATTCTCGCCAATCGCCACGCCGCAGGGGTTGGCGTGCTTGATGATCGCACAACAAGGCTCGCGAAAACTGCGCACGGTGAGTAGCGCGGCGTCTGCATCGGCGAGATTATTATAGGAAATCTCCTTGCCCTGCAACTGCAGCGCGCCGGCGAGTCCGCCTTCGTGGCTGAAGTGGCCACGGTAAAAAGCGGCACGCTGGTGCGGATTTTCGCCATAACGCAAGTCCTGTACCTTGTCGAGGGCGATGACCATCGTCTCCGGAAGAGGGTTTGCACCTTCATCCTTTTGCAGGTAGGTTTGGATGGCGGCGTCGTAGGCCGCCGTGTATGCAAATGCCGTTGCCGCAAGCTTACGCCGCGTGTGATCCGACAAGCTGCCGCCATGCTTCTGCAACTCGGCGATCACGCCGGCATATTGTTCTACGCCCGTCACGGCGGCGACCCCCAAAAAGTTTTTGGCCGCAGCACGGATCAGCGCCACGCCGCCGATGTCGATGTTTTCCAAAGCTTCAGTCAGGGAGGTCCCGGGGCGTGAAACAACTTCACGAAAAGGATATAGATTCACCACCACGAGATCGATCAAACCCATGCCGTGCGCGGCCAACTGCTCCAAATGCTCGGCAGAATCCCGCCGCGCCAGCAAGCCGCCAAAAACTTTGGGATGCAAAGTTTTCACCCGGCCCTCGAGGATTTCGGGAAAACCGGTGAGACCTTCAAGCGGCAGAATCGTGAAACCGCATTGCTGCAAAAAGCGCGCAGTGCCGCCGGTAGCAACCATCTCAATGTCGTGCGCCGCGAGCGCGGCCGCGAAATCTGGCAAACCGATTTTGTCGTGCACGCTCAAAAGCGCGCGTTTGATTCTGGACATCGATCCTGTGTTCGTTTTCCTGGCCAATCACGCGAGAACCTGCAACGCGTTCTGCGCGAGTCGCAGGCCATATCATTTACTTTCATGGATTAAAACGCGCCTGCCGGCGATTTGGACGCGATCCTGCGCAAACCATTGCAACACTTCGGGCAAAATCTGATGCTCGACTTCCAGCACACGCGCGGCCAGGGTTTCGGGGGTGTCATCCTCCCGCACGGGCACACAGCGCTGCAGAATCGGCGCGCCGGAATCGTATTCTTCTTCAACGAAGTGCACGGTGGCACCGCTGACTTTGCAGCCGTACTGCAAGACCGCCTCATGCACGCGCCGGCCATACATGCCCTTGCCGCCGAAGCTCGGCAGCAGCGCGGGATGAATGTTGATGATGCGCCCGCGATAATGCCGGATCACGGGAATCGGAATCTTGCGCACGTAGCCACACAGCACGACAAAATTCGCACCGTAGTCCTGCAATGCCCGGAGCATGGCGCTCGCAAAATCCTCGCCGCCGGGAAAATCTCGCTCATGCATCACCGCTGTGGCGAGACTTGCTTCTTGTGCGAGGCGCAGCGCTCCGGCGGCGGCATTATCCGTGATGAGCACCGCCACGCGCGCCTGCAGTGCGCCGCGGTGAATGGCCTGCAAAATCGCTTGAAAATTGGAGCCGCGGCCGCTGGCAAAAATGGCAAGATTGAGCTGCACGATTCATTTTCAGAATTAAAACAGTTGTGTCATGCAAGAGGATTCTGATTCGAATGCTAGCGGTGATTTGCAGCCGAACGAGATTCCTCTGGCATGACACCATGTAATGCTGGTCAATCAAATCACCGCCGCCTCGGTAATGGCAACCCGCGCGCGTTTTGCCGAAACTTCAAGCTCCGCACGCACGCCGAGAGGCAAGGTATATTTCACTCGGCCATGGCCATAATCCAAACCTGCCAGCGCTGGAATTTTCGACGGCTTGATGAAGTCATGCATCAACTCGTCCATGGTCAAGGTCGAATCGCCTTCGGGCGGCATGCAATCCGTGGTTTGGCCAAGCAGAAATCCTGCCATGCGCTGGAAAATGCCGAGCTCACGCAGCTGCACGAAATAACGATCCCATTTATACACGAATTCACCGGTATCTTCGACAAAAAAAATGCTGCCGGAAACGCCGGGCATGTGGTGCGAGCCGGCAAGCGCAGCAATTAACGACAAGCAGCCGCCCAGCAACCGGCCAGTGGCACGGCCCTGATGCACGGCTTGATAGCTTTCGCCGTTGGGCCGCACCAGCTCACCGAAGGGCCGCGGCGCGGTGATCATTCTCCAAAAACTCTCTTCCGTGAGGGGATCGATGCCGCGTCCCATTTCCGTCGCGACCATGGGGCCGGAAAAGGTGACCAAGCCGGTGTGGCGAAAAATTGCGAGCTGCAGCGCGGTCAGGTCGCTATAGCCGACGAAGATTTTCGGATGGCGGCGGATCGCCTCGTAATCGAGCAAGCGCAGCAAGCGCGGCGTGCCGTATCCGCCGCGCGCGCAGATGATCGCTTTGACGCGCCGATCGCGAAACATGCTGTTGCAATCGCGCGCGCGTTGCGTGTCCGTGCCGGCGAGATAACCGTGCTGGGCAAAAACATGCTTTCCGAGTTTCACGCGATAGCCCAAGCCCTCCAAATAGCGCACACCGGCCTCCAGCAATTCCGGCTTCATAGGACTCGCGGGCGCGATCACGCCGATCACCTCGCCCTTCTGCAATCGCGGTGGTTTGAGAACGCGGGCCAAAGCCCTCCTCTCCTATTCGTCAGCCGTCATCTGTGGTTCGTGCCTCAAAACGCCACCACCGGCAATCGCCGCTTGCGAGCAGAGCGCTGGGACAAAGACGAAGGTTCAGCGCTCTGCACGGCGCCGATCAAATCATAATCCTCTGCTGCGGTGATGCGAATCGAATAAAACTCTCCGGCCTGAAACCGTTCGGGAGTTGCGGCAATCAGCACCGCATGATCGATTTCGGGGCAATCCCATTCCGTGCGGCCGCGATGAATTTCTTCCTGTGCGTCATACTCTTCAATCAGCACGCGCAGGTCGCGGCCCACCTGCCGCTCATTCCAGGCGGCGGCGATATCGCGCTGCGCCTGCATCAGCATGTCGTAGCGCTCGCGCTTCGCTTCCTCCGGCACTTGCTCGGAAAATGCAAAGGCTGGCGTGCCTTCCTCTTGGGAATACGTGAAGACGCCCAGGCGCTCAAAGCGGCCGTCCGCCACGAAATCATACATTTCACGAAAGTCTTCTTCGCTTTCGCCAGGGAAGCCGACGATCAAAGAAGTGCGCAAGACCAGATCCGGAATCGTGCGGTGCATGCGCTCGAGCAAATCTTCGGTGTATTGCCGGTTAACGCGGCGGGCCATGCGCTTGAGCATGCGGTCGGAAACGTGCTGGATGGGCATATCGACGTATTTGACCATCTTGGGCTCGGCCGCCAATGCCGCAATGATTTCGGCGTTCATGTGATAGGGGTACGCGTACATCAAGCGGATCCACTCGATGCCATCCACTCTCCCGAGCGCGTGCAGCAGAGCAGGCAGTTGTTGCTGGCCGTTCAAATCCAAGCCGTATTGCGTGGAATCCTGTGCGACCAGGATTAATTCTCTCACGCCCTTTTCCGCCAGCCGGTACGCTTCCTGCAGCAGAGCGGGAATGGGCGTGCTGCGGAATTGGCCGCGAATGGCGGGAATCGCGCAGAACGTGCAAGGATGCTCGCAGCCCTCGGAGATTTTCAGATAGGCATAATGCCGGGGCGTGAGCAATTCCCGCTCGCCGAGCAACTCATATTTCAAGCGCAACTGTTGCGCAATGCTTTTCACGATTCCGGGCAAGTCGCGATTGCCAAAATAGCCGTCGACCTCGGGGATTTCCCGGCGTAATTCCGGCGCGTAGCGCTCTGACAAACAGCCGGTGACAAAGACGCGGCGCACGCTCCCGCTCTTCTTGAGCGCGACTGCCTGGAGGATGGTGTCGAGGGATTCTTCTTTGGCTGATTCTATAAAGCCGCAGGTGTTGATGATCACGGCTTCAGCTTCGTGGGGCTGGCCGACGAACTCAACGCCGCAAGCTCGCAGCCCCCCTTGCAACACTTCGGAATCAACGATGTTTTTGGGACAACCGAGGGTAATGAGGTTGATTTTCAAACGATGCCTTTCAACAACAAAATAGATTCAATTCCTCACGGCTTAGGGCGCTCATTTGTCTTTCGCCGCGTCTTCTGGCAGTCAGTCAAACAGGGCTTCAACAAATTGTCCCGGCTCAAACGGCTGCAAATCATCTATGCCTTCGCCCACGCCGATGAAGCGCACTGGAATTTTCAATCTGTCCTGAATCGCGAAGAGAATGCCGCCTTTGGCGGTGCCGTCCAATTTTGTGATCACTAAACCGGTCACACCGGCCGCCGTGAAGAAGGCCTCAGCCTGGCGCAAGCCGTTTTGGCCGGTATTCGCATCCAGGACCAGCAGCACTTCGTGCGGCGCGTCCGGAATGAGGCGCTTGACGACGCGCGCCATCTTCTTCAATTCTTCCATCAAATTATTTTTGGTGTGCAGGCGGCCCGCGGTATCAACGATCATCACGTCGAGGTGCCGGGCCTGCGCCGCTTGGGTGGCATCGAAGACGACAGCGGCAGGATCCGCGCCCGCTTGCGTGCGCACCAGCTCAACTTCGGCGCGGCGCGCCCAAATTTCGAGCTGATCTGCAGCCGCGGCGCGAAAGGTATCCGCGGCCGCCACCAGCACGGATTTGCCGCGCTGGCGAAACTGATTGGCGATTTTAGCGATGGTCGTGGTCTTGCCGACGCCATTGACGCCCACCATCATTACCACCCAGGGTTTGGCGGGCAAGGCAAAAAAATCAGCGCGAAATTGCCGGTCGCGGCCGCGATCAAACTGCAAACGCTCGCGCAAAAATACTTTCATTTCGCCGAGCACGGCCTCGCGTGAAGAGGCTTTGCCCAGCGCCACCCGCGCGCGCAAATGCTCGATCAAATCGCCCGTCACTTCCGGGCCCAAGTCCGCGGCCACCAGGGTATTTTCCAATTCCTCGACCAGATCAGCGTCCAGACGCGCCTTGCCCGTCACCAGATGCACGACATTGTCAACCAAGCCCTGACGGGTCTTATGCAAACCGGATTTTAGTTTTTCAAGAAAAGAAGCCATAATCCTGCTTACGCCTCACGAATTACGCATCACCTGATCCGTAAAACGTGATACGCCATACACAAAATGCGATAGGTAAGAGATTTTCGTTTTTTCACAAATGGCGCACCGGCAGGAACCGCGAGACGAAGGAAGGCGATTATCTCTTTGTTTCCATCGCGAAACGATGCGCATAGCTCGCGATCGAAATAAAAAAGATGCAGACCATAGACCAGAAGAACGGCCACTTTACCGCTTGCACATCCAGAACAAAAACCAAAAGCACGATGGCCATTGCCGTGACGGTCACTTTGCCATACCAATTGGATTCGGGTACCTTGTGCTGCCGCGAAGTCATCAATAAACCAAGCGTTATGATAATAAAATCGCGACTAAGAATCAATAGTAAAAACCAGGCGGGAAAATCTCGAAAAAGGGTGAGATAGGCGGCAACCGCGCCCACGCTGAGTTTGTCCATGAGCGGATCGATAATGCGGCCCAACTCGGATTGCTGGCGCAGCTTGCGCGCGAGAAAACCGTCCCACCAATCCGTGGCACCGGAAAGCAACAGAAAACCGGTGGCGATGTAATTGCCGCGTGGCGTGTTTTGATGCAGATAGAAAAGCACGGGAATGAGGACCAACAGGCGGGAAAAGCTCAGGAAGTTGGAGATGGTCCAAATACGATTCCGCTCGGCAGTATTTTGGAGGGCGAGCATTCGACCAGACCAGGCTGATGAAGTTTGAGCCACGTGCGCGTTTTACAGCACCGTCAAGATCTCGAAAAGGATAATGCTGGCACAAAGAACGCGAAATGAGATCAGGTATTTTCGCACCGCGCTTTGCAGTTCTGGGTCATGCCATTCGGAGCGTTTGTATTTCTTGATGCATTCCCTGCGCGCCCTCCACACTTTGATTGGACCGACAAAAGTTGCAGGCGGCAGGAGGCGCATGTTAATCTTCAGGCTTTGTATCGACAGATAAACCAGAGCGGCGCATCCCGTGATCATGAAGACCTGGGCAGCAAGATTTTTCATCGGTGCTACTCCGCACGCAGGCTCGGATACTTCAACCCGAAACGCCGCTGATAATACCATTTCGAGAAAAAGAATACAAAGGCCAGCACCAGCAAATATTGCCAAACCTTCCAACAGATGGCCAGCGCCAAAAACAAGATCGGCATTTTAATGGCGCGGGCGACATCCCCGTGGCGCTGTTTGAGGGTTGCCCAAAGAAAGAACGGCGCGGCCACCAATGCCGGATACAATATGATGGGGTCTTGCACCCATAAGGCCAGGGCCGTCGCGCACCACTGCAATATCGCGCCCGCGAAAATCGTAGAGCGCCAGCCGTACTTCACGCCAAACGTCAGCTTGTTGGTTTCGGCATCGCCCTCGACATCCAGCAAAGTCGTATACAAATAAACTGCGCCCACGGCCAGTGCATACGGCAGCGCATGGCGCAAAGCCAGCAGCGACTCCACCTCAACCGACCACCAGCCGGCGGTGAAAATCAGAACCGCGCCGCAGGCATTGGCGAAGAGCCCCCAGAATGGATGATCTTTCCATTGAAACGGTGCGACGCTGTAAAAAATGCCGGTGCACAAGAAAATGATCGCGAACAGGATCGCCATTTCCGCGCTGTGCCAGTAGGCGGCAATCATGCCGATCGCGGCGAGCACAATCATCTCGCCCCAGGCCACGGGCAGGGAAATGTGCTGCTGGGCGATCAAAAAGAGCTTGTGATTGCGCGCGTCGGTTTCGCGATCGCAGATTTGATTGAGAATGTACGCGCTGCCCATGAGCAACGTCAAAAAGCCGAGCAGGCAAATGGAATTCCACGCGAGGCCGCGCGTGGCGCCGTTCATGCCCGCCGGTGCGAAGCGATGGTAAGCGAAATAGCCGGCCGCATAAACCGTCCAAACCGGAAAGAACAACGTCGGCCGCAACACGAAAACATAGTCGAATAATTTCACAATCCTGTTCATCCTCGCCAATAACCTCTTCCGCTTCCTGCGGAAGAAGAAACGCTATCCCGTTTGCCTGGCTGCTTTTTTGTCCACAAGCTCCTGGGCGGCCTCCGCCGGCGTTTGCTGCACTTTGGCGTGCCCGTTTTTGTGCTCGTAAGAAAGCTTGTCCATCAGGTCTTCGGGAATCAGCGGGTACTTGCCGGTGAAGCACGCGGTGCAATATCCGCCTTTTTCGTGCGGCACGGATTGCAGCAACCCGTCCAGTGAAAGATACTCGAGGCTGTCGGCTTCGAGGTACTCTTGGATGTCGGCAATGGAATGATTGGCCGCGATCAATTCCTTTTTAGTCGGAAAGTCCATGCCATAGTAGCACGGTGAAATGATGGGTGGTGAGCTGACACGTACATGTACTTCCTTCGCGCCGGCCTTGCGCACGAGCCGCACCAGATTTTTCAGCGTGGTGCCGCGCACGATCGAGTCTTCGACGATCACCACGCGCCGGCCGTTGAGCACGCCCTTGACCGGGTTGAATTTGATGCGCACGCCGAGGTCCCGCATGCCTTGTTCAGGATGGATGAAGGTCCGGCCAATGTAATGATTGCGAATCAAGCCGATTTCGAATTTGATCCCCGAGTTGCGCGCATATCCCAGAGCCGCCGTGTTGGAAGAATCGGGCACGGAAATCACCATGTCCGCTTCCGCCGGTTTCTCGTTGGCCAGATTCTTGCCGAGGCGACGGCGTGCGCGATCGACGTTCTCCTCGAAGATTTTGCTGTCCGGCCGCGAGAAGTAAACGAATTCGAAAATACACGCGGCGCGTTCCGCTTTTTCCTCCAGGAAATCGTTGTGCACGCCGTGGCGGTCGAACACCACGATCTCGCCCGGCTCCACTTCGCGCACGTATTTGGCCTCCATCAAATCGAAAGCGCAAGTTTCCGAGGCGATCAACCAGGTCTGCCGCTTTCTGCCAATATTCAGCGGGCGCCAGCCGCGGGGATCGCGCACGGCGATCAGTTTCTGGCGCGTCAAAATGACCAACGAATACGCGCCCTTGAGGTGCCTGAACGTATCCTTGATGCGCCCGACAATGTCTTGGGCGTCGGACTTGGCCATCAAATGCAAAATCAACTCGGTGTCGCTCGTGGTCTGAAAAATAGAGCCCTGCTCCTCCAGTTGCGCGCGCAGGATGCCGGCGTTGGTGAAATTGCCGTTGTGCGATACTGCCATCATGCCGTGCTTGAAATGCACGAGCAACGGCTGGGCATTGGGCAGCATGTTCGAGCCAGTGGTGGAATAACGGTTGTGGCCGATGGCGAGCTTGCCCGGCAACCGCGCGAAGACCTGGCTATCGGAAAAAACATTCGTGACCAGGCCCATACCCACTTGGCGATGCAAATTCTCGCCGTCGCTGGCGACGATGCCCGAGCTTTCCTGCCCGCGATGTTGCAGCGCGTACAGCGCCAGATAAACGAGTTTGGCGGCTTCGCGATTTCCATAAGCGCCGACAATGGCGCAGTTGGACCGAGGCTTGTCCAGCAAATTGAATTCTTCTGACGGATTCATGGATTTGTCGATGCGAACTCCATTGCCGATGGACTAAGGGTGGCACGAATCAACGGCGCAACATTACCGTCGCCAGCGCAATGCCCAACACGTCCGCCATGACATCTTTGACGCTGGGCGTGCCTTTGTTCGAGACCCCGTCGTAAATTTCCTTCGCAACTCCCAGCGCCAGGGTGCCGGCAATCGCAAATCGCAAACTTTGTTCGTGTGATTGCTCGAGCTCACCCCGCAGCACGTAGTATTGCGCTCCGGTGAGAAATGCGCTGGCGGTGACATGATCAACTTTGTCTTTGCTCAGCCAGCGATCCTGGCTATGCCGAAGAACGGCGGTGCTAGAATCTGATCTCACCGCCGCCGACTGCGCCACGGCTCTTCCCGCGGCAGGCAGCAACATGAGAACAAAAATGGTACCTGACAACCGCATAGTATCGAATCTCAAACAAAATTCAAAGCCGAATTTGCAGGCGCATGCCAACCAGTGCTCGCGGGGGCGGCATCAAACTGATCTTGTCTTTATCCAACGATGGGCTTTCATCGAAATCGAATAAATGCGCATCGACGTACGCATCCAGCATGCTGAGCACGATGGTGCCGGCGAGAAACCATAAGGCTTGATTGCGATAATCTTGATAAAAAAACTTCGTCTCGGGGTCCGAAGTCCCCTTCGCGCGCACATTCCAATAAATCGCCGTGCCGATTTCCCCGGCCTCCGCCGCCAGCACCAGCGCCGCTTTGATCTTTTGTCCGTTGTAATATTGCCCCCAGCCGGGAATGGCGAGTGAACGCATTGCCGCGCCGGTCGGATTTTTTTTGGCGGCCACCGGTTTCTGGGCCGCAGCAGTCCCGGGTTCACCGGAAACCCGGAGCGAATCATGGGCATTGATTTGCGCAGAAACTGGAACAACGCAAAACACCAGCAACAACAGGAAACGGGGCAGAGAATTGGAAAAACTAGTTCGCATTCAACCGGCAATGGCAATGGTTTCGATTTCGACTCTGGCACCGCGCGGCAAGGCGCGCACTTCCACGGTGCTGCGCGCCGGCGGGTTCTGCGCGAAATACTCGCCGTAAACTTCGTTCATCGCCGCAAACTCGCTGAGATCGGTCAAAAACACCGTGGTTTTCACGACATTCGCCAGAGAAGTTCCAGCTGCGGTCAAAATCGCTTTGACATTTTCCAGCACGCGGCGCGTTTGTACTTTGATATCGCCCTCACTCATTTGCCCAGTGGCGGGATCGAGCGGCACCTGGCCAGCAGTGAAAAGCAAAGTTCCGCTGGAAATCTTGATGCCCTGGCTGTACGGCCCGATAGCGGCAGGAGCCTGCGTGGTTTTGACGACTTCTTTCATGGGAATTCCTTGGTTTTGTCTGTGAGTAAACCCTCCGTCTTGCTCCAATCATCACGCAGCGTCCTCATACCTCCCGCCGCGTCTCCCCCTCTCCCCCTCTCCCCGTCTCCCCCTCTCCCCGTCCCCCCTCCTCACGCCCGAAACTGCATCTTGTACAATTTCTGATAGATCCCGCTTTGCACCAGCAATTCGTCGTGCGTGCCGCGCTGCACGATGCGGCCCCGGTCCACCACGATAATCTGGTCGGCGTGCAAAATCGTGGACAAGCGGTGCGCGATCACGAACGAAGTGCGGTTCGCCATCAGGCGCTCGATGGCTTGTTGAACCAGCAATTCGCTTTCACTGTCGAGCGCGGAAGTGGCTTCGTCCAAAATTAAAATCGGCGGGTTCTTAAGCAAAGCGCGCGCGATCGCCAAACGCTGGCGCTGCCCGCCGGACAGCTTCAGTCCGCGCTCGCCGATGACGCTATCGTAACCTTTAGGCAATTCAATGATGAAACGATGCGCATTGGCGGCCTGGGCTGCTTCGGCCAGCTTGGTTTCGGGCACCTCTTTCAAACCATAGGCAATATTGTTGCGCACCGAGCCGTGAAAGAGGATCGTTTCTTGCGTGACAATGCCCATCAACTGCCGCAGGCTTTTGACCTCCAATTCACGCAGGTCGACGCCATCGAAAAGAATCATGCCATGCGAGGGATCATAAAAGCGCGGCAGCAAATCGACGAGCGTGGATTTGCCCGCGCCGCTCGGCCCGACGATTGCCAAAATCTGGCCCTTGCGCACTTCGAAATTCAAATCGCGCAGTACCGGGGTGCCGGCATCGTATGAAAAGGCCACCGACGCAAATCGAATGCTCTTTTCAAATCGTTCCACCTGCACTGCGCCGGGCAGGGAGACGACTTCTGGCGCGGTGTCCAGGAGCTCGAAAATCCGGTCGCCGGCGGCAATCGCCTCTTGCAGCCGGGTGTTGACATCGGACAGATTTTTGACCGGCTGCATCACGGAAAAAATCATTAGCAAGAAAAGGATGAACTCGCTCGGCGACAAGACCTGGCCGGCCAGGACCTGCTGCCCGCCGAACCACAAAATCCCCACGCCCACGATCGCGCCCAGCGCTTCGTTCAGCGGCCCGGCCAGCTTGCTGATGCGATTGACGCGCAGCAGAGTTTTGAAATAGGAGTGCGTCTCCTGTTCAAAATTGCGGATCTCATATTCTTCCATGGCAAACGCTTTCACCACGCGCGCGCCGGTGATGGTTTCTTGCAGCGCAGAAGCCACGTCCGCCATTTTCTCTTGCGAGAGGGAGGAGGCGCGGCGCATGCGCCTGCCAATGCCGTTGATGATGCCCAGGCTCAGGGGCAAAATCGTGAGCGCGGCGAGGGTCAACTTCCAGCTCAAAATGAAGGCGACGCTCAGATAGGTGATGATCAACAACGGGCTTTTGATCATCGTCACCAAAACCGCCGAAATGCCGCCGTTGACCATGTTGACGTCGCTGGTGATGCGCGACATGAGCTGTCCGGTGCGCGTGCGATTGAAATAATTGAGCGAAAGCGCGTTCAAATGGCGGTACATGTCGTTGCGCAAATCCTTGATCACGCCCTGTTCGACATGCGCCATCAATATCGCTTGAAAATAATCAAAGAGATTCTTGCACACCATGAGCACGATGATCAGGGCGCACAGCCGCAGCAAGGCCTGGTTTTTGCCCTGTCCCAAAACAAAATCATAGAGTTTTTGTTTGGCCGAAGCCGTGAGCTTGGAAAAGGTGGGCGAAGACCATGCCGGCATGCCCGGAGTAGGTGCGGGAGAAACCTGGCTGGTTTGCGTTTGCTCTCCGCTATAAAAAACAACTTCGAGAAACGGCAAAATTGAGATCAACGAGGCGCTGCTGAAAATGGTGTAAAACAAAATGCAGAGGGTCGAGCCGGTCAGATAAGCCCAGTAGGGACGCGCGTAACGGAGAAGTCGCAAATAAGTTCGCATAAAAACCGCTCCGCCACGCTATGGCTTCTTTTTGATCTCTTCGAATTTGGCGTCTTCGACGTCCATCTGGGAGAGGTCGAGCGATTGTTGTTTTTGCCTGCCCCGCACGTGAGCCTCCGACTGCTCGGAGCTCCCCGCGCCGCGCACCAGCAGGCGCAACACGCGATAGGCGAGATAAATGAGCAGGGCGTAAATTAATAAACGAATCATTCTTCGCTGAGTGCTTGAAGGGTTACGCGGCTTGCGGCGGCGAGTAGTATTGCACACCCGAAATCGGGCGGTTGAGCTGCGCCGTCAAATCTTCGAAGTCTTTTTCGTTATGAACAAAATCGATGGCTGTGGCATTGATGACCAGCAGCGGCGTATCGGTGTAATTGAAGAAGAAGCGATTGTAGGCTTCATTCAGGCTGCGAATGTAGTCTTCGCTCATGCTTCGCTCGTAGCTGCGATCGCGCCGCTTGATATTCTTCATCAAGCGCTCGGTGCTCATCTGCAAATACACCACCAGATCGGGCTTCAAGATATCGCGCTCCAACAAACGCGCGACTTTGTCGTACAGCGCCAGCTCGCGCTCTTCCAGAGTGAGCGTCGCGAAAATGCGGTCTTTGGCGAACAGGTAATCGGCCACGAGCAGATCGTGGAACAAATCTTTTTGCGGCAACTCCTGCTGCTGGCGATAGCGGCTCAGCAAGAAGAACATTTGCGTAGAAAACGCAAAACGCAAAGGGTCATGGTAAAAATCGGACAGAAACGGATTTTCTTCGTGCTGCTCCAACAACAGGCGGGCGCGGTAGCGCTCGGCCATGCGCGCGGCCAGACTGGTCTTGCCGGCACCGATGACACCTTCGATGGCGAGATATTGCACCCGCACGATGAACCTCAAGTCTTGGTCAGCTTGATGACGCGGCTGCGATCCTCGCAACGCGCGAGCAGTTCGGCCACGGTTAGATTCCAGTGCGGCACGACGAAGTGCGGCGCGATTTCATTCCAGGGCGCCAGCACAAAACGCCGGTGCGCGAGCTCCGCATGCGGCACCACTAAGCCCGCCGTTTGCACTTCCCTCCGGTGAAAAGCCAGCAAATCCAAATCAATGTTGCGCGGCCCCCAGCGCTGCTGCCGCACCCGCCCCAAACGGCGTTCGATTTCCAGCAAATTTTCCAGCAACTCCAGGGGCGCGAGCGTTGCGGCGATTTCGACGACTTGATTCAGAAAAACGGGCTGATCCTGCAGGCCCACCGGCTCGGTTTCATAAAGCGAAGATTGCTGCTCCAGCCGGATAGCGCCGTGCGCTTGTAACTCTTCCCGCGCGCGGCCGAGCCATTCTTCACGCGCGCCAAGATTCGAGCCCAGCCCGACAAAAATCTCGCGGACAAACTCATCGGGCCGCTTTGCGATCGCTAGCCTCGCTTTTCGCGTTTCTTTTGCGACTCCGCTGCTCGCGGAGAATTTCCACTTCGATACCGTCGCAAATCCCGGGCACCGGTGAATTGGGTTTGCGCACGCGCAGATGCACCTCGCGAATGGCGAAGCGCTGCAATAAAACAGACGCAATTCTCTCCGCCAAAGTTTCCACCAATTTGAAGCGTTTGCCGGTGACGACTCTTTCGACGATTTGATAGACTTTGTAGAGATCCACGGTGTCGCGAATGTGATCACTTTGCGCCGCCGCGGCCACGTCCACCTGCAATTCAACGTCCACTTCGAAACGCTGCCCGACTTCGCGCTCTTCGTCCCAGTAGCCGTGATAGCCGTGAAACACCATGTTCTTCAAGCGCACGAAATCTGCAGTCATAGGAAGTTCGCGATCAGATTCGCCGTTCAAACTTCGATCAGCCCATCTGCGGCTGGGGCCTGCATGGCGGCCGTCTTCCGGAGGCGCGACGAAGTTTTGATCTGGCCTAATTCGACTTGCATGTCTTTGCCGGTTCGAATGTAATGATTCAGCGGTACCGGCTGCCACGCCGAATCTTCAAACAGGTGCTCCGAGCACACCAGCACGGACTGGGGAAACAAGGGCGAATCTGCGATGAAATAAAGCGAGGCCGCCACCGGGAAAGTGGAAAAGTTCGTGACGAAGTTGGTCTCGCCGTCGCTCAAAGCGAGGTTCAGCACGACCTGGCTGCCAAATTGCTGTGCCAAGGTGCTGATTTGATCGATGGTTTGCAGCAAGCATTCCACCAGATCGGCAGCTTGACCGTGCTGGCGTTGTAGATTGCTCAAGAAAAGCGCGAAAATATGCTCGGAATCTGTGGTGCCCTCGATGCCGGCGTAATCGTCGTCCAGCAACTGCCGGCGCATGGCGCGCATGAACGCCGGGCGAAAGTTCTCCGTCACGCCATTGTGCATGAATAAGAATTTCCCTTTGGCGAAAGGATGAGAATTGGTTTGCGCGATCGCCATGCCGGCGGAGGCACCGCGCACGTGCACGAACGCACAGGGCGTGACGATTTTCCGGGAAATGCTGGGTAGATTGAGATCGCTCCAAATCGGCATCGGGCTTTTGAACACCGCCGGCGTGTCGTCCATTTCAGGCTTGTACCAGCCCACTCCGAAGCCGTCGGCATTGATCACTCCGCTGCGCATTTCCTTGGGTTGATAGCTCTGCTTGACAATGGAATGCGTCGGCGAGTAAATCAAAGAATGAAGATTGGTATCCTTTCCGATATATGTCAGAAGACGGCACATGAAGGTTTCCATTCACCCGCAGCATGGATTTCTTTGCCAAAAAAACACAGATTTCACTTATTATCGACTAACTATCTTTCTTCCCGGCCTGCTCATTGGAAGTGGCTGCCGGGTCCTGATCATCGGATTTGGCCTCTGCCGCTACCGTTTCGCGCCGCAAGCTGCCCAGGGAGATAAAACTATAGAGATTTCGGCCGCAGCCGTTTTCGCAGCGGAACTCGCGAAAAATGCGGTCACATTCTTCCTGGCTGCGCACCATGTAGCGCTTGACGTTGCCGCACGCTTCGCAGGTGATGATCAGTTGACTGTATTCGATGTCCAGCATGAGCTTATCCGCCTCGAATCATTTCATCGCTGAAAACACGATGATTATAGTGGAATCTCGTCTGGATTGCAAGAAAAAAAACTTGCGCGCAAGGCCCACAATGTTTATATTCGATTCATCAAAAGCGGGAGTAGTTCAGTGGTAGAACACCACCTTGCCAAGGTGGGGGTCGCGGGTTCAAGCCCCGTCTCCCGCTCTCATTCAATCAGCGATACCGTGCAGGCCTGCTTTTTCGTTGACAATTCACCATTGACAATTGGCAATGATCAATGGTGAACAATCAGCGGTGAATTGTCAACGAAGAAGATCGGGCGGCGTAGCCAAGTGGTTAAGGCGGAGGTCTGCAAAACCTCTATTCATCGGTTCAACTCCGATCGCCGCCTCCCGCAACAGAGCAAAAAGAAAACAGCAAACAGCAAAAAGAAATGATCTGCAGTTTTCTTTTTGCTGTTTTCTTTTTGCCGTTTTCTTTTTGGAACCGGCCGGGGTGGCGGAATAGGTAGACGCAAGGGACTTAAAATCCCTCGGTCTCGCAAGTGACCGTGCCGGTTCGATTCCGGCCCTCGGCACAACAGGCACAATCATCAGTCGGCTTGTGGATAAATCATCGCAAGCCTTTTTGTTTTTAAGCCCTCGCACCACCAGGGAGCATCTCCACTGGTTGCTCGATGCTCACGCATATTCCTTCTGATTCACCTTCATGCCTCACCAAAAATCTCACCAGCTCGACGCGTCCGCCAAAACTCCGCAGCGAGGCTTTACTTTTGCCGAAAAATGGATCATCTGGTCGGTGCTGTGTTTGTTGCTGGCGTTGAGCACGCACTGGCTCATTTTCCCGGGGCTGCAATTTCTGGCCTGGGGCATTGTGCGGTGGCGCTGGCAGGCGCAGCACCGTGTGCCCCTCGCAAAACGATATATTGCAATCATTGCCTTCATGGCCGGCCTGGTCTTAGCCTATGGCGCGATCGTGCTGCTGCGTGCTTAAGCACATATTTTCTTCAAATCACCTCAAAATCATCTATAGTTTTCTGATTACAAATTTGCCACTTCGCTTGCTCTTCTCACCTCTCAAACTGATTCAAAAAATTATGCCAGTCCGAGTTATCTGGAACAGGTTGTAATCTCTTATTTGAGTTGAGCCATGATCCGCGCACCCAAAACCGGTTTTGCCCTCTGCTTCTTGCCTTTTGCCTTCTGCTCTTTGCTTTTTGCTTCCCCCGACGGCCCCGGTCTGCCCAAACGGCGCTATCCCACTCGTGAAGTATTTCAGGTCATCGGCACGATCGACGCTGCCAAAGGCGCACCGCGCGCGCACGGCAATGCTTCAATGCACAAAGGCTTTCTCGTCATTATTTTCTCCGAAGACGGTGAACCCGCCAATGGCGGTTTTGCGTTTTACGATCTTTCCGATCCCTATAATCCCAAACTCGTTTTTCGCCGGGAAGATGCAGCAACGCACGAGCTGCGTGAAGCGCACGGCTACGGCTTCAGCAGCAGCGCTGGCGCGGATTTGGTCGCATTGCAGGCAGCCTACGGCATTCAAATTTGGGATTGGACCGACGTGACTCATCCCATAAGATTGAGCTATTTGCATCTGCCCGGCATTGAAGACAGCAATTATGCGCTCGGCGCGTGGTGGGCCTTTTGGCAAGCGCCGTATATCTACGTCGGAGGCTCCGGCAATGGAATTTATATCGTCGATGCCAGCGATCCGCGGCATCCCATGCTGGTCGACCGCGGCGCCGGCCGGCCCAATCCCATTCCCATCAGCCAAACCGGCGGCTTTCGTATCGGGCCGATTTTCGCCATCGGCAATCTGCTTGTTGCCTCTTCCATGGAAGACGCGGGGTATGTTACCTGCGATATCAGTGATCCGAAAAATCCCGCCTTGCTTGAAACCCAAATCCAAAACATGCCGCCGGTTTACAGTATTCTGGTCAACGGCGACAAAATTCTCGGCGTGGATATTTACAACAACTTTACGGCGTTTGACATCAGCGATCCTTCACGTTTCCGCTACGTGAACGGCCTCTCGCTCAACGGCCGCGGCGGCTATTTGACATTTCAAGACGGCTTTGCGCACGCCGGGGCGTCAACACATTATGCGAAGATTGACATGCGCGATGCGGCAAGCTATGAATTGACGGGCACCGCGAGCTCAGAAATACCGGACCGCGATGAAGACTTTGCGGTGGCTCTGGGCAATTTAGTCGTAATTAGTGACGACCACGGCAACGGCAGCTCCATCGTGCCGCATCAGGCCGAGCCGGATACCCTTGGGCCGAGTGTCAACATGGTCGTGCCGCGCGATCGCGCAGTCAATCAAGCTTTGACCACGCGCATCGGCTTGACGTTCACGGATGCCATGGACTTGCGCTCGGTCAATTCTTCCACCTTCATCGTGCGGCCCTACGGCGGCGCGCCACTTGTAGGAAAATACAGCTCGCAAACCGGCGTGATAAATTTCTGTCCGGAGGCGGAGCTGCAGCCCAATACCGCGTATGAAATTGTCATACCGGCAAACGGGATGCAAGATGTCTCCGGCAATGCCACGTCGCAGACATTCACCAGCCTGTTCTCGACCGGGCCGGTCATCACGTTGCCGCTCACTTGCTCCATCAAACCGCGGGCACCCGCGCTGGTGAAAGCAGAAGTGTTGTTCGAAGCGCAAAGCAGCGGCGGCAGCGGCACAACAACGTTTTCCTGGAATTTTGGCGACGGCAGCGCGCCCACGGCGTTTGCTGCGGCGTATTCCATAAAACATGTATTCACGCGGCCCGGACATTTTACCGTGCGCGTCACCGCGACGGACGGGCAAAACAGTGCCTCCCATGCCGTTTCACAAACCATTCATTACGCCATTGCCGCTCCCGCCCCGACCTCCTCGAACAACATCCTGTTTGATGAAAAAACGAATCTGGTCTGGAATGTCAATCCCGACAACGCCACGGTGACAGCGATCGACGCAGTGACGTTGACCAAGCGTTTTGAAAAGCCCGTGGGCGCAACACCACGCACGCTGGCACAAGCACCGGATGGCGCGATTTGGATCGTGAACGAAAAGGATGCTGCGATCAGTGTGCTAAACCATGAGACTGGAGATTTGATCCAGACGATCGCCCTCCCTCCTGCCTCCCGGCCTTGCAGCATTGTTTTCAGCCCGGATCAATCTGCCGCGTACGTGACGCTGCAAGCAAGCGGAAAACTATTGAAACTAGATCCCAACGCGCGCAGCGTGGTGGCAGAACTCGAGAGCGGACCAGCGCCGCGCGGCCTCGCGCTCTCGGCGGATTCCAAGCGTATTTTCCTCACGCGTTTTATTTCGCCTGCGAATCACGGCGAAGTGATTGAAGTGGATGCGCCCAGTTTCACCCTCGCGCGCAAATACAACCTCGCCTTCGATCCCGGCCCGGACAGCGAGTCCAGCGGACGCGGTGTGCCGAATTATCTCCATGCCATCACCATAACGCCCGACGGTTTGCGCGCCTGGGTTCCTGCGAAAAAAGACAACACCGCACGCGGACTGCGGCGCGACGGCCTGCGCTTAACCTTCGAGAGCACGGTGCGCACCATCGCCGCGCAAATTGATTTGGAGAAAAATGCCGAGGTTTTGCCCGCGCGCCTCGACCTGAACGATCGCGATCTCGCCATTGCCGTATGCTTCAGTCCGCTGGGTGACTACGCTTTTGTCGCGACGCAAGGCACGAACACCATCGACGTTTTCGACGCCTATTCATTGGATTTGGTCACTTCCATTGAGAAAGCCGGCCGCGCGCCGATCGGGATGGCGCTCACTCACGACGGCACAAAATTGTTTGTAAATGGCTTTATGTCGCGCTCGGTGTTGGCTTACAACGTGGGAGGAATCATACGCGGCACCAATTATCATGCGCAACGCCTGGCTGAGATTCCGACTGTTGCACAAGAGAAGTTATCACCCTTGGCTTTGGAGGGCAAGCGCATTTTCTATAACGCCGATGACCGCCGCATGAATCGCGACGGGTATCTCAGTTGCGCGAGCTGCCATTTGGACGGCGAAGAAGACGGCCGCGTGTGGGACTTCAGCGATCGCGGCGAAGGCTTGCGGAATACGATCACCTTGCTCGGCCGGCGCGGCACCGGGCAAGGCCGGGTGCACTGGTCTGCAAATTTTGACGAGATACAGGATTTCGAACATGATGTGCGCAGCGCCTTCGACGGGACCGGTTTCATGTCGGATGCAGATTTCCATTCCGGCACGCGTGATCTTCCGCTCGGCGAACGCAAAGCCGGACTCAGCCACGAGCTGGAGGCGCTGGCGGCATACTTGGAAACTCTGGAGAAAGTTCCGGACAGCCCTTACCGCACTGTCGCGGGCTCGCTCACCGCGAATGCCGAAGCCGGCAAAATCATTTTTCAACAATTGCAATGCGCCGCCTGCCATAGCGGTAAAGAATTCACCGACAGCCCCAAGGAATTGCGGCACGACGTGGGCACGATCAAGCCCTCCTCCGGACAACGCCTGCACAAAGATTTGCAGGCATTGGATACTCCAACTTTGCGCGGACTATGGGCCACGCCGCCGTATTTGCATGATGGCTCGTCAGCAACAATTTTGGGGGTGCTGACCACGGCCAATCCCAATAACATTCATGGTAAAACGCGCAATTTGACCGCGCAACAAAAGCAGTATTTGGCGGATTATTTGATGCAAATCGACGATCGCGAGCCCGCTGCGGCGGACTATGCGCCAGCCATTGCCATCACCTCACCCTCGCCACAACAAAGCTTCCCCCCAAATACCCGCATTTCAATTCAAGCGGCACGTGCGGCGCATGGAGACAGCATCGTTGCTGTCCAGTTTTTTGCCGATGAGGACAGCATTGGGCTCGATGCCCTGGCGCCTTTCGAATGCTCCTGGAATGCCCCCGCACCCAGGCTATACGTTCTTTCAGCATACGCGCATTTTGCCGGAGGTGTCAAAACGCTCTCCGCACCGGTGCCTGTCGACATTCTACCGGAATCGACTTCAGCAAATGACAAAGAAGGAGCCCCCATGCCTGCGCATTTCAAGCTCTCTTCTGGCTATCCCAACCCCTTTAGTGCTGAAGTGCGCATACCATTGAATTTGCCCGAAGCCGGGCACGTGACCGCGATGATTTACGGCATTGATGGCCGTCAAATTGCGTGCCTGGTGGATGAAAACTTCCTGGCTGGTTCGCACACTCTATCTTGGGGCGGCCGTCATTCGGCCAACGCCACGGCTCATTCTGGAGTTTATCTGGTGCGTGTGAGATTTAAGAGCGTTTCGGGCAAGATTGAGCAGGCGGCGCAGCGGTTGCTGCGGATCAAATGAGTTTAGTGGAGCATATACTCGCACTCTTTCTCCTCCTCTCACTCGCTTTTCATCATTTTCAAAAGCGAGTAAGAGCACGAACAAGGGTACAAGTAGGAGTGGGAGTAAGAGTAGGAGTACGAGCGAGGGCATGAGCTCGAGTTATTTCGCCAGAATCATCCTCTGCGTCGCAGTAAACGCACCGGCTACCAAGCGATAGAAATAGATGCCGGAAGCCAAATCGCCGGCGGCGAAGGTCAATTCGTGATTCCCTGCCGGCAGATATCCTTCCATTAATTCTCGGACCAATTCTCCATTCACGCGATAGATCGCCACCCTGACCTTGCTTGCCATAGGCAGGTCAAAACGAATGGTTGTTGTGGGATTGAAGGGGTTGGGGTAATTCTGCCACAACGCAAAATTCGCCGGCGCGGCGCCGTTCTGGTCAAGGACGGGTTGTGCTCCGGTCTGGATTTCATCGCGTATCTCACTCTCGATCTCAGCGAGTTGTGCATTGCTGGCGCTTGCGCTCGAAGCAGAATACTTGATGGTGATATAATCCGCATGTCCGTTGGCCGCGGTACTATATCCAGAAACATAAACGTTCCCGGCGCCATCTATGGCGAGGGCTCTGGCTTCGTCCAGATTGTTTGCCGGAGCGTTAAAGCGCGCGATCCACTGCTGTACACCCGCGTTGTTATACTTGATCGTCGCATAATCCTGGCTGCCACTCGTGCCTAAGCTGTGTCCGGTCACATAGACATTGCCGGCGCCATCAATGGCCAGAGCATTGGATATATCCTCGCCCTCTCCCGGCCCGTCGTAGCGTACGGCCCACTGCTTCACACCGGCGCTGTTATATTGAACGGTGAAGAAATCATGATTCCCATCCGCGCCCAGGCTGTATCCCGACACGTCAACATTCCCGGAGGCATCCACGGCAATGCCTCGAGCTTCGTCGGTGCTGTTGGCCGGAGAATTATAGCGCGCCACCCATTGCGACACGCCCGCGCTGTTGTACTTGATCGTGGCGTAATCCGGGCTGCCATTCGTGCCAAAGCTATGTCCCGTAACATAAACGTTGCCCACGCCATCAACGGTCAAGATATTGGCAAAGTCATCACCATTGCCCGGCCCGTTGAAACGTGCAGCCCACTGTTGCACTCCGGCGTCATCATACTTGATCGTGAAATAATCACGATTCCCATTCGCGCCGTGACTGTTGCCGGTCACATAGACATTGCTGGAGCCATCCACCACAATCTCCTTTGCTTCATCATGATTATTGGCAGGCGCGTTGTAACGCCTGACCCATTGCTGCACGCCCGTGCTGTTATACTTGATCGTGGCGAAATCCGGGCTGCCATTCAGGCCGAAGCTATGCCCGGTGACAAAGACATTGCCCGCACCGTCGATCGCCAAGGCGTTGACCTTGTCATCCCCGTTGCCCGGCCCATTGAAGCGGGCGGTCCATTGCCGCGCGCCGCTGCTGTTGTATTTTATGGTGAAATAATCATGATTCCCTTTCGCGCCATAGCTAAATCCGGCCACATAAACATTGCCGGCAGCATCGACGGCAATGTCTTTGGCTTCGTCGAGGTTATTGGCCGGCGCATTGAATCGCGCGCTCCATTGCCGCACGCCGGCAGAATTATACTTCAAAGTCGCGTAATCGCGGTTGGTACCCGCGCCCAGACTATGGCCGGTCACGTGAACATTGCCAGCGCCGTCGAGCGCCAGAGCATTGGCTTCATCGGCGCCATTTGCCGCGCCGTTGTACCGCGCGCTCCAGGCGGTTGGCGGAGCGATGGCGTTGATGGCGTCGATCCTACCGTTGCCGAATATTGCGTCGAACCCGGCCGCGCCCAAATCGGCTGCAGTATTGTTGAGCAGCTCTCCCACTTCGACTGCCGTCATGGAAGAAGTGGACTCGCGCACGAGTGCGGCAACACCGGCAGTGTGCGGCGTGGCTGCCGAGGTTCCAAAGAACGGATTGGAAAACCATCCTAATTGTCCGGTCTTGGTCTGCACGCCGTCAATGGCGGCGTGATCCGGCTTGGCGCGATCGATAAAACTGATGGGGTTGCCGAGAATATCGTAGCTGTAGATACGAGCTGGCCCGCGCGAGCTGAAAGACTCGATGGTATCATTGCCCGGGTCGCTTGCGTCAATGGCGCCCACGGCCAAGCACCTTTGCGACGCGGCATGGCCATAGATAGCGCCGCCGCTGCCGGCATATTGCGTCGGCGTCACTCCTCCGCCATAAGTATATATGGAAAGATTCCGTGCCGCTCCGCCAAATCTGTTAACGACAAGGTGTACAGTAATGGCAAAGGCATTGGGATTGGTGTAGGCCAGAAACTCGACGGGGTCATCATTGCCGTCCTGCACATCTTCGCTGAAGGACAAAATCGTATTCAGCGCGGCATTATACAGATAGAGATCATAATCGTCAGCAGCTTTGCCAAATTGATTGTTCCATTGCAGCACCACCTGCATAGTAGCCCCGCCTCCCAGGCTGACATTCATCGTCTCATCGCCCGGAGCGAATTCGTGAACGCCATCCGCATCTATGGAGACAAAATCAGCTTCATAATGATCCAGGTGCTGGTTGCCGGCGGAAGAAGTGTAAACCACATTGTGATTGTTGACCACGTTATCAACCGTTTGGGCGATGATGCCGTCCTCGTATACCGACTCGAGTAGATAAATAATATCATCCGAGATGACGGTGCAACCGGCCTGTTGCAAGAGATTGATGTTGTTGGCAAAATCCGCTTGATCTAAACCGGCATCTGCAAAAGCCAGCCCGGCGCCGGGCGCGAGATCATGAACGATTTCCAACATGGCCGTGCCCTCGTCTCCGCCAAGACGATTGTTAATGACATTGACACCAACGGGCAAATCGCTGCTCGCTTGTGAAGCCGAAAGGTGGCTGACGCCGTCGGAAATAATCCCAACCTTCTGGCCAGAGCCCTCGACTCCGAAAGTGCTGCGCGCCTGGTTCGCGCGTAGAACCGCATCTCCGGCGCTGTTTACGCTGCCGGTCAAGACCATCGGTTTGTCCGCGGGGCGAACATGGAATACCGCGGAAAGCCGGGCAATATCCATAAGGCGATCAAAAGAAATCCGGCCGGTGATCATCTGATGATTGGGTGTGACTTTCAAATTCTCCGTCGAGGCGATTATCTCGAATCCCAGGCTCTTGAGCTGGGCGTGCAGTGCGGGTGTGATTTCGCTGATTCTCAAACTCACGAGAAAACGGCCTTGTTCGTCCACCTCGACCAGGGGGGTGGAGAATCGCGCCTTGACGTTTTGTTGCATGGCATTCGCGCGAGTGATGCCGGCGGATTCCATGCGCTTCCAGGCCTGGTAAAGATTGGATTGCAGCTTTTTTTCATACGTGGCGAGTGCCAACTTGGCCGTCTTGCTAGGGGTGGCCTTGGTGGTTGCCGGTGAATTGATTTCCTGCGCATGGGAGATTGAGCTGGCAAACAATTGTGCCATCATTGCAGCCGCAACCGCCGCGAGCTTGCATTTTGCAAGTGATTTCTTCATGAACTCTTCCTAAGCTTGGTAATCAAATGCTTTGCAAAGACGTGCGCCTCGGCAGGAGGCGAATAAGTGACAGGTTCAGTCAACAAATCGTCAGGTTCCTCATCTTATGGACGCCCAAGCGCAGTTCGGCAGGAGGTGATGGAGAATCTTCATAACGTCAACGTCAATGTACCGACAACTTGTGGAAAACGGCGAGGGCTTTTCATCGCACAAAAAGGCTTTGGGATGAGGCTTCGTCACAACACATACCGAGCCGGCGGCCTATGATCAAAATTTGGCCAAGCCGTCCAAACATCGGTTACCGAGGCGCAGTGAGCAAGGACAAGAGGCGATTTTAGGATTGCTGGAGGACGAATAGCTTGTGATCCAGCTAAAAGGATACGAGAAGACCCATACCCGTGACGGCAAGAACCGTCGCTGGTGCAGAGCAGATCAACACAACTGGCAGCAACACGGAACGCAGCTGAGAACGAGGTATTAGAGACGCCACTGCCCCAATCCGCGGGGAGTTTTATTCAGTCGGCGCTACTGACCGGTCGCTCGAAGCGACCGGTCATTGAAATACTATTTTAATACTATTTTGCCAGAATCATTTTTCGCGTTGTGCTAAAATCACCAGCCTCCAAACGATAGAAGTAAATGCCACAAGCCAAATCACCGGCGTCGAAAGTCAATTCGTGATAACCTGCCGGTAAATCTCCTGCCATTAACTCTCGCACCAGCTTTCCGTTCACGCTATAGATCGCCACCCTGACCTTATTTGCTATGGGCAGGTCAAAACGAATGGTCGTAGTGGGATTAAAGGGATTGGGGTAATTCTGCAACAACACAAAATTCGCCGGCGCTGCGATACTCTTCTCAAGTGCGGGTTGTTCTCCGGTCTCGTATTCCTCGAGCATCTCACTCTCGACCTCGGCAATTTGTGCGTTGTTGGCGTTCGCGTCCGAAGCAGAATACTTGATGGTGATGAAATCCGCATGCCCGTTGGCCGCAAGGCTATACCCCGCAACGAAAATATTCCCCGAGGCATCTAGGGCAATGTCTCTGGCTTCGTCGAAATTGTTTGCAGGAGCGTTATAGCGCGTAACCCACTGCCGCACGCCCGAGCTGTTGTATTTGATTGTGGCGTAATCGACGCCACCGTTCGTACCCAAGCTGTGCCCGGTAACATAGACATTGCCGGCGCCATCAACGGTCAAAGCATTGGATATGTCGTCGCCATGGCCCGGGCCGTCGTAGCGCGCGGCCCACTGCTGTATACCGGCGCTGTTATATTGAACAGTGAAGAAATCATGATTCCCATTCGCGCCCAGGCTGTATCCCGATACATAAACATTCCCGGAGGCATCCACTGCAATGCCTCTGGCTTCGTCAGTGCTGTTGGCCGGCGCATCATAGCGCGCAACCCACTGTCGCACGCCCGCGCTGTTGTACTTGATCGTGGCATAATCCTGGCTGCCATTCGAGCCCAAGCTATGTCCCGTGACGTAAACACTGCCCGCGCCGTCAATAGTCAAGATATTCGCTTTGTCGTCACCGTTGCCCGGCCCGTTGTAACGGGCAGCCCATTGTTGAGCCCCGGCGCTACCATATTTGACGGTGAAGTAATCATGATTCGCATTTGCGCCATAGCTATTGCCCGTCACATAGACATTGCCGGCGCCATCAACGACAATACTTTTGGCCTCATCATGCTTGTTGGCCGGCGCATTATAGCGTGCAACCCACTGCAGCACACCGGCACCGCTATACTTGATCGTGGCGTAATCCGGATTGCCATTCGCGCCCAAGCTATGCCCGGTGACAAAAACATTGCCCGCTCCATCGGCCGCCAAAGCATTGATTTTGTCATCACCATTGCCCGGCCCGTTGTAGCGCGCGGTCCATTGCCGCGCTCCGGCGCTGTTGTATTTGATGGTGAAATAATCTTGATTCCCATTCGCGCCGTAGCTGAATCCAGCCACATAGACATTGCCTGAGGCATCAACGGCAATATCTTTGGCTTCGTCAAGGTTATTGACAGGCGCACTATGGCGGGCGCCCCACTGCCGCACACCGGCGGTATTGTATTTCAACGTCATGAAATCGCGATTGCTACTCGCGCCCAGACTGTGACCGGTCACGTAAACATTGCCGGCGCCGTCGAGCACTAGAGCATTGGCTTCATCAGCGGAATTTGCCGGGCCGTTGTAACGCGCGACCCAGGCGGGTGTGGGTGAGGTTTTCTTAAAGCTTGCTGTTACTACGGCATGGCCGCTGATGGTAAAGGTTGTGATTGGAGCGGACGGAACCGCAAATGTTCCTCCGTAGCCTGTCCAACCGCTAAACGTGAATCCTGAGTTCGGCGTTGCGGTCAAGTTGATCGCTGTGCCTGAGGTAAAATTTCCCGAACAGTTTGTTGAAGTCATGACTGTTACCGTGCCCCATCCGATAGTATTGACTCCGGTCGTGAGGGTATAGCAAGGGTTCGTGGATTGGACACTGCGGAAGACGCCACCCCCATTTGATCCAGCAAAGACATATCCATTTAAATCGACGATAAGAGAGCGATTATTAGGATTGGTCAAGCCGCTATTGATCGAGATCCAATTTGCCCCGTTGTTTTTTGATCGAAAAACGTCAAAATAAGTGCCTGCAAAAATATCGTCTTCCGAATTGATCGCAAGGGCAAGAACGGTATAGTTTGGCCCAGTCAATCCATTATTGACTGGAACCCAATTCTTGCCATTATCCTCTGAACGAAAAACACCGCCATCATCCGTACCCGCAAAAATGTGTCCATCAGAATTTATGGCAAGTGACCGAACATGTTTATGCGTCAACCCGGAATTGACTGGAGACCAAGAAACGCCATTATCAGTCGAAATAAATATACCGTCACCTCCAGTTCCTGCAAAAATGTCTCCGCCAGAATTAACCGCAAGTGAGATAACTGGGGCACTCGCAAAGGGAATGCCGTAAGGATCCCAACTAATTCCGTTGTTGGTTGAACGAAGAATGCTAGCATCATCGATTCCTGCAAAGATATGATTCAGAGAATTTATGGCCAGAGAACGGATATAATTAGGCCAACCAACTGGAGTCCAACTTGAGCCATTATTGGTTAAGCGAAAGGTCCCGTCACCGCCGGTTCCCGCAAAAACATCTCCACTCGAATTGATAGCAAGAGACGATATTTGAGTATTTGTCAGACCGGTATTAATTTGAACCCAACTTCCACCATGATCTAATGAGCGGAAAACACCGTTGCTACTAGTCGCCGCAAAGATATGATTTTGCGAATTGGCAACAAAAGAATACACATCTGAGGGACCACTACCCGTTGGTTGCCAGAAATCGGCATTCGACGGAATAATAAAATAGGCTGTAACAATCGCATTACCAGTGATTGTAAAAGTTGTCGTTGGTGACGTGGCATCGGAAAAGAGACCACCAGAACCGGCCCATCCATTAAAAGTGTATCCTGAGCCGGGTATCGCCGTCAAGTTGATTGGTGTGCCAGATACATAACCTCCTTGACAATCTTGCGTTGTTAGTATTGATATGGTTCCTGATCCGCTTGGATTAGCTATGGTAGTTAAATTGTAACACGACGGTAGTGTAGAGGTGAAGTTCGCGGTCTCTGTGATCGGCCCGTTCATCATCACGGTAGCCGAGCTATTCGGTCCAGAATATGAAACTGTTCCAATTCCTGTCCAATCGGTAAAACTGAAGTCGCTATTTGGCGTGGCGGAGATGGGTACGGGTGATCCGCTGTTACACCAGCCGCTCGCGGGACTGACCGTACCTCCGCTTCCGGCAATCATGGTGAGGTAGTACTGCGTCGCGTAATTTGCCGTGTAGGTGGAATTACTACTTGGTGTTTGGATCGTGTGCGTTTGAGGTTGCCCGTTATTCCAGGAACTGAAAACATACTTTGTACCGTTTGTACCACTTTGCGGTGAAGATGCTGTCACAACATGAAACAAACCAACTTCCCATTGAAAAGTTTTGGGAGTCGTATGCACAAAACCATCAACCAATATCTGCAACCCTGGCGGCGAAGTTTGGTAGGTAATATCGACCGTCGGGTTTAAAAGGTTTTTGACATTCGTTCGAATCGTCGCAAGTTGATTATATAAATTGTCACCCGGGCAATCGGTTGGGCCGCCGAGCACGCCGATATCGCGGTGGCCGGTGATTCGGCTTAGACTCTGAGTTCCCCAATATGTAATTATGTTGGAAGTGCTGAGTGGATCCAAATTCCGTTGGCCAAATCTCCAGGCAATCAGATTTTCGGCGCTATGCAAAGCTCTCGAGTCCGGCGTGCCTGCTGGCGGGTTGAGCAACGGCGGATGAAACTGACCGATCAGCGCAACGCCAAAACTGACCGCATTGGCACCGCCACCACCACCACCGGCATGTGCGGCCCTCACGTCGGTTACACTTAACGAGGGGTTATATCGACCTTGATAAATGTTGCCGAGGTGATCGACCAAAAAATTATAACCGATGTCACCCCATCCATTATTATTGGCGTGATGGTCCCAAATTTGGCGAACGTTCTGAGCGGGGTTTACAGGATTATTTGCATGAACCGTGTGATGAATAACGGCATGAGAAATGGTAATCGCTACCGGTGCCCAACGTGGTGAGTTTATCTCGTTTGCCGGCAGACTTCCCCACCAATCGCCGCGAAGAATAATGGTCGGCTGCGAAAAAGTGCTTGCCGGCTCTGCGCGCATTTGCGCAGCGGGTTTACCCAGAAAGCGATCCACTTTCAAGCCGGTGCTGGCATCCGAAACAGAGATGCGAACGAAACGAAGAGCCAGATGCGATGGTGCTTTTATCCGCACTTCATAATCCATATGCGCGCTGCCGTCAGAAGTTTCGTACAAATGGCTCCAGTAAAGATCGGAAGGTGTTTCACTGGGCGCGGTTTCGCCGTGAGTTTTTAGAACACCCCAATTCTTCGTCGTTCCTCTTGTGCGAATCTCGATCTGAAAGTCTTCAGGCTTGGTAATGCTATCTGATGTACGCCAACCCACAGCTAGTCCGGTGAAGGGAATGGGGCTCTTCCCAATCAAGTTATATGTTCCTTCCGTTCTCACTATTAGTTGATCCGGCTCCCACTCAAAAACAGCCGAAGGAATGCCCCTTTGCGCAGTTTGAATGGAGGTTCGAAAACCGGGCATGCTTTGCGCATTTTGCCCAAATGCAAACTTGTGAGAAAGGATGCACAAAATGAACACTATAGCCAGGTGTGGGATTGTTGATCTCATGTTGCCAGCTCCTTTAATTACGATCAATGAAGTTCAATGAGCTGCCCCTTTCTTGGGACGGACGGTTGTCGCAATTCAATTTTAACACAAAACAAAATCGTGCGTGATTTCACCCTGACAGAATTCATTCAAATCACACAGGCAAAGCCATCGCACTAAGGTGTTAATCACTGGAGCCGCTCTTACATAAATCGAAACGCCACGCACCCCCAGGTTGCTGCCGCGGCGTTTCGAGTTATATTAGATCATCCAACAACAAAATCGACCCCATACAAAATCATGTTTCCCTGCACCAATCAGTTTATTTCGAAACAATGGGGCGAGTGATTTCATCGCACAAAAACGGTATTTTTATTTGCACGCTTGAAAGGGAGCAAGGCTGGGCCAAAAAAGTGGCGTCGTCGGGCTTGGGCACGACTACTTTGCTACGCCAAAGCCCGGCTTCGCCCGCCAGCATTTTCAAAACAACATCTGCTCTTATGTACCGGCAATGCGGCGAGTGTTTTCATCACACAAAAGTGGTATTTTGATCTGCAGTGTTGGGGAGAGAAAGCTGGCGGGGATTGGGAGAATCGAAAGTGGCGCACGTTTTGCAGTCGCTCCTTCAGGCGCAGGGTGCTACTGCACTGTTATCCTAGTTCCAATCAGCTCTTTATGTTGTCATCGAGAAGGAATCTTGTTCAGCGCAATCACAGTGCTTGCTTCAACCAAGATCCCGCAAGGCGGGATGACATGGCTGAAGGTATAGCAATTGAGGTGACATGGCATTACTCCCGAGCCGTAACGCCCTAAGGCGTTACTACCAACCTACTTCTGCAAATACCTCAACATGGCCTCCGCCCGGTTGCGCACATGCAGCTTTTCGTAAATATTGCGCAAATGCGTGCGCACGGTTTCAACGCTGAGGTGAAGGTCATTGGCAATTTCTTTATAAAGAAAACCCTTGGAGAGATGAGCGAGGATTTCTTGTTCGCGCTTGGAAAGTTCGGCAGTGGGTGTGGAAGCCTGGCGCGTCTTTTGAAAGGCTTGCACCACTTTGCGGGCAATTTCGCCGGACATGGGCGAGCCGCCGTGATGCAGATCACGGATGGCCTCCAACAATTTGTCTTGTGGCGTTTTTTTCAAGATATAGCCGCTGGCGCCCACCTCCAGCGATTTGAAGATCTTTTCATCATCATCATAAATCGTAAGCATCATGAATTGCATCCGCGGGCATTGCGTCTTCAAACGCGCGATGCATTCGATGCCGGACATGCCCGGCAGTCCAATGTCCATGAGCACGACGTCCGGCTCCCAATCCGGCAGGTCTTCCAAAGCTGCCTCGGCGCACGCATACGCGGCGACACAGCGAAATCCTTCTGCGCTGTTGATGAGCTCGGCTAAACCTTCTCGGATTTCATCAATGTCTTCGACGATGGCGACGTGAATGGACATAATTGATTTGGTGAAGTTCAATTCATGATTCGGGAATACGATTTATAAGAGTTACCCTTCATGAAATCTAACTATTGCGCGACGATTCCTACTGCTTGGAATGAAATAGTAAAGCCATTTTGAAGCAAAATAGAGGCCCAAGAAATACGCCGAACCGAGAAGGACAATAAATACTTCTCCACAAAAACTTGCAAATTTAAAGGGGTACGCTTGCAATACATACTTGTTTACCATGAAGAATATTATCACCAGATTGACAGCAGCGAAACCATAGGCGGTTTTCTCTATAGTGCTATAGTTTTTAGAGAGCGCCAAGCTACATACTCCTGTAAAGGAAGATATACCGAAGAGCATCAAATAACCGAAATAGTCTTGCCAAGAAACTGCTGCGGTGATTTGGAGGTAGCCAAAGATAGAGTACAATGCCATGGACAAGAAAAGATAAACACCTCCAAATATCGCGATGATGTGCGAACCTAGCTCGCCAGCGTTAGCCATAAAAAGCAAACTTCCACCTAAAAACAACAACAGCAAGATAAGAAATATCGAAATAAACCATCGAGACGACCAAAAGTCGAACGCAATATCATTGAGAATAAACTGCCCCAAGGTCATCAAATCTGCCAGTAGCGAAATCAACCCAAGAATTGTGGGTAAAAGCTTCTTCATAGCGATATCGTCAATAAGGTTTTTTGGCAAAGCGGCCTGAAATAGGATTGGAGGTATAATTGTTGTGATATATACATCAAAGGATTAACTCGATCAATCGCACAAAAGTAGTAGATTGTAGAGCAGCTTCTTTAACGATTAAACGCTTGGTTCACGGTGAAAGAATTAACATGAGTTCTCGATTCTATAGCGGCTTAACGCGCGACAAAGAACTCTTCAGCTTTGCCCAAATCCTCACCTGTGTCCCTCCCTCCGCCTGCGAAGCAATCTCGAACTTGCCTCCCACCTCCGCCATACGCTTGTTCATGTTGGGCACGCCGTTCCCTTGCTCGTTTATTTTTTTTGTGTCGAAGCCTTTGCCGTTGTCTTGAATGACGATTTCTAGCGTATGATCGCAGGAAACGAGCTTCATCTCCATCTGCGTGGCTTGGGCATGCTTGATTACGTTGTGCAGCGCTTCTTTCACCACCATGAAAACGTGCCGGCGAAATTCCGCGGAAATCGGATAGCCGGGAACGTGCTCTGGAAAGTCGAGGCGATACTGCACCGGCGTCATTTCGAGATAATTCGCGGCATATTTGCGCAAGTACGCCGCCAGACTGTCGAGCGTGTTGTGCTGCGGGTTGATCGCCCAAATAATCTCGCTCATGTTGTCGATGGTGGCACGCGCGATTTCGGACATTTTCTGCAACCGTGCTTGCAGATCGATAGGCGCGATGGCACCGATGGATGGTGCAGAATTTCGCAGGCAATCGGCTATGCTGTCACTCCCGCTTGCGCGGGAGTCCAGGTTGGGCTTGATTTCTGGATTCCCCCTTTCTCGGGAGTGACAAAACGAAGCATCATCAACGTATGAATCACTTAAATCCTTCTGCGCCAGGTCGCTGAGAATGGCGATCTTGGTCAGGTTCGCACCGAGTTCATCGTGCATATCTTGGGAAATTCTCTTGCGTTCGTTTTCCAGCGCCTGCTGGCGTTCCAGCTCCTCCACTCTGTTTCGAAATTTGCGCACGGAAACATATTTCGCCGCGCCAGCGACCGCGCTGAGAATCAGGGCAACGGCCAGCGTGCGAAACCACCGCGTCATCCAAAACGGCGGCACGATGGAAATTTCGAGGGTGCTTCCCTGTTCATTCCACACGCCGTCGTGATTCGTGCCTTTGACTTTGAAAGTATAGGAGCCGGGATCGAGATTGGTGTAACGCGCAAAGCGCCGCACGCCGCAATACACCCAATCCTTGTCAAAGCCTTCGAGCATGTAGGCGTATTGGTTGTTCCCGGGGTGCGTGTAGTCCAGCGCGGCAAATTCAAATGAGAAAACATTCTCCTCGTACGCTAACTCGATGGCATCGAGATCCGCAACCTCAGCCGCCAGCTTCACCGGCAAATCAAATTTCTTAAAATCGGTGAACACGATCGGCGGCACAAACCGGCTGTCGTTGACCGAATCGGGATGAAAAGCATTGACGCCGTTAATGCCGCCGAAGAACATCTCACCGGTTCTTTTGCTGCAATGATAAGCGCCGGTGTTGAATTCGAAAGATTGCAAGCCGTCTTTCAAAGCATAATTGCGAAACCTGCCCGCCGCAGGATTGAATTTTGACAAACCGCCATTGGTGCTCAACCAGAGATTGCCGCGATCATCGCCCAAAATGCCGTAAATGAATGAACTGGGCAGGCCGTCTTTTTCATAATAGCGTGTGAAGGCTTCCGTCTCAGGATCAAGTTTGTTCAGGCCGTCGGTTGTGCCAATCCAAAGATTGCCCTGTCCATCTTCAAAGATGGCTTTGATGTAGTCATTGCCCAAACTGTTCGGGCTGGACGGATCATGAAAATATCGCGTAAACGTCTTGTCGGCGCGATTGAATTTATTCAAACCGTGGTGCGTGCCGACCCAAAGAACACCGCGCCGGTCTTCATAAATGACGGTCACCGGCTTGCTGCTCAGGCTCGCGGGATTCTCCGGCTGATGCTGATACGATATGGTTTGACGAGTATCCTTGTCATACCTGCTCAACCCTTCGCCACCCACCCAAAGCTTGCCTTCGTGATCTTCACAAATCGCGTTACCAATTTCCCGCGGCAAGGCCAGCCGCCTGCCCTCGGCGTTACCCGGATGCGCAAATCTTCCACGCTCGCGATCGCAGCGATTCAGGCCATGACATCCCAGCCAGAGAATTCCATCTCGATCTGCACAAATCGCCGTCACGCCTCCAGCGGGAATGGTCGAGGGATCGCCAGGATCATGCCTGTAATTCGTCATTTTTCCGGTGCGGCGATCGTAGCGGTCCACGCCGGAGTGATTCGTGCCGATCCACACATCGCCGTCGCGATCTTCACAAATTGATTTCGGCAAATCCAAACTGAGGCTGTTGCGATTGCCCGGCTCGTGCCGGTGATGCGCGAATTTCGGCGGGCGCGGGTCGAGCTTGCTCAAGCCGCTGCCATCCGTGGCGAACCACATCAGGTTCGAACGATCGCCATAAATACTGGTGCAGTTTCCATAACTAACGCTGGTGGAATTTTGGGGATCATGGCGGAAGCGCAAAAACTTGCCGCTGACACGATCCCAGCGATTAACGCCAGTGCGCGTGCCGAACCACAGCGCGCCGGTGACGTCTTCACAAATGGCTGCGACTTCGTTGTCCATCAGTGTGGTAGAGTCGCGAGGATCGTGCTGAAAATGGAACGTCACCCTCTCTTTTTCACGATCAAAAATCACCAACCCACTGTGTGCCGTGCCCACCCAAAACGTTCCGCCTTGATCTTCGTAAATCGAGGTCACGCCGTTATGCACGTCGGGCCCCGAGGGTGGTGCTAGAGCATAGCGCTTGAAAAGGCCGGTGC
>JBIOXB010000068.1:0-11031 GCA_044869275.1 bacterium
GGCCGTGCGGCTGTTAGGTTCCTCGAAATAATCGCTCAGCGTCTCTTGCAGCCACTCAAGCTCCTGCGCTTCCACTTCCACGCGAATCAAAAACTCCGTATTGACGTGCGCGACGGCTTTTTCCTTATATAAGTAAACCGCCCCGCCGGTCATGCCGCCGCCCAAATTATAAGAAGCTCGGCCGAGAATGATCACTGTGCCGTTGGTCATGTATTCGCACGCGTGCATACCCACGCCTTCCACAATCGCCAAAGCGCCGCTGTTGCGCACGGCGAAGCGGTCGCCAGCAATGCCCTTGACGTACAATTTCCCTCCGGTCGCGCCGTAAAGCGCACTGTTGCCGATAATGACATTGTCTTCCGCTCGAAACCGGGCTTGCGAAGCAGGGCAGATCACCACCTTGCCGCCGGACATGCTTTTGCAAACCGAATCATTGGCCTCGCCCAAGAGCTTGACGTTCAAATGATCTGTCACGAACACGCCGAATCCCTGGCCTGCGCTGCCGGCAAAAGTGAGCTGCGCCGTTCCGGTATAAGGCTTGGAAACCGTGCGCGCCACGCCATTGTGGGAAAATCCTGCCACATGTGCGCGATGCTCGCGCAGCGCAATTTCGCCCGCCAAGCGCGCCAGCACCGCGCGATCGGTGGACTTGATTTCATAGGACAGGGTCAAATCTTTGTCCTGGTCGAGAGCAACTTCCGCGTCTTCCATTATTTTTTGATTGAGCGCGCCGATACTTTCGCGGAACGGATTCGCGGCGCGATGGTGGCCGGCCATCTGCCGGCTCAAGATGAAGCTCAAATCCAGATTTAGGCGATGGACCAAGGCCTCGTGTTCCGGATGGATTTCGAGCAAATCCGTTCTGCCGATGAGGTCCGGCAGTGCGGCCACGCCCGCGCTGGCCAAATGCCGCTGCACGTCTTCGGCAAGATAGTGCGTCAGCTTGACGATATGATCTTTGTGTCCTTTGTACTTCGCCTTGAACTTCGGATGGTGCGTCGCGATGCCGGTGGGGCAGGTGTTTTTCTCGCAAATTCTGGCCATCACGCAGCCCTGCGCCACCAACAGCAGCTTGCCAAAATTGTATTGCTCTGCGCCCATGATCGCGGCCATGACGATATCTTCACCGGTGTGCAGGCCGCCATCGACGCGCAAGATGACGTTTTCTCGCAGATGATGATCGCACAGGGCCTGATGCGCCTCGAGCAAGCCAAATTCCCACGGCAGGCCGGCGTGTTTCATGGAGCTGAGGCCGGCAGCGCCCGTGCCGCCGTCGCCGCCGGCAATGTGGATGATGTCCGCACCGGCCTTGGCGACGCCCACCGCGATCGTGCCTACATTCGCGCCGGCAACCAATTTGACCGTGACTTTGGCAGCGGGATTGACTTGATGCAGCTCATAGATCAGCTGCTTCAAGTCTTCAATACTATAAAGATCATGCAGAGGCGGCGGAGAGATCAACGTCACGCCTTCGGCGGCATGGCGCGCCCGCGCGATGCCGGCGTCAACTTTTACACCCATCAACTGGCCGCCCTCGCCGGGCTTGGCGCCTTGCGCGATTTTGATCTCGATTTCTTCCGCGGAGACCAGGTATCTCGCGGTTACGCCGAAGCGCGCGGAGGCGACTTGCTTCGTGGTCGCATGGACGCCCGCCATTTCATAATAAGGGTTCTCACCGCCTTCGCCGCTGTTGCTTCTGCCGTTGATTTCACGCATGGCCAGGAAAATATCCCGTTGCGCTTCAGCGCTGAGCGCGCCATATGACATCGCGCCGGCGCCGAACCGTGCGAGAATTGCCGCACGGGGCTCGACTTCTGCCACGGATAAAGGCGCGGTCGAGGCTTTGATGCGCAACAAATGCCGCACACTCACCGGCGCGCCGCTGCGGCCCAGCCGCAAGTATTCCTCATAAAGCCGTAAATCGTCCAGCGCCAGGCCGCTGCTGCGCACGAGCTTGTGAATCACCTTGGAGCGGGCATTGGTCATGGCGTGTTTCTCGCCGAACTTGTTCTGATTGTGCTCTCTGTAAAAATGAATGTGCACCAGCCTGCCGCTTTCTTCATAAACCCTGGCCGTTTCCGTGTGGCGCAGGATATCGTCTGCCAGGTGCTCCAGACCTTTGCCGCCCAGCAACGCCGGCACGCCGTCGAAATAAGTTTTCATCAACTCGCGATCGAGTCCGACGGCGGTGAACAGTTTGGAGTTTTGATAACTGCGCGCAACGGAAATCCCCATTTTCGACATCACCTTCAGCAAGCCCTGCTCATAGGCGTGAATCAGGTTTTTCTCCTTTTGTTCGGCGGAAAGAGCGAGGAGTTTCTCATCGTCGAAGCACCGGGCGATCGCGAGGGCCAAATGCGGACAAAGCGCACCGGCGCCGAAGCCAATCAACGCCGCGACGTGATGCGTCGTGCGTATTTCCGCCGAATCGACCACGATCGCGGCCTCCAAACGCAAACCCGCGTCATTCAAAGCGCAAATCACCGCGCGCAGCGCCAGCAGGCTGGGGATGGGCGGATCCTGATAGCTTGCCTTGCGGTCGGAAAGAACAATAATGGCAGCGCCGTGGCGCACGCTCCCGACCGCCTCCGTGCAAATCTCCTGCAGCCGTGCTTGCAGACCCGCCGCGCCGAATTCACGATTGAAGGTGATAGGGAATTCCTTGACGGTCATTCGATTTTCATGCTCCGGCGGATCTGCCAGCGTGTGGAGATATGCCATCTGGGCGAGACTCAAAATCGGGCTGCGCAACTCAAAGCCAGGGCGAGGCACAGCCATTTGCTTGTGATCGAAAACATTTGGCCGGCCGCCCAAATACATGCGCAGATCCGTGACGTGGCGCTCGCGCAAATAGTCCAGAGGCGGATTCGTCACCTGCGCGAAATTTTGAAAAAAATAATCAAAAAACGGCCGCGGCTCCTGCGAGAAAATCGCCGGGCGCGCCGTGTCGCCCATCGATCCGATCGGCTCTTTGCCCTCGCGGATCATGGGTACCAGTACCTGGTGGACATCTTCCTCGGAAAAATTGAACAGAAAGCGCTGTTCCAAATCCCCGGCTTGAACTTGCAATGGCTCGGCCGCAGGCAAAAGTTGCAGTCTCTTTTCGAGCTGAATGCCCGAATCTTGCAGAGAGCGGCAGGGATCGCAAAAAGAAATCTCGCCGCTGGCAAGATCAACGCTAATGCCGCGACCCGCGTCGAGCGTGCCTTTCTGCAGCACGCTCGCTTCATCGAGATTGAACGCCCCAGCCTCGGAACAAAGACAAAAGTGATCTGCGGTTCTTACCCAGCGGCAAGGCCGAAAGCCGTTGCGGTCGAGGCGCGCACCGATCATGCGCCCATCGGAGAACACGACCAGCGCCGGGCCGTCCCAGGGCTCTATTGCGCGTCCCCAATATTCATAAAACGGATCAGCCTGATGCGCGGGCGGCATCATCGTCGCCAGAATGTCAGCGAGACCCGGCAGGCTGCTGCGATAGGCAAGCGCTTCGACCATTTCGTTGAAGCTGCCGGAATCGCTCATGCCTTCGTGCGTCAAGACTTCGCCGTCCTTGAGGCCCGAAGCCTTTTCGCGCGCAAAAGCCCACGACTTGTTGGCGGCAATGGTATTGATTTCGCCGTTGTGTCCGAGCAAACGAAAAGGCTGCGCCTTGTCCCAGGTGCTCGTGGTGTTGGTGCTGAAGCGGCGATGAAAAAAGGCAAAGCGGCTTTGGCAGGCGGGGTTTTGCAGATCGGGATAAAACTGCGCGAGACTGCCGGCGCGCACGAGCGCTTTGTAAACGATCGTGGTGGCGGAGAGTGAAGTGAAAAACCATTCGCGTACGATGCCGCGTTCGTGCAGTTTCGCCTGAGTGAACTGCTTGGCTTGGTAAAGTAGCTGGTTGAAAGAATCTTCGCTGCGGCAGTGGCGGGGGCGTTTGACGATCGCGTGCAATATTTTCGGCTGCGTTTGCGAAGCTTGCGGCCCCAGCACGGTTTCGTCCACCGGCACTTTTCTGTAGCCCAGAATTTTGGCGCCAAAGAAATCGAAGGTATTTTCGAAAATTCTCATGGCGAGACGCCGGCGCTCGGCATCGCGCGGCGCGAACAGCGTGGCCACGGCAACCGTGCCCTTTTCATGGCCGAACAGCTCGAACGGGATATCGAGCATGAGGCCCGCGCCATCGCTGGTGAGCTTATCGGCATGGCATGCACCGCGATGCTCCACACATTGCAGCGCTTGCAGGGCTTTTTGCACGTTGGCGTGGCTGTATTCACCCCTCACACTGGCGACAAAGCCCACGCCACAGGAGGATTTCTCTGTGCACAGGTCCGACATTGTGATCGCTCCCGGAAGTTTAGTTTGAGCCCATCACCGAGGATCTGGTGAGGCATGCGCCGGCAAGCCGTGAAACTCGAAACGGCAATTTTGCGGACCACTATCGCCTCAGCTGCTGGCGCACCATCTCCGCCAACTGCTGGTGTTTCTGGCTGGGCCAACATTGCGCCAGCAGCTTCTCATCTTGATAGACCGGAAATGCGATCCGGATCAAGCCTTCGTGAAGTCTTCCCGAGATACCCAGGCGGCCGAAAAAATTCACCGCCTTTTTGTTTTCCGGGTGAAGATCGGCACGCAGCACAGATTCATTCAGACCGATGGCGGTTTACTGCCGCTCGGGGTTTTAAACGCACATATTGCGGCGAGGAAGCCGGATGGTCCAAGAGCACAGTCATGCGCTTGACCGCGCGATATCCCAAGTGAATCCAATGGCGTTCGGTTAAAAGCGCGCGATCTTGTGCTTTGACGTTGAATGAATCAAAATACTGATGGCGGCTATCCACCAAGACCAAGGGCAGATGCCGGCGCTTGCACTCTGCCGCCAAATTGTTGGAGAGCTTCATCGACACCACCAGCAAGCCATCGACGCGGCGTTTCTGCAAGGCGCGCTGCAAAAAGGTGTCTTTCCGGCGCAAGTCATCGATGCCATAGAGAATCAAATCGAGATTATGCTGCGCCAAGCCGCGCTGGATGCCGCGCAAAACTTCAGTGCAAGGGCGTGCGTTGAGCAGCGGCACCACCACCCCGATCGCGTTGGTTTTGCGGCGCGCCAGGCCCTGAGCCAAAGCGAGCGGTTGATAATTGAGCTCCTTGATCACTTGCAGCACCCGGGCGCGCGTCGCCACGGCCGTCAGCGGACTGTCGTTCAACACACGCGACACCGTGCCGATGCTCACGCCCGATCTTTTTGCGACTTCATATATCGTTGCCGTCATAAGCACCCTCTTGAGAGTTTTGACTGATCTATTGCCATATGAAGGGGAGGCGGGAGGCGCCAACTGCTGGCGCGGTCAAATCGGGTAGGTCGCATTCCTTGCCGTTTTGATTTGATTACGGCCGAGAGCGCACCTCCCGTTCCCCAGCGAGTAAGGGAGATCAAGTGTCAGCTTGGCGTCAATCAGCAAGCCGGTCTTTCAGTGTTGCCGCTAGAATTGCAGTGACGACAGCGAGTTGATTTTGGGTGGAGCGCATCATTTCCTCCTAAAAAAAGTGGTCTGCCTGAGGATTATGTGAAAAACTCCTGGTATTGCGAAAAACAACTTGTTAATAGCATGTGGCCCATTTTATAATTTAATTAAGTAAAGTTAAAATAATATTAAGATATTTAAAATATTTCTTAAACTTTATGAAATAAATTAATATTGTTTGCTATCATGCAAAAAACTTGCCGTGCAGGAAGTTGCGAAATAACTATTTAATATTAATTAGTTTATTAAGTTCGGAATCGAGGTCGAAAACTGACAAGGGGTGCAACGCTTGCGGAGAGCAGATAAGAGTGTGGTGAGGTAAGGCAATAAAAAACAAAATGAAATACCAAAAAACAGTTCTGTGGCTACGGCAGTTTTGTGGCACCCCTTTAGCGTTGAGCCGGTGTTCTAAGGCTCGCGTCCATCCCGGCGCAAGCGATTATTCAACGCGCGCCGGCTTAATCCCAAAAGGCTCGCAGCGATGGATTGATTGCCGCCCGCGCGGCTCAGCGCTTCATTGATGAGCAACTGTTCCGCCTCCTCGAGCGTAGGAAGCCGGTCCGAGAAAGTCACCCGGGGCTGCTCTTCGTCATGTTGCGAAACGGCGTCAAAATGCACGCCGGAATTTAGGGAGATCTTTTCCCGGAAAGAATTCATCGCCAGTACGCCGAAAGCATGGCGGCTTACCGCATCGAAAATCATGCCCTCCAATTCTCTGATATTGCCGGGAAAATGATAGGTGCGGAGCAAGGTCGCGAGCTCGCGCGGCGCGGTCGGTTTCTTTTTGTTGAGCACCTCCGCTGCTTTCTCCAGATAATACTCGATCAGCAACGGGAGGTCGTCCTGGCGCTCGCGCAGCGGCGGAATGTGAATGTGATGCGCTTGCAGGCGATAATAAAGATCCTTCCGGAATGCCCCCGCGCTTTGCTTCGCCGCCAGGTCCTGATGCGTGGCCGCCACGATGCGCGCATCGGACATTTTTGGCATATCCGCCCCCAAAGGATAGTACCGGCTTTCTTGCAACAGCCGCAAGAGCTTCACCTGCGACTCATTGCTCAAATCGCCGATTTCATCCAGAAATAAGGTTCCGCTCGCGGCCTGCTCGATCAACCCGCGGCGCAGCTTCTCGGCGCCGGTAAACGCGCCACGCAGGTGGCCGAAGAGCGTGTCCGAAAAAAATGCGTCGTCCACACCCGCAACGTTGACGGCGACGAACTCACCCGTGCGCCCGCTCAATCGATGGATCGCCAGGGCGACCAGCTCTTTGCCCACGCCGGTCTCTCCGGTAACGAGCACGGGCAATGGCGTGGCGGCAATGGCTTCGATGTACTTAAAAATGCCGCGCATCGAGGCTTGATTCGTCACGATCTCCGCGAACGCTTCGGGATGCTGCAATTGCATCGACAGCAGGGATTTTTTGAGCAAATCATTTTCGTTCTTCATCTCCTGCATCTGAATCGCATGCCGGATGGTGGTGACCAGCCGCGCATCATCCACCGGCTTGACGATATACTCGAACGCGCCCGCCTTCATGCACTCCACCGCGATGTCCACTTCGTTGACCGCCGTGAGCACGATCACGGGAATTTCCGGATAAGCTTCGACCAGCCGCGCCAGCAGTTCCTGGCCTGGCATATGCGGCATGTACAAATCCAGCACGATGGCGGAATGCTTTTGTTGCGCCAGCAGAGACAGTGCTTGCCGGCTGTCCTGGCATTTGGTGACCGCCTGGATGCCGCCGGCGTTCAAGGTGATTTCCGCGCTGAATAAAAACCGCTCTTCGTCGTCGATAAGCAGCACGGGAGGTTCGGGGTAGGTGGTATGGTTCATGTGTCGTTGGTTCACTCCAAAGAATTCCTCAGCGCCGGCAGCGTCAGGGTTGCCACCGTTCCCTTGCCGGTTTGCGATTTGAATCTCAGCTCGCCGCCGTGATCCTGGACGATCTTGTAGGAAATCGAGAGCCCCAAGCCGGTGCCGCCCAGCTCGCGCTTAGTAGTGAAAAAGGGATCGAAAATGCGCTTCAATTCCGGCTCGGGAATGCCGGCCCCTTCGTCGACGACGCGCACCACAATTTGATTCCGCGCCGCGTCGTAGGCGGTTTCGATTCCCAGGCCCGCTTCGGGGCTGGGCAGCGCCTGGCAGGAATTGGTGATGAGGTTGATCAACACTTGTTCGAGTTGTTGCGCATTGCCCATGAGCGGCGGAAGATTCTCGTTGAGCGCCACGCTGAACTTGCGCGTGGATTCTTTAATCAACGCGTGGACGATGGTGAGGGCATTGTCAACCACGGTATTGATGTCCACCCATTCCTTCGCGCCCATGCCGCCGTCGCGGGCAAAATCCTTCAAGCTCTGCACGATTTTTTGAATGCGTTTGGAGCCATCGATCAATCCCGCGAAGAGTTGTGTGGTTTTGCCGTACATTCTCGAATAATGCAAACCGGCGAGAATGAAATCGCCGTTGCGCGCCGCATATTCGTCCAGAATGGGTCTGATTTCGCGCCAGCCGCGCGACAGAAACTTGGCGTTCAGCAAGATGTAGTTGTTGGGATTGTTGATTTCGTGCGCCATGCCCGCCACCAGAATACCCAAGCTCGCCAGCTTGTCCGCTTGCATGAGCTGCTGCCGCCGCATTTCGGCGAGCTCTTCCGCTTTTTTCCGGCCGGTGATATTTCTTACCAAACCGTCATACGAAGAGACCGCGCCGTTCGCATCTTTGCGCAGGACGATGAAATTCTTCACCCAGCGCACGCTGCCATCCTTATGGATGATTCTGTGCTCGAGACCGGGAACGGCCTCGCCTTGCATGGCGCGATTCGTCCGCGCGATCACGGTTTGGCGATCCTCTTCGTGCACCATGCGGTACCAAAGCTCGTTGTCTGCCTCGAGTTCTTCCGGTGCGTAACCCGTGACCGCCACACAGCCCGGCCCATGCCTGGTTTCGAGCACCTTGCCGTCAGCAATGCGCACGGTGTAAATATAATCCGTCACCGAAACCAGCAGTCTTTTGTAACGCTGCTCGCTCTCGCGCAGCGCTTCCTCGGCGCTCTTACGCACGCTGATGTTGGTGATCAAGCCGTCGTATGAAACCAAGCGGCCACGCTCGTCTTTGTTCAAGGCGATGGTGCTCTTGACCCAGCGCAAGGAGCCATCGCGATGGGTGATGCGATGCTCGAGCGGCGGTTGCTCTTCGCCGGCCAGCGCGCGCTGCGCGTGTATGGCAACGGCCGCACGATCATCTGCATAAACCATCTTGTACCACAAATCGGGATCGGTGCGATGATCGTCGGGAGTATAGCCGGTAATTTCCGCGCAGCCTTCGCCGTGATAGGTTTCGACGGCCATGCCATTTTCCACCCGCACGGTATAAATGTAGCCTTTGATCGCCTGGATGAGTGTTCTCATGCGATGCGCGGTCATGAATTGATCGGGCATAACTTGCACAACTCCTCGAAGTCTTCGGTTTGCTCACTGCTTCAGATAATTTAAGCTTTTCCGTAACCGAATACAAGGCGGCAGTTTTGCTTTCCAACTCGCCCAAACCCGCAAGCATGAGGCGAAACACTCTGCTGAATTTATGGAAGAATCCAAATGCCGGCAACGAGTTCGTGGCCGCAGTGGCGGCCGTGGTGGTGTCCTTCGAAGAGAAACCAATCATCATCGCAACGAAAGTGGCCGCAATCATCCGTATGGATGTGACCCTCCACAACAATCACGAGCCGGGCGCGATCATGCTCGTGCCGTGAGTGATGCTTGTGATGTTTGCGGTGCTTACGATGCCCGTGATCATCATCATCGTCATCCCGTTCATGATCATGGTGTCCATAATCGTGATGATCAGGATGAGATGACAACCGCACCGCGCAACCCATGCTCCCCCAGCCGGGCAGCGCAACCAACAGGCCCCCAGCCAGGATTTTCTTGATCAGAGTGTTCGGCTTCATGGCTCACATTTCTCCAGTGTGATTCGTTTTGGGCAGCTAACAATTCCGGCGCTCCCCGCATCTCAAAGCATCTACAAGCGCGGCGAGCCGCCGGAGGTTTCAATCGTTCCGATCACACTGCAACTTTTCCACCAAGCCGAATTTCAAACGGTTAAATAGCTGTAACTGAAGATTTGCAGGATAGAATAATAATGCCCCTGGTCAAATACTTTCAGCATGGCGGTGGGGCCCCAGTTTTGTCAAATCATGCGCACACTAGGCGATGAACTCACCAAAATCGGAAAAAAACTCTGAAGCTCTCCATGATCAACTGATTCATTAAGGCTATAGATAATTTGATAATGTTGCGTTGAATTGAGTAAAAGCCAAGACAGAAAAATGAAGGACAGAAAGATAGCCATTGATCTCATTCCAGGAGGCTGGTTGGGTACGGGAGAGCGCAAGCGACAAACATCTTTCTGCCCTGCATTTTTCTGTCATCTGCTTTTTTTGCAGAATATTATTTCCATCGCTTCTGCCCTCTGGCTTCGGGCTTCATCCCGACCCTTCGGGATGAAAATCCGAGGTAGGCTCTTAAAGAATCAAACATAGAATAAAGTTCTAAAAGTTCGGCCCACGGAAATGGAACTCCCACGGAAAGAAGCTTTTCATTAAACCTGGCGTAGTTCCTGAACTGTCAGATTTGTGTAAGAAAAAGCAAAAACTCTCGCGCAAAGACGCAAAAAGGGTATTCACAATGAATACCCTTTTTGTTCTTGCGCACATCCTAGTGCGCTGTAACCTTGAAAACTGCACCTTTATCGTGTCATCCCGCCGTTGCGGAATCTTGGCAGAATTGAGCACTGTGCTTTTTGAGCAAAGAAATCCAAAATCCAAAGCTCAAAATTCAATACCACCTTTGGGCATTGTGTTTTGAGTTTTTCGTTTCCGGCTTGTCCGGGTTATGGATTTGGCCAGCTTCCCCAGACGGCACTCATGCCTGAAAAGTTTGCACCGTTTCGCCTCCTTTCCATTTACTTGATCAGGATTCCATTCTTCAACTGAACTGGACGCCGAGCCCACTCGTGCTTTGGCGCCCAAGTGAATTGGGAGAGGGTATTCTTGTCAGCCAAGATAAAGTATGAGCGAAATGAACCAGAAACTCAAGCGATGTTACAGAATCTTAAGCGTTGTTGCTGAACTTTCATACTTCTTACGAAGTAGAGAATTTACATTTGCATACCAGCATGCCAGCCGCGCATGTGGATTTGGGCAAGGGATGTGGAAGCGGTAACAACTGAAGGCGAAGCGAGCTCATGGCGTTTTCGCATGATGAGCCGCATTAGTCAGCTATAAGTGATATCTCTGCAATAAAGCAAAGATTGATTCCACGCGGATTAAAAAACCACGCTGATAGTTTAAAGACTTCCGTGTGGTTTTTTGATCCGTGTGGAACCATTACGGAAGCGATTTTTTAACGTCCTGCTAATATACTACCACGTTAATTTCATGTGCTTGCACAAAATCCAGTACTGTCATCCCGAGACTTCGGGATCTTCCCAAGCGCTGGGCACGGAGCCGAAATGGGCAGTGATACTGCACCAT
>JBIOXB010000069.1:0-3398 GCA_044869275.1 bacterium
GTGTTACTTCGGGCCGCCGCATTACCGGTTATTTCGCCACCAAGGATTATTCCTATCGCGCGACGCAAGCCGCGGGCGAGGGTTGGGTGACGATCGGCGACGCTTTTGGCTTTCTCGATCCGCTATATTCCTCCGGCGTGTTGCTGGCGCTGAAATCCGGAGAAATGGCGGCCGATGCGATCGTGGAAGGATTTCAGCGCAACGATTTGTCCGCTGCACAACTCGGGAAATGGGGTCCGCTCTTCAATCAGGGCATTGACCGCATGCGCCGCCTGGTGTGCGAGTATTATGATGGCTTCAGCTTTGGCAATTTCGTCCGCAACTATCCCGAGCTCAGGGGCACGGTCACTGATTTGTTGATCGGAGATCTGTTCACCGATCGCGTGGACAAGGTTTGGCAACCGATGGAGTCGTTGTATCACAACGGCAAAGTGCCCCCCTCAAGCTGGGATTCCGGCACCCCGCCGGAAATCGCGGAAAGCAAGGCTAATGAGCTGATTCTTCCCGAGGGCAACAGGCCGTAATCGTTTCTTTGCAATTGGCAGTAAGGCAAATGCTTTATTCTGAAGCAGGAGTAACGTTTAACTCGAGGAGCAACATATTATGGCTGCAAAAAAGATCATTGCGGTCGTCGGTGCAACTGGCGCACAAGGCGGAGGATTGGTGCGTGCCATTTTGAACGAGCCGAACAGCGGCTTCGCCGTGCGCGCCATTAACCGGGACGTCAACTCGGACAAAGCAAAGGCACTGGCAAAGTTAGGCGCTGAGGTGGTTGCCGCCGACATTGATGACGTGGAGAGCTTGAAACGGGCGTTCGCCGGAGCTTATGGAGCGTTCTGTGTTACTTTTTACTGGGCGCATTTTTCACCCGAGAAGGAGCTGGCGCAAGCGGCCAATATGGCGCAAGCGGCAAAACACGCCGGCCTGCAGCACGTGATTTGGTCCACGCTTGAAGACACGCGCAAATGGGTCCCGCTGGCTGATCATCGCATGCCCACGCTGATGGGCAAATATAAAGTGCCGCACTACGATGCCAAGGGCGAAGCCAATCAACTTTTTGCCTCGCTTGGGCTGCCGGTCACGTTGCTGAATACGTCGTTTTATTGGGAGAACTTTGTTTACTTCGGTATGCAGCCCAAAAGGGGCCCGGATGGCAAGCTAGCCTTCACTATGCCCATGGGCGACACGAAGCTTCCTGGCATCGCCGCCGAAGATATCGGCAAGTGTGCTTTGGGAATATTTAAGAAGAACCGCGAGTACATCGGCAAGACGCTTGGCATTGCCGGTGGGCATTTAACTGGCGCGCAAATGGCTGCCGCCATGACGAAAGCGTTGGGCCAGGAGGTGCGTTACAATGACGTGCCGCCGGAAGTGTATCGCAGTTTCGGTTTCCCGGGCGCCGACGATCTGGGAAATATGTTCCAATTCAAGCGCGACTTCAACAAGTACTATTGCGAGGCGCGCAACCTTGAGGTTGCCCGCGCCCTCAACCCCGCTTTACAAACATTCGACCAGTGGCTGGCGCAGAACAAAAGCCGCATCCCGCTGGAATAGGGACATCACGGGATGCTGAAAAGCTCCATCGGCTGCGCAGGAAGCCAGGTCCGCAACGTTCTTCCAACATGAAAAAAATTGCGAAACCGATCGCCGGCGAGTATGCGCCGTATGCCCTCATGTACATCGGTTTGTTGCCCGACGACGGGCTGGTGCTCAAGCATTTAAAAGACAACTTGAAAACGACGCAAGAGTTTATTCAGTCGCTGCCCGAAGAAAAACTCTTGTATCGATACGCCGAGGGAAAATGGACGATCAAGGAAGTGCTCGTGCACATCATCGATGACGAGCGCATTTATGCCTATCGCGCCCTGCGTTTCGCGCGCAACGACGCCACCGCGCTGCCGGGATTTGAACAAGAAGATTATGCCCGACATTCCGGCGCCAATGACCGCAGCGTGAAGGATATTTTGAAAGAGTATGCTGCCGTGCGCAACGCCACCATTACGCTTTTCAACGGACTGGATGAGAAAGCACTCAGCCGAGGTGGCGTGGCCAACAAAAACTTTGTGACCGTTCGCGCCTTAGCTTATCATATTGCCGGTCACGAAATGCATCACCTCAACATTATTAAAGCGCGCTATTTGTGAGCATGAGGCTACACTGCTGAAAGTTGGTGGCGCCTTGAGAGATCGGCGAAGCTCAAAAACGCCATCAGGCTAGCGTATGAAATTTGCCAGATGGGTCTTTCTCATTGCCGGCGCATACGGCATCCTGGCGCTTGCACCGCTCTATCTCCTCGAAAGCCAGATCGCCCGCGACTATCCCCCGGCGATCACTCATCCGGAATACTATTACGGCTTCGTGGGCGTTGGGCTGGCATGGCAAATTGCTTTTTTGGTGATCGCGAGCAATCCCGGCCGTTTTCGCTTGGTGATGCTGCCGGCAATTGTCGAAAAATTGACCTACGGAATTGCCATGACCGCCTTGTATTCCCAACAGCGCGTCGCGCCGGTGGTTATGGGATTTGCCGCCGTGGATTTGGTTCTTGGACTTTTGTTTGTGCTCGCATATTTGCGGACTCCAAGAGTCTGATCCGTCGCCTAAAAAGGCAGTTCCCACTCAGGTCCAGAATGAAAGGCAAAACTATCTAGGGCAAAACAATTAAATGACAAAGCCATCTCGGCAATTTTAAGTTGGCTTCAACAAGGGCCCTGACAGAAAATGAGAGACAGAAAAACGGTGAATAACGATTTCAGCATGCAGAGGTAAGGAGATAACGATGCGTGATCCATACCAAATTTTGGTTGAAAAAGACGCCGTCATCGAAGTGGTGAACCGGTTGTTCATTCACACCGACAATCGAGATTGGACAAAAGTGAAAGATTGCTTTGCCGCTGAAGTGCTTTTCGATATGACTTCTGCCTCGGGAGGTGAGCCGGCGGTAATGACTTCACAAGCCATTGTTGAAGCGTGGGACAAAGGGTTGAAAGATCTGAAAGCCATTCATCATCAAGCGGGTAACTATATCGCAACCGTCAAGGATAACGAAGCCAAGGTCTTCTGCTATGGCATCGCTTCACATTATCTGCCCAACAAAACCAATCAAAACACGCGCACTTTTGTGGGCAGCTATGATTTTCATCTGATCAAAAAAGATGGCTGTTGGCGCATAGATAAGTTCAAGTTCAATTTGAAGTACATGGAGGGGAATGCGAATTTGGAGGCGAGCCGGTAGTGAGTGTCATTCATGAAAGGCAAAACTATTGAGGGCAAAATAATTAGGGGCTGCTGAAAAACTCAAAAGATCAAAAAAATCCTTTAAAACTGGGCATTTCCTGGTTATATTGTGTTGTTCAAGTGCAAGCTTTTTGAGCCAAACCCTGCAAAACCCTTGCACTTTT
>JBIOXB010000070.1:0-43337 GCA_044869275.1 bacterium
ATGGAAGGGGACAAGCTGATGGGACAGCGCACTGGTAGAGAAAAGGAAGAATTGCTGCCCGCGGATGAAAACACTTTCTTCCCGAAAGGAACGGTGCGAGGCGAAAAGGTCTTCGTGCGTGACGCGAGCGGACGCCCAACACAGATGCTGGACCGTCGAGAGAACAACGATCTGGTTTGGAAGAAGGTCAAATAAAAGTGAGCGAAAAAAAACAATGGACTGGCAATCAAGCTGTCCACACAAAAGTCCTAGACCTGTATTGACAGTGGCTGAATGAAGAAGAGTGACATTGAAGGTTGAGGAAAACTTACAACGGAGAACGAACCATGAGCAAAACAATGGGCAAAAGTATCGGCGCGGTCCTCGCGGGATTTATCTTCATCGTCATTACGCATACCGCCACGGATGCTATTCTCGAAGGCGCGGGTGTGTTGCCAAAGGGCAATCTCTTTGTTGGAACAGGTCTAATTCTGTTTGTTCTCGGTTATCGCGCAGTGTTGAGTTTCATCGGATGTTATTTAACAGCAAGACTCGCGCCGCGCCATCCGATGAAGCATGCGCTTATTCTTGGTTTAATCGGGCTCGTGTTAAGTTCAGTTGGTGCAATCGTGGCGGCAGATTTAGGGCCCGCGTGGTACGCATGGACGCTTGCAGCGATTTCCTTGCCGATTGCATGGCTTGGCGGGAAGCTGTATGAAATGCGCCAAACTATTAGAACAGCCTAAGCAGAAGCACCATGACCAACGCAGCACAAAAATACGTGATGCTTACGCCGCTCACGGTCCCATGACGTCGACCGGTAAGTACGAAGCAGAGGTGAGAAATCTGCAGGATGATATGGGCGAGCTGGCGCGCATTGTCCAGGGTCTGATAGTTCATCCAAATGGGAGCAATCCTGTGCGGGTTCGACTCTCGCCCCCGGCACATCTTATAAAAGCGAGTTTATGTTCTTCGCTTTTTTATTTTGTGAATGATGATCAGCGAAATCCTTCTTGGAACCCCCGATCAGTCGGCGATTTTTTATCAAGGTATTCATTTGACTCTTTTAGAACGCGGATGGGGCGGATCTACACAGATTTTTCTAATCAATAGCTCAGTTTTATCCGCGAAAATCAGCCTAATCCATGTCATCCGTGGTCAAAGGAGTATAAATACTGCTTTCGAATCCCCATTATAACCGCCCAAAGGCCTGCGTGATATCTGGATCGACGCGATCCAAATTGTGCCCGACTTGCCCGACAGCCCAAGCCGCACAGCGCGAGGCGAACTCGGCGCTTTTTAGAACAGATTGAGTTTTGATCCAAGCAGCCAGGAATGCGCCGTGAAACACATCGCCGGCATTCGTGGTGTCGATTACTTGTTTTGCGGGATAGGCTGGAATTTTCAAAAGAGTTCCTGCCTGCAAAAACAGACTTCCCTCCCGCCCCAAAGTCATTCCCGCAAGCTTCACTCCGCCGGCGGCCAAACGGCGCAGCGTTTCCGCCGGGGTCAGGCTGGCATCCAATTGCCGCATGAAATCATCGGAAACGATCACGATTTCACTGCCGGCGGTGATTTCTTCCCAATTTGGCCGCAAACTTCCGAAATCGAAAAATAGTTTTGCCTGGTTCGCTTTAGCCCAAGCTTTGAGCAGCACGGTAAAGCGTTGGTCGCGGCCGTCGCAATAGACCCAGTCTGCCACGGGAAGCCGATCGGCAATCTGCTCGAATTGCTGCAAACTATCATTCACCTGATGCAAAAGCAGCACTGTGCGTGCACCACTACGTCGATCGACGAGGATAATCGCCTCGGGTGTCGCCACGCTGGCGTCGCTCAACGTGCCCGGCTCATAACCGATCCCCAAGCTCTGGAATTGTGACTTGACGCGCTCGGATTTGTGATCGCTGCCAAGCGGCAGGCCCCAATGCACGCGTAACCCCAATGCTGCCATCGTCATCAACCCCACCGCAACCGGCCCGCCGATCTGCTCCGTCCAATGGTTGACGACCCGCTTCTCGTTGGGACGAGGAAATTCATCGAGGCGCAGAATGCGATCACACGTCACCAAACCGAAGCCGAGGCAGTGTGTTGACATGGTATTTTTTGGTTGATTGCCTCATGCCGAGGATGGAGGATTGATGATGGAGGATCGAGGATAGAGGATTGAAAATGGCCATCAATTCATCCTATTTTCCATCTTCCATCTTCTATCCTCTATCTTCCATCTTCGATCTTCACTTTCACTCCCCCGGCTTGCGACTGGCATACAGTGCCTGCATCAACGCGTCGCTGATGCCCATGGTGCTGAAGCCGCCGTCGTGAAAAAGATTCTGCATCGTGACTTTGCGGGTGAGATCGGAGAGCAGCGTGACGACGTAATCCGCGCAATCTTGCGCCGTGGCATTCCCAAGCGGGGAGATTTTCTCGGCGAAATCATACAGAGCATCGAAGCCCTCGATCCCGCTGCCGGCTGTGGTTTTGGTCGGGCTTTGTGAAACGGTGTTCACGCGAATGCCGCGCTTGCCCAGGCGGGAGCCAAAACTGCGCGTGATGCTTTCGAGCAGCGCTTTGGCGTCGCCCATGTCCGAATAGCTCGAGAAAGTGCGCTGCGCGCCGATGTAAGTCAACGCGACAATGCTGCCACCGTCATTCAGAGCCTCGGCCTTCAAAGCTTGCGCGATGATGCGGTGCAAAGACATCGCGGACACATCCAGTGTCTTGTGATAAAACTCATAGCTCAAATCCTCGTAGGGCCGGTCTTTGCGCACATTCTGCGACATGCCGATGGAGTGCACGATGAAATCGATTTTGCCGATCTTATCCTTCAACTCTTTGAATGCGACTTCCATGTCTTCACTCGAGCTCGCGTCGCAAGCGATTAGCGGCGCATCGCCGCAAAGCTTGGCCAGCTCGGCGATCGTGCCCAGGCGAAACGCAACTTTTACGTTCGACAACGCAAACTTCGCTCCCTCGCGGTGGGCAGCCAAGGCAATATGCCAGGCAATACTCTTGTCGTCAAGCGGACCGAAGATGATGCCTTTCTTGCCTTGCAATAAGCCAAAACCTTTTTGATTCATGAGACGATCCTTTCCTTATCATGTGCAGTTTGCACTACTAGTCTGTCACCTTAATTGCCATACCTTCAGCCATGTCATCCCGCCTTGCGGGATCTTGGTTGAATCAAGCACTTTAATTATGCTGCACGAGATTCAGACTGTGCAAAAGCGCTTGGTTCCAACGCCGGCTGAGCTTGTCGAAGCCGGATTTTTGAGCTTAGCACCCTTCGACAAGCTCAGGGTGCGGCATTCCCAAGTTTTCACACAGTCTGATTCTCTCTGAGATGACATAGTCGAGAGGTTACTGGAATTAAGCTGACAGTGTACTACTCTTCTCAAATCTTGCCCCAATATGCCCCTTTGTTGCGCCTTTATTTCCCCTTTTGCCCCATTGCATATGATCATGTGTTCACATGTCGAGGTATCCCTTTGTTCTCACCGGCCGCGCAGTTTATAATATGTGCCCTTTCCAGTTGAGCCCACGCGCTCCAAAACGTTCTTTTCCTCCAACTGCCGCAAATCTTCCGAAGCCGTGCGCTTTTTGACGTCAACCAATTGCTGATATTCTTGATTGGTGATACGGCGGCGTTTTTTTACGTGCGCGACCGCTTTGATTTGGCGTTCATTCAACCCCTGCTCCAGCAGAAAATCTTCCGTGAAGGCATCCTGTTTCAAGATCAGCATCAGGCCTTGCTGCTCCCGCCATTCCGGTTCCGGCAGGCCGATTTTTTTGCACTCCGCCATCATGCGATTCGTGCCGCTGCCCCACTTTTCGATCAAACCGGCTTCGTAAAACATCGCGCCGGTGAGCTTGTTGCGCAACACCGAACGGTGACGGCGCTTGAGATCGTCCAGATGCAAATCTGGCGGCAAGCTGCCCGGATTCCAGATGATCAATTGATCGTCGTAGATGCGTATCTGCGTTTCCACGGGCACGGAATAGTCGCGGTGGCAAACGGCATTGATCAAAGCCTCGCGGATGGCTTCGAGCGGATAGTCCCAAACTTCTTCGCGCTGCGGCTGGCCGGTGATGACGAGTCGTACGGTGAGATGCTTCTTGATGAAGGCAAAGGCCGCGTCGATCTGCTCGAACAATGTGCCGGTAATTTCCTGATCATCGATGATCAACGTTTCGGATTTGAAGCGTCCGGCTTTGATGCGCGCATGCGGCAGGAAACGCTGGGGGTTTTTGCCAAACAGCAAAATGGCGGCATGCGTGATTCTTCCTTTGGCCAGGAGGTGATATTTCTCCAAGATATCAGCCGGCTCCGCGGGTGCCGGCAGCGGCCGCGCGCGTTTTGCATTCATGCTCTGCACGAAGCCGTGAACGCGTGCCGCCTCGAGGTCCGCGAATGTGGCCTCTTCCTGCGGCAGCGCGTCCCAGCTTTTGCCCAGGCTTTGTAAATGCAGGCGCGAGATTTCCTCGATGGAAAGCAAATGATTCGCAGCGCCGAGACGTCGATAACAGCGGCCGGCGAGAGCCACCGGTTTGATGACGGCTTCCGCGATGCGCAGCACCACATAGTGGCGCGTCCCCGCCGCCTGCATTTCCCAGTCGCAGTGTGCCCCTGGCTGCAAGGCCGAACGAATTTGCTGCAGCCATGACTGGACCAATGCTTCCGCCTTGCCTGCGGGTCCTCCCTCCTGCGCGGCAGGCGACGGCAACAGCAAGATGCCGCCGGCGGTGTTGGCAAAAGCACAGATCGTTTCCAGGCAGGAATGGTCGAATACTTCCGCGCGCGAAAATTGCGCGTTTTCCGGAGCGTTGAGCAGGTCTTCGATCATCACGGATTCTGCGCCTGGCGCGAATGTTTTTCCATCAAGACATAATACTTCGTGCTGGCCGCACTCAGCCTATCGCGCAGGCGTTTGCCCTCCTGGTCATCGCGGCAGTTCGCCAATTGCTCGCGCAGTTCGGCCAGCTCTTTGCGCAATTCCATCTCCACCGGCAGAATACCCGCATTCTTCAGGATTTTGAAACTCAAGCGCAGATGCTCGGGCACGCCGGAAAAATCTTCCTCCGGCAGCGGCTTGCCATGTCCCGGCAGATTCTCAAACTCGCCATTGTCAAGGGCTTCTTTGATTTTCTGCTCGGCAATGTATGCGATGAAATTCATGGTGGATTCTCGAACGACGCATCTGGTTGATTCATAAAATTAAACCGCCGAGACGCCGAGTTCGCAGAGCATATCAAGTTGGCGAAGAGCTTCGGTCAAAGGCGGCCTCTTCTGTGCTTTCCCTCTATTTCACCCCGTTGGGGTTCCGGAATGTTTACGACTATCGTCTACAATCATGCCACCGCTTCGCGGTTGTTTTCCAGCGGCCTCTGTATTGTTAATAACGGCAAAGGAACGCCGCGCCGCGGCTCAGTCATTCGCAAAGTCGATATTGGCGCATGACTTCAACATACCTCGGCGGGAGATGAGACGTGCCGGCGAGTTGCAATAGCATTTGAATTTTTGCCCGGCACTCAGCGTCATCTTCTGCCTGCGCCTGGTAAGCTTCAAGAAACATCTCCAGAGCGCGCCGATAAAACTTTTGCGCGTGTTCCGGTTCGCGATTCAAACGATGCAGCTCCGCTTGCTCGAAAAACAGCGTCGCCAGCGCCGTCATTTTCCCGGCATGCCCGAGCAATTGCGCGAGCGTGGGCGAATCGAATGAGGAGACGATCGGCGCATTCAGGCCAAGCAATTCACCGTACGCTTTTTCGACTTCTTGCAGCGCTTGGTCGTATTTTTCCTGTTGCTTGAGCTGGAACAGCCGCGCGACTGCCGCCGCGAGCTGTTGCATCATTCTCATAATATAATCGCGTTCAATCACTGCTTGCTCATGCCTGCGCCCGCAGGCATCTCCTCAACTTCGTTTTGTCGCATGCTTCTCGAAGAAGTTTGAAAGACGCTCCATGGAATTTAACAGGGCAAAGCATAAAGTCAATCGCCAATTTAAGAGACGTTTTGAAAATCTGGTTGCCGCCTCTTGTTGAAAACGACAACGTCGCTTATGGCGCGGTCTTCACCAGCAGTGCTCCGGCAGCCGCCGCGGCGTCCAACAATCCACTCACGTCTGCCAGGCTCACTTCGCCATAGTACCAGGAACCGGCAGCCAGCGCTTCCGCGCGCACGGCTTTGAAAATTTCGTAATAGCTGCGCTTGCCATCGACGAAATTGTACACCTCGTCGCGCATCATGCCGTGCAGCTTGCCGCTGAATTTCACTGCACGGCGTTTTTGAAAATAGACTGCCAGAGTGTCGGCATTGGACGGTACTTTTTTGCTGGCGGAGGATTCTTCCGGAGACAGCTTGAGGCCGCGCACCGCGCTGCCATTGACCAAGGTTTGCATTGCAGACAAGCTCGCGCGCATTTCTTTTTCATGCTCCGCCATATGAACCTGGAGCTTCTCGAGCCATTCTCTCGAATGCGCATTGGCGCCGGCAAATACGCGCACAGACTGCAAGGCCCGGTGTTCACGCTGCACACCCTGTTCAATCATCAGATTCGCATCCCTCCAGCCTTCATCCACCCCGTTGGTTGCCATTCTCAGAATTTGTGTGGCAACAGTCAAATCTTGCGCCAATCTTCGCCTTCCCTGGCTGAAAGTCTCGCGCGCCAACAGGGGGACATCATCATCTTCCGCGCTGGCGAGCACATAGGCCATGGCCGCGATCAAAACGTTGTTACGGCGCAATTGCGTGGGATCGATGTTATCGAGATCGTCGTCGGAGGAATGAATGAAATCATCCGGCCAGTTGATCAAGGCTGCTGCCGGCACGCCGATGGCTCCTTCGATGAAGCACATGTGGTCGGAAGAATCAAAATAAGGCACGAACCTGGCGTTGTAATTATCGCGCGTACCGAGCGAAGAATAAATCGGCCGCGAAAACGGGTGCGGCAGGCCACCCTGCCGGCCGGCGGCGAGAAAAGCATTGTTGGTTTGGATCAAATACGTGCCGACGCTTTCGAAGAGGGCGTCGAGATACGAAGTGCGGGAATGCGGGGCAAAAATCAAATGCTGTACGCGATTGCCCATGGATTGCTTTGCACCGCTCATGTCCTGGTGCAAATTCGCCAGCATTTTCTTGGGCTCCTGGGGAAAATCGCCAAAGTAGCGATACTCGGAATAAATCTCATCCGTCCACCAAAAGCGCAGATCGCGCAGCGGCCTGGGCATTTTACCTTCGCCTATGAGCTTGTTGAAAGCGCGCGCCAGCTCCAGGATATTGCCGCAGCCGCTGCCATCATCGTTGGCTGAGCCTTTTTCTTCCTGCAAATGCGCGGTGATCACGATTTGCTGATCATGATATTTCGAGCCGCGGATCCAGCCTTCGACAAAACCGGTGCGGCCGGGTTTCTCTCCGATCTCGGTGTCAACTTTTGCTTTGAGGACGACTCTTCCGCCGGGCGTGCGCTTGCCCGTGGCGAAATAGTCTTGCGGCGCTTTTGTCGCCAGAATCTTGCGCAGCGTCTCGCCTTTGCGCGGCGGGAGCACGAATGCAAACGTTCCTTTCTTGCCTTCGGGAGGATCAACGGGGATGCGGCTCCAGGCGATTTGATCGGGAAAATCCATCAGCGTTTTGCCTTCGGAAATGGCATAGGACACGATTCCGATCGCGCCTTTTTCCCAAACGGCATGCTGCGCGGCGAGGGAAGGATTCCCTTCGGTGAGCACAATTTTGCCGGTGACCTCGATATCCTGCACAGCTTCTTTCGAGGCATCGCCGATCCAAACCAGCTCGGCCGTCAGGTCCGCATCGTGGCTGCCATCGGCAAGATATACCGCGTGCTCGCCAATATCCGCCAGCTTGACTTCCACCGGTTCGATCATCCACAACTCAGCCGCACGGGCGGTGTAATTGCGGCCTTCGCGCGGCTGTTCGATGAATTTCACGTCTTCCAAACCGGCTTCGCGCGCGGCTTGAACCACGTATTCTGCGGCGTTGAAATACCCTTCCATACCGGAATCGCGATGCCAGTGCGACAGCCAGCGGACATGCTCGAACGCGCGATCGCCGGAGATTTCATTGACCAGCATGCGCATCTCGTCGTCGGACAGAAACGGCGTGCTTTGCGCATAGAGCGACTGCATGCCACAAAATAAACATGCGAGAACGAATCTTTTCATGCTTGCCTCCTCTCACCGGTTGGCGTTGCGGTAACTTCTGGAGCAATCAGCCTCGGCATTATGAAAACATGCAGGAGAAATACTCAGCCTCATCAATGTGCGATCCGCGATCCACTATCCACGATCATCGATCCACCGCTACTGCTTCTTCGGCCGCAGCTCCGTGGCCTTCACTTCGTGCTTCCACAACAACTGGCCGTTCTTGTCATGACATTCCATCACCAGCTTGCGGTCGGTGCGCGGACCGGAGAAGCTCAGCATGCCGAAGTTTCTTTTGCCCATCACCTGCGTGCCACTCACCACCGCGGGGTTGTTTTTCAATTTGTCGGCGACGTAGGTGCCGCTGGTCAGCGGTGAATTGCTGTAATCGTACAAAGGGTAAAACTCCGGATCATCCAGCCGGATCAGCTCGGTGCGATGCACGTCGCCGGAGAGAAACAGAACGCCCCAAACGTCACTGGCCTTGATCCATTTCAGCAAATCCTCGTACTCGTGTCGGTAAGCGCTGAAGCTTTCCTCTGTAACCTGAGGATTGAGCATTTGATTGCCGCCAACAATGATTTTGAAGGGCGCGGGGCTGCTGAGCAGCCCGTCTTTCAGCCAGCGCATTTGCGCCTTACCGAACATGGCTTTTTCGGGCGAATCGGGAGAGCGATCAGGGGAGCGATGATAGCGATCATCGAGCATGAAGAAATCAACATCAGCCCAGGTGAAACTGAAAAACACGCCCGGCGTTTCGTCGAGGCCATGACCGGGATTTAGCCAGTACTCTTGAAATATCTCGAGGGACTCTTTTTTCATGCGATACGTCCAGTCGGAGTTGTTCGGACCGTAGTCATGATCGTCCCAGATGGCGTAGTGATGCGTACTGCCGAGCAAGGCTTGTAATTCTGGCAGGGCGCGGGCATGCGCGTTGCGATGGCGCATGAAGGCGGTGGAATAAAAATCCGGCTCACGATAGTAAATGTTGTCTCCGATCCAGAGCATGAGATCTGGCTGCTGGGCTGCGAGCGCGGTAAAAATTTCGTAATCGCCGCCATAGGGCTCACCGGGCCGGTCATATTCTGTTTCGTTGATAAAAGCGCACGATCCGAAGGCGACGTTGAATGACGGCGGGTCGGTGCGCCATTGCCACTGTGGCTGCGTTTGAAATGACAGGCGATACGGCCGCGGCACCAGCTTGCCGTCGATATACAATTCATAGTTGTAACGTTTTCCGGATTTCAAACGCGAAAGAATCACGCGCGCAATGCCGTCGCCTTCCCGGGTGGTGTTGAACGCCGGGCTCAATGCGGAGGAGGTGGCCTCGCCCTCGATCCAATAGCGAAATTGCACCTGCGCCGGCCTCGTGGTTTGCACCCACAGCGAAGCTTCGGTCAATTCGGCATAGCCCACCATCGGCCCGGAGCGCAGGCCGGAGTCTGTGGTAAGAACGGGAGCAGCAGCCGAGGCGGCGGCAGGTTTCTGGGTTGCAGGATTCTGTGCCAGAGCTGGAGAGTTGAACTCGAGCAGAAACGCGCAGGCGAACAACAGCGCCATCCGGATCAACCGGCGGTTTTTAGGACGAAGCGAAAGAACAGCAAAGCCGCTCAAGATCGCCCTCCCCGTCCGGTGTAAGGCGGGAGCAATCCCTGCTTCCTTTGGACGCCTAGCAAGATGCTGAGAAAAGCCAAAACTGCTGAAAATTGTCATTCCCGCGAAAGCGGGAATCCGTGGTTTTCTTGAATTCTTGGATGCCCGCCTTCGCGGGCATGACATGAAAGAAAGCTCTCTCGGTTTGACCAGCCGTCGGATTACCATAAGAATCTCCCTTCCTCGCAAGACATTTCGTCGCACTATCTACGATTCACAGTCTACAATCCACTATCTACGATCCACTCTCCAACGGGCCGCGCAAAACGTCTGCGACAATCTCTTGCGGCGGCACAATCAATTTGCCCTCGGCATTGACAAAAACTCCCAGCGAATAATCGCGCGCGAGCAGCCTTCCTGTGCTGGCGTTGTGAATCTCGTGCGTCCACGCGCCGCGCACTTTGGCCATTTCGCAAATCCAGCTTACGATTTCGATTTCATCATTGTCGAGCACCGGCTCGAAATACTCGATATCATGCCCGCCTTGCAACGTAAGCCAGCCCGCCTGCTGCAGCTTTTGAATGGGATGGCCCACCAGCCGAAGCGCATCGAAATAAACTTGCACGACCCAGTCCAGATAAACTGCGTGATGCACATGCTGCAAAGTATCCAGCTCATAGGTTTGCACGCGGCGCCGGCCGCGATAGCGGTGTGCCGCTTCGGTTTTGTCTGATTTGATCAAGCGGATACCAAGCTCCTCCCCCGCACCAGCCGGCTGAAACGCGGCCTGGAATTCCCCGGGAATCCGCGTGGGCTGGCCGGTGTTGAGATCGATGTAAACCCAATTCACGCGAGCCCGGGCGATTTGTACGCCGTCGCTCAGACGCATGATTTGATATTCGCGGTGCGAGCTCACGCGCTTTACGTCTGAAACCCAGGTCGTGATCTCCAGCTCCTCGGCGTAATGCGCCGGCGCGTGGTAGCGAATCTGCAAACGGCGAATGACCCAGCCCGTGCCATGGACGCGATACCATGATGGGCTGTAGCCGGCGGCCGTCGAAGCTTCGATGGCCGCTTCTTGCATCAACCTGACATAAGCCGCGTTGTTGAGATGGCCGAGAAAATCCAGCTCATAGTGTCGCACGCGAAAACGGCGGGTGAAGGGCCGCATAGCCATGATCTCTTTTAGTCACCTCCGCCCCAAGTCATTTCGCAAGAATCAGCTCGTGTCAGAACTCTCGTTCCACCGCTCAGCGGTGGAATGCATACAATGACGCTCTGCGTCTGGTTTGTTTTGGAATACTGCCGAATGCGCAAGCAGATTCTCACAGAATGACAATGCGCGAAGATAGTATGATTCAGTTCAATGCCAATTCCCTGGCGAAAGATCTGATGATCTCAAACGCCTCCTCCACCTCCTGCCGGTGGGTGCGAAAGCTGAGAATGCACACACGAATCACAAAGCTCCCATGCAGAAGCGTGCTGGACAAAAACAGTTTTTCACTCTTCACGATCTTTTCCAGCAGGCGCCGGTTGAATTCGTCAACGTTGCCGCGTTCCGGACGATAGCGAAAAGCCATCACGGTGAGCTCGGGCTCGACCACACATTCAAAACCGGGTTCTTCTCGCATGCGCTGATAGAGCCACTGCGTCAACTGCAATTTTTCCGCGAGATTCTCGCGAAAGGCTTGCACGCCGTACAATTTCAACGGCAGCCAGACCATCAAACCGCGAAAGGAGCGCGACAATTCCGGCGAATGCTCCGCAAAGTTCGTTTCAACTTCCGGCGTGAATGCATCCTGCAAATAGTCGGCCGTGAGCACGTGCGCGCGCCGCAGCAGCTCTCCCTCTTTCACCAGTAAACTGCCGCAGCCGTAAGGCACAAACAGGCCTTTGTGCGGGTCGAGCACGACCGAGTCCGAACGTTCGAGGCCGCGAAGCTTCTGTTTGCCTTCTTCGCAGAGATTGAAAAATCCGCCGTAGGCCGCGTCGACATGATACCAAAGCGCATACTTTTGGCTAAGCTCGGCAAGCGCATGCAAGGGATCGATTGCGCCGGTGTTGGTGGTGCCGGCATTGCCGACGATCAGGAACGGTTTGAATCCCTCTTGCAGATCGGCTTTGATGGCATGCTCGAACTTTTCGGGGAGAGCATGAAAGCGCTGGTCACTCGGCAACACGCGAATGTTCTTTTCGGGAATGCCGGCGAGCATGGCGGCTTTCATCACGCAATGATGGGTTTGATCCGAGGCGTAGACCGTACCGCGCGCAATGTCGTCGCCGAGTAGTTGTTTGCGCGCCGTTACCACCGCGCTGAAATTGGCGAGCGAGCCGCCGGTGGTGGTGATGCCGCGGGCTGCGGAGGGGTAACCCATCCATTGCGCGAACCATTCCAGCACGTTCGCTTCCAGCCGCGAAGCTGCCGGGGCCGCATACCACACGCCGGCGTAGCGATTCGTTGCCGCCGCGAGAAATTCTGCGAGCGCGGCCGGAAACAGCCCGCCTCCGGGGATGTATCCCAGATACGCGGGGTGCGCCGTGTTAATCGAAACCGGAAAAACGCGTTCCATCAAAAAGTGCAGCAAGTCGTCGAACGCCATGCCGCTTTCAGGAGCCGGCTCGCGCAGAGACACTGCGATTTCCGCGGCGCGATCGAGCTGCGAGCGGGGAGACTGCGGCAAGTCCGCGATATGGTTCACCGCGGCACGCACGCAGGCTTCACCCATGCGCAGCATTTCTGCCGGAGAAAACTCGAGATTGGGAGGCGAGGAGGGCATGTGAAAACTTGAGCACGTTGTTTGCGTTATACGCCTCACGCCTTTCTTAACGCGTAACACGTGAGGGAAATGCGCGCAGTTGCTCTTCTGGGAGGCAAAAAAGCCCGACCGCATGCAGATGCAATCGGGCTTTTGCGATTCGTCCAGCGGCAATGCGCAAAGGAAGATACGAAAATACTACCGTACGAGAATCAGTTTTTTCGTCAACACTTGCGCACCAGCGCGGAGGCGATAGAAGTAGACGCCGGCGGGCAGCAATCGGCCGTCGCGATCGCGGCCATTCCACGACAATTCTTGCCGGCCGCTTCCCGTGCGCAATCCGTTCGCACTGCTGAAGGCCGCCACTTCCTGTCCCATCAAATTATAGATGCTGAGGCTCGGCTCACCGCGCTCGAAACCGAGATTGAAAACCAGGCGGGCTTGCTCGCGTGCAACCGAGAAGGGATTGGGATAAGCGTCATACAACGTGAACACCTCCGGAGAGCCTTCTGCGGGCGATTCGACCGCAGTAGGCTGGTAGGTTTGCGCGGTGGCAAAGACGTCGGCGGTGCTGTCCTGCCAGGCTTTGAATTGCTCGCCCGCGGCGACGGGATTTCCCAGAATCGCGCTTGTGGGATCGATATAGTACATGGTCAAATTCAAATCCAGGCTGAATTCTCCTTGAATTTTGTCGTCGTCGATGCGCACGCCGAAATCACCATAGGATTTTCCGTCGCCGGTGTCGGTGGTGCCGTCGGCGGTGCCCGTGGCGACGTTGTCACGATAATACAAACCACGTGAATCGCCGATGGCGGGCACGGTCAGCAACACCACGACGCCGCCGGGCTGGCCCGAAGCCAGGAACCAGTTCACTTTTGAATCCACCACCGTGGTCACGGGGGCATCGGAGACGCCATCAATGCCAAAGCCAGCGGTGTTGAACGAATTGTAGAATTTCATGTTTTGACCCGCCACGTTCTCGTTGAAGTCGAGGGATTGGCGAATCAATTGGACGCCGGCGAGATTTGCCGTTTCCGCGCTCAATTTCGCATCTTTGGCGACCAGCGTGCTGGAATAGGGAAAATATTGCGTCACAAAGGACACCGTGTCAACCACGAATGGCCCTAAAGGCGTATTGATCGCAAGTCCAAATGACAACTCGCGCAAGCCGCGAACTTTGCCGCCGCCGTAGTTGAGTGCCACAAATTTGACGGCGTTGTCTTCATTCGCTTCGTAATTGAACGAGATCACGATCGTGGCGCGGCCCTTGACGCGCAGCTTCAATCGATCGATGAGGTTGGGTGAAAACTGACCATTGGCTTGTTTGATGGTCTGAAAATTGGGCAGGCCATTCGTGGTATTGCCGGTCACATAGCTCAGGCCCTTGACCGTGTCCGCGCCATTGGCCGCGGGCGCGTTGGCGTGCTGGATGTAACTGGGAATATTGACCGGCGGGTTGGAAACTTTGCGAAAGAGATACACCCACGCTTTTTTGCTGGGCGCCAAAGGATCGGTCACTTCAATTTCAATGCGCTGATTTTGCTGCGCCGGGGAGTCGTTCAGCCATTTGTCCGTGCCCGCGCGATCGCCCGTGTCTCCGGGCATGAAAACGACTTCGTCGTTCTCGTCGATCAGGCCGTCATTCTCCCGGAAGAACTTGCCTCCAGCATCGACTTCGTCGATTTGAAAAGGGATGGCGGTGAAGGCGCCCGAGCTCGCGCTGTACTTGTAAGCCGTCAGTTCCGCGATGGGCAGGCCAATCAATGCGGTTGAAGCGTCCAAAGCGTCGAAGACAACCGGATCGTATTGCCGGTCCAAGGTCTTGGTTTGGCCGAAAAGATTGGCCGTGGCGCACCAGGCGAGGCCTGTAAAAAAAACGGCAGCCCTTCCGAGCTTTGAATAACGGTGAGACATACCTATCACTCCTTGTTAAAAATAGTGAAGAAGTTTGCTCTCGTTCCACAAACGCGGATTCTTCCTGATGGGGCGGCGCTGCCTCGACCACGCAGAAGACCACTTGCTGAAGAGAGAGCGTGAACACGCGCGAGAGTTGCTTCCCTTTTCTCCATTACCTCGCTCCGCTACCGTCATGCATTGTGGTTTGTCAGCTCTTCAGAAATCAACACCGTCAATTCAATTGACCTCATCAATCGTGGGTGCAGGTTGCCCGTCGGTGGCGCCATCGCCGGACTCTTCCTCGCCCGGTTGGGCGCGCCGTTTCTGTTTGACCATTTTGCCTTCCACCTGCTGCAAAAGCAGCTGCAGCTGCTCGCCGCCGGCATCCTTTTGCACGGCCTTCTGTGCCACCTCGTGCGCGCGATCGTACCAACCGCTCTCGTAATAATACTGCGCTGTAAGATAATAGACTTGATTCGCCTCGAGTTTATTCACGAAAAAACTCAAAACTTCGGTGGGTCGAATGCCAAAACACTTGGCCGCCGTGCGCTGGTTTTCCAGCAAAAAAGCGAGCACCAGCACGTTGTCGGATTGGCTGCGAATGAAGTTGGCAATGGCTTCCTGATCCTGCTGTAAAAGCTTTTCGATGCGTTCCAGATTGGTCTGCAATTCCTGGAAATGCATTTGCCAATTGCGTTCGTCATGGGCGTAACGCTCCAATATGTAGCGCAGCTCTTTGCTCACCATCGCCTTGTGAAACAGCAGGCCGACGTGATTGATGAACGCGGTTTCGCCATAGCCCGGCACCAATTTGTGCCGCTCGTGGCGGCCGTTGGCTGAATCGGGGCGGCGGTAGATCAAATGATGATCGTCTTTCACCTGCTGCAAGATCGCGCAGATTTTCTTGAAGACCTCGAATGAAGGAACATGATGATCTGCAGCTTTCGGGCGCCAGTGCTGCTGAAAGCTGAGGCGCGCTTGCATGTAGCCTTCGATCATATTGCGAATCTTCCATGATTTGGCTGCCGCGAGGTAACTGCGATGTTTGGCGTAGGGCATGAAGTTTCCTGTCGAAGTTCGTCGTAATGCCTTCAGGCATCAAGGCTGATTCATGAATCTAGCACCCTTCGACAAGCTCGGGGTGCGGCATTCCCAGTTTTCACACGGGCTGATTCCTGCGGAATGACAAGGAATAGGGGTTTTGAAAGCCAACTTAACATGGCCAAGCTACGACCCTGCTCAAAACGCCGCTGCCCGAAACACGGCATTGAACAAGAACTTGTAACCCGCGCGAAATTGCGCACGGAACTGTGGGCGGCAGCCGAACAAAATAATGCGGCCTTTGCCATATGTTGCTTCCACCAGGGCCGCGTGCTGGGCCAAATTCTTCTCACCCTCCAGCCATCCCGACAGCAGGAGGCCGGCACTCGGATAAGTCAGCACTGCGCGTCCCTGCTGCACGCGAAACGCCGGGCTCTCCAGAAAAAAAATCGCCTCGTCATGTTGCGCGCCCCATGCCAGCGGATGGGAGAGGTCGGCCTGTACGCGCAGAACTGCGCCAGGCGCGCTGAATTGGTGGCGCGGCACATTTGCCGTAACTTCTTCCAGTTTGAGCTGAAAATGTTTGATCGCGAACTCGCTGGCCGCATTCAATGCGATCAACGTTCCTCCGGTTTCGACGAAGCGGCGCAGGCTGGCAATGCCGCTTTCACCGATGCCGCCGGCAAAGGGCGCGGGCATGTCCTGGGCGGAGTAGCCGTTGACAATGCCGGTCGCATTTTGATCGGGAAAGATAAGGACATCATAAGAATTTCGCAAGCTTTCTAATTGCAGGTGATCATTCGTCAACGCCTGAAATTCAAAATCGTATTCCTCCAAAACCCAGCGCGTCCAGCCCTCGTCCATGTTCGCCATCCAGCTTTTGTACACGCCCAAGCGTGGCTTCTGCACGCGATACGGCGCCGCGCCGGGTGGCGTGCTTTTGAGCCCGTGCAAAGCAATGACGCCGGGGTTGCCGTGCACACTCGTGGTCAGCTCGCCACGGTGCAACATTGCTTTGAGTTTGCTGGTGTGCTTTCCTCCTTCAATCAAAAAAGTGCCGGCCGGCCAAAGGCTATCGCCGTCGGTAAACTCCTGCTGCGCGCTGGTGACACGAAAGCCCTGACGCAACAAGGCGTTGACCGCGCGGTAAGCAGCCGTATTGCTGCGCGGCAGTGCGAAAACTTTGGCACCGGTTTCGCCGGTGATAATCGAGGGCATTGCCACCTCTGCGAGCAATTCGAGCGTGACGGGTGGCAACTCTTCCACGGAAAAAATCTCAACGCCCAGAAACAACGGCAATGTATGTGCAGTCACGTCATAAGGAATGCGCGGCTTGGCATCGGGACCTGGAATTTTGGGATACTCTTGTTTCTCCAATATGGCTTTGGCAAAAGCGCTGTAAGGCTGATCCAGCCGAACGACCCAGTCTCCGGCGCGCAGTGTATGCCCGTTGTCGGCAAAGGTGTCTTGGACGCGATGAATCTCGACCATTCCCATATGCAGCGTGTGCAGCAGATCCAGCACGGCCTGGGGATTTCTTTGGCGCATCGGAATGATGAATGCCGCCGGTTTCTTGGGGCCAGTGACGGCGCGGCGCTGCACCTCATGCAAGCTGCGCAACCAAAACTCACGCTGGCGTGCCGCGTGCGTTAGGATCGACTTGACGGCGGCAAAATCATATTCTACGATATCGCGCAGTTTCCACTCCCCCCCGGGCCAAGGCAGGGGAAAATTCCAAGACGCAGTGCGTGCCTCGTAATTGATGCCTCCGCGCAAGTCTTTCGCGGCGATATTCACGGGCGAGGCGTAGTCTGCGCTCGCCGCTTCGGTGAGAAAGCGCAATCCGCCGTGATAGTGCGGGTAGGAGCGTGCCGGCGTCCAGGCGTCGAAAATGGCGTTGCTCACCACGCCGGCTTTGCCCTGCGCGGTTAACGTGGCCTGCACATGCGCGCCGAGCATGTTGAGCGAACTCACAATGATGGGATCGATGTTCGGCTCGTAAGGATCGACGTACGGCGGCACAAAAAGCCGGGCGCCGTTGCGGCCCATTTGATGCATGTCCACCGTGATGTGCGGCCGCCAGGCATTGTACAGCTTCTCCACCGTCAAACGCGTTTCCTTTTGCGTGAACATGAACCAGTCGCGGTTATTGTCATGTCCCGAGTATTTGTGATAAAGCCACGGCAAGGGCGCTCTTTCGAAAGCCGTACCCACTTGCTGGCGATACCAATCGACGACCAGCAACTGGCCATCGGGATTTTGGGAAGGCACCAAAACGGTGAGGACTTGATTGAGAATTTCGCGCACCTCTTGCTCCTGGCTGGCAGCCAGATAATATGCCAGCGCTGGCGCCATTTGTGTCGCTCCGACTTCGGTGGAGTGCAGCGAGCAGTTGATCAAAACGACCGCGCGGCCGCGCTGCAGCAATTCTTCACTTTCGCCCTCTGCTAAAAGGCGAGGATCAGCCAGGCGCGCTTGTACATTTTTCCATTCTTCCAATCTCGCCAAATTCTCCGGCGAGCTGATGAAAGCGGCGTAAAAATCATTGCCCTCCGTGGTCTTGCCGAGATTTTGCAGTTCGACTTTTTCAGAGGCCGCGTCCAAAGCTTTCAAATACTCGATGATTTGGTGATAATCCGCAAGCTTCCTATCGTCGCCGGGGGTGTAACCGAAAACCGAGGCGGGGCTGGGCAGATCACTTGCTGCGGTCGAGTCGCGAGGAATTTCCTGCCGCAGCAGTGGAATGGGCGTGGCTGTGGCAGGTGCCACCAAGCCTGCGCTGAACAGCACAACCACGACCATCGCACCACAGAAAGCAATGCGGCGCGGTAAGAGAGGTCTTTTGCCATGCTGCCTGCGCAGGCGGGCCTCTGGAGATTGCCGGATGGCATGGATTCCTCTTGCCTTACGCGGGACGGGAGGAACTCGAAGGAGCAGAAGCTTTAGCATTAAAGCATGCAATTTGTGAGAATGAATTAGTACCGCCAACTCGTCGTATCCGCTCCTGGGGGCGCGGTTCGTAGCAGGCGTTCCACAATCTTTGGCACATACATCTGGTTGTAGCGCAAACGAGAAGTCGCATTCGGCCGGGAGTGGTCGCCGTTCCAGCAATGCTCGGCGCGGTCGCCGTAATCCACTTCGCCGGCATAATAGGGATCCTTGGTGTTTTCCAAAATCTCTTCGATCAAATACACGGCGTTGTTGAGATAATAATTGTCCATGTCGCCGCAATACACGCGAATCTTGCCTTCGAGCTGAGTGCCGATCTTGGCCCAATCGCGTTTAAGAATGTAGCTCAAATCGTAGTGCTCACGCCAATGTTCCGCAACTTTGTGATCGATTTCACCGGTCTTTTTGTCCCAAATCGGCTGAGGATAGCCGTCCGCGTCCACGGGTGAATACACCGCTTCCCAAATATCCCATTGCTGGCCGGAGCGGCTCTTCGTACCCAAGACCAGCTCGAGATGATTAACCTGTTCGAGCGTAGTGCTCACTTCGCCGAGATAATTGCGCTTGCCCGGGCGCGGCACTTTTTTGAACGGGCCGTCGGTAGAATAGGCATTTTTGTGCTCATAAATATTGACAATGGTATAAGCGCGAAAATCCACGGGATCGGGACACGCCGCAAAGCAGCCATTGTATGCGGTGGGATAAAAAACTTGCGCGGCGAGCGCTTCCCAGCCGCCGGTGGAACCACCGTATAGAAAGCGCGCCCAGCCCGCGCCGAGGCCGCGAAATTGTCTTTCGATGAGGGGGATCAATTCATACGTAATCGCATCGCCATACGGGCCGAGATTCGCCGAGTTCACGGCATATGAATCATCGTAATAGGGATTGGCATGCTGAATTTCGATGATCACGAAACGTGGAAAATCCGGGCCGGCCCATTCTTTATAGAATTGATATGCATGTTCCTGCACGATTTTGTTGTAGCCGTGCAAACGGAAACGTTCGCTGTAATCAGGCTTGAGATTGGAATCCGGCGGCGTCTCGCGAAAGCCGCCAAACGTCTGCGGAAAATGCCCGTGAAAAATCATCAGCGGATAGCGCGCTTGTGGATGCGTCTCAAACCCTTCCGGCAGCAGCACGCACGCCCCCAGGTACATGGGCCGGCCCCAAAATTTCGTGAGTAAATCGCTCTGCATCTTGACATGCTTGATGTACTTGGTATCCTGAGGTGGTGCAATCGGCGGAATTTCCTGATCCAGCACGATTTTGATCGTTTGGCTCTGGCGCGGATCAATCCAGATTTTCCTGGGCGTACTGTAGAGATTGCCCGGCGCACGGTTCCATTGCTGCCCTTCTCCCCTGTCCATCGGCAATTTGACCACGTGCCCGTCGGCGCGGTGAAAAGTTTCGTAGCGGTGCAACAGCCCCTGCACCCAATAATAGCCTGGTGGAATTTCGGCAATGCTTTTCAACGGATAGCCGAAAACTGTACCATCAAACTCTACCGGCCGCGCCGGCTTAAGGCCATCAACATTCAAGCCAAAAATCTGCTGCGTGCTGGGATCGTCGCTGATTTGAAAACGCGGCTCCTTCGTGCTGTCGGCGGAAAACATGAGCAATAGGCGCCCGTCGAGAGCGACTTTGCTTTTGGATTCGGGAAACGAAAGCGCAAAACGAAGCACGCTCGGGGCTTGGTCTGCCAGTGCACGCCCAAAACCTGGGAGAACGGAAAGAAACAAAACGAGTAGAGTCGCCATGCTCTTCCTTTCCATGAGAGTTCGATTTCCGTCATAATGAGCAAATGTCATTTGGCAATTCGTATTTGATCACGGCGACAAGCCCGGCTCGTAGGTCAAAATAAATTCCAGGAATTTTGAGACCTCGATCATGTCTTTGCCCACGAACTTGATGCTGTGTGCATCCGTGCGCTCGACGATGGAGAGATAACTCAAGACTTCGGAAGGTCGATAATTTTTGAAACGAACTTCCGCCTGTACCGGGGCTTTGACTTTGTAAGGTTTGAGTTCCTTCAGGCGGGCAATGGCTTTCGCCACTTTCTCGCGAATCAAATCGCAAGCCGCCTCGGGCGTCAGCGTGCGAGCGGAATGAAAGCCGTAAGCCTGTTTCACTTCCGCGGTCTCTATCTGGCCCAGCAGCGCCGTCGCTTCTTTACAAATGGCGTCGTCGCCGGAAATCATCATCACCGGAACGTTGAAGTGTCCGGCAATCGCGGCGTTGAAGCCGGCTTCCGGAACCGAAATCCCGTTCAAGCGCAGGTCCGCAAGATTCGCGCTCGACATTGTATGCGCGCGCACGCCTTCGGGATTGGTCGTGCCGCTGTGGTAGCCGATGAATATCACGCCGTCGAAAGTGGCATCGAGGCCTTGCATCATCATCAATGGCCGCGGCCACGAGCGCACAATCGTGACATTCTTCGGAAGCTTTTCAATCAAGAGATTTTGCCCATTGCCGTGCGAATCGCTCACCAGAATTTCGGTGGCGCCCGCTTGGAACGCCGCCGCAATGGCGCTATTCACCTCCTGTGTCATAAATTCGCGAAAGCGCTCATACTCGAAACCAGTCGGGCCAAGCTGCTCCCCGGTCACGGCACCGGCGAGGCCTTCCATGTCGGCTGAAATGTAGATCTTCAGTTTTTGTTGCGCGTGAATGGCATGCGAAAAACAGCACAGGCTGATGACGATCGTGCCCACTGCTTTGCGAATCATCCTTCCTCCTCTTGCCAGAAATTGGGATAGCGCGTGACGAAGCCGGCGGCGTTGACTTGAAGTGCAGTGACAAACCTGCCGCCTGCGCTCTCGTAGCGATACGATGTGCTGTCTATGCGGCGGTAAGTCTGCGCCAACGGCTCGAGTTTGAAACTCGGGAAACGAAGCCACGCGGCCTGCACTTTTGCCTCCTGCCCCGCTGCCAAACGCAAACGGCGAATCGGCAGCAGATTGGTGGACGGGCTGAAGTTCAGATCGAGATCGAGGCTGCCCGCAGCCTCAACGCATTCATTTCCATTGCACCACCAGCGCCGCGTAGAATCAACTGAAAGCTCGATCTCAACCATTTCATTTCCCACCCAGCCTGAAACCTTGCCAGATAGCGTTTGCCATGCAGCATCACAAACGAGCAGATAATCCAACCGGCAAGGCTGCTGCTCATGTGCAAATACCGCCGTGCCGGCGAGATGCCAGTGGGGAGGTTGAAAAAATATTCGCGCCGACTCGTGACCCGGCCGGTCGAGGCGGCGCCAGAGAATGGATGAGGCTTCCACTTTCTTCTCCTTGCCCTGCTTTTCAGCGATAAAAAATTGGATACTTCTTTGGATCGACCTCATGCATTAGATCATAAACGGCCTCAAAAATCGTCTCGACATTTGGCTTGGACCAATAGTCGCCATCCGAGCCGTAAGCCGGGCGATGCGGTTTGCCGGGTAGTGTGCGCGGTGCGGAGTCCAGCCAGTGATAGCCGTTTTGCCTTTCCATGACTTCTTGCAACATGTAAGCGGTCGTGCCGCCGGGAACATCCTCATCAACAAAAACGATGCGGCTGGTTTTCTTGAGAGATGCAACAATAACACCGTGCACATCAAAAGGCAGCAAAGATTGCACATCGATCACTTCGGCCTCGATATTCACGCGACGCAACAGCGCGGCAGCCTCCAGCACGAGACGGCAACACGCACCATAGGTCACGATGGTGACCTCGCTGCCGGTGCGCAGCACTTCGGGAACGCCGAGAGGAACAGTGCATTCTCCGATGTTTTCGGGCAACTTTTCCTTGAGCCGATAACCGTTCAGAACTTCAATCACCACCGCCGGATCTTCCGCCCGCAAAAGGGTGTTGTAAAAACCGGCGGCCTGAGTCATGTTGCGGGGCACCAACACGTGCATCCCGCGCACGAGATGAATGAGCCCGGCCAGCAACGAACCGGAGTGCCAAATGCCTTCGAGGCGGTGTCCACGCGTGCGCACGACCACCGGCGCTTTCTGACCGCCTTTGGTGCGCCAGTGCAAAGTGGCAAGGTCATCGGACATGATCTGCAGCGCGTAAAGAATGTAATCGAGATACTGAATCTCGGCGATCGGCCGGAGGCCGCGCATGGCCATGCCGATGGCCTGCCCGATGATCGTGCACTCGCGAATGCCGGTGTCGGAAACGCGCAGCTCGCCGTATTTTTCCTGCAGGCCTTTGAAGCCTTGATTCACATCGCCCAGCTTGCCGACATCTTCGCCGAAGGCGATCACGCGCGGATCGCGGGCCAAAGCTGCATCAAAACAGGCGTTCAAAACCTCAAAGCCGTTCACAGATAGAGAGGTCTCAGAATAAGCCGGCTCGATCTGCTTGATACTCAACGCCGAATTCGCACCGGAGCTGTACAAATGCGAGCTGTAGCGATCCTCATTGACCGGGTCTTGGTTTTTTTTCCAGGCAATCAGCTTCTGCCGCGGCGAGGAATGCTCGGCGCGCGTCAGCAACAGCACTTCGCGGATCGCGAGCATGAGGTCGCGGCGCAGGGGATTGGCGAGCTCGAGCAGCGCGGCATTTATTTTTTTCAATTCCGCCTGGTGTGCCGAGGCCGGAGCCATCTCTGCAATGATACTCGCCACTTCAGCGCGCTCCGCCCGAATCGGCGCGAGATAGGCTCGCCAGGCACGATCGCGAGTGTCCACCACCAACTTCAGGTCTTCCTTTTCCCAGCGGGCGACTTCTTCTGCCGTTGCCACACCTTGCGCGATTATCCATTCGCGCATCTTTTTGAGGCCGTCAAACTCTTCCTCCCAATGCAAGCGTGCTTTGGGTTTGTAGCGCTCGTGACTGCCGGAAGTGGAGTGGCCCTGCGGTTGCGTCACTTCGGTCACGTGAATGATCGCGGGCACATGCCCCTGGCGCACGCGAGCTGCGGCCTTCACGTAGGTTTCCACCAGCGCCGGATAATCCCAGGCGCGAACGGTGTAAAGATCAAAACCGCCACGCGCGCCGGGCTGGCGTTGAAAACCTTGGAGCAATTCGGAGATGTTTTCTTTGGTGATCTGCTGCTCGTTGTGCACGGAAATGCCGTAGCTGTCGTCCCAAATTGAAATGATCGCGGGCGCATGCAATACGCCGATGGCATTGAGTGCTTCCCAAAACATGCCTTCGGCGCAGGTGGCGTTGCCGACCGTGCCAAAGGCAATCTCCTCGCCCTGGTGCGAGAATTGGGTGAATTCCTTCAACTCCTGCAATTCGCGATAGAGGCGCGAGGCATAAGCCAGGCCCACGAGCCGCGGCATTTGCGAACCGGTGGGCGAAACGTCCGCAGCAACGTTGTTGATCTCCATCAGGTTTTTCCAGGAGCCCTCGGGGTTCAAACTGCGCGTGGCAAAATGCGCGTTCATGGCGCGTCCAGCCGTGGCAGGCTCGGCTTCGACATCCGCATGCGCGTACAACTGCGCAAAGTATTCTGCCACTGTCATAATGCCGAGTGCGAAGATGAACGTCTGATCGCGATAATAGCCCGAACGGAAATCGCCTTTGCGGAAGGCTCTGGCCATGGCGAGCTGGGGCACTTCTTTGCCATCCCCAAAGATGCCGAATTTGGCCTTGCCGCCCATCACTTCTTTGCGGCCAATCAGGCTCACTTGCCGGCTTTGATAGGCGAGGCGATAATCGTGAATGATGTCTTCGGCGCTGAGCCGTATGGCAGGGCGGGGCATTTTCTTTCCATCTAAAGCACTCGCCGCGGAGGTGGCGTGATGATTGGATTCTGGTCGCTGGCGTTGCCCAACCTTGGCATGCCGGGATTTTTTGGCGCTATGCTTCGATCCGGTGGAATGTTTCATGCGTGTGCGCGAGGGTATGCGTTCGAAACATGATCCCGACTAAAAAGGTCACGATCGCGCCGAACATGATATGCCAGGTGAAGGCGATTTGCGGCACCGGCAAGGCCGGAGCGCCCAACCAACCCAAAACACGATTGGCGAGCCCGCTCAAAACCAAAACCGTGAGAAAGCCGCAAACCATTGCAATCAAATTGCCGCGATCGTTGCCCCGCGTGCGGGTGAGCATGCCGATGAGGAATATGCCGAGCAACGAGCCGTAGGTGTAGCTGATGATGCCCAGCGCAATCGGAATGATCGTCAAAGCGGGATTATGCAAGACGGAATACGCGGCCAGCACGGCGACGGCGATCATCAAAATCGCAAAAACCAAAGTGAAAACTCTTGCCATGCTCACGTCATGCCTCTCGTCCCCCCGCCGGCGCAAGTACGGCGCGTAAAAATCTTTAACAAAACTGGTAGCCAGCGCATTGAGCGCGGCACTGAGCGAACCCATGGCCGTGGCAAACACGCCGGCAATGATCAGCCCGCGCAAGCCCACCGGCATCTTGGTCACGATAAAATATGCAAAAATCTCATTGTGCGCCGCGGGCAAATGGGCATCGGGAACGAGGCGGAAGTAAGCATATAAAAAAATACCGATGGTCACAAATGCCAGCGCAATGGGCACATCCGCAATGCCCGACAGCACCAGCGAAAACCGGCTACGCTTGTAGTCCGTAGCGGTGAGCATGCGCTGCACCATGTCCTGATCCGTGCCGTGCGTGGCCATGGTCAAAAACACGTAGCCCGTGAACGCGGCCCAGATGGTGTATTCCTGGCGAAAGATGCCGAGCACCGCGTCATAAAGCGTGGCTTCGCCGCGCAGGCCGGTATCAAAAACTTTGAAGTTGGCAAAATTGTGCGTGCCGAGCTTGATGCCTTCCCAGCCGCCCGGCGTCAGGTGCACGATCGCGAACAACGAGGCCAGCGCGCCGCCGAACATGATGCCGGCCTGAATCAAATCCGTCCAAATCACGGCTTTGATGCCGCCCAGCATGGTGTAGACCGCGGTCACCAGCGTCATGATCGTGATCGCGAGGGCGTATTGCGCCAACGTTGGTGAAGCGCCGGTAAGAAATTTCCAGGTCACGACCAAAACCACCGCGGCAATATAAACCCGCACGCCGCTGGCCAGCACCCGCGTCACCAGAAAAATGACGGCCCCGGCCAGCCGCGAGCCCGCACCGAAACGCTTTTGCAGAAATTCATAAACAGTATAAACGCGATATTGATAGTAAGGTTTGATGAACAGAAAAGCAATAATCAATCGCGCGAGAATCGTGCCGAACATCAACTGCACGTAAACGGCGTTCTGCAAGCGATAGCCTTCCGCGGGGACGCCGAGAAAAGTGGCCGCGCTGGTTTCCGCGGCGATGATCGAAGCGAGCACTGCCCACCACGGAATTTTGCGGCCGCCCAGCGCGAAATCCTCCATGCTCTCTTCTTTCCGCCCCATGTACAAGCCCAGGCCGGTGATGGCGACGAAATACCCGCCAATGATGAGGGCATCCCAGATCAGGCTCGGCAAAAGCGGCTCCTTTGGTTGAAAAAGCAAACAGCATGAAGCAAAAGGAAAAAAGCAAAAGGCAAAAGGCAAGAGACACGGAATAAACTCTACACCATCCTGTCATTCTGAAATCCCGACGCTTCGGGATTCCCACGCGCCGGCACTTTACTCGATTCTACTAACTTGACAATGTTAACTTAGCTGACCTCCCCGATTCATGTTATCCCGGAGGGATCTTTTTCCGCACTTGGCACTGTGCTTATGCTGAAAAAGATCTCGAAAGTTCGGGATGATAAAAGGTGGGTGAGCCACTCAACTTAACTTGGTCAAGCTAAGATTCTCTCAGAATCAAATTGAAGGCATACGCAATTATTGCCTCGACCAAGCACTGGTTATGAAGCAAGCAGGAAAAAGCTGCGGAAATTACTGCACAGTAGTTTTGTAGCTCAGCAGCGATTTTAGCAGCGTTTTGAGAGAAACCGGCCTAGTGCCGGCGGCAACATTCTGCGCCGCGATTTCAAAGGCATGGTGCCATTGTCGGAACAAGACGCCATAAGCTTGCGACAAACTGTTGCGCGGATCGTAAATGTTGGTGGCTTCCGAAGTCACGCCATTCAATTCCACGATTTTGAAATTCTGGCCGTTTTTGAAATCTTCCAGAGAAGGCGTGCGAATATCGTAGCGACCAAAATAAAAGCCGTGAAATTTTTTGCTGACGCGATCAATCGCTTCCACCAGCGCCGGCGTCTTGATGGGCGCGCCGTCCAAAAACATCGCGCCGCGGCAATGGGTGCCCAATTCGACCAGGGTCATGCGCTCGCCCGGCGGCAGGATTTCCTGCAGACGAGCATGATGCTGATTCAGATAAAAGGGCGCCATGCACACGGCCCGATCATCTTTGAGAATCAACTCTTCGAGCGTGCTTTTGCCGTCACCCGTCACCGTGGGGAAGCGTTTGTCCGTAATGGCGTAAATTTCCCCTTTTTCCCGATTGGGATAACGATAATAAAACACCCCAAATTCATAGCCGGCAACATATTCCTGCACGATCACGCCACCCTCGGCGTGCCGGAGATATTCTTCAAGATCCTTTTGCGCGCGGACAATTGCCACCCCGGTGCCGCGCTGCCCGACGTCCGGCTTGAGCACGACAGGCAGAGACAATTGGTGCTGCTGCATGAAGCGTTGCACTTGCTGCAGGCGCTCATCGAAATGCCGCGCCCGCACCAAGGCATAGCGCGCGACGTAACCATTGGCATCGGACAGCTCTTGCAGAATATCGAACTTGGATTCGCCGATGAAACCACCGGCAAACATGCCGGGATTCGCTGCCGTGAACAAAGTCAGTGAGCGGTGCTTGAGCGCGAGATAAGCACAATACAAAACGACGGGCGGATAAAATGCCCACATCGGCCAAAACTCCCAACGCGTTTTGCGCCGCCACCAAGAGAGCAACAGACGCCGCCCGCGGAAACTAGACAGCGGAACGATGAGGCGTAACAACAACCAAATCATGATCAAGCTGGCGAGAAAAACGGGCAAGGCGTACTGCCCATAGAGCGAAAGATATTTCGTGAGGGGCTGGCCGAGCCACGCCGCAAACAGCACCAGCAATGGCGTCCAGAGTGCCGCGGCACCCAGCAGATAAAATGAGAATTTCCAGAAATTCGCCCCCAGCAAGCCGGCGGCAACATAGGTTGGCAATCGGCTGCCGGGAAGAAAGCGGCTCAGAAACGCTGTCTTCGCGCCCTGCTCATCAAACCAGATTCTGGCTTTGGCCAACTGCTCTGCGTTGACCAACCAGCGCAATGGCGCCCGGGTGAGTGCAGGCCTTCCCAACCATCTTCCCAGCGCATAGAGCAGCACATCGCCAAAAAAAATGCCCAGCAAGCAGGCCATGGCCGCAGGGAAAAAGTTCATCGTACCACGCGTCACCAGTAACCCCGCGCCGATACAGGTGAGATCCTCACTCACGAACGTCGCCACGGCCAGCATGAGCAGCAAAACGGCCAGTGCAATGCCTTGCGGTTTCGGGATCGTCGCCGGATCAAAAGGCTCGCGCGCTCGCGCCCGGCGTGCGGCATCGGCTTGTGCCAGTGTTAGTGCCTCTCTCCTTTCCGCGTGTTGCACGAAGGAAGCGAGTGTGGGCACGAGCAATCCCGCTTGCGTAAAAACCAGCTCATGCCCGCCCGCAAAGAGTTGCAGATTGCTTTGCGGCAGCAGGCGATGATGCTCGAGCGCGGCCGCCAATGGCACGAGCGGATCATCTTTTCCGTGTATGATCAGTGTGGGACCCTCATATTGTTGCAACTTCGCGCGCAACGGGCGCTGGTCGGTATCAAAAAAATTTCGCGCATAAGAAACATTCAAGTAAGCATCATCCATGTAGCCGAAATGCGGAAAGCCTTCCTGCAGCAGCCACAAAAACACGAGTTGCGCGCCATGCACGGCGTGGTTGAGATGATAATCGCCGAATAATTCCATTTCTTGCACGCCGATCGCCGATATCAGAGAGAGCGATTGCACGCGCGCTCTGGCCAGTTCGGTCAGGTGAATCGCCACACCGCCCCCCATACTGTACCCCACGAGGTGCACACGCTCAATCTGCAACTGTTCCAACATTTGCGCGAGATAGTGCGCATGCGCGCGAATCGAATAATCCGGAATATCCAAAGTTGAGCCGCGGAACCCCGGCAGATCCGGCACCAAGACCCGCCCATGTTTGGCCAGCAGTGGCGCCAAATCGTCGAATGTTTCCGAGGCCATGGGAGTTCCGTGCAGCAGCAGAATGACGGGAGGATCTCCAGCCTCGGGTCCGCGCAGATCCCGAAAAGCGAGGGTTATTTTTGCGGGAAGAAATTGCTGACCGCGCACGGCTTGCACCGTGATTGAATTCTGATCCGGGCGAGGATGAGCCACCGCACGATGAGACCAGCGCACAAGGTGGGACAATAATAACAGGCCGCCGTAAAAAAGCCAGGCATACCTGCGCAGAAATCCGGGTTTACGCGGTGGCGATGCCGATTTTTCAATCATGCGGCAAGGTTTTCTCTGAATCGCAGCCAAGAAGTCTTGATCATCGTTCTGACATTTTTACCACGGGTGTGAATAAACGAGAAATGCGCGCATGCAGCTCTTGCGCCAATTTTTTGCGATCTTCCTCCAGCACCGTATCTTCGCCGAATACGATTTCCGCCTCGAAGCGGGGCACCTTGAGCAGATTGAATACGTGCGTGGAAAAACCCATGTCACCCCACCAGCACACCGCGAGGTGCGCCGGAACTTCCCCGGGTTCCGTGCGATAGCCGAGGCTGGCATAATGTACTGGCTGCCGGCTTTGCACGGCAAATTCCAGCAACGAGGGCTTCAGGGGATTCACCTGCGTGCCCGAACTGCTCGTGCCTTCCGCGAAGAGCGCGATGCCTTCGCCGCGCGCCAGGGCCGTGGCAATCAGATTTCCGACGCGCACCACGTCTTTGCGCACATCGCGGTTGATGTAAATCGTTCCCATCATTGTGGTCAAATGGCCGATGATGGGCCAGCTCTTGACGTCGTGCCGCGAGATGAACGTGCAGCCGAGCTGAGAGGCCAGCAAGATGACGTCGAGGTAGCTCAAGTGATTGGTGACCAGCAGAAAAGGCGGTTGGGGCGGCTGGCCACTCACCCTGATGCGCATGCCGAAAATTTTGGCCATGCCGCCGGACCATCTGCGAAAAATCCACGTAGACCAGTGGCGATTGCTTTTGCGCCGAAGCCGCGCGCAGAGAATTCCGATTTGCCAGATGGAATAGACAAGTGCCGTGAACAGACTCAGCCCGCAGATGCGAAAAACGGCGCGTAGGGTTCTCAAAGGCTCACTCTTCACGGAAGAAATATCTGGCGCTGCGCGGATCGAGATGCTGCACGTCGAACAGCGCGAGGTAATCAATGGTTCTGAAACGGCGATCCAAAGCCGGCGGGCCGCAAATCTTGGCGCCGATCATCAGATAAATCTGCATCAAGCGCGGCAATTCTACAGGTTTTTCGTCCGTCACGGCAAAGCCCGCCGGATAACAGCGATATGCGGCGTGCGGCTGAACGTGCCAATGCGGATGAAGGTAGTGATGGGCGCATAAATAGTCCATCACCCTCTTTCCGTCCCCGGCCTCCTGGCTGGTCAATGAGCAGCAGCCAAAAAGGTAGCGTTTGTGGTTGTACGTGAGATATTGCGCCAAACCGCGCCACAAGAGATTCAACACCTGCTTGCTGCGATATTTCTGCGCCACACAGGCACGCCCGAGCTCGACGGATTGCGCGATCATCTCCGGCGGCAGCTGGGCAAGGTCGAACTCACTGTGAGAATAAAAGCCCTCCACCGCGCCGGCCATCTCGAAAGTCTGCATGCGATACGTGCCCACGGCTTCGCTGGTGCTCAGGTTGGTGACCAGCAGGTGATGGCACCTGGCGTCAAACTCATCTTCGTCACGGCCGGTCGCATATGAGGTCTCCAGCCCCTCGTGTAATTCCAAATTAAAAACCGCGAAGCGCAATTTGAGAATGGCGTCCAGTTCGGCAGCGGTGCGCGCAAAGCGCAGATGGAATTGACCTGCAACGATTTCCGTCTCCGGCAAAAACTCCCGGAAACGGGGATAGTTTAGTGCAGTTGAATCGGGAGGCATGTTGGCAGCCTTTGCTTCTCGGCGCAACCAGGCGTTCAAAGGATTCAATCCAAGGCACGAAACATGGCCGGATCGGCGCGCAACGTCAGAAGATTGTCATATTGCCAAACCTGGCCGGAAATCTCCAGCGGCCGCGCAACATAATCCAGGATCTTTTGATTGGTGCTATGACCTTCGGGGGAAAGCAACATGAGATATAACACCTCCTCATGCGCTTGGCGCACGATAAAGACCGGCGGACTGCCGCCGGCAATGCAGCGCACCGCGCAGCTCTTGTGGGTCTTCAAATCTCCGGGATTCATCACCCCGAAAAAGCATTTGCTGTCAACGATCTCGCCGCGCAGAGTAAAATTACCCAGCGTGGCCGTCTGCGTCGCGTGCGCCGGAGGCTCCACCGCCAGCGTTTGCAGCGACAGGGAGCGCGGCTCAACTTCGATCATGGTTTGATCATCGCGATAAATCAGCTTGCCGCGCAGCTGCACGAACTGGCTGTCCCATTCGGCTGCTTCTGCCGCCACGCCGAATTTGCCCTGGCCCACGAGATAATAGCGCGAATAAGCGGGCAGGTGGCCATGTTTGCCCGGGCGCAACACCTTCAGCGTGGGATGAGGCTTGGAGATGAGCAGGCCGCTGAATTCACGTGGCTGTAAAAACTCAAAAAAACTCGCGGCAAACGGCTTTTGGGCACTGACCAACGCGAAAGCGGCCAAAGCGGCAACACCGAACGCAGCTAAAACAAATTTGCGCACGCGTGTGGTGATTTGCGCCGGCGCCTGCGGTAAATATCCGATGTAGAATTCGTCATTCTGTTGTGGCATGACAATCTCCTGCCGACGTATTCGTAAGCTCATCGCACACGGGCCGGCTCAACACGCGTGCCCGGCAAATTGGGACGGGAATGCACATAGACTTTTCCGCTTTCGACTTTCACGTTGAAAGTCGGAATCTTTTCTGCAAACGGCGGCGGCGAAGCGCCGGTGTCCGGCAAATACTGATAACCGTGCCACGGGCAGGTAATACAGCCCTCAACAATTTTGCCCTCGCCCAGCGGGCCGTTTTGATGCTGGCACACATTCGACACTGCCGAAATCTTGCCGTCGAATTTAAATACCGCGACGCGCTCGCCCGCCAAGGTAAATATGCACGCGCGCTTTTCGGGAATATCCTCCACGGCACAAACCGCGACGAAGCCCTCGGCGTGCGCCGCCAGAGCTTGTGCGTCGAGTTTTCTTTCTTTATAAGCCGCGGTGAGATGCAGGCCCAGCACGACGATCGTTCCCGCTGCGACCAAACCCACCAGCAGCGGACTGCTCTCGGATTGCAGCCAGCCTAACGCCACGTGCATAATCAACGCCGCATAGGCCGCATAAACCATCATATGTAAAGACTTCCACACCGGCGCGGTGAGATGCGCCAGCCAAAAATCGTGGCTGGTGGCTGCCATGAGAAACAAAATCAACAAAGCAAAAATTCCGAGAATTTCAAACGGGAAATCAGGCAGACTGCCAAAATTCGTATTGCTCGCCAGCACGCTGACGAAAGGGTTGAGGTTGCTTAACGCATGATACTGAAAAATGCTAAAGCCGCCGTGCGCCGCGGCCAGTATGAACATGGTCACGCCCATGTGCCGGCGGTTGTACAGCAACGGCAGGAAACGCGCGTCGAGGCGGCAGAGCGGTCCGATGATCAAAATGACGTGCAACAGAACCAATGCCGCCGTACCCAGGCCGCGAATCAGCAGGGTTTCGAGCGTCGCCGTGGGATGCGCCAAAATTCCAACAACGACGAAAATGCCGAGATACAGCAGCACGCCGGAAAACAACAGCGCGTCGTAGATGCGCTTCTGCCGGTTCCATCCGATCGCGCGATAGCCAACACTCATGGCCTTCCTCCCTTTTGCAGAATTTGAGGCGTGGGGAGGTGAGCTTGCGCGATGAAGCTTTGGTGGGCGAGGCTGAACAACACGAGATAGCCATCATGCTGCAGAGCATTTTGCGGCAAAAGCCAGCGCCGCGGTTGCGTGCCGGCCAGCGTGCCGAGAAGGAAAGCATCCTTCAAATTGGCGTCATCCTTTTCATTCCAATAAACCAGAATCTCCGGGTGCGCCAAGGCAACGGCAGGATGCAGCTCAACGGCTAATTCTGCCGGCTGCGCAGCATGGGCATATATTCGTGTCACGATTTTTTGATCGGCCCACAAGTCTTCCTTTTCAAAAATGCATTGCTGCAATGCCGCACTCGGATTTTGCGGAAGTGACCGCGCATTTTCCGCGGGCCTCCGTTCTGCACGGAATGCGATCGCTGCAACGAATGCCAGGGGCAAGGCCGCGCTTAAAACGCTGAAAATCGCCCGATGCTTTTTGCGAAGGCTGTGGATCATGCTCAAATTAAAAAGCAACCAAAACGATCGCCGCCATGACGCTGAGGATCATTGTGATTGCTGATGCGAATGGAGAAAAGGACGATGAGCCTGGGCACGGCGCACGGTTTTATGACCAGGGAGTTATTTTTTGACGTCCACACGCAGCGCCGCGAGGCGATGCGCGTTGCGCTCCTCAGAGGCCGGGCCGCCGTGCCGCCAACGCTTCGCCAGCCAAGGCCAAAGCAAAACCGCGCCGGGCATGATGATGAGTCGGAAACCCAGCGTGCCCTGCGCGGCAGCGGGATCGATTTTGCGCGCGCCTCGAATCACGAAAGCAATGGCGAAGACCAGGCCCAACGCCAGATACAGGCCGATGCTGGTCACAAGAATTTGCGCGAGCATAACGCGATTCACAACGCCGCCTCATGCCGAGTGAGGTCCGAGAATAGGAATGATGTACCTTACAAATTTATTCGACACAATGCAAGTGGGATTTCGGAAAGTGCACGTCTAGGCAAAGCCACTAGCTCCAGCCCAAAGTCCCTTCACGCTGGGATGGAAACTTATTGCTCCCAGAAAGCCTGCCTGGAAGCGCGATAGAGGTTGCCGCTTTCGCCCGCTGCTTCCACGGACACGACATAAATTCCGCCCGGCAGCAAACCACCACCATCATCCCGGCCGTCCCATTCCGCATGGTGGCGGCCTCGTTCCGTCAGAGCGCACAGAATTCGGCGGCACGCGCCGTAGACTAAATTTCAGTCGCATTGATTTGTGACTGGCAAGAACAATACCATCTCCCGCCATTTGACCGTCCCCGGTGAGGTCGGCAAAAACGGAACATTGTCGCACTTTTTATACACCGCAACCTTGCGCTAGGCCGGAGGGAAATGGACGATCTCGAAAATGTCAGCCTGGCTCCGCAAAAAATGAAAGCCACTTACAAAATTGAAAAAGAGACGTGCGGCTCAAACTGGTTCTTGCAATCGGTTGCGAGATTGTTATCTTTCTCTCGTTCATTTTTCAATTGGAATGACTGGTTTCCTTCAAATCGAACGCGCCACTCTTAATGGATGCGAGCCCATGCTGACTTTAAAACTTTCCGGCCAAGCGCCCTATCAGATCGATAACCCTGTACGCATTCACACCCCGCGACTGCTGATTTTCCGTGATCGGGTCGAGCACAACATGCAAAAGATGAAAAGCTATCTTGAAAAAATCGCGCCCGGCAGCGGATTTCGCCATCTCTGCCCCCATGTGAAGACCAACAAATCCTCCTTGCTCACGCGTTGGATGGTGCAAAGCGGTGTGACCCATGTCAAAGTCACGATGCGGGAAGTGGAAATTGCAATTTCTGCGGGTGCGAAGAACATTTTTGTCGCTTATCCCCTGCTCGCTCATGAGGCGAAGGTGCTTGCGCGCCATCTCAAAGAACATCCGGAAACGAATTTTGAGGTACAGATCGGGAGTTGGGCGCATTTCGAGATTTTAGCGGAGGTCGCGCGCGCCGAAAAAATCTGCTGGCATTATTTGCTGGACCTCGATGTGGGTATGCACCGTACGGGCATGGCGCCGGAACAGGCTTTGCCACTCTTTGAGGCGATCTCTCAAAACCCAAGTTTTTCGTTTGGCGGATTGCACGGCTATGATGGCCACAATCATTTCGCGCAGGAACACGAGCGCCGGGAAGAAGCGCAGAAGTCGATGGCGAGATTGCTGGAAGTGGCGAGGCGATTGTATGCCCGAAAAGTCCCGGTGCCGCGTCTCGTGGCCGCCGGCTCGCCCGCGTACCGTTTCGATTTGGAATTTTTACTGCGCGAACTTCCGGCCGAGACTTTGGCGCAAGTTTCACCCGGCACGTGGATTCTGTGGGATTCCGGTTATGAGGCTTTGTCGCCAGGCGAATTTGAAATCGCCGCGGTGATTTTGGCGCAGGTGATGGACGTGGGTGCCCCTCATCGCCTCACCCTGAATCTCGGGCACAAACGCTGGGCCGCCGAACAAGGTCCGGTGCAGCTTTTCAGCCGGCCGGAGATGACGGTCGTTTCGTTCAGTGAAGAGCACACGGTGCTGCAGCATCCGCCCGGCGAAAAGTTCGCCGTCGGCGATTACGTCTTGATCGCGCCGCGCCACGTGTGCCCGACGGTGAATTTGTACGAGGATTTTACTCTGATCGGCCCGAATGGTGAGCTGGAGATCGCTGCGTCGCGCGTGGATGGGAGAAATCGATGAGTATGTCGTGGCAGGCTTTTGACCGGGTTTATTTCAAGTTCATGGCGCCGGGGTTAATTGCTGCCGCCGGGATCTTTTTTGTGTTGATCGCACCCTGGCACAAACAACATTTGCTCATCGACTTTTTCGTGCTGTACTACGCGCTCATCTTTTTTTCCCAATGGCGGTTCGGCAAGCCTACTGCCCCGCCGGCATCATTGCAGCTGAGAAAACTGGATCCGGAAACTTTTACGCATTTGCAGAACATCGCGCTGCAGGAATATCAATACATCCAAGAAACCATGGCGCAAGCCATGGACGATCGGCACACACTGATCAACTATTTTTTGCTGACTGCCGGCGTAATGATTGCCGCTATCGGCGGGATTTACAGCCAGGAGGGCATGCAATACTCGCCGTACAAAAAGCACATCACCATCGCGCTGTGTTTGATTTTTTGTTTTGTGGCGTGGATCTATTTGTTGAAGATCGTGCGCTTGCGGCAGGCATGGTGTGAAAGTTGCGCAGCAATGAATCGCATCAAGGAGTTTTTTCTGATCAACACCGGCGTTGACGATGAAGAGACCAGCCCGTTCTTCTGGAAAACCGCCACGATACCGCGCGCTGCCAGGAAAGGCAATCTCTTTCATCTCGAAGTCGTATTGATCAGCTTTTTGGCCTCCGTTACAATTGGCGTGGTGAGCGTGTTGTTGTCGAGCGCGCACGACTGGCGGGCAACATTCGGCGTTCCCATATTTTTTTTCATACTAAGTTTTTTCTTGCTCACCTCCGCCTATTCCATTTTTTTGAAAGAACAACCCGTGCGCATAACGCAGCGCACCTCCCATGCCCTGCGCGCAGAGATACTTGCGCAACGCCCGACACGAGTCCTTATAAAAAAGGAAGAGACGATTTTGCAGGACTTTTTCACCGTGCACAAGGCCACACTGCAATTCGAAAAATATAACGGGCCACTGAGCCCGGAAATACAGAGATTGAATTTGGTGCGCGGGCAATCGTCCGCGATTTTACTTTTCGACGAAGCCGAGCACGAGTTCGTTTTTGTGGAGCAATTTCGCTACCCCGCTTATGACTACAATCGGGAAAGCGGGTGGCTCATCGAGGTGATTGCCGGCATCGTGGATGAGGGTGAGACGCCGCGTGCAACCGCGTTACGTGAAGCACGGGAAGAAACCGGCTATGAAGTGGAGAAAATCGAAAAGCTCACAGAGTTTTATGTTTCACCCGGCGGCTCCTCGGAACGCGTCTTCGTTTTTTGGGGAAAACTCGGCTCTCGAACAGGCAAAGGCGGAGGCAATAGCAGCGAGGCCGAGGACATTCGCCTCGTGCGCATTCCCGTCCCGCTGGCATACCAGCTTCTTGATGAGGGCTTTTTTGAGGATGCTAAAACCATTGTGGCGCTGCGCGCGTTATACAGCCGGGTGCAGCGTGAAGTGTAGTATATTACGCCATAAATAAAACTTGTGTATAGCCACTCATTGGAAAGCCTGGAAAGTAAGGAGAGCTCCAGCATGTCGATCATAAGCGATAGGGATGCAATCCGCTATATACTCATAGGATTGAATGTGCCGGGGCAAGATCGCCATGCGCGTTTTGCCTGCTATTTAGGGGCGGGTGCCTCTGCTGAAGCTGGGGTAAAGACAACGGAGCAGATTTGTAAAGAAATTTGGGATGAGCTGCTAAAGGCGAGTCAATTCTCAAACGAAGACGATCAAATCCAGGGTTTGAAGAAAAGACTGAATTGGAATGATCCCAGCCTGCGGTATGTATCCTGCATCAGAGAGGGTTACCCCGATCGCTCCATGCGCGTCGAATATTTCAGAAGCATTCTGCGGGGCATAACACCGTCGTTTTGCCATCATGCGCTCGCGCTCCTGATAAAATACCGCTATTTTAAAAGCACTTGTCTCACCACCAACTTCGACAAGCTCATTGAAAGCGCGTTCATACAACAAATCGATTCAGAGTGTCAACCAATAAGAACCGATGAAGAGGTTCAGTTTTGGGCAAATGTAGAAGACCGGCATTATGTTGTTAAACTGCATGGAGACTACGATACACACAACATTCTAAATACCAGTGATGAGACTGTCAGTATTAGCGACAGACTGCAAAGTGCAGCAGCAAGCCTCTTGGAGTTCGCTGGCTTAGTTGTGATCGGTACTGCAGGATATGAGAAAAGCATTCATACGCTATTTGATCATCTTAGTAAGAAAGCAGTTATGGAGGACAAGATATTGAGATATGGACTGCTCTGGGGAGTCTATATGGGCCCGTCTAGGCCCAAAGGATTAACAGCGGGTGATATTGAGCATCTCGTTCAGGAAAGACTTGAACAGAGCGAAATCAGCAGAGATATTCGTAAAATGATCGAACGCACAAGACAAAAGGAGCGCCTGTTTTGCTTCTTCCCAGTATGGGGCGCCGGAAATTTTATGTACGAGCTTATTAAAGCTACCGGAAATAAAAAACTGAAAGGTTTGGCTGAGCTGTATCTCGATCGAGAAATGCGACTCAGGCATGAGTTCACAGAGGCCGGTTTGCTCGAAGAAGCAATAAACAATCACCTTTCAAGGCTAGAGCTCAAGCGCACGTATCCAAAGGAATCCGATGACGATCGCAAACCACCCACACGAGTATACAGCGCGCATAGCAAAACAAGTCCGGTTGAAATTCAATTATTGTATGGAGACATAACCAGCCGAACTTTCATGGGTGCCCAGGAATTCCAATCGCGCCGCCGTGCGATCATCAGCCCAGATGACACTTTCATTACTGCAGGAGGTGGTGTTGCTGAGGGCTTGTTGAATAAAGCTGGCCGGCAATTCATTCTGAATGAACTTGCGAAATTTTCACCCATTCCACAATGTTCATTGGCAGTTACCTCCGCCGGTAACCTGCCCGTACACTACATATTTCACGTAGCTGCAATCGAGGTGAAACACGATGCCACGTATTCCGTGTCGAAACGGTCCGTGCACGATTCGATGATCGCAGCGTTGGAGAAAGCATCTGCTTTGGCAGTTGGAGCTTTATGGGTGCCATTGATGGGTACCGGAGCTGCTGCTCTTCCTGCCAAGGAATCTTTAGAAGGCATTTTAGAGGCAATTTGTCAATGGGAAAATACGAATGCCATGCCGATCACTATCCTGATCTTTATATATGACTACGCAACTCTCGAAAGACATATTGTCTACCAATCGATGCAAGATATGCTTCTCTCTCGATTCACTCTCAAGGAATAGAATTGCTTTATTGTTGCTTTGCGATCAATTTGATTAGCGCGCGCGTTCAGAAATCGGCGCCGAGACATCTGCTGTCGCCGGCAAGGTAGGCGAGGGCGCGGCCGAGCCGGCCAGCCGCACCAGCACATTGTCGCCCGCACTCGCCTTCAGACTATCTCCGGCACTGGCGACGAAGCGCGCGAGCTCCAACAGGCCCTGTCCGTTTAACAAAAGCACAAACTCTCCCCTGCCCACGGCGCCATAGCGATCGGCAAACTTGGCGTTGGCGACACGATCCTTGACGACGAATTCGAGCGCCATGCCTGTGCGCCATCCCGATTGCACCAGAACGGTTGCCGGAATATTGGTGACCAGATTGCCGTAATGATCGCAATGCAAAACTTCGCCCGTAATTGTGTTGTTTTTGAATGCCGCAGGAATGCGTTCCAGCTGCACCGGGCTTGGCACGAGCGGCCCGGCTTCGCTCATATTCTTGCCTTTGGAGAGATGCGCTGCGGCAGGCGCGAATACGTCGCGGCCATAAAACGTATTGGAGACGGCGCCGCGCCGGAACCACAAAACATTGTTGATCTCCACCGCCCGCTTGAAGCCGAGCGAGTTCATCACGTCGGTGAAAATGCCGTTGTCCGGGCCGACAAAATACTTTTGATCGAGGGTTTCAACGATGATGGGCCTGCGCGAGCTACCCGATTCGGGATCCACAATCGCCACGAAAATTGTGCCTTTGGGAAATTCACGCGCGGCTGCCGCCAGCAAATAGCTCGCTTCGCGAATGTCGTAATTGGGCACGGCGTGGCTCAGGCTGAGCACCCGCGCGCCGGGGTTCATGGAAACGATCACGCCTTGCATGGTGCTGGCGTAGGGATCGTCCCAGCCATAATCGGTGAGTAAGGCAATGGTGGGTTGTGAATTGCAGCCGCAAAACCAAAAGATCGCGCTGCACGCAAAGTTGAAGGCTCGTTTCAACATTCCTTTTCTCCGGATGGTGGCCAAGCTCGTAGCCGTCAAAACCAGCACTGTCATTCCGGCCAGGCCGGAATTCTTTCCGCTAAAAATAAGGGGCAATCTCCAAAAGAGATTGCCCCAGCTTTGTTGCCGCATCGAGGAAGCTCATCGAACTGGTGCGAGGTCATTCTATCCAGGCGTTCACTCTCGTTCCTACGCTTGCTCCCCTTGTGCAAGGGGAGCAAGGTCAAAAGGACGAGCAGGAGTGAAGTTATTTGAAGCGCAAGTCTGCGCGCGGACGATTCAATCCATCGTCTCCAAAACTTTTTTCACGCGTTCGAAAGCCCAATCCAAATCCGGCCGCGTGATTACCAGCGGCGGGGCGAAGCGAATCACGTGCTGATGCGTTTCTTTGCAGAGCATGCCTTCGTGGCGCAGCGCTTCGCAGAATCGCCGGGCGCCTCCGGCCTCGGGATGCAATTCCACGCCGATGAACAAGCCGCGGCCGCGAATGGTCTTCACGTGTTTGCTTTTGATCGTGTTCAGGCGATCCATGAAATGCTGGCCCAATTCCGCGGACCTTTCCACCAGCTTTTCCTCGGTCAGAACCTTCAAGGCTTCACGCGCCACGGCGCAAGCCAGCGCGTTGGCGCCAAACGTGCTGCCGTGATCGCCGGGCCGGAAAAGCCCGAGAATCTCACGGGTGGAAACAACGGCGGAAACCGGATAAAAACCGCCCGACAAGGCTTTTCCCAAAATCAAAACGTCGGGATTGACCTCGGGTTCATGCTGGTAGGCGAACAACTTGCCGGTGCGTCCCAGGCCGGTTTGAATTTCGTCCATCATCAACAAGACCTTGCGCTCACGGCAAAGCTTGCTCACTTGCGTAAAATAGCCGGGCGGCGGCATGAGAATTCCGCCTTCGCCCTGACTCGGCTCGACCAGAAACGCCGCGGTATTGGGCGTGATCGCGTTTGACAGCGCCTCGATTTCACCATACGGGATGAACACGAAGCCCGGCGTCAACGGGCCAAAGTGTTCGCGATACTGCGGCTCAGTGGAAGCGGAAATCACCGTGGTGGTACGGCCGTGAAAATTGCCATAGCACACGATGATTTCGGCACGGTCATGCGGAATGCCCTTTTTGACATAGCCCCACTTGCGCGCGGTTTTGATGGCGGTCTCCACGGCCTCTGCGCCGGTGTTCATGGGCAGCACCATTTCCATGCCGCACAACTCGACCAGCTCTTTGTAAAAAAGTCCAGTTTGATCGTTGCGAAATGCGCGCGAGGTGAGCGTGGCGCGCTGGGCTTGCTCGACCAACGCTTTGTAGATGCGCGGATGGCAATGGCCCTGGCTCACGGCGGAATACGCGCTCAAAAAATCGAGGTATTTCTTGCCTTCGACGTCGTAAATCCAAATGCCTTCGGCGCGCGTGACCACGATATCGAGCGGGTGATAAATGTGGGCGCCGTACACTTCTTCCAAATCAACATAGTCTTGTGAACTCAAAGCGCGCTTTTCCGAAGGCGGCAGGTGGGTTTTGCCGTTATGCTTTACGCTTTTTTTAACAACGGTCGTGCGGTCAGTGGTGATCATGGCCCTCTCCTTGCATTAGGTTGATGAAGGATTCTGGGAGCTTCCCCAAAACATTCACCCTCTGATCCCAAATAAATGTAGGGAAGTCTCCGCAAAAAGCAAACAAGAAAATCTTCGTATATTAATGCCAAAAATCTGAGATTGATGCAGGAGGGAAGCACTATTCCCAGCCGTATTTGCCGGTTTCGTCCATGCGGGCGATCAAAACGGCCGGTATTGGTGGAGATACAGGGGTGATTTGATAGCAGGAATGAGCCGCTTGCATCCAATCGGGGGAGAGCGGGACGGTCGAGCTTTGCAGCGTGGCGAGGGGTTCACCTGCGGCGATACGATCGCCGACTTTTTTGTGCAAGGTCATGCCTGCCAGCGGATCAATTGATTGTTTGAGATGGGCACGGCCCGCGCCCAGTCGCATGGAGATTTGGCCGAGTCGGCGCGCGTCCATTTGGGCAACAAAACCGGCCCGGTCAGCAAACACTCTTTCAATATACTCCGGCGCAGGATATTTCTCGGGCCGTTCGAGAACGGCGGTATTGCCGTTTTGAGCTCTTACGATCGCCAGAAATTTCTCCCAAGCCGCGCCGTTTTTCAACAAGAGCGATAATTCCTGCATTCCGGCGCGGACATGGCTGATTCTGCCCGCGGCTTGCAGCATGGCCGCTCCCAAAGCCAACGTCACTTGTTCCACCTCTTGCGGGCCGCGGCCGTGCAGAACCTCGATCGCCTCCAAAACTTCCAGCCAATTTCCGATCGTGTTGCCCAAGGGTTGCGACATGTTCGTCAGCACCGCAGTCGTTTTCAAGTTGAAATGGCGCGCGGTTTCGATCAAACGCCGTGCCAAGGCTTCGGCATGAGCAACGTCTCCGAAAATCGCACCCCCTCCCGCTTTAACGTCGAGCACCAATGCGTCCAGGCCTTCGGCGAGTTTTTTGCTCAAGATGCTCGCGCAAATCAAGGGGATGGCGGGAACGGTTCCCGTCACATCGCGCAGAGCATAAAGGCGCCGATCAGCCGGGCAAATCTCCGCGGTTTGCCCAATCAGGCACGCGCCGATTTGTGCGGTGAGCCGGCGAAATTCATCCAATGAAATCTGCGTGCGAAAACCAGGAATAGCTTCGAGCTTGTCGAGCGTGCCGCCCGTGTGTCCCAAACCACGGCCGGAGATCATCGGCACATAAATGCCGGCGGCCGCGAGCAAGGGCGCGAGAATGAGGGAGACTTTATCACCCACGCCGCCGGTGCTGTGCTTATCGACTTTCGGAGCGCCGAGATGCGAAAAATCCAGCACCACGCCCGAATCACGCATCAAACGCGTGAGCGTGACGGTCTCGCGCTCGTCCATTCCGCGAAAATAAATTGCCATCAGCAGTGCGGACATTTGATAATCGGGAATACCGTCGTTCAAATATCCGTCGATGATGAAGGCCATTTCCTCATCCCGCAAGGCCTGGCCATCGCGTTTTTTTTGGATCAGCTCGACAATGGTCATCACGCTGCTTTCTTATGCTCGACAATCGCAATGCTTGCCGAAGCCCCCAGCCGCGTAGCGCCCGCTTCGATCATTCTGGCGGCCAGGTCGTATTCTCGGATGCCGCCGGCCGCCTTCACGCCCAGTTGCTCCCCCACCACGCGCCGCATGAGAGCAACGTCCTCGATCTTCGCACCGCTGGGGCCAAAGCCGGTGGAGGTTTTCACGAAATGCGCGCCCGCTTCGCGCGCCAGCAACGAGGCTTTGATTTTTTCTTCGTCGGTGAGGTAGCAATTCTCCAAAATCACTTTGACATGCGCGGGCTGCGCCGCGATGACAATTTCGTGGATCTCCTGTGCGATGAAATCGTATTCCCCCGATTTCAGGCGGCCGATATTGATCACCATGTCGATTTCGCAAGCGCCCTGCTGCACGCATTGCCGCGTCTCAAAGACTTTTACCTCCATGGTACTCGCGCCCAGCGGAAATCCCACCACGGTGCACACCAATACCCCAGTGCCGCGCAGCAAATGCGCGCACAAAGAGACCCAGGTCGGGTTCACGCACACGCTGGCAAAATGATATTCCGCCGCCTCCTTGCACAGTTTTTCAACCTGCGCGCGCGTACCCTCGGGCTTGAGCAGGGTGTGATCGATGAAGCGCGCGACGTTGTCTTGCAGCGGGCCGATGCCGGGCTGCGCACTCACGCGGCACGCGCCGGAATCCACGATGCGCGATACGAAATCGGATTTGCATTCCGGGCACACCCAGCACCAATTGCAATGCGGCGCGTGCTTCCGTCCGGCTTCTTCGGCAATCATGCGATCTATCCGTGAAGTCAAGCTCATGTTGCGTGTCTCTCTCCTCCGCGAGGAATGGCGCGTTATGTAGACGCGGCGACATCCATATTATCGATCACGCCCACGATCACCGAATGCACGGGAATCTTGGGATTGCCCAACAACATGCGGGCAGCGCCGCCTTCACGATTCACCAGAACCAAATCGTTCGGGCCGGCATCGGCCTTATCCAAGGCAATGATCGTTTCCCCCTTTGCGGTGACGCCATCGAGATCCACCGGTTGCACCAA